>JAUIIG010000016.1 GCA_030431875.1 Alphaproteobacteria bacterium
ACGAGGCCGAACTGGCTGCCGTTCTGGGCCACGAAGTTGGCCACGTAGCCGCGCGGCACTCAGCTCGCCGCCAGGAACGGGCGCAGCGCAACCAGCTGCTCGGTTTGCTGGGTGCGGTAATCGGCGGTGGCCTGCTCGGCAGTTCCGAACTGGCGCAGTTGTCGCTGCAGGGTTCGCAGGCCCTTACCTTGTCCTATTCGCGCAGCCAGGAGCTGGAGGCTGACCAGCTGGGCGTCGAATACCTCAACAGCGCCGGATACGATCCACGCGCCATGGCCACCCTGCTTTCGAGCCTCGCGGCACAGAACCAGCTCGATGCCCAGCTGCAGGGACGCAACAACGCGACGATCCCCGAATGGGCGTCAACGCACCCCGATCCGGCCAGCCGCGTGCAAAACGCCGTGCAATTGGCCGGCAATGGCACCGGCGTGCTCAATCGCGAGACCTTCCTCAGTCGCATCGACGGGATGATCTACGGTGACGATCCGCAGCAGGGCGTGATCGAAGGCAGCACCTTCATCCACCCGGTCCTGCGTTTCAGCTTCACCGCGCCGCAGGGCTTCTACATGATCAACGGCACGCGCGCCGTGTCGATCAACGGCGATGCCGGCCGCGCGCAGCTGACCCTGGGGCAATATAGCGGCGATCTCGACGCCTATGTCCGCAGCGTGTTCACCGCCATCGGCGGAGACCAGCAGCAGCTTTCACCCTCCAGCGTCAGCCGCACCACCGTGAACGGACTGCCCGCAGCCTATGCCACGGTACGCGTGAACAACGGGCAGCAGCAGGTCGATGTGACCGTCTTCGCCTACCAGTTCGACAATTCCACCGCCTATCACTTCCAGTCGATCACCCCGGCGGGCCAGTCAGGAACGTTCAACTCGCTCTACAGCTCGATGCGGCGAATCAGTGCCAGCGAGGCGGGCAGCGTGGTGCCGCGGCGAATCGATATCGTGACGGCGGCGCGTAGTGATACGGTGGCGACGCTGTCGCGGCGGATGGCCTACGACGATGCCCAGGAAGCCCGCTTCCGTGTGCTCAACGGCCTGTCTTCCACGGCCAACGTCGTGCCGGGCCGCGAATACAAGATCGTCGTTCGTTCCAACTAGGCACAATTAAGCGCCGGAGCGGTGTAAGCCGCGCCGACGCTGCAATCTGCTTCACGCAAAGAAAAAGGGCGGCAGGTTTCCCTGCCGCCCTCTTCTTAAGTCCGGTTGGACTTAGTTGTTGGCGTTGGCGTCGTCGAGTTCCGACTTCACGTTGCCGAAGGTGTCGTCCAGTTCGTTGCCCAGCGACTGCATGGCAGTGATGGCAGCGACAGCGATCAGAGCAGCGATCAGGCCATATTCGATGGCGGTTGCACCCTGTTCGTCACGGATCATGTTCTTGAAGAAGGTCATTTGTAGTCTCCTGGTTGGTCTTCGGTACCCGGCTCAACCGGGAGAACCGATCGAGCGATTTTTGATTTACGGGCTATTCGTTGACAAATTCCTAAGCCGATCAGCTGTTGTTTGACTCCTGGTACTTGTCTTCGATGATGCCCCACATGTTCTCGCTGGCATTGGCAAATCCCTGCATGGCAGTGATGATGGCAATGACGATAAGCGAGGCAATCAACCCGTACTCGATCGCAGTTGCTCCACGGGTGTCGTGCAGCAGCTCTTTCATGAATGATTTCGCAAACACGACTTGGTCCCCTAGTTGAAGTGCGACAGCCAACCGTTTCCCACTCAAACCCTAACAATTCCTTTCCGAGGTCCTTCCGAGTGCAAAAAATTCCGACATGGATTCTGGTCGTTGCCGTGGCGCTTCTCGATCAGAACGGCCGAATCCTGTTGCAGCAACGGCCTGAGGGGAAGCACCACGGCGGCCTGTGGGAGTTCCCCGGTGGCAAGGTGGAAAGCGGGGAAATTCCGCAGGTTGCGCTGGTGCGGGAGATAGCCGAGGAGCTTGGCATCGCGCTCGATCCGGCAGCGCTCTTGCCTTTCGCCTTTGCCGAGGAAGGCGGCAATCCAGCGATTGTCCTCAATCTTTACACCTGTCGGTCGCACAAGGGGGAACCAGTCGGCCATGAAGGGCAGGCTTGGGGCTGGTTTGATCCGGCCGAGGCGGCGCAATTGGCGCTTGCCCCGATGGATCGCAGACTATTGCAACAACTGGTCCGATAGGGCCTTGCCAAGCTGCCGCCACCTGCCTATGTGCCGCCCTCCAATGCGCGCCAGTAGCTCAGCTGGATAGAGTACCTGACTACGAATCAGGCGGTCGGAGGTTCGAATCCTTCCTGGCGCGCCAAGAAAGGGACTGGCCCGACGGGTCGGTCCCTTTTTTGGTGGGGCGGTATGAATGGGCGAACCCGTTCGGAGTCGGAGGCAGCGCAGCTGCCGGAGACGGCGAGCGAGTGAAGCGAGCGAGACAATCCTTCCTGGCGCGCCAAGAAAGGGACTGGCCCGACGGGTCGGTCCCTTTTTTGGTTCCGGGATCTGGAAAAGCCTTTCGTACCAGACCACCTGCTTTGGTCCGCGCTTCGGAACAACCGCCTCGCTCTCCTGTTGATTATGCAAATGCAATCACAGGAGTACCCATCCATGTCCGAAGATATCTTCGCCCGCCTGAAGGAAGACCACGAACGTCACCGGAAGATCCTCGACAAGCTTGCCGAGACCAGCGGCGACAGTGAGGAGCGGCGTGAACTGTTCGAGGAATTTACCCTGGAGGTGAAGGGGCATGCGGCAGCCGAAGAGCAGGCGCTCTATTCCACCATGCTGCGCAAGCCCGAGGCGACCGACGAGACGCGCCATTCGGTAGCAGAGCACCATGAGCTGGACGAGCTGATGAATGACATAGCCGCCACCGACATGTCGTCGCCGGCGTGGATGGCCAAGTTCAAGCAGCTCGATCACGACTACCGCCATCACATCGATGAGGAAGAAGACGATCACTTCCCCGATTTCGAGAAGCTGTTGACCGAAGACGATCGCGCGCACATGCGTGGCGTGTTCGATCGCCGCAAGCAGGCAGAGAAGGCCGACGCCGCGGTGACGCCTGAAAAGATGGAAGACGCCAAGGCCTGATCCTCGGCTCCGGAGTAGTCGCTTGGCGCCAGACACAAAGCAGCACGAAGCGATGGACGACGGTTCAATCGAACCGGGCGTGTGGCGCTATGCCCGCGCCCGGCGCGTTCGCGTGGTGGTGGACGGCGAAGACTATTTCGACGTGATCCAGCGCGCCATGCTGAAGGCGCGCCAGCGGATCCTGATGATCGGTTGGGACTTCGATACCCGCATCCACCTGACGCGCGGTCGCCGCTGGTGGCAGAAGGGTTGGCGGAAACAATACCCCTCGCGGCTCGGCAGCTTCATCGTCTGGCTGAGCAGGAAGCAACCAAATCTGGAAATCCGCATCCTCAAGTGGTCGATGGGCTTCATCAAGTTCATCGGCCGCGGTGCCATGGTCCTGGACCTGTTGCGCTGGTGGCCGCACCGGCGGATCGATTTCAAGTTCGACCACGTCATGCCGATGGGCTGCACCCAGCACCAGAAGCTGGTCATCATCGATTCCGATTTCGCGGTCTGCGGCGGGATCGACCTGACCAATGGCCGATGGGATACCCGCGCCCACCTGGAGGACGATCCGGGGCGTGAGCGTCCGAATGGCGAGTGCTACGATCCCTGGCACGATGTCGTCATGCTGGTGGAAGGCCCGGTCGCACGCGAGCTGGAGGAGCTGGGTATGATGCGGTGGCGGCGTGCGGGCGGGAAGGTCTTGCCCCCGGTGACTCCGCAAGAGGACAGCGCCTGGCCGGACGATCTCGAGGCCGAGTTCGAGGATGTCGAAGTCGGCATTGCGCGCACCTGGCCGGCGATCGATGGTGAGGGCAAGATCGACGAGGTGGAGGAGCTGTTCCTGCAGCAGATCGCTGCCGCCAAGCACTTCATTTATGCGGAAAACCAGTACTTCGCCTCGCGGTCGATCGGAGAGGCGATAGCCAAGCGCATGACCGAGGATGATCCGCCCGAAGTGGTCATCGTGCATCCGGAAACCGCCGAGGGCTGGCTCGAAGAAAAGACCATGAACCCGGCGCGCAACGAACTGGTGCAGGCACTGCGCGAGATCGATGAGCATAACCGTTTCCACCTCTACGCTCCCTATTCGGGGAACACGCAGGTCTACGTTCATGCCAAGCTGCTGATCGTGGACGACCGGGTGCTGCGCATCGGGTCGGCGAATTTCAACAACCGCTCCATGGGCCTCGACAGCGAATGCGACGTGTTCATCGATTGCGATCGTCCGGGCAACGATCATGCCATGTCCGGCATCCGCAAGATTCGCGAAAGCCTGCTGGCCGAACACCTGGGCTTGCCGGTGGAGGACATGCCCGGCCTGCTGGAGAAGCACGGTAGCATGGCGGAATTGATCGCCGCGATTGGCGACACCAATGCCCGCCACTTGCGTGCCTACCAGCCGGGCTTGAACGAGGGATGGGAAAGCGATCTCGCCATCACCGAAACGCTCGATCCCGAAGAACCGGAGGACCTGTTCGAGATCCTCGCGCCACACCGTGGCCTTTTCCGTCCGGGCAGCCTATTGGCGAAAGCCAAGGACAGATTGACAAGAAAGCGTATTGGGAATGAGTAGCCTGGTCGGCCCCGACGAAGATAATCCGCAATACCCCGATGGCACCAAGAAGCCGGAAGTTCCCGAAGACGTGCAGGAGGCGATCCGCACCCTGCTGCGCTGGGCGGGTGATGATCCGACGCGCGAAGGCCTGCTCGACACGCCCAAGCGCGTGGCACGGGCGTGGAAGGAATATTGCCAGGGTTACGGCGAGGACCCGGCGCAGCACCTGTCACGCATTTTTGAGGAAGTCGGCGGCTACGACGAAATCGTGCTGCTGAAGGACATCCCTTTCCAGAGCCATTGCGAACACCATATGGCACCGATCATCGGCAAGGCGGCGATTGCCTACCTGCCGACCGATCACGTGGTGGGCATTTCCAAGCTGGCCCGCGTGCTGCACGGCTATGCCCGCCGCCTGCAGATCCAGGAACGCCTGACGGCCGAAGTCGCCCAGTGCATCTGGGATAACCTCAATCCGCGCGGCGTGGCCGTGGTGATCGAGGCGAGCCATGCCTGCATGACTGCCCGCGGCGTGCGTACGCCGGGCGTGAACATGGTCACCAGCAAGGTGATGGGCACCTTCCGCAGCGACTCCAAGAGCCGCGAGGAAGTGCTGAAACTGATGGGTTACTAGGCGGGTCCCAAAGGGGCCTGAACCGAGTTGAAGGAAGACGAATGAAGACTCTGCGCGTGAGGGGCGGCCAGCCGCTGGTCGGGAAGATCGAACCCTCGGCCAACAAGAACGCTGTCCTGCCGGTCCTCTGCGCGACGCTGCTCAGCGATGCGCCTATCATGCTGCGCAACGTTCCCGAGATCACCGATGTCACCCGCATCCACGCCTTCTTCTCGGAACTGGGCAGCACGGTGCACTGGGACAAGGCGGCCAAGACCTTCGCCATCGACCATTCGACCATTTCGTCCAGCGCCAAGGCCAAGCTGCCGCAGGCCATGCGGGCCTCGATCATGATGATCCCCGGCCTGCTGATGCGGCTGGGCGAAGCCCGGCTGGAGCACGAAGTGAAGGGCTGCACCCTCGGCGCGCGCGAGATCGATCCGCACGTGCAGGTGTTCAAGGCTTTCGGGGCGGAGACCAGCTACGAAGGCAAGGACATTGTCTTCCGCAACACGCACAAGGCCGATGGCACGCGCATGTGGCTGGAATATGCCTCGGTTACCACGACCGAGAACTTCATTATCAGCGCGCTGACAGCGAACGGCACCAGCCAGATCGTCAACGCCGCCTGCGAACCGCACGTGCAGGAAATGTGCACCTTCCTCGAGAAGATGGGCGCCACGATCCGGGGCAAGGGCACCTCGATGGTCTCTGTCGATGGCTTCCGCGACTTCCAGCCGGTCGACTACACCTTCGTCGAGGACTTCCACGAAGTTGCCACCTTCATGGCGCTGGCGGCAGTGACCGGCGGCGACATTTCCGTGCGCAACACCCAGCCTGAAGACTTCATGCTGATCGACCGGACATTCGAGAAGTTCGGTGCCCATGTAGAACACAAGGACGGCTGGTCGCGCCTCGACGCGCCGGAAGAACTGGTGGTGCAACAGAACTTCACCAGCCACCTGACCACCAAGGTCGAAGCCGCCCCGTGGCCCTATATCCCGGCTGACCTGCTGCCGATCTTCATCGCGCTGGGCGTGAAGGCCAGGGGCCAGACCATGTTCTGGAACAAGGTCTACGAAGGCGGCCTGACCTGGCATACGGAGCTGTCGCTGTTCGGTGCGCATACCCTGCTGTGCGACCCGCATCGCCTGATTACTTTCGGCGGCAGCAAGCTGGTGCCGGCCACGGTGACCAGTCCCTACATCATCCGCGTGGCCATCGCCCTGCTTATGGTGGCAGCCTCGATCGACGGCGAATCGACCATCCTCGACGCCGACCCGATCCGCCGTGCACACCCCAATTTCACGGACAATATCGATGCCCTGGGCGTCGATGTTTCTTGGGAAGATTGATCAGGAAGTTTTTGCAAAAAGCTGAAATAGTGGGATTTATTGACCATTTGAACGCTCACTCAAATATTTGATTGACCGTTCAACCAAGTGAGCGCATGCTTGCCGGCATGAACAGTGCAACGCGCCAGAAGATCGTCGATGCCGCCATGGAGCTCTTCTGGGTGAAGGGCTTCCAGTCCACCTCGATCAGCGACATCCTCAGCCGCACACAGGTGCATTCGGGCAGCCTCTATCACTTCTTTCCCGGCAAGCAGGATGTGCTGGTTGCCGTGCTGGAAACCTATCGCGACGAGATCGAGAACCGCTTGCTCGCCTATGCCTGGGCGGGGGTGGACGATCCGATCGACAAGATCTTCGCGCTGCTGAACGGTTACCGCATCGGGCTGGTCTCGTCGGACTTCATGTACGGTTGCCCCATCGGCAACCTGGCGCTGGAGCTGCACGAGCCGGATCCGCGCGTGCGCGAGTTGCTCGATGCCAATTTTCGTAACTGGGTGGGGGCGGTGGAACAGTGCCTCGTCGACGCGGGGGATCGCATCCCTGCCGATACCGACCGCAAGGCGCTCGCCGAATTCATCCTGACGGTGATGGAAGGCGCGATCATGCAGGCACGCACCGCGCGGGACATAGGTGTGTTCGACCGCAACGTGGAGGTACTTCGCAAGCATCTCGACCTGCTGATGCAGCGGGCCAAGGTGCCGAACTAGGGTCGTCCAAACTGAAAACAACGAAGGGGGAAGCTGACATGGAAATGGAAATCAACTGGATCGCGGTAGGGGCAGCCGGTCTATCGGCCTTCCTGCTGGGCGGGCTGTGGTACGGCCCGCTGTTCGGCAAGGCCTGGCAGCGCAACGTCGGTCTGTCGGACGAGCAGGTGAAATCGGCCAACATGGCGCGCACGCTGGGCCTGTCGCTGGTGTTGTCGCTGATCGCGGCCTTCGTGTTCCACATGTTCCTTGGCGCATCGCCGGAGCTGGGCTTTGCCACGGCAGTTGGTGCGTCGGCAGGGCTGTGCTGGGTCGCGGCCAGCCTCGGCATCATCTACCTGTTCGAGCAGCGCACTTTTGCGCTCTGGGCGATCAACGGCGGCTACGTGACGCTGCAGTTCACGCTCTATGGCCTCGTACTCAGCTTACTCGGCTGATCCACTTGCGAGATACAGAAAAGGGGCGCCTCCCATCAGGGAAGCGCCCCTTTCTTGTATCCAGAGCCAGGCTTAAAGCTGGCCGAGCATATGCTCCGCGCTCGACACGGCGAATTCGCCGGGGCCTTCGACGTTGATCTCGGTGACGACGCCGTCGTCGACGATCATCGAATAGCGGTTGGAGCGGGTGCCCATGCCATAGGCTGAGAAGTCCGCGTCGAGGCCCAGCGCCTTGGCGAAGTCGCCGCTGCCGTCGGCCAGCATGGTTACATCGGCAGAGCCATCGGCCTTGTTCCAGGCGCCCATGACGAAGGCATCGTTCACCGCGGTGCAGGCAATTTCATCGACGCCCTTGGCCTTCAGCTCCTCTGCCTTTTCTACGTAGCCCGGCAGGTGCTTGGCCGAGCAGGTCGGGGTAAAGGCACCCGGCACCGCGAACAGCGCCACCTTCTTGCCGGCGAAATAGTCAGCCGACTGCACGGCCTCGGGGCCTTCGGCAGTGGCCTTCACCAGTTTCACGTCGGGCAGTTTGTCACCTTTGGAAATCGCCATGATCTGTAATCCTCCTCATTGGGGTTCGGTGTTGGAGATAGTCCCCCTTGCAACGTGTGCAAGCAGATAAGGCTCCCGATAAAGCAGGGGTTGAGGTTCGTCAGGCGTCCCCCTAAAGCCGCGCGCAGACAAATTCGCGTTGCATGGAGCCCCGGCGACGCTTCACCCGTAAATGCACAGGAGCAATGCCCGTGGCCGACGCCGCTTTCACCGACTATATCGTCAAGGATATCACACTCGCCGATTATGGCCGTGCCGAAATCAACATCGCCGAAACCGAAATGCCGGGCCTGATGGCCACGCGCGAGGAATTCGGCGCATCGCAGCCGCTGAAGGGCGCCCGGATCACCGGCTCGCTGCACATGACCATCCAGACTGCCGTGCTGATAGAGACGCTGGTGGCGCTGGGCGCGGAAGTGCGCTGGGCAACCTGCAACATCTTCTCGACACAGGATCACGCCGCAGCCGCCATCGCCGCGCAGGACATTCCCGTCTTCGCCGTGAAGGGTGAAAGCCTGGCCGAATACTGGGACTATGTCGGCAACATCTTCGACTGGGAAACCGGCAATGACGGCGTCACCGCCAACCTGATCCTCGACGACGGCGGCGACGCCACCATGTTCGCCCTGTGGGGTGCCCGCGTCGAAGCCGGTGAAGAGCTGCCCGAGCCGGGCAATGCCGAGGAAGTCGAATTCCAGCGCGCGCTGAAGGCCTTCCTGGCCAAGAAGCCGGGCTACCTCACCGCTTCGGTGAAGAACATCCTGGGCGTCTCGGAAGAGACCACCACGGGCGTCCACCGCCTGTACCAGCTGGCCAAGCAGGGCAAGCTGCCGTTCCCGGCCATCAACGTGAACGATTCCGTCACCAAGTCGAAGTTCGACAACCTTTACGGCTGCCGCGAATCGCTTGTCGACGCGATCCGCCGTGCCACCGACGTCATG
The DNA here is from genome assembly GCA_030431875.1 of Alphaproteobacteria bacterium. Lineage (GTDB taxonomy): Bacteria > Pseudomonadota > Alphaproteobacteria > Sphingomonadales > Sphingomonadaceae > Alteraurantiacibacter. The sequence goes on from JAUIIG010000016.1 coordinate 9,223, forward strand.
CTGTCGGGCAAGGTCGCCTGCGTCGCCGGTTTCGGTGACGTCGGCAAGGGCAGCGCCCAGTCGCTGCGCAACGGCGGTGCCCGCGTGCTGGTGACCGAAATCGACCCGATCTGCGCGCTGCAGGCGGCCATGGACGGCTTCGAAGTCGTCACCATGGAAGATGCCGTGACCCGCGCCGACATCTTCGTCACCACCACCGGCAACGAAGACGTGATCACGGCCGAGCACATGAAGGCGATGAAGCCGATGTCCATCGTCTGCAACATCGGCCACTTCGACAGCGAGATCCAGATTTCGGCGCTCGACAACTACGAGTGGACCGAACTGAAGCCGGGCACCGACCTGGTGAAGTTCCCCGACGGCAAGGAAATCATCGTGCTGGCCAAGGGCCGCCTGGTGAACCTGGCCTGCGCCACCGGCCACCCCAGCTTCGTGATGAGCTGTTCCTTCACCAACCAGGTGATGGCGCAGATGGAACTGTGGGAAGGTGCCGACAAGTACGAGAACGACGTCTACGTGCTGCCCAAGCACCTCGACGAGAAGGTCGCCGCGCTACACCTCGACAAGCTGGGCGCGAAGCTGACCAAGCTTTCGCAGCAGCAGGCTGACTACATCGGCGTGCCGGTGGAAGGCCCGTTCAAGCCGGAACACTACCGCTACTAAGACGCCATGCACCCCTCCCGCACTGGGAGGGGTGTATCCTTGCGCAGGCCATTGCACTTGCGCCCCTGCTCACATAGCTGATTAGGCGATGGAACTGCCTCCTACCGCCATGGTCCTGATGGGCCTGTTGCTGGCCGCCTGGACCTTCGGCGCGGTGTGGCTGGTCGTGGGCTCACTCCAGCGCGCCCGCGCGGCACGGGCGGCGCGCAAGACGGTGCGGCGCCTGACGCGGCTGATCGACGATGCGCCGGCGATTCCCCTGCTGGTTAAGCCCGACGGCAAGATCGAGGGGCCTGACCGGCTTGCCGCGTGGTTGGGCCTGCCGGAACTGCCCGGATATATCAGCGAACTCGACAGCGGCGACGGCGGCATCATTGCCGAAGACCTCGCTGACCTGCGCGAAGCCGTCCGGCGCACGCAGAAGACCGCGGCCCCGTTCTCCATGGTGGTGACGCCCAAGGGTTCGACCCGCAGCCTCGCCTTGCGTGGGCAGCTGGCCGATGCGGCGATCGCCACGGGCGGTGCGGCGCTGGTCTGGTGGTTCGACTTCTCCGAAAGCCAGGGTGAACTGTCGCGCCTGCGCGAGGAAACGGCGCGTGCCCGCAACGACTTTGCCGCGCTGGTGGGCCTGATAGAGGCCGCGCCCATGCCCATGTGGTTCCGCGGGCCGGAAATGGACCTGCGGCTGGTCAACAGCGCCTATGTCGCGGCAGTCGGCGCGGAAGACGCCACCAAGGTGGTCGAACAGCAGATCGAACTGGTTGAGACGGTCGACGGCCTCACGGCGGCGCAAGTCGCCGGACAGGCACATAGTCGCGACATGCCGGTGGAGCGGATCGTGCAGGCGACCATGGGCAGCCAGCGCCGCACATTGCGCGTGGCAGACCTGCCGCTGGGGGCAGAGGGCGTGGCCGGCTACGCTTTCGATATCGAGGAAATGGAAGAGCAGGGCCGCGCCTTCCGTGCCTTCCGCGCGGCGCAGCGTTCGATGCTGGACCAGCTGTCGGTCGGCGTGGCGCAGTTCGATGAAACGCGCCGTCTCGCCTTCGCCAACCAGCCCTTCCAGCGCATTTTTGGCCTGCCCGGCACCGTGCTCGTCGATCCGCCGGACTTCGACCGCTTCCTCGACAAGGCGCGCGACAACGGCCGCTTGCCCGAAGTGCGCGACTTCCCGGCCTGGCGGGCCGAGCTGGCGGGCTGGTTCACCGAGGATGCCGCTGTCGAGGACGCCTGGACCCTGTCTGATGGCACGCACCTGCGTATCGTTGGCCAACCCATGCCCGATGGCGGGCTTGTGCTCGTGGCGGAGGACCGTTCCGAGCAGCTGGCCCTGTCGGCCACGCGTGACACGCTGCTGCGGACCCGGACCGCCACTTTCGATTCGCTGTTCGAATCGCTCGCGGTATTTGCGCCCGATGGCCGTATGCAGCTGTGGAACCGCTCTTTCCCGGCGGTCTGGGGCATGTCGGACGAGGTGATGGACGAGCATCCGCACGTCGACAAGTTGCTCGACCGCATCTCAAATCGCCTTGCCCGTCCGGCCCAGCGCAAGGCCATCGGGGAGGTCGTGCGCGCGGCGACCTTGGACCGGCAGGAACGTGGCGGCCGCGTGGTGCTCTCCGACGGACGGACGCTGGAATTCGCCGGCGTGCCGCTGCCAGACGGAAATGGCCTGCTGACCGTCATGGACGTCACCGATTCGACCAAGGCCGAGGAGGCCCTGCGCGAACGCGCTACCGCGCTGGAAGAGGCGGACGCTGTGAAGACGCGCTTTCTGGCCAACATGTCCTACGAATTCCGCACTCCGCTTACGTCGATCGGCGGCTTTGCCGAGCTGTTGCAGACTGGCGTGGCGGGCGAGCTTTCGCAGCAGGGGCAGGAATACGTCGCCGCCATCATCGCCTCTGTCGAACGGCTGAGCCAGCAGATCGAGTCCGTGCTCGACCTGACGCAGAGCGAGGCGGGCCTGCTGCCGATTGCCACCGAGGACGTGGACCTGCTCAGCTTCACCACCGGCGTCGTCCGGGCGCGCGAGGAAGCCATCGAGGCAAAGAACATCACGCTGGACCTGCGCGGCGACAAGACTGCGGGACAAGTGAGCGCGGACCGCCGCCAGCTGGCCCGTGCGGTCGGCAACCTGATCGACAATGCCATCGCCGCCACACCCGATGGCGGGCGCATCCTCGTGGCGCTGACCCGCCGCAAGTCGGGCGCCCGGATCGTCATTTCGGACAATGGCGAGGGGATGAAGCCTAGCGAACTTGCCCGTGCGCTCGACGGCTATCGCTTGCCGGGCGCTGACGGCAAGGAAGGCAAGCGCGGGCTGGGCCTGCCGCTGGCCCGCCAGCTGATCGAAGCCCATGGCGGACGGCTGGAGATCCAGTCGGAGAAAGGGCAGGGCACAACGGCCACGGTGCTGCTGCCTTGATCGTCGAGCTGCCGGACCTTGCCGCCATGACTGCATTCGGCCAGCGGATCGCCGCAAGGCTAAAGGCAGGCGATGTCGTCGCGTTGTCCGGCGGTCTTGGCACGGGAAAGACGACGCTGTCGCGCGCCGTGCTCGAAGCGCTAGGCCACGAAGGCGAAGTGCCGTCTCCAACCTTCACCATCATCGAGACCTACGACCATCTCGCTCTCCCGGTGGTCCATGCCGATTTCTACCGCCTCGAAGACCCTTCCGAAGTCGAACAGCTGGGCCTCGACGATTACCGTGATGGCGCCGTCCTGCTGGCGGAATGGCCTGATCATGCCGGCGGCTTCACCAATGAGTCGCAATGCCTGCAAATTGCGCTGGAAATTGCGGGCAACGGTCGCAAGGCGATTGTCGAAGGCGGGGGCGATTGGCTAGGGCGCATGCCATGAGCGACCTGCCCGAAGGCCTTCACCAATTCATCGCTGCAGCCGGTTGGGGCGATGCCGCAATCGAGCCGATACCCGGCGATGCCAGCTTCCGCCGCTACTTCCGCCTGCGCCGCGATGATATGACGGCCATGCTGATGTATGCCCCGCCGCCGGAGGAAGACCCGGTACCTTTCCTCAACGTGGCCGCCTGGCTCACAGCCAATGCCATGCGCGGCCCGTCGATCCTCGCCCAAGACGCCGAAGCCGGTTGGGTGCTGACCGAGGATTTCGGTAACGAGCGCATGAAGGAATGGATCGAGGCCAATCCCGCGGGCGAGCACGGTGCCTATGCCTCGGCCATTTCCGCCATCGGGCGGCTGCACCGGCTCTCGCCCGGACCGTTCCCGGCCTACGACATGGCAGTCTACCAGCGCGAGGCAGGCCTGTTCACTGAGTGGTTCTGCCGCGTGGCCGGTATCGAAGTTGACCAGGTCGGTTTCGCCGCCGCGTGGGACGAGGCTCTCGCCCCTGTCATCGCCGAGCAGCAACCCGGTGTTACCGTGCTGCGTGACTATCATGCGGAGAACATCATGATGCTCGGCCCTTCGGCAGACGGCACGGGCGAACAGGGCCTGATCGACTTTCAGGACGCGCTGGTGGGCCACCCGGCTTACGATCTCGTCTCGCTGCTGCAGGATGCCCGGCGCGATGTTGCACCCGAACTGGAGCAGGCCATGCTGGACCAGTATGTGGCCGAGCTGCAGCCGGATTGGGACGTGGCCGCCAGCTATGCCGTGCTGGGCGCGCAGCGGAACGCCAAGATCGTCGGCATCTTCACCCGCCTGTCCGAACGCGACGGCAAGCCGCGCTATCTCGCCATGATCCCGCGCGTGTGGGAAGGGATGGAGCGCGACCTTGCCCATCCGGCGCTCGCTCCCGTCGCGCGCTGGTTCGATGCCAATGTGCCGACCGAGGTCCGTAAGGCGAAAGGCGACGTTTTCGGATGAGCGAGCTGGCTTCGGATACGGCCATGGTGCTGGCCGCAGGCATGGGCAAGCGCATGCGTCCGCTCACCGCAACCCAGCCCAAGCCCATGGTTCGCGTCGCCGGCAAGCCGCTTATCGATCACGCGCTGGACCGCTTGCGGGACGCCGGGCTGTCGCGGGCGGTGGTGAACGTCCACTACCTTGCCGATAACCTCGAAGCACACCTCAAGGAACGCACGTCGCCCGCGATCACGCTCTCCGACGAGCGCGAGCTGTTGCTGGAAACGGGCGGCGGCATGCTGAAGGCGGCAGACCAGCTGCCTGACCCGTTCTTCTGCCTCAACTCCGACAACATCTGGCTCGACGGGCCGCGCAACTGCTTTGCCGAGCTGTCGGACATGTGGGACCCGGCGAAGATGGACGCGCTGCTGCTGCTGGTGCCGCACCGCGCGGCGCACAATTTCCGCGGCAAGGGCGACTTCCACATGGATGCGCAGGGCCGCTTGCGCCGCCGCCAGTCGGGGCGGATTGCGCCCTACATCTTCTCGGGTATCCAGCTGGTGAGCAAGCACCTGCTGCGCGACGCGCCGGAGGGACCATTCTCCACCAACGTGCTGTGGTCCCGCGCCATCGAGGAAGAACGGCTCTACGGCATGGCCTTCACCGGCCAATGGTTCGAAGTCGGCACGCCCGAAGCGATCAAGCCCACCGAAGCGGCGCTCAGGGGTGACTGAGCGCCCCGGGCCAGCCGTCTACTCCATCGCCGCGCACCGCGGCTTTGCCGACGCGCTGGTTGCCGGACTGGTGCCGCGATATTCCGAACCCGATGTCGGTCTCGCACGGCTGACCCTGCTGCTGCCAAGCGCCCGTGCGGCGCGCACCATGTCTGAGGCTTTCGTTCGCCACGCGGGGGAGACCGGGACCAAGGCCCTGCTGATGCCGCGCATGGCGCTGGTGGGCGATCTCGACCTCGACGAGGCGCTGGGGCCGCTGTTCGATTCGTTGGGGGCGGGAGCGGCGATCCCGCCTGCTGCCGATCCCACACGGCGTTGGCTGCGCATCGCCGCACTGATCCGCGAAGTGCAGGGCGACAAGGCCCCCAAGGGGTCTGCCCTGCTGCGGCTCGCGCTCGAAACGGGGCAGGTGATGGACCGCCTGCTGGTGGAGGAAATCAAGCCCGATGACCTGCTCTCCGATGCGGTAATCGACCTTGTCGGCGACCTGTCGGACCACTGGCGGCGCAACCTCCACCTGTTCGCGACGATCCAACGCTTGTGGCTAGCCGAACTTGAGGAGCGCGGCGAACGCGATGCGGCAGCGCGCCGCAACATGCTGTTCCGCGAGGCCGCGAAGCGGATGCGTGTCAACCCGCCTGAAACGCCATTCGTAGCAGCCGGTGTCACCAGCGCGGCTCCGGCCTTGGCCCGCCTGCTGCGCACGGTGGCGGACCTGCCGAAGGGCTCGGTCGTCCTGCCCGACCTCGACCTGTCGATGGGTGCGGAGGTGTGGGATGAGCTGGGCCACGCGGGCGATACCTCCGCCGAAACCCCCTTCGCCCCCGGCGATGCCGTTACCCACCCGCAGTATCACCTGAAGCTCTTGCTCAACCGCATGGGCGTGGCGCGCGAGGAGGTGCAACCGTGGCACCGCGCGGGTCTTGCCAAGGGGCCGCCCGAGCGCAGCCATGCGATCTCGAGCCTGTTCCTGCCGCCCGAGGCGAGCAAGGTCTGGGCAAGCCTGCCCGCCAACAAGCGCCGCATGTCCGGCGTGCGCCTGGTCGAAACGGCAAACCCGGAGGAAGAAGCGCAGTCTATCGCCTTGCTGGTGCGGCAGGCGCTGGAGGAACCAGAGAAGCGCATTGCCGTCGTGACGCCCGATCGCGGGCTGGCGGGGCGCGTCGTCCAACACTTGCGACGCTGGAACATCGCTGCGGACGATTCCGCTGGTCGCCCGCTCAGCCAGACGCCCGCTGGACGCGTCCTGCTGTTGCTGGCCGAAGTGGCTGCAGAGCCTGCTGCCCCGGTGCCACTGATTGCCCTGCTCGAACATCCGCTGGTAGCGGCGGGCGAGGGACGCTCGGCCTGGTTGCGCGCGGCGCGGGCTTTTGAACTGGAACTGCGCGGGCCGCGCAAGGCGCCCGGACTTGCTCCGCTGCGCCCACTGGCTGCCAAGGCCGCTGTCGACGAATGGTGGGAGGGCGTCGAAGCCAAGCTTGCGCCCCTGCTGGCTGCTGGCGAAGAGGCCGAGCTTGCGAACTGGCTGGACCTGCTGGCTGCCACGGGGGAGGCGCTGTGCGGGGAAGGGCTGTGGGCGCGCGAGGATGGCCGTGCGCTGTCTGCCTTTGTCGAGGACTTGCGCTTGCAGGCGCGCGAGGTGGCCATGCCGTTGGCGGGGGACGACCTGCCCTCGACGCTGCGCGATGCCATGGACCGCGTGGCCGTGCGACCTCCCTATGGTGGGCACCCGCGCGTTGCTATCTACGGCCTGCTGGAAGCGCGGATGATGCGGGCGGACCTGGTGATCTGCGCGGGCCTCAACGAGGGTACCTGGCCGCCTCGTCCGGCTACAGATCCGTTGCTGGCACCGGGCGTGTTGCGCGCGCTCGGCGTCCCTGGAGCCGACTTCCGCATCGGCCTTGCAGCGCATGACCTTGCGGGGATGCTCGGTGCGCCAGAGGTGGTGCTCACGCGTTCGCGGCGCGATACCTCGGGACCTGCCATCGCGAGCCGTTTCCTGCTGCGTGTGCGTGCCCTGCTGGGCGCTGACCTGGTCGAGAAGCACGAGGATAGCGAAGTGGTGGAACTGGCGCGTGCGCTGGACGATCCGCCGCCGGTCGATCCCGCTCTCCAGCCCAAGCCATGCCCCCCGGCGGAACTGCGCCGGCAGGACGTGAGCGTGACCGGCCTCGATCGGCTGCGCTCGGATCCATACCAGTACTACGCCTCCAAGCTTTTGCGTCTCAGTGATATCGACGGGGTGGACGCCGCGCCGACGCCGGCTTGGCAGGGCGAACTGGCCCACGCGATCCTCGAGGACTTCCACGACGGCAAGGGCACGATGGTGGAGCTGGCTGACAAACACCTGCGCGCCATGTCCGCCCACCCGCTGATGCGCGCGCTGTGGCGACCGCGTTTGCTCAAGGCGTTGGAGTTCATCGAACAGCAGCTTTCCGACCATCCCGACCGCGTGCCGGTGAAGTGGGAAGAATGGGGCGAGATGACGGTGCGCGGCATTCGCGTTTTCGGCAAGGCCGACCGCATTGACCGCCTGCCTGACGGAACGCTCGCGGTGGTCGACTACAAGACTGGGCGCGTGCCCTCCAAGAAGGAGGTCGAGGAAGGCTATGCACTGCAACTCGGTACGACCGGCCTGATCCTGCGCGATGGCGCTGTCGACGGGCTTTCCGGCGAGGCAACGCGGTTCGAGTACTGGAAATTCGGCAAGAGCAAGGAATCCGACACTGGCTTTGGCGAAGTGGTCTCTCCGTTGAAGCTGACCTCGCGGCAGCAGGGCGTCCTGCCGGAAGACTTCTTGCCCGAAGCGGAACGCTTCCTGCACGAGGCGCTCGACAAATGGATCCTCGGCGACGCCCCCTTCACCGCGCGGCTCAACCCCGATGCACCGGGATACGACACTTATGACCAGCTGATGCGGCTTGCCGAATGGCAGGGGAGGGACGGATCGTGAGTGGCCCGAAGACAGGCAAGGTCTATCCGTTGCAGGACAACCAGGCGCTGGCGGTCGATCCGCGCGATTCCGTGTGGCTGTCGGCCTCTGCGGGTACGGGCAAGACGCAGGTGCTCTCAGCCCGCGTGCTGCGGCTATTGCTGGAGCCGGGCGTTCGGCCAGAGCAGATCCTCTGCCTCACCTTTACGAAGGCGGGCGCGGCGGAAATGGCGACGCGCGTCAGCGAGGTGCTGGCCAACTGGGTGCGGATGGAGGACACGCGGCTCGCGGCGGATCTCAACGCGATTGGCGCGACTGGTGACGCCGACACCATTGCCCGTGCGCGCACGCTGTTTGCTGCCGTGCTCGACTGCCCCGGCGGCGGGCTGCGGATCGACACGATCCACGCCTTCTCGCAGTGGCTGCTGGCCGCTTTCCCCGAGGAAGCAGGCCTGATCCCCGGTACGCGCCCGATGGAAGATCGCGACCGTGACCTGTTGGCCGAGCGCGTCCTGCGCGAACTGCTGGTACATTGGGAAGAAAGTGATCCGGCAGCCGTTGCGGCGCTCGAAGACCTTTCTCTGCGGATGAGCCCCGATGGTGCCCAAGGCTGGCTGATGCGTTGCGCCAACGCCCGCGAGGCCTGGTTTGGTGAAGGCGCATGGCAACCGCCGATGGAAGGGCGGGTGAAACGGCTGCTGGGCTTGCCTGCCGATGCCGATGCCAGCACCTTTGCCGGAAGCTGCGCTGACGGCTCGCCCGGTGCGGACTTACTGCGGCGGGTCATGTGGGCCTACGACGAATGGGGCGCCGACAGCGGCCAGAAGTTCGCCGCGATTATCGCGGACTGGTTGCTGGAAGAGCCGGAGGCGCGGTTCCTTGCGACTGGTGACCTGCTTGGTGCGCTGTTCAACGACAAGGGGCTGCTCAAACACCAGGGCAATCTCGTAAAGAAGGTTGAAGGTGTCGAGGCGCTGGCGGCCGATGCGCTGGCCTGGCTGGAGGAGACGTCGGGGCAGGCGACGCTGCTGCAATTGGTCGATGTGATCACTCCCGCGCTGGAGGTCGGACGCAAGTTCGCACTTGCCTGGGACGATGCCAAGGCGCGCGAAGGGCTGGTCGACTTCGACGATCTGATCCGTAGGGCGGCGAAACTGCTCGGCAACAATGACATGTCTGCGTGGATTCGCTACAAGCTGGATCGCCGCTTCGATCACATCCTCGTCGACGAGGCGCAGGACACAAACGAAGCGCAGTGGGCGATCATCGACGCGCTGACCGACGATTTCTTCAGCGGCATGGGGCAGGCGGAAGACCGGCTGCGCACGATCTTCGTCGTGGGCGATTACAAGCAGGCGATCTTCCGCTTCCAGGGCACCAGCCCGGAGAACTTTGCCAAGGCGCGGGAAAGCTATCGCCAGCGGCTGGATGACTGGGTCGCTAACGTCGCCCAGCTGCGCCAGCGGATCGCGGCGCGCCCCTTGCAACCTCTAGGGTTGGGGCGGTCTTACCGCACGTCGCAACATGTCCTGTCATTTGTGGACGAGGCGATCGCTGCCATCGGGCCGGAGAATATTGGCCTCGACCGCCAGCCGGAACCGCATGTCGGCGACAAGCGCCCCGGCCTCGTCACCTTGTGGAAGCCCGTTCCCGGCAAGGCGGAGGATTTCGACGACGAGGAAGGCGAAGGCCCCGAACTGCGCATTTCCGAGCCCGAACGGCGCATGGCAGAAAAGATCGCGCAGCAGATCAAGCGCATGTGGGACGGCGGCTTCCCGCTGGTGAAGGGCGGCCATCGCAATGCCACGCCGGGCGACGTAATGGTGCTGGTGCGCAAGCGGCGCGAGTTGGCCGGCCTGATCGTCGCCAAGCTGCACGCGGCGGGTGTTCCTGTAGCTGGTGTCGACCGCTTGCGGCTTGGCGCGCCGCTCGCAGTGAAGGACCTGATGGCGGCGCTGCGCTTTGCCGCGCAGCCGAACGATGACCTGAGCCTCGCCTGCCTGCTCGTCTCGCCGATCATGGGCTGGTCGCAGGAAGACCTGCTGGCCCATGCGCCGCGCCCTAAAAAGAAGTCGCTTTGGGACCATCTCCGCGATTCCGGGGAGGCCAAGCCCGCCGAGGCAGTGGCCATGCTGTCGGACCTGTTGGCGCTGGCCGACTTCGAGCCACCGCAAGCCCTGCTTCACTGGATCCTGCTCGGACCGTGGAATGCGCGCGGCAAGCTGGTGGCGAGACTCGGGCGCGAGGCCAACGATCCCATCGACGAACTGCTGGGCGCGGCATTGCAATTCTCCGCCACCAATACGCCCAGCGTTCAGGGTTTCATCCGCTGGTTCGATTCCGGCGACGGCGAACTGAAGCGCGAGTCGGAAGGGGCAGGCGACATGGTGCGCGTGATGACCGTGCATGGCTCGAAGGGCTTGCAGGCCCCCATCGTGATCCTTGCCGATGCCACTGGCGATCCGGACAAGTCACGCACCTCCGGGCTGGAACTTGATGAAGAGGGTGGGGAAGGGCGCAAGGTGCCGTTGCCATCCCTCAGCAGCGCCGAGCGGGTGGGGCGCATCGAGGAGGCTGCCGAGGCCACCAAGGCCGCCGAGCGGCAGGAGCACTGGCGCTTGCTCTACGTCGCGATGACCCGCGCGGAAGAGGCGCTGTTCATCGGCGGAGCACTGGGCAAGCGCGAGGACGAACCGGCTGAGGACAGCTGGTACGCACGGCTAGCCCCGCTTTTCCCGGGCGACGAACTGGACGACCTTGACTGGGGATGGCGCAAGGAACTGGGCGAACGCGCCGAAGCGGTTCCGCACAGGTCACAACAACCCTTGCCAATCCCGCCCGTCCTGCCCGACTGGGCAACGCAGCCCATCGGTCCCGAACCACGCCCACCGCGTCCACTCGCACCCTCGGCCAGCGCGGAAGAGGTTGGGGCGGATCCACCGCTGCCGCCCGAACAGGCCGCCGTCGCCGCACGGCGCGGGGTACTGATCCACGCCCTGCTAGAACGCCTGCCCGACGTGCCGCGCGACATGCGCGAGGCTGCGGGCAGGGCCTGGCTGGAGCGGCGCGGGCCAGATTTGACCGATGCCGAACGCGCCGAAATGCTCGCCCGCGCCATTGCCGTTATGGACGAACCCGAATGGAGCGACCTGTTCGGTCCCGATGCGCTGGCGGAAGTGCCGCTGGCAGCGGTTATCGGCGGGCAGGTGATCGCCGGTACGGCAGACCGCCTGCTGGTGACGCCCGAACGCGTGCTGGTGGCCGATTTCAAGACCGCCCGCCGCCCGCCTGCCTCGCTCGATGCGGTGCCCGAAAGCACGCTGAATCAGATGGCAGCCTATGCCGCTGCTCTGTCGGTGATCTATCCTGATCGGCAGGTGGAAGCCGCCGTGCTCTACACCCAGACGCCGCAACTGATCGTCGTGCCATCCGAAAAGCTGGCGACACACAAGCCGGACTTGTCCCCGGCTTAAGGAAAGGTTTTGCGGCTCGACCATTGTCTCAGGCAGAGGCGCGCCTAATTACTGCGCAGACAGAATTTGGAGATGTGACATGGCCACCGTGAACGTAACCGACGCCAGCTTCCAGGCTGATGTGCTTGAAGCCGACAAGCCGGTGCTGGTCGACTTCTGGGCCGACTGGTGCGGCCCGTGCAAGATGATCGCCCCTGCACTGGAAGAGATTTCGGACGAACTGGCCGACAAGGTCACCATCGCCAAGATGGACATCATGGAAAACCCTGACGTCCCAGGCTCCATGGGCGTGCAGTCGATCCCGTTCCTCGTGCTGTTCAAGGACGGCAAGCCGGTGGCCCAGCAGATGGGTGCCGCACCGAAGAACGCGCTGAAGGGTTGGCTCGAAGGCCAGCTCTAGGCGTTCAAGGACGCCATTTGCTCCGCCATGTCCTGCCATAGCGCAGGCGTGGCGGCGCCAATCAGGCCACCGTGGATATCGCCGTCGACCCGGTAGGCTGAGCCGTCCTGGCGTGCGGCCTTGCCGCCTGCCTCGTTGAGCCAGAGCACGCCCGCGGCATGATCCCAGGCGAGGGTGCGCTCGAAAATCGACAGGTCGTTCACGCCCAGCGCCAACCGCGGGTATTGCTCTGCGGCGCAATAGGGGATGTCGGTGAGCCGGTAGTGCGGACAGATGTGGTCCTTCACCGCCTCGCGCTTGGCATAGTCCATGAAGATCAGTGAGATTGCCGCGACTGGCGGGGTCTCTCCCGTCGTTACCGACGTCACCCTCTCTTCGCCGATAAAGGCACCCTTGCCCTTGTGCGCGACGCAGAAGCGGCCCGTCAGGCAGTCGTAGATCCAGCCAGTGTGACACTCGCCGCCCGAGGCCATAGCCAGCAGCACGCCGAAGGGCGGCTTGCCGTGGGCGAAATTGCGCGTGCCGTCGAGCGGATCGACGATCCAGCAGTCACCGGACAAGTGTTGCATCACGTCGGGATCGGAATGGGCGGCCTCTTCGCCGACGAAATCGAGGCCGGGCATAATCTTTTCCAGCCCTTCACGCAGGATCGCTTCGGATTCGCGGTCAGCCACGGTCACTGGGTCGTTGCCCCCCTTGTCCTCGATTTCGCCCGCCTGGAGGTTGCGGTAGCGCGGCAGGATGGCCCTCTCGGTCACCTCGCGCATCAGGTCCTCTATCGCGCGGTGAAAGGCCATAATGTCGGTCACGAGCGCCCCCTCACGACCGATAGTCTGCGTTGATCGAGATATATCCGTGGGTCAGGTCGCAGGTCCACACGGTAGCACGACCGTCGCCGAGTCCGATATCGACGGTGATGTCGATTTCCTGCCCCTCGAGGTGCTTGGCCACGGGCGCCTCGTCGTAGTCTGCCAGCGGCAAGCCGTCCTTCGCGGCCCAGATACCGCCAAAGGCGATGCCCAGCTTGTCGCGATCCGCCGGTTCGCCGGCCTTGCCGACGGCCATGACCACCCGGCCCCAATTGGCGTCGCCGCCCGCGATGGCGGTCTTCACCAGCGGTGAATTGGCAATGGCGAGGCCGATACGGTGCGCGCTCTCGTCGTTCTTGGCACCGCTCACGGTGACGCCGATGAACTTCTGCGCGCCTTCGCCGTCGCGCACCACGAGGTGGGCGAGTTGACGGCATATGTCGTCCAGCGCGGCCATGAAGGCGTCGGCCCCTGCATCATCGAACGAGGTGAGTGGGGCATTGCCCGCCTTGCCCGTGGCGAAGGCCAGTACGGTGTCGCTGGTGGAAGTATCGCTGTCGACGGTGATGCAATTGAAGCTGCGCTTGTTCGCGGCGCTGAGACATTGCTGCAGGAAGTCGTGATCGACCGCTGCATCGGTGAAGATGTAACCCAGCATGGTGGCCATGTCCGGCGCGATCATGCCGCTGCCCTTGATAATGCCGTTGAGCGTCACCTTGGTGTCGGCGATCATGGCAGTGACGGTAGCGCCCTTGGCAAAAGTATCGGTTGTTCCGATGGTTAGGGCAGCATCTTCCCACGAACACTCATCGGCGTTGAGAACGGCGGCTACGCCAGCCTCGGCCTTGTCCTTGGGCAAGGGCACGCCGATCACCCCGGTTGAGGAGACCAGCACGTCCGACGGTTCGCAGTCGAGGTGATGCGCCACCTGCGCCATGATCTGCTCCACCGCCTCGCGCCCGCGATAGCCGGTGAAGGCGTTGGAATTGCCGGCATTGACCACCAGTGCCCGCGCGCGACCCAGCTTCACCTGTTCGCGGCCCATCTCGACCTCTGTCGAACAACACACGTTCCTGGTGAATACACCTGCCAGCGCAGTGCCTTCTGCCAGTTCGGCATAGGTGAGGTCGGCACGGTCCCAGTTCTTGTAGCCCGCACGCGCCACGCGCAGCTTTACGCCCGCAATCGGCGGCATGTCGGGAAAGGGCAGGGCGAGAGGCGAGCGTTCGAGGTCCATGGAGGTCGCCATAATTGCCCAAGCGCCGCTCGCCAACATGACAATTCACTGCTGCAATTCTCTGGTCAGTGGACTTTAAGGAAAAGGGCGCTATCTGACAGGCGCACATGCTACGCCAATTGCTCACACTGCTGGCCGTGATTTCCGGCCTCGGGCTTTCCGCCCAGCCTGCGCTTGCCGCAGAAGCGAGCGTTATCAGCGTAGCCGCAGCCGGTGATATCGAGGATTGCCAGACGGTCGTAACGCGTCCGCTGGAGTTCTCGCGCTCGTCACCCGCCCGCATGCGCGGCCAGAAGCCGTGCAAGCCGGTCGTGGTGATCGTGCCGAGCCCCACCGTGCAACTGCAGGCTGACCGCGCGCGCGAATAGCGCCCGTCATTCATCCAACCCGCTGATTTGCAACGGCTGCGCGCCGGGTTCACCAACCCTACCGCGCGGCCCCCATTCCATATTACAGACAGGATTCTCCCACCATGTGGCAGACCATCGCCAAGTCCATTTTCGGCTCGTCCAACGACCGTTACGTCAAATCGCTCGACAAGGTTGTCGCGCGCATCAATGCCCTCGAAGAACAGCTGGCTGACTTCTCCGACGCCGAGCTTGGCGCGCAGACGGCCAAGTTTCGCAAGAAGATCGAGGAAGAAGGCAAGACCCTCGACGACCTGATGCCCGAGGCCTTTGCCACCGTGCGCGAGGCATCGAAGCGCGTCTTTGGCATGCGCCACTACGACGTGCAGATGGTGGGCGGCATCGTCCTCCACCGCGGCGAGATTGCCGAGATGAAGACCGGTGAAGGCAAGACGCTGATGGCGACCCTGGCGGTCTACCTGAACGCTATCGAGGGCAAGGGCGTCCACGTCGTTACCGTGAACGACTACCTTGCAACCCGCGACGCCGAATGGATGGGGCAGGTCTACAAGTTCCTGGGCCTGTCTGTCGGCGTGGTCGTGCCCAACATGCCTGAAGCTGCCCGCCGCGAGGCCTATGCCGCCGACGTGACCTATGCCACCAACAACGAGCTGGGCTTCGATTACCTGCGCGACAACATGAAGAGCGAGCGCCGCCAGATGGTGCAGCGCCCCTTCAACTTCGCCATCGTTGACGAGGTCGATTCGATCCTGATCGACGAAGCGCGAACCCCGCTGATCATCTCCGGCCCGACCGAGGACAAGTCCGAGCTTTACATCACGCTGGACGCACAGGTGAAGCAGCTGGTGAAGGACCAGGAAGCCCTGGAGCGCGAGCATGGCGACGCGCTGAGTGACGAAGACCGCTATTTCACCAAGGACGAGAAGTCTCGCAACGTCCAGATGACCGAAATGGGCGTCGAGGAGATGGAACAGCGCCTGATCGCTGCGGGCCTGCTGGAAACGGACAACCTCTACGACGTCGAGAACACCCAGGTGGTGCACCACCTCGACCAGGCCCTGCGCGCCGTGGTGATGTTCAAGAAGGACACCGACTACATCGTCAAGGACGAGAAGGTCATCATCATCGACGAGTTCACCGGCCGCATGATGGACGGTCGCCGCTGGTCCAACGGCCTGCACCAGGCGGTGGAGGCCAAGGAAGGTGTCGAGATCAAGCCCGAGAACCAGACGATGGCTTCGATCACCTTCCAGAACTACTTCCGCATGTATCCCAAGCTGGCCGGCATGACCGGTACTGCCGCCACCGAGGCCAGCGAATTCTGGGATATCTACAAGCTCAACGTGGTGGAGATCCCCACCAATGTCCCCGTGGCCCGCGTCGACGAGGAAGACGAGTTCTACAAGAACACGATGGACAAGTTCGCGGCCATCGCGAAGGCCATCAAGGAGAAGAACGAGATCGGCCAGCCGGTGCTGGTGGGTACGGTCTCGATCGAGAAGAGTGAGCTGCTCAGCTCGTTCCTCGACAAGGAAGGTGTGAAACACGCCGTCCTGAATGCCCGTATGCACGAGCAGGAAGCCCACATCGTGGCGCAGGCCGGCCGCATTGGCGCGGTGACAATTGCCACCAACATGGCCGGTCGCGGCACCGACATCCAGCTGGGCGGCAACATCGAATTTCGCATCGAGGACGAGCTGAAAGACCTCGCGGAGGACGATCCGAAGCGCCAGCTGGAGATCGACCGCATTACCGCCGAGGTGAAGGCAGAGCGCCAGAAGGTGAAGGAAGCTGGCGGCCTGTTCGTGCTCGGCACCGAGCGTCACGAAAGCCGCCGTATCGACAACCAGCTGCGCGGTCGTTCGGGTCGCCAGGGCGACCCCGGCCTGTCGCGCTTCTACCTCTGCCTGGAGGATGACCTGCTGCGCATCTTCGGCCCCGATACCCTGTTCGCCAAGATGATGAACTCGAACCTCGAAGACGGTGAGGCCATTGGCTCCAAGTGGCTGTCCAAGGCCATCGAGACGGCGCAGAAGAAGGTCGAAGCGCGCAACTACGAAATGCGCAAGAACGTCGTGCAGTACGATGACGTGATGAACGACCAGCGCAAGGTCATCTACGAACAGCGCGCCGAGATCATGGATTCCGAACGCGTCGACGACGTTGTCGAGGAGATGCGCCGCGACGCCATCAACGCCATCGTGCATGATACCTGCCCGCCGGGATCCTACCCCGAGCAGTGGAACATCGATGGCCTGAAGGAAAAGGTCGAGGACGTGCTTGGGCTGAACCCGCCCATTGACGACTGGCTCGAGGAAGATGCGGTCGAACCCGATATCATCGAGGAACGACTGCAGGACCTCGCCGAGCAGAAGCACGCTGCGCGCGTCACCGAGATCCCGGAAGAATCGTGGCGCCGGGTGGAAAAGTCGATCCTGCTGGAGCGGCTGGACTTCCACTGGAAGGAACACCTCGCCACGCTCGACGCGCTGCGGCAGGTGGTCTTCCTGCGCGCCTATGCGCAGAAGCAGCCGATCAACGAATACAAGCAGGAAGCCTTCGGCCTGTTCCAGACCATGCTGGATACCCTGCGCGAGGACGTGACCAAGGTCCTGCTCACCGCAGAACTGCGCGCGGCCCCCGCAGCTCCGCCTCCGGGCGCACTGCCGGACCTGCCGGGCTTCCTGACCGGTCACGTCGATCCGTTCACCGGTGAAGACAATTCCAACGACGGTGATGGTTCCGAATTCATGCAGCCGCTGTTCGGAACGCTGGCAGGTTCGCCTGTCGCCTCCACCGGTACGCGCGGTTCGGCGCAGCGGGAAGACCCGTACAAGGACAAGATGGTCAGCCGCAACGCGCCCTGTCCCTGCGGTTCGGGCAACAAGTACAAGCACTGCCACGGCGCGGTTGCCTGATTTGTTTGTTAAGCCGTCTCCGCGGCTTCATCCTCGCTAGATGCGCAGGCGAACAGCTCCTCCTCTTGCCTCCATCGTAACGATCGTTACAGTGAAGGCGGGAGAGAGGGACCGTTCAATGCAGATCAGCCGACTGGACTTGCCCAAGTGCCAGGTGGGGGAAGGCCCCGTCTGGGACGTGGCGGAGCAGGCGCTCTACTACATAGATATCCTGACGCAGAAAGTGTTCCGCTGGGACCCGGCGACTGGGGAACATCGGACATGGGACGTGCCCGACATGATTGGCTCGATGGCTCTGCGGGAGCAGGGCGGGGCCATTGTGGCGCTCGTTACCGGGGTCCACACACTCGATTTCGAAAGCGGCGCGGTTGAGCCGCTGGCACTGCTCGATCCCGCCGATCCGGATGTACAGTTGGCGGACGGCAAGGTGGACCGGCGCGGGCGTTTCGTTTTCGGCACCAGCCACCGCAAGGCCGCCGAACCGAAGGGCGGGCTCTATGTGCTCGATCACGGCGAACTGCGGCAGATCGATCGCGAGCTGACGCTCGGCAACGGGCCCTGCTGGTCGCCGGACGACAGGGTGCTCTACCACGCGGATTCGATGGCGCATGTGATTTACGCCTACGACTACGACATCGAAACTGGCGAGGCTTCGAACCGTCGCGAATTCTTCAACACCAGCGACTACGGGCCGATCCCTGACGGAGCTACGGTGGACTCTGAGGGCAATGTCTGGACTGCGATTTGCGAGGGCGGAGTGGTGCTGTGCCTTTCCCCCGAAGGCAAGGTGCTGCGCGAGATCACCATGCCGACCAAACTGCCCGCCAGTTGCATGTTCTTCGGCCCGAACCTCGACCGCCTGTTCGTTCCCAGCATCGATCCTAGTTTCCTTGGCCGTGAGCCTGCCGACGATGACGGTGCCTGTTTTGTGATCGACGGCCTCGGCGTTACCGGCCTGCCGGAACCACGCTACAATGGATAGGCGGCAGTTTTCCGTTCTGGCACCCCTGCTGGTGGCGGTGTTTATCAACATCGCCGGGTTCAGCCTGATCCTGCCGCTGCTGCCGTTCTACGGGCAAGTGTTCGACGGCGATCCGTTCGAGATCGCGCTGCTCTTTGCCGCATATTCTTTCGGCAATGTCTTCGGCGAGATCCACTGGGGCAGGCAGTCGGACAAGTGGGGACGGCGCAAGGTGCTGGCCCTGACGACCTTTATCGCGGGCCTGTCCTACGTCGCCTTTGCCTTTGCCCCCTCGCTCTGGGCGGCGGTGCTGATCCGCGTATTCAGCGGCTTCTTCTCCGGCACCTTGAGCGTATGCCAGGGCTTCATCGCTGACGTCAGTCCGCCAGAACGTCGCGCCAAGACCATGGGCTATTTTGGCGCGGCTTTCAGCCTCGGTTTTGCTTTCGGCCCGGTGCTGGGCGGGCTGTTTGCGGGCGAGGAAGTGGTGGCGGCGAGTTTCCGCTTGCCGATTTTCATCGCGGGCGCCCTGTCGATGCTGGCAAGCCTCTGGTGCCTGCTGGCGCTGAAGGACGCAGTAGAGCCAACGGGCAAGGGCCGGCCGCTGCCGAAATATTCCGAGGCCTTCCACTTCGTCTCCCGGGAGCCGTTGCTGGCGCGCCTGTTCGTCATTTCGTTCGTCGGCATTGCGGCCTTCGCCTCGATGGAGGCGGTCTATGGCCTGTGGAGCGAGCACAACTTCGGGTGGAGCGCGCACGACCTCGGCTTTGCCTTCCTCGCCATCGGTGGGGGCGGCCTGTTCGCGCAGCTGGTACTGATCGGTCCTCTGGTTGCCCGCTTTGGCGAGGCGCGGGTGATCCTGATCGGGCTGGCGCTGCTGGCGCTGTCGATGCTGCTGCAACCGATCATCCGCATGCCGGTGGCGGGCGTGCTGCTGATGGGCTTGCTGATGACAGGGCACAGCCTCGCCTTTCCCAGCGCCGGGGCCTTGCTTAGCCGCGAGACTCCGCCTGAACGACAAGGCAGCACCATGGGGCTGCTGATGGCCTCCAACGCCGTGGGCCGCATCGTCGCCCCGCCGCTGTTCGGTCTGCTCTACGGGCAAGTCGCCTTTGACGCGCCGTGGTATGCCGGGGCGGCCATGGTTGCCCTGGTGGCAATTGTCGGCGTGCAGGCCGTACGGCTGCTTGATGCGCGAAGGACCGCTGCGACAATGTGATACTTGCCCGGCTACCGATAATCGATAGCATCGCGGGCAAGGGAGATTTCACATGCGTACAGCTGCCATCGTCCTCGCCGGGTCCGCCATACTCACGGTGGCCTGCACCTCGCTCACTTCGCCAGCGCCGGTCGTCCTGCCCGAGGCCATGGAGGACTATGTCCTTGCCGCCGTGGTCAGCCCTGCGCGGCCCGAAGCCGATACGGCCCGCGACGAGGCGCGCAAGCCGGAAGAAATCGTGCTCTTTTCCGGCGTGCAACGCGGCGATGTGATCGCCGAGATTGCTCCAGGCGGCGGCTATTACACGCGCATCCTCGCACAGACGGTGGGGCCGGAAGGCAAGATCTACGCCTTGATGCCGGCCTTCTTCGCCAGCCGTCCCGGCGGGCTCGACGGGATCAACGCCATTGCCGAGCAATACGGTAATATCGAAGTCGTGGTGGTCGAAGGCTATGACACGCTCAGCCTGCCGCAGCAGGTCGACCTGTTCTGGACCACCGAGAATTATCACGACCTCGCCAACGGTGACATTGCGGCCGTGAACGGTGGCGTGTTCCGCAACCTGCGCCCCGGCGGCATCTTCTTCGTCGAGGACCACGCGGCACCCGGCACGGGCACTAGCGCCACCTCGACGCTGCACCGTATCGACCCGGCTGCCGTGGTCGATCAGGTCACTTCGGCGGGTTTCGTGCTGGAGGCAGAAAGCGATGTGTTGCACAATCCCGCTGACCCGCACGATGCAAGTCCGCGCGACTTCGACGGTGTCAGCGACAAGTTCGCCTTGCGCTTCCGCCGCCCTGAATAGGCCTGCTATTCGCCGGCAAACTGCACGGTAACGGTCAGGCCCTTGCCGTCGGAAGTGATGTCCAGCGTCGCCCCGGCATCCGTGCAGATATCGCGCGCAATGGCGAGGCCGAGGCCGGAACCGGGCACCGAAGGATCGAACCGCGTTCCGATCTCGCAGGCCTTGGCGATCTGCTCTTCAGTCATGCCCGGTCCGTCATCGCGAACCGTGACGGTTACCCGTCCTGCAGCGGCATCGCTGATCGCCAGTGTGACCGCGCCCGCGGCCCATTTCCCGGCATTGTCGAGCAGGATGGAGAGCAGTTCGGAGAGGTTTACCGGGTCGATTGCCAGCGCGACCGGATGCTCGGGAGCTTCGAGCTTAAACTGCTTGTCTGCGTGCAGGCGCCGCATGGCCTTGAGGATCGGTTCTGCCAGATCGGGTAGCATGGCGCGGCTTCCCGGTACCGGCGCGCCAGCAGACAGGCTGGTGCGCGCGAGCTGGTAGTCGATCTGCTGCTGCATGGCCTCGGCTTGCTCAAGCAGCACTTTGCCGCTGCTGGAGCAGCTGTCCCCGTCGCGCAGCCGCTCGGCCTCGTCGGTCACCACCGCCAAAGGGGTGCGGAGCGAATGGGCAAGGTTCCCAGCGTGGACGCGCGCGCGCGACACGATTTCGTTGTTCTGCCGGATATAGGCGTTGAGGTCGCCCACGAGCGGGGCGATTTCCGAAGGATAGCTGCCTTGGAGCCTGTCGGCCTTGCCCGCGCGAACGCTGGCGATGGCGTCGCCCAGTCGACTGAAGGGACGCAGCCCGAACGAAATGATCGCCACGCCTGTTGCCAGCAGCAGCAGGGCCAGGGTCACCAGCCAGACAACAAGGTCGCGATTGAACGCGGCGATATCGTCATCCAGCTCGCTTTTGTCGGTTGCGATGACGATGTGGATTTCCTCACCCGTGGGCGCATAGTCCAGCAGGCCATAGATGATGGTCGGGCCGGTTGGACCGTCCTCGATCTCGTGGGCGACGTCTGGCGAATGGGCGACGCTCTGGTCCAGGGCACCACGCGTCATGCTGGCAGACTTGAGGACCGGCTGCCCTTCGATGCTTACTTGCCAGTAGAAGCCTGACAACGGCACTTCATAGCGCGGGTCCGACAGGGGGCGTGACAGGCGGGGGGCACCGTTCTCGTCAAGCTGGGTCAGCCGTGCCAGTTCGCGCACGTGGACCTCCAGCTCCTCGTGGTACATGTCTTCGATATGGGTGGCGAAAACGCGGGTGGCGGTGAACCAGATGCCACCGATGCCCAGCGCCACCCAGACGGTGATGGCGAGGATGAAGCGCAGGCGCAGGCTGCCCGAAATGCCGGTATTCGCAGTCATTCGAACCTGTATCCCATGCCGCGCAGCGTCGTGATCCGTTCCTTGCCGATCTTGCGGCGCAAGCGGCCAACCAGCACCTCCACGGTGTTGAGCTCGCGCTCTGCCTCAAGGTCGTAGAGGTCTTCGAGGATGTCTGCTTGCGACATGACCTGTCCCTTGCGGCGCATGAACAGGTGCAGCAAGCCAAATTCGCGGCGGCTGAGCGAGATCGGCTCGCCATCGTTCTCCACCGTGCGGCCGATCGGGTCGAGCGCCAGCGTTCCGGCGCGCAGGGTGCTGTCGCGCTTGCCCAGCTGGCGGCGGAACAGGGCGTTGAGGCGGGCCTGCAGTTCCTCGAACCTGACAGGTTTGACCACGAAGTCGTCGGCGCCGCAGTTGAGGCCCTCCACCTTGTCCTGCCAGCTGCCGCGCGCGGTCAGGATCAGGATCGGGCAGTCGACCCCGCGTCCGCGCCAGTGGCGCAGCAGGTCCAGCCCGTCACCATCGGGCAGGCCGAGATCGAGGATCACGGCGGCCATGGTGTCGAGGTCAGGCCAGTCCTCGCCTTCCTCGCGGCTCGTGGCGAGGTCGACGGCATAGCCGGCGCCGCGCAGCCGGTCGCCCAGCCGCTCTCCCAGCAGCGGATCGTCTTCTACCAGCAGCACGCGCATGGGCAGCCCTTTGCAATTGCAGGTTCCATGGTCGCCTGCCTGAAGCATGAAACTGACAACAAGCTGGCAAACTGACAAGTTGCTGTCAGCTTCGGGCCGCATTTCTGCAGGCATGACACGCCACCGCTCGATCGCTTCGCAGCCCGGACTGCTCCTGTCCGGACTGCTCCTCGCCAGCCTCGCCGCCTGCTCGGATGCCCCCTCATCCGATTCCCCTCAGGTTGGCGAGGCTGGACCAGCCGAAAACGCCCTGTCGATCGATACGGCAGTTGCCGAGGCCGCAACGGGTGTGCCGGTGGCGAGCGTTCCGGGCCGGATCACCTTGCCGCCAGAGGCGCGCGTGGCCGTGACGCCTTCCTTCGCCGGTGCCGCCGTGCGGGTCTACGTAATCGAAGGCCAGGTCGTTGCACGCGGCGCGCCGCTTGCCTTGGTTCGCGCAGCCGAGCCCATATCGATCAGCGGGGACCTGTCCCGCGCCCGCAGCGAAGTGGCCCTGGCTGAAGCCCAGGCCGAACGCATGTCCCAGCTGGCCGAGGAGGGCATCGTCGCCCAGGCCCGAGCGCAGGAGGCAGAAGCGCGCCTGCAACAGGCACGCGCCACCCTTGGTGAGGCCCAGCGCCTCGCTGCACTGGCAGGTACGGGTCCGGACGGCACCATGACCCTGCGCGCGCCCATCGCTGGCCGCGTGGCCCATGTCGGCATCGAGACCGGTAGCGGTGTCGATGGCATGGAAGCGCCGTTCGTCATCGAGGCGGCCGGACCCTTGCGAATCGAACTGCAACTGCCCGAGCGACTCGCACGGCAAGTACGCCCCGGCATGACCGTTGAAGTGCAGGTGCCCGGTGATGGCAGCGACGCAGCGCCGGTCACCGGACAGATCCTGACCGTTGCGCCCTCGATCGAGGCAGACACTCGATCCGTCATGGCGACCGCCACCATCGGTTCCGCACCGGGCCTTGTGCCGGGCCAGAACGTCATGGTGGTGGTTAGTGGCGGACAGGGCGGTGACGGCGTTTCCGTACCCTCTGCTGCGGTCACCCGCATTGGCGGTGAGGACCATGTCTTCGTCCGCGACGGTGATGGCTACACGCCGCGCGCGGTGACCGTGGTCGCCAATGCCGGCGGGCGTGCGGTGATTTCCGACGGGCTCGCCACAGGCGACACGGTCGCCACCAGCTCCATTGCCGAGCTTAAGGCAGCGGCGGCGGAGTAGGGCGTCATGCTGAGCAAGCTTATCGAAAAGGCCCTGACGCTGCGCATGGCCGTGATCGCCATCGCCCTGATCCTGGCGGGTATCGGCGCATGGTCGTTCAACCGCCTGCCCATCGATGCCTTCCCGGACATCAGCTCCACGCAGGTGAAGATCATCCTGCGCGCGCCGGGCATGACGCCGGAAGAGGTCGAGAGCCGCGTCATCACCCCGATCGAGATGGAAATGCTCGGCATTCCGGACCAGTCGGTGCTGCGCTCGGTCGCCAAGTACGCCATTGCCGATATCACCATCGATTTCGAGGACGGCACCGACATCTATTGGGCGCGCCAGCAGGTGTCGGAACGGCTCAACGCCGTCATGGCTGACCTGCCATCGACCGTTGAAGGCGGCATGGCGCCGATCTCCACCCCCTTATCCGACATGTACATGTTCACCCTCGACGGGCCGCAGGACCTGGCCGAGAAACGCCGCGTACTCGACTGGATCATTCGATCGGCGCTACGCACCGTTCCCGGCGTGGCCGACGTCAACGCCCTGGGCGGCTACGTCGAGACCTTTGAGGTCGCACCCGACAATTCGGCGCTGGCAGCAGCGGGCCTGTCCACGGCGGATATTGCCGCCGCCATCGACAGCGGCAACCGCAACGACGGTGCGGGACGCCTCACCAGCGGCGAGGAAGCGCTGATCGTTCGCGCGACTGGCGCCATCGAGACGCTGGACGACCTCGCCAATACCGTGGTCCGCTCCGATGGCGGTGCGGTGATCCGCCTCGGCGATGTGGCCGATATCCGCACCGGCAGCCTGACGCGCTACGGCGCAGTCACCATGAACGGCGAGGGCGAAGCGGTGCAGGGCCTTGTCATCGGCCTGCGCGGTGCTGATGCCGCACAAGTCGTCTCGGGCGTGGAAACGCGGCTTGAGGAAATCGCGCCGAGCCTGCCCGACGGCATGACCGTAAATGTCTTCTACGATCGCTCCGACCTGATCGAACGCGCCGTGGGCACGGTGGAAGATGCGCTGCTGGAAGCGACCGTACTGGTGGTACTCCTGCTGCTGCTCTTCCTCGGCGACTTCCGTGCCTCGGTGATCGTGGCGCTGGCACTGCCGATGGCGGCCTTGCTCACCTTCATCTTCATGCGCGCCATCGGCCTCACGGCAAACCTGATGAGCCTTGGCGGGCTGGCGATTGCTGTCGGCATTTTGGTCGACGGGGCGGTCGTGGTGGTCGAGAACGTGGTCGAGCGGCTATCCGACCCCAAGCACAAGGTCTCCAGCAAGCTGCACAACATCTTTGTTGCCAGCGCCGAAGTGGCCAAGCCGGTCGCCTCGGGCCTCGCGATCATCGCCGTGGTCTTCCTGCCGCTGCTCACGCTGGAAGGGCTGGAAGGCAAGCTGTTCTCGCCAGTCGCGCTCACCATCGTGCTGGCCTTGCTGTCCGCGCTGGTGCTGTCGCTGACGCTGATCCCGGTGATCGCCTTCTACCTGCTCAAGGTGAAGGAGGGGCACCACGAGCCGTGGCTGATGCGCAAGATCTCGCCGCGCTACCATGGCCTGCTGACAGGTGCCTTTGCGCGCAAGAAGCTGGTCTACGCGGTAGCTGGCGCATCGCTGCTGGTGACCGGCCTTGCCTACAGCGTGACCGGCAAGACCTTCCTGCCCGTGATGGACGAAGGCTCCATCGTCATGCAGCTGGCCAAGCTGCCCTCGGTATCGCTCGACCACTCCTTGGAAGGCGATCTCGCAGTCGAGCGGGCGATCATGGACGAAGTGCCCGAAGTCGAGGCGATCATCGCCCGCGTAGGCTCGGACGAAATCGGTCTCGATCCCATGGGCCTCAACGAAAGCGACGCCTTCCTCCAGTTGGCCCCGCGCGACGAATGGCGGGTGCAGGACAAGGATTGGCTGGTTGACCAGATTCGCACGGTGACTGCGCGCTTCCCCGGTATCGAACCGAGCTTCACCCAGCCGATCGACATGCGCACCTCGGAAATGCTGACGGGCGCGCGCGGTGACCTGGCAATCAAACTGTTTGGGCCTGACCTCGACGAGCTTTCCCGGCTCTCCGGTGAAATCCAGGCACGGCTCGAAACGCTGGACGGCACCAGCGAGGCAATGACCGTGGCCAACGATACCGTCGATTACCTGCGCGTCGATATCGACCGCGTGTCGGCGGGCCGCCTCGGCATGCCGGTTACGGACCTGCAGGACCAGATGCGCGCCCAGGTGGAAGGTATGCACGCCGGCATCGTGGCAGACGGCAACCGCCGCATTCCCATCGTCGTGCGCGGGGAGGGCCGTATGGCGGACACCCCGCAGGCCTTCGCCGACCAGGTCTACCGTTCGCCCTCGGGCCAGATGCTGCGCGCCAGCGATGTCGCCGAGTTCAGCCTTGTCGAAGGGCCGGTGAAGCTGGAGCACGAAAACGGCTCGCGGTTCGCCCTGGTGCAGGCCTTTGTCACGGGCCGCGACCTCGTCGGCTACGTCGAGGAAGCCCGTGCAGACATCGCGCAGAATGTCGAACTGCCGCCGGGTTATCGCCTCGAATGGGGCGGCCAGTTCGAGAACCAGCAGCGCGCCAGCGCGCGGCTCGGGATCGTGTTGCCGGTGTCGGTGCTGATGATCTTCGCGATCCTCTATTTCACCCTGCAATCGCTGCGCGCCTCGGTGCTGATCCTGCTCAATATCCCCTTTGCCATGGTCGGCGGGATGGTGGCTCTGGCCCTGTCAGGCGAATACCTGTCGGTGCCGGCCTCGGTCGGGTTCATAGCCTTGTTCGGTATCGCCGTGCTCAACGGGTTGGTGATGGTGTCCTACTTCCGCCAGCTGCGTGCTGACGGGGTGCCGCTGGCCGAAGCCGTACGCATCGGGGCCGAGCGCCGCCTGCGTCCCGTGCTGATGACCGCCAGCATCGCTGCCTTCGGCCTTGTCCCGCTGCTCTTCGCCACGGGTCCCGGCTCGGAAATCCAGAAGCCGCTCGCCATCGTCGTGGTCGGCGGACTGGTATCGGCCACGCTGTTGACGCTCGTCCTGCTGCCGATCCTCTACGAACGCTTCGGCGAAAGCGCGGCTGACCATGCCGACGAAGTCGACCCAGAAGGAGAGCCGGCATGAAGCTAGCTGTCGCCATTCTCCCGCTGCTCGCGCTCGCCGCGCCCGCCCTGGCCGATCCCGGCCTTCCGGACGAGACGCAGGTCAGTGCTGCGCTCGATGCCTATCCGGCGGTAGAAGCCGCGCAGCAGCGCGTCAGCGCGGCGCGGTCATCGGCCCGCGCACGTGCTGCCAGCCCGCACGATTTCGTGATTACCGGCAGCTACAGCCGCCGCTCGATCGACCTCGAAGGCGAATTCGACGAGTTCAACGCAGACCTCATGCGCGGCATCCGCTTGCCCGGAAAGGCGCGGCTCGACCGCGAGATCGGCGTGCACCTGGTCGATGCGGCAGAGAACATGGCGGAGGACACCCGTCACCAGGCCGCGTTGGTGCTGGCCCAGCATTGGTGGGACTGGCTCTCGGCGTCGGGCGCTGCCCATGTCGACCAGCAGGCCGTCGCCAACCTTGAAACCGCGCTGTCAGCAGTGCAGCGCCGGGTTGAGCTGGGCGATGCCGCGCCTCTGGAAGCGGATCAGGCCGAAGCGGCCCTCGGCGCAGCTCGTGTACGCGCCGCGCAATCTGCCGGTGAGGCCAATCTCGCTCGCATACGCCTTGCCACGCATTTCCCCGCACTCGTCTTGCCCGAAGTTGCGCCGGACATTCCCACGCCCGAGATCGCGCTGGGAGAGCTCGAACGCTATTCCGGACTGGTGGTGAGCAACAGCCACGAGATTGCCGCTGCCGAGGCGCAGTCTCGGGCTTACGAAGCATCGGCTGCGCGGGTGCGCATGGACCGTGTGGCCGATCCCTCGGTTGGTATCCGCGTCTTCTCCGAACGGGGCGGAGCGGAAACCGGAGCAGGCCTGGTCTTCTCCATGCCCTTCGGCGGTAGCCGTCGCGGCGCGCAGGCTGACCAGGCCGCGGCTGAAGCAAGTGCCGCCATGGCCGAAGCGCAGATGGCGCGCTTTGCCGTGCAGGAAACAGCTTCTGCCGACCTTGCCACGGCGCAGTTCCGGATCGCTGCCTGGGAGCGCGCCCGCGAAAGCCTGCGCGCGCAGATGGCCGTGCTTACCCGCGTCCGGCGCGGCCACCAGTTGGGCGAGATCGACCTTGCCGACCTGCTGCTGGCCGAGCGCATGACCCACGATGCCTTCAGCATGGAAGTGGATGCACGAGCCGAAGCCCAGCGCGCGATCACGCAAATCCGCATCGACAGCCACGAACTTTGGCTGCGCGACTGACCAGCCAGTCTCGGTGCCCGAGTAGGGGCGGAGCACTTGCGATGTGGTGGAAAATGGCTCCCCGAGTTGGATTCGAACCAACGACCAAGTGATTAACAGTCACCTACTCTACCGCTGAGCTATCGGGGAGCAGCCCCCAAGCGGTATTGGGCGGGGGCGAGAGGCGCCTATATGGGCGCCGAATCCGATTTGCAACCCTCGAATTTTACCTCTGTGGCTAAGTGACGAACTGCTCTGCCAGCATCCGCTCGTCCAGCGTCTGGTGCGGGTCGAACAGCAGGCACATTTCCTTGTCGCGCGCGATCTCGATGTGGACCTCTGCCACGTCGCGCACTTCCTTCGAATCGGCCACGGCGGCGACGGGGCGTTTGGCCGGTTCGTTGACGCGGAAGCTGACCCGGCTCTTTTCGGGCAGGATGGCCCCGCGCCAGCGACGCGGGCGGAACGGGCTGATCGGGGTGAGCGCCAGCATGCGCGAATCGAGCGGCAGGATCGGGCCATTTGCGGACAGGTTGTAGGCAGTGGAGCCAACGGGCGTGGACAGCAGGATGCCGTCGCCTGCCAGTTCGGCAATGCGCACCCTGCCGTTGACGGAGATTTCCAGCTTGGCCGTCTGGAAAGTCTCACGCAGCAGGCTCACCTCGTTGACGGCATAGGCGTAGTGCTTGTCGCCCTTCTGCGTGATGACTTCCATCTTCAGCGGCGCGACGGGCATTTTCTTCGCCTCTGCCAGGCGTTCCATCAGTCCGTTGGCGCCATGATAGCGGTTCATCAGGAAGCCCACCGTGCCCAGGTTCATGCCGAAGACCGGCAGGATACGGCCGACATCCAGCATGTCGTGCAGGGCGTCGAGCATGGTGCCATCGCCGCCCAGTGCGATGATCACGTCAGCCTGTTCGACCGGCACGAAATCATAGCGTTCGCACAGTTCCTTCGCTGCCTTTCGCGCGCGGTCGCTCTGCGAATAGGTCAGTGCCAGTTTTTCGAAATTCTGATCGTTGCAAACCAAGAACCTGTCCCCCCGTGGATCAGCGCGGACACTATGGAGCAGCGTCCCGATTTGCAACGAAGCAGTTGCCCCTGCTGACGTGATTGTAAGTTTGGGCCAAGGCCGTGGCCATGCCCGTACCCGCACCTGTCCACGAACGCCGCCAGCGAATTGATCGCCGCCGCAGCGAACCGCATCCGATCACCGAAGACCTGGTAGAGGCTCTTGCCGACGATGCCATCTCGCTGATGTTCCAGCCGCAGTTCGTTGCTGGCAGCAATGAATTGGCCGGAGCGGAGGCATTGGTGCGCTGGGTGCACCCGGTCCACGGGCCGATGGCTGGCGATTCGCTGGTTGCCATTGCCCAGAGTGGCGGCGTGTCGCGGCGCCTGTCGCGCCACATTGCCCGCAGCGCGTTGGCCGAGGCGGTCAAGTGGCCCAATGGCCTGCGCCTATCGCTGAACGTGACCGCCATGGACCTGTTCGACCGCAGCTTTGGCGAAGACCTGCTGGCCATGGTCGAGGAAAGCGGCTTTCCGCCCGAGCGCCTGACGCTGGAGATCACCGAGCAGGCCCTGGTGGCTGACCTCGACCGTTCGGCCAAGGCACTGCGTGAACTGGCTAAGCATGGCATCCAGATTGCGCTCGACGATTTCGGCGCGGGGTTCTGTAACTTCCGCTACCTGAAGGTGCTGCCGCTCCACGCGCTGAAGCTCGACCGCTCGATGATCGAGGGTATTGCCAGCGACGAGCGTGACCTCGCCGTCCTGCGCGGCATCCTGGCGATGGCCAGGGCACTTGGGCTGAAGGTGATCGCCGAAGGGATCGAAAGCGCGGACCTGCGCGATATAGCCGCGCGCGAAGGGTGCCACGTGTGGCAGGGCTTCCTTGGCGGGAAGCCTATGAAGGCTGCGCGCTTTGCTGCCTTGATGAACGATATTCGGCCCGGTTAGCCTGCCGGACGCAGCCTCAACCCGGGGACGCCGGGCTTGCCATCGGGCCAGGTCTCGCCTGCCAAATGTGCCGGGCTGGGGTTCAGGACCCTGCTCGTCCGGCCATGTTGGCGCAGCAGGGCTCCGGCTTCTGCCGGTTCGGGAACGGTATCGCCTTCATGATCGATTGAAGCCAAAGCGGCTTCGCAGCACCATCCGGCAAGGCTTGGCATTGCTTCGCGGTGCGTGCCGCTGCCGCGATAGGCCTGCATGGCGTCCCGGTCGCGCCAGACGGTGACTGTCCAGAAGGTGAGCGGCCACCCGTTCGCAAGGTATCCGCCGATGAAACCGTCCGATTGCCTCGCCTGCCTGGCGCTGGCTAGCGCATAGCGGACGAAGGGTACGGCAAAGCGCGCCTTGTGCAGCTGGACGCGGGTGACGGACAACAGGGCCATCCGTTGGCCTTACGCCTTGGTAGC
Source organism: Alphaproteobacteria bacterium (assembly GCA_030431875.1). Taxonomy (GTDB): domain Bacteria; phylum Pseudomonadota; class Alphaproteobacteria; order Sphingomonadales; family Sphingomonadaceae; genus Alteraurantiacibacter. The sequence goes on from JAUIIG010000016.1 coordinate 39,520, forward strand.
CCGCTTGACGATACTGCTCAGACCTTTCGTCAGTTGCAGCAGGCCGTTGAGGCGGCTCTGTGGATCGCCCCACGCGCGGTTGATCACCAGCTTCATGTCCGGACGCAGCTTGGCGGTGTCCGGCTTCCCGCTGTTGAGCCGCTCGACATAGGCGATCAGGCCGACCGGATCGGGGAAGGAGTCCTTGTGGAAGGTCACCAGCGTTCCGCGCGCCCCGACTTCGATCTTGGCCACGTTGGCGGTGAAGGCCTGGGCCTTGATCTCGATCAGGCGGATCAGGTTCTGCGTGGGTTGGGGCAGGTCGCCGAAGCGATCGATCATCTCGGCGGCCATGGCCTCGATCTCTTCCTTGCCCTCGGCCTGGTTGAGGCGGCGATAGAGCGCCATGCGTACAGCGAGGTCGGGAACGTAATCCTCGGGTATCATGATCGGCGCGTCGACGGTGATCTGCGGGCTCAGGCCGGAATTGTCCGCCTCCAGCCCCACGTCGCCTGCCTTGGCGGCCATGATCGCGTCCTCCAGCATCGACTGGTAGAGTTCGAAGCCCACTTCACGGATATGCCCGGACTGCTCGTCACCCAGCAGGTTGCCCGCGCCGCGAATGTCGAGGTCGTGGCTGGCCAGTTGGAATCCCGCACCCAGCGAATCGAGATCGCCCAGCACCTTCAGGCGTTTCTCCGCTACTTCGCTCAGCTGCGTGTCGGCGGGCGTTGTCAGGTAGGCGTAAGCGCGGATCTTGCTGCGCCCCACGCGCCCACGCAGCTGGTAAAGCTGGGCAAGGCCGAAGCGGTCCGCGCGGTGGATTATGATGGTATTGGCGCTGGGCAGGTCGAGCCCGCTCTCGACGATGGTGGTCGAAAGCAGCACCTCGTACTTGCCTTCGTAGAAGGCGCTCATGCGCTCCTCGATCTCGCCGGCCGCCATCTGGCCATGGGCGGAGACGTATTTCACCTCCGGCACCACTTCGTGCAGCCAGTCTTCCAGCGGCCCCATGTCGGAAATGCGCGGGACGACGATGAAGCTTTGTCCGCCGCGGTGGTGTTCGCGCAGCAGGGCCTCGCGCACGACCATGTCGTCCCACTCCATCACGTAGGTGCGCACGGCGAGGCGGTCGACCGGCGGTGTCTTGATGGTGGAAAGCTCGCGCAGGCCGGTCATGGCCATCTGCAAGGTGCGCGGGATGGGGGTGGCAGTCAGCGTCAGCACGTGCACGTCAGCGCGCAGTTGTTTGAGCTTCTCCTTGTGGGTGACGCCAAAGCGCTGCTCCTCGTCCACCACGACCAGCCCGAGGTTCTTGAACTTGGTATTCTTCGACAGGATCGCATGGGTGCCAATGACGATATCGATGGTGCCCTCGGCCAGGCCGTCGCGGGTCGCCTTCATCTCGGCTTGCGGGACAAGGCGGCTGAGGCGACCGATCTTGAGCGGGAAGCCGTCGAAACGCTCGGTGAAGTTCTGGAAGTGCTGGCGCGCGAGCAGCGTAGTGGGGGCCACTACCGCGACTTGCTGGCCACTCATGGCCGCGACGAAGGCGGCGCGCAGGGCGACCTCGGTCTTGCCAAAGCCAACGTCGCCGCAGACGAGGCGATCCATAGGCTTGCCGCTTTCGAGGTCGCGCAGCACGTCGGCAATGGCGGCGTCCTGGTCGTCGGTTTCCTCGTAGCGGAAGCGGTCGACGAACTGGTTGTAGCTGGCTTCCTCGGCCTCGATCACCGTCGCCTTGCGCAGGGCGCGGCGTGCAGCGACTTCCATCAGCTCGCCCGCGATGGCGCGGATGCGTTCCTTCAGGCGGCTGCGACGACGCTGCCATGCCTCGCCGCCGAGGCGGTCGAGTGGCGCGCCTTCCTCGGACGAGCCATAGCGCGACAGGACGTCGATGTTCTCGACCGGGATGTAGAGCTTGTCGCCGCCTGCGTACTCCAGCATCACACAGTCGTGCTGGCTCTTGCCGACGGCGATGGGCTCGAGGCCGAGGTACTTGCCGATGCCGTGATCGACATGGACCACCAGGTCCCCGCGCGACAGGGCCTGCAATTCGGCGAGGAAGGCGTCGGCGTCTTTCTTTTTCTTGCGGCGGCGGACAAGGCGGTCACCCAGCAGGTCCTGCTCGGTGATGACCTCCAGTTCGTCGTTGGCGAAGCCGGTGTCGAGCGGCAGCTCCATGGCCACGGTCTTGCCCTTGGCGGCCATGCCAAGGGCTTCCTGCCACGATCCGGCTTGCGCAACGTCGGTGCCGTGGGCAGTGATGTTGGTGCTGATGCGGCTGAGTGAGCCCGCGGTATAGGTCGCCAGCAGCGGCTTTCGCCCAGACTTGGCGAGGGACTCAAAGTGGCGGGCAGCGGCGGTGTAAACGTCTTCCCCGCGCGAGCGTTCCGGCGTGAAATCGCGCGCCGAGCGGAAGCCGAAATCGATGACCTTGTCGCTCTCCGGTTCGGCGAAGATCGAAGCCTTGTGGATCGGCCATGCCGACGCATCTCGCGCGTACTCGTCGCTCGTGAGGTAGAGCTGTTCGGGCGCGAGCGGGCGGTAGCTGCCCTTGCTCTGTCCGGCGATCTCGCCGCGCTGGCGGTGGTAATCGGCAATGTCCTTCAGCCGTTCATCGACCGCGGTCTGCGCGCCGGTGTCGATCACCATGACATCGTCTTCTGACAGGTGGTCGAACAGCGTCGACAGGCGTTCCTCGAACAGCGGCAGCCAGTGTTCCATACCGGCGAGACGGCGGCCTTCGCTGACTGCCTCATAGAGCGGGTCCTGCGTGGCATCGGCGCCGAACATCTCGCGGTAACGGCTGCGGAAGCGCTTGATCGAATCGTCGTCCAGTAGCGCCTCGCTGGCGGGCAGCAGGAGGTGGCTCTCGACAAGGTCGACGGTGCGTTGGGTGCTGGGATCGAAGCGGCGCAGGCTTTCCAGCTCGTCACCGAAGAAGTCCAGCCGCAAGCCGCCGTCAAAGCCGCTGGGATAGATGTCGACGATGGAGCCGCGCATGGCGAATTCGCCAGTGTCGACCACGGTATCGGTACGGGTATAGCCCTGACGCCGCAGCAGTGCTGCGAGGCTTTCGTGACCGATTTGCGTGCCGGGCTTGAACTCGCGCACCGCCTCGCGCACGCGGAACGGGGTGAGCACACGCTGCAGCAGGGCATTGGCGGTGGTGACCAGCAACTGGTTGCCTTTCCCGAACTGCAGCTGGTGCAGGGCAGACAGGCGCGCGGCACTGATCGACAGGGCAGGGCTGGCGCGGTCGTAGGGCAGGCAGTCCCAAGCCGGGAATTCGATCACCTGCAACTCGGGCGCAAAGAACCGTGCGGCTTCGGCGACTGTGCGCAGGGCCGCGTCGTCCGGCGCGACGAAGACCGCGCGCTTCTTCGCCGCGCGGGCAAGGTCCGCCAGCACCAGCGGCTGCGCTCCGCGCGCCACTTGCGCCAGGGTAAGCGGCTGTTTCGCGGCAAGGATACGGTTCAGGTCAGGCATCACACTCGTCAATCAGGCAAACACAAAAGCCCCCTTCCCGAATCGGGGAGGGGGTGCAGCGTGGAATTCAGCGGCTAGATGCGGACGTAGTCGAGCTTGCGCAAGGCGTCCATTTGGGCACCCTTGAAACTCTCCGGCACTTCCTGCGTACCCAGGGCCCAGGCCATGACGTCGACATCGTCCTCTTCTAGAAGCCGCTCAAACCAGGCCAGCTCCGCCTCGTCCCATTGCGCGTGGAAGGTGTCGTAGAAGCCGCCGAACATGTAGTCCGCCTCGCGTGTGCCCCGATGCCAGGCGCGAAACCTGGCGCGGTCGAGGCGGGTCTTGATCTGATCGGTCATATGAAAAGGGGCGCCTCGTCTTGCGAAGCGCCCCTCATAATCTTCACGCCACCGCGATCAAGGGTGGGTGTGGGTGTAGATGGTGTGGCGTTCCTCGATCATTGCATCAAGTTCTTCGCCCATGGCTTCGAGCCCGTCCTCGCCGCCTGCCAGTTCGGTGAGCGCCTCGAGGAAGGCCGCGCGCGAAGGCGTGCCGTGGGTGTCGAAGGCGGCCATGCCTTCGGGCATCTCGGACACGATCATGATGTCCCAGTCCTCGTTCACCATCACCCAGTGCACCGTATCTGCCGGCAAGCCTGCCTGCGCGCGGGCAGCATCGACCATGCCGCGCAACTCGAGCCAGCGGTTCTGGTCGGCATCGTCGGTGAATTCGAGCACCGTCACCGCATAGGTGGTGCGCGGTTCTTCCTCTTCCTGCGCGGCGGCAGGCAGTGTGATGGCTGAAAGTGCCAGTGTGGCAGCAGCGATCTTCACGAGATTTTTCATAAGAGTCCCCCCTAGTGCCGGGCATGCCCGGCGAGATGCGACCCTCGTGCGAACAGATAACAGGTTACAAATGTAATGGGAAGCAAGGTGCGTTGGTGACTGGGGACAGCAGTGGCTTCGCAAGTATTCCCTGACCGGCTAGAGCCATGCCATGCGCCCCGACGAGCTCAATCCCCTGTTTGCCGAGACCGACGGCCTTGATGGCGTGGGGCCGAAGCTGAAGAAGCCGTTGGAGAAGCTGGGCCTGACGCGGGTGCGCGACCTGCTTTACCACCTGCCAGACCGCTTCGTCGTGCGCCGCGCGGTGCATGACCTCGACGAAGCGCAGGTGGGCGAGCAGGTGGTGGTGCCGCTGACAGTCACCGAGCACCGCGCCAGCCGCAGCCAACGCGGGCCGTACCGGGTGCTGGCGAGCGATGCGAAGGGCAATATCTGCGCGCTCACCTATTTCGGCCGCGCCAGCTATTCCGCGAAGAAACAGTTGCCGATGGGCGAAAAGCGCTGGGTGGCGGGCCGGCTCGACCAGTACGACCAGATGCTGCAGATCGTGCATCCGGACCATGTCGCGGAAACCAGCGATGGCGCGATGGGCAAGATGGTGGAGCCGATCTATCGCCTGTCAGAAGGACTGACGCAGCCGCGCGTTGCCTCGCTGGTCGAGCAATCGCTGGCCCGTGCGCCCGAGCTGCCCGAATGGATCGAGCCGGGCACCTTTGACCGCGAAGGCTGGCCCACCTGGCGTGACGCGCTGGTGCTGGCGCACAAGGGCGAGAACGCCAAGGCGCGCGACCGGCTCGCCTATGACGAGCTCTTCGCCAATGCGCTTGCGCTGATGCTGGTGCGGCAGTCGAACCGCGCGCGGAAGGGGCAGGCGCTGCAAGGCGACGGCAGCCTGCGCGGCAAGCTGCAACTGCCATTCCCGCTGACGGGTGCGCAAAAGCGCTCGAACGCCGAGATTGCGGGCGACATGGCGCAGGCCAGCCCCATGCTGCGCCTGCTACAAGGGGACGTCGGCGCGGGGAAAACCGTGGTGGCGCTCGAGGCCATGCTGGTGGCGGTCGAGGCCGGCGCGCAGGCCGCGCTGCTGGCCCCCACCGAATTGCTCGCCCGCCAGCACTATGAAACCCTGCGCAAGCTGGCCGCGCCGACGGGTGTCGAGATCGCGCTGCTGACTGGGCGAGACAAGGGCAAGGCGCGCGAGTCCATCCTGATGGGGCTACTCGACGGATCGATCGATATCGTCGTCGGCACCCACGCGATCTTCCAGCAGAGCGTCAGCTACAAGAACCTCGGGCTGGTGGTGATCGACGAACAGCACCGGTTTGGCGTGTCGCAGCGCCTGATGCTGACGCAGAAGGGCAAGGTCACGCCGCATACGCTGGCCATGACCGCGACGCCGATCCCGCGCAGCCTTGTGCTGGCGCAATATGGCGAAATGGAGGTGAGCCGCCTCGACGAATTGCCGCCAGGTCGGCAAGCCATCGACACCCGCGTGCTGCCGCTCGACAGGCTGGACGATATCGTCGCCGCCGTCGGCCGTCACCTTGAAACCGGGCAGCAGGCCTACTGGGTCTGCCCCATGGTGCGTGACAGCGAGACCATGGACGACGACCTTGCCGCCGCCGAGGCGCGCTATGCCGCCCTGCGCGAGCGGTTTGGTGATGACGTGGTGCTGGTCCACGGCCAGCTTGCGCCCGAGCTGAAAGACGCCGGGATGGCGCGCTTTGCCGCTGGCGAGGCCAAGGTGCTGGTGGCGACCACGGTGATCGAGGTGGGCGTCGACGTTCCCAATGCTACGCTAATGGTGATCGAACAGGCCGAACGCTTTGGCCTTGCCCAGCTGCACCAGCTACGCGGCCGCGTCGGACGGGGCAGCGAGAAATCCACCTGCCTGCTCCTGCGCGGCAACGAGCTGTCGGAGACGGGCAAGCAGCGCCTCGCCCTTATGCGCGAGACGCAGGACGGGTTCCGCCTGGCAGAGGAAGACCTGGAACTGCGCGGCGGCGGTGAATTGCTCGGCACGCGCCAGTCGGGCGACGAGGCCTTCAATATCGCCAGCCTCGAACAGATCACTCGCCTGCTGCCGGTCGCCAATGCCGATGCGAAGCTGCTGGTGGAACAACAGGGCGGGCTGGACAGCGAGCGCGGCAAGGCCGCGCGGCTCGTACTCTACCTTCTGGAGCGGGACTGGGGCGTGCAGACACTGCGGGGTGGGTGAAACTACCAGTTGATTTGGCAACTTTTTTGCGATCAGTTGATGTCGGGAGGACGGCTTATGGAAACGATCGCAGTCTTGTTGGGCGGTTTGCTGCTTCTCTTGAACATGCTTGGCGGTTTGCTGAGTGGTGTGGCTTTGCTGTTCAAAGGGGAATGGGGTCTGGTGCTTGGCGGCATTGGGTGGGGCTTTCTTGGTCCAATTGCATTATCCTTGGCGATGCTGCCCGGCATGATCTTCGCTCCACTAGCCGTGCGCGCGGCAGAGCGAGGTAATATGGCGGGATCTGTCATCTGGGCTTTGCCATCAATTGTATGGACGTACGTTGTAGTTGCCGTCTCCTGCGTAGGAGTGTTTTCGTATATCGCATCCCTGAACGACGCTGGTTTCTTCCACTTCGTCTGGGCCTATGCCGTGTGTACCGGGCCGTGGTCATTTATGGCTCAAAAGGACCGACAGAGTGGCAACACAGATGCAATGGAATTGATGTTCTTCGTCCAGCTCGGCGCCGCTTCGATGATCGTGGCTTCGCTTATTGATCCACGCCACACCGAGCCCTTGAGGCTTTTCTGGTGGTTCCTACCATTCATGATGTTGGGAGTGCTACATCAGGGGATCATGCTCTGGGCGCGCACTAGAAACCCGTATGCGCGCTTCTAATTCACTCAGGATTGGGCTGGTCGGGGCGGCAGCCGCAAACCTGTTCGCATTGTCTGATTTGCCCTACGGCTTTTACCAGATGTTGCGGCTTGCTACTACAGCGCTTGCAATCTGGGCAGTCTTTGAACTCTTCGAAACTGCCAAGTCGTATTGGATTTGGTTGCTGGGTGTAATCGCCGTAATCTACAATCCAATTTATGTAATCCACATGGAGCGAGAAGCTCACCAGGTGCACAATGTGGCAACGGCAATAGTCCTCCTTACCCTTGCGTGGAGAAGTCGAGGTTCGTCTGAACGTGCTTAGGCGAGTTGGCTTGCCATTGCACCAAACCACTCTAGTCTCCTCCGAAACCAATTCCCTCGGAGACTCCCGCCCATGAACCGTTCGCTCCTCGCCGTCTCGACCCTTGCCATAGCGCTGGCCATGCCGACCGTGGCTTATGCCGATGCGACCGAGGATTTCACCGAATTGCGCGAGGACGTCTGGCAGTGGACGCTCGACAATTCGCCGTCGCTGGCGACCTCTATCGGGGACCGGCGTGGGGACGGGCAACTGGGCGACAACTCGCTTGAAGGCTACGAACAGCGCCTGGCGGAAACACAGATCCTGCTGGAGCGACTGCAGGACATCGAGGCCGCCGACCTGCCCGAGGACATGCAGATTGACTATGCCCTGTTGCAGCGCGACTTTGTCGACACCCTGCAGGGCGCGGAGTTCGATCACAGTCGCTATGTCGTCTTCACCAACCGGGGCGGACCTCAGAACGCGATTGCCGGGCTGCCTTACGGATCGCCGCTGTTCAACGTGGCCGATTACGAGAGCTATATCGGGCGGATCGAGGCTTTCCCGGGCTATGTCGCCAACACCATTGCGCGCAGCGAGACCGCCATCGAACTGGGCCTGACACAGGCTTGCGAGCCCATGGAAGGCTACGAGCGGTCGATCACCGGCCTGCTGGCAGGTTCGCCCGAGGAATCGATCTGGTGGGCAGCCTTTGCCGAACAGCCCGCGACAATATCAGATGCCGACTGGACTGCGCTGCAAGACCGTGCGCGCGACGCAATCACCGACGGTGCTTTCGCCGGACTGCAGAGTTTCGCCGACTTCTACACCCAGGAATATGCCCCCAATTGCCGCGCGGACGAGGCACCGGGGGTCGGCTCCACGCCGAACGGGCAAGCCTATTACGCCTACCGCGTGCGCAGCTTCACCACGACGGACATGACTCCGCAGGAAGTGCACGAACTTGGCCTGTCCGAAGTCGCGCGTATCCGGGCGGAGATGGAGGAAGTGGCGGCTGAAGCCGGGTTCGACAGTCGCGAGGAGTTCATCGAACACCTGCGCACCGATCCGCAGTACTATCCAACGGACGAGCAGCTTTATCTCGAACACACGGCGGCACTCGCGAAGGAAATCGACGGGTGGATGCCGCGCCTGTTCGGCAACCTGCCGCGCCTGCCTTACACCGTGCTGCCGATCCCTGCGCCCAGCGCGCCCGGCAACACCACTGCCTATTACGAGCCCGGCTCCATGGCCACCGGCCAGCCGGGCATCTACCGCCTCAACCTGACCGAACTGGACCAGCGCCCGCTGTGGGAACTGCCCGCGCTGACGGTGCACGAGGCCGTGCCGGGACACCACCACCAGATCTCGCTGCAGCAGGAACTCGACATGCACCCGCTGCGCCAGAACGCGGCCTTCTTCACTGCCTTTGTCGAGGGCTGGGGGCTCTATTCCGAGCGGCTCGGCATCGAGATGGGGCTTTACGATACGCCAGCCAAGCAGATGGGCCGCCTGAGCTACGAGATGTGGCGCGCCAATCGCCTTGTGGTCGATACCGGCATCCACGCCATGGGTTGGACCCGCCAGCAGGCGGTCGACTACATGCTCGACAACACCGCCCTGTCCGAAGCCAACATCAATGCGGAGGTGAACCGCTACATCACCTGGCCGGGCCAGGCGCTGGCCTACAAGCTCGGCGAGCTGAAAATCCGCGAACTGCGCAGTCGCGCGGAAGAAGCGCTGGGCGAAGACTTCGACCTGCGCGCCTTCCACGATACCGTGCTGGAGAACGGCGCCGTGCCGCTCGACGTGCTCGAAGCTCATGTCGACGGATGGATCGCGGAGCAGCTGGCCAGCGAGCCGGAAAGCGAATGAGGCGGGCATAGCGCGGCTATTTTCATTGCAGCGCAAGGTAGCGCTTCCTAAAGCGCTGGCCTGTCCGAATTATCGCAGGGCTTCCTGACGTGATCCTTTCCCCTTTCGAGTGGTCGATAGCCAAGCGCTACATGCTGCCAGGTCGCAGCGAGGCGGTGATTGCGCTTGTGGCGGGCATCTCCATCACCGTCGTCATGCTCTCGGTTGCCATGCTGGTGATCGTGATGAGCGTGATGAACGGTTTCCGCTACGAGCTGCTCGACCGTATTACCGGGCTCAACGGGCATGCGGTGATAGTGGCCTATGGCGGGCGGCTGGATAACTGGGAGGAAGTGCTCGAAGAGGTCCGCAACACTCCCGGTGTGACGCGCGCCAGCCCGCTGATCGAGAAGCCTTTGCTCGTCACCTACAATGGCAGCGCTGAAGGCATTTTCGTGCGCGGGAATACGCCCGAGGACATCGAGCGCCTGAGCCCGAACGTCCTCGCGGGCGACCTGTCGACGCTGGCGACCGACGAGCGCAACGTGGCCATCGGTTCCCGCCTGCAACAGAACCTGGGCATCCGGTTGGGCGACACCATCACCATCGTCAATCCGCAGGGCCGCCCGACCCCCTTTGGCACGATGCCACGGCAGATAGGCTATACCGTCACCGCCGTGTTCGAGGTGGGGCTTTATGACTTCGACGAACGCTTCGTGGTCATGCCCATTCCCAATGCGCAAACCCTGCTGATGACCGGCGACACGATCGGGACGATCGAGGTGCAGACCGAAGACCCGGACAGGGTGAACGAAATTCTCCAACCCATTGCCGACAGCCTTTCCGGCCGCGCACAGGTGAGTAGTTGGGAGCAGATGAACGCCTCGCTGTTCGAAGCCTTGCAGGTCGAACGCGTGGCGATGTTCTTCGCCTTGTCGATCATCGTGCTGGTGGCGGCGTTCAACATCCTGTCGTCGCTGGTGATGCTGGTGCGTTCCAAGACGCGCGACATCGCCATTATCCGGACGATGGGCGCAACGCGGCGCAGCCTGATGAAGATATTCGTCACGACGGGTTCGGTCATTGGCGTGATCGGTACCGTCGCTGGGCTGGGGTTGGGCTTCGTCGTCCTCTACTTCCGCAACGGCATAGCCAAGGGCCTGAGCACCGTGTTCGGGGTAGACGTCTGGGACCCCTCGGTGCGGTTCCTTTCCGAGCTGCCAGCGCGTACCGATCCCTTCGACGTGCTGTTCATCGCCGGCATGGCCATGGGCCTGTCGTTCCTGGCCACGCTTTATCCCGCCTACCGGGCATCCAACACCGATCCGGTGGAGGTGCTGCGTTATGAATAGCCCGGTGGTGAAGCTCACCCAACTTTCACGCAGCTTCGAGCAAGGCGGCGTAAGAATTGACGTGCTGAACGGCGTCGATCTGGAAATCGGTGCGGGCGAGATCGTCGCGCTGCTCGGCCCCTCGGGATCCGGGAAGTCGACCATGCTGCAGGCAGTCGGCCTGCTCGAGGGCGGATTTGGTGGCAAGATCGAGATCGCAGGACATGACGCCAGCACCCTCGATTCTGCCGGACGCACGGTGATACGACGAGAGCATCTGGGCTTCGTCTACCAGTTCCATCACTTGCTGCCCGACTTCACCGCGCTGGAAAACGTGGTCCTCCCGCAGTTGCTGGTGGGCACCTCGCGCGCCAATGCCAACGCGCGGGCCGAACAACTGCTCACTTCGCTGGGCCTGGCGCACCGCTTGGGCCATCGTCCCAGCAAGCTCTCGGGCGGCGAGCAGCAGCGCGTCGCCGTGGCGCGTGCGCTGGCCAACAGCCCGCAACTGGTGCTGGCGGACGAGCCGACGGGTAACCTCGACGAAAAGACGTCCGAACGCGTGCTGGGGGAATTCCTCGAACTGGTGCGTGGGCAGGGCAGTGCTGCCCTGGTGGCGACCCACAACGAGCGGCTTGCCGCACGTATGGACCGGGTGGTACGCCTGCACGAGGGACGGATCGAATAGGGGAAAGCCATGGGCATTCTCGCCGCCTCGCTGCTCACCATGATGTTACAGGGGAGCGCGTCGCCGCCTGCTTCCCCTCCGCCCAATCCGTGCGCTGCCGAGGAATTTACTGCCTTCGATTTCTGGGTGGGCGAGTGGGACGTCTACCAGACCGGTACCGATACCCAGGTCGCCACGAGCCGCATCGAAAAGGTCAGCAATGGCTGCGCGGTGCGCGAAACCTGGATGCCGCTGCGCGGTGGCACCGGTTCCAGCCTGACCACGCTCGATCCGCAGACCGGCACCTGGCACCAGCTGTGGGTCGGCGCCCAGCCGGGCAGAGTGTTCTTCGAAGGCGGTCCGGTTGACGACGCCATGGTCCTGACCGGCTATTGGGGGCAGGACGCGGAAGGCCGTGCGAACCTCGTCCGCATGACCTACACATTGGGCGACGATGGCTCTGTGCGCCAGCACGGTGAAGCCAGTACCGACCACGGCCGGACTTGGGGCCCAAGCTTCGACCTGACCTATCGACCAAAAGCCGGGTAACCCTTTCGCGCCTTGCCGCGTAATAGCTGTCAGGCAAGGCGGAGTGACTGATGCTGGAAGCGATCAACGACTGGATCCTGGGGCTAGGCGCAGACTACGGCGTGAACCCCTACATTTTCGCGGCGATCTACGTCGGTGCGATCCCGTTTTTCCTAGCCTCGATTACCTGGCTGGTGAAGCGCGCGCGGGCGCATCGCTCGACTGTCGTGCCGACACTGTGCGCGGGGTTCTGCTTCGTTTCCGCCTATATCTACCTCGCGATTGCGGGGGAAAATATCCCCCTGTGGGTATGGATTTTCCTCGGCGTACTGGTCGTTTACGGGGCCTGGTCGACCATTCGCGACACGCGGCGGAAGATCGCGGCGGCGAAGGCGGAAAACTAACGGGGATTATCCCAGCGCTTTTCCCCAACGCGGCTTTGCGAATCCCGTCACCATCCGCATATTGCGGCGATGGCCTTTGCTCCCTTCGTTCCCCTGCGCGTGCTGTCGAGCTACTCGATGCTCGAAGGTGCGATTGATCCCAAGGCCATCGCCAAGCTGGCCAAGGAACGCGGTTTTCCCGCCATCGCAATTTGTGACCGCAATGGCCTCTACGGTTCCACCATGTTCGCCTCGGCCTGCATTGGCGAAGGCGTGCAGCCTATTGTCGGCAGCCTGCTGGGCGTGATTGCTGACGACGGCGAGACGGTCGACCACCTGCCACTGTTTGCGCAGGACGAGGACGGCTGGAACAACCTGTGCCACCTGGTCAGCCGCGCGCACCTCGATCGTCCGCTGGAGAAAGTGCCGCATGTACAGATGGCTGACCTCGTCGGGCATACCGACGGCCTCATCGCGCTCAGCGGGGCCAGCGAGGGTGCACTGACGCGGCTGCTGGCCGACGGCAAGGAAAGGCGCGCGGACGAGCTGGCGAAACGCTTCATGGAGCTGTTTCCGGGTCGGTTCTACGTCGAGCTGGCGCGGCGCGGCAATCCGGTGGAGGAAGCCGCCGAGCAGGGCCTGATCGACCTCGCTTACCGCCTCGAACTGCCGTTGGTTGCCACCAACCCGGCCAACTTCGCCGAACCCCACATGCATTCGGCGCACGATGCCATGCTGTGCATCGCCAACAGCTCGCAGATCGACAGTGACGACCGGCCGGTTTCCAATCCGGAGGCCTATGTCAAATCCGCGCCCATGATGCGCGACCTGTTCGAAGACCTGCCGGAAGCTATCGAGAACACCCTGGTGATCGCCCAGCGCTGCGCCTTCTCGCCGCCGCGGCGCAAGCCGATCCTGCCCAGCCTTGCCGGTGACCTCGAGGGTGAAAGCCGCATGCTGGAAGAAGACGCCCGCCGGGGCCTCGCGGCGCGGCTGGAGCAATACGAGGACCTGACCGACGAGGAACTGAAGGTCTACGTCGACCGGCTCGATTACGAGGTCGGCGTGATCAAGAACATGGGCTTCCCCGGCTACTTCCTGATCGTGGCCGACTTCATCAAGTGGGCGAAGGCACAGGGTATCCCGGTGGGGCCGGGGCGTGGCTCCGGTGCAGGCTCGCTGGTCGCCTGGGCATTGACGATTACTGACCTTGATCCAATACGTTTGGGGCTGCTGTTCGAACGCTTTCTGAACCCCGAACGCGTCTCCATGCCGGACTTCGATATTGACTTCTGCGAAACGCGGCGCGGCGAAGTGATCCGCTACGTGCAGGAGCGGTACGGCAAGGACAAGGTCGCGCAGATCATTACCTTCGGCAAGATGAAGGCCCGCGCCGTGCTGCGCGATACGGGCCGCATCCTGCAGATGCCATACGGGCAGGTGGACCGGCTCACCAAGATGGTGCCCAACCACCCGACTGATCCGTGGACCTTGCCGCGCACCTTGAACGGCGAGGCCAGCTTCAAGCGCGAGTATGACAACGATAACGAGGTGAAACGCCTCGTCGACCTGGCCATGCAGCTGGAGGGCTTCCCGCGCAATTCGTCCACCCACGCGGCGGGCGTGGTGATCGGTGATCGTCCGCTCAGCCAATTGGTGCCGCTCTACCGCGATCCACGCTCGGACATGCCGGTGACCCAGTTCGACATGAAGCATGTCGAGGATTCGGGGCTGGTGAAGTTCGACTTCCTTGGCCTCAAGACGCTGTCGGTGCTGCGCAAGGCTGTAGACTTGCTCAAGCGGCGCGAGATCGAGATCGACCTCGATACGCTACCTTGGGACGATGACGCTGTTTACGAGCTGATGAAGCGCGGTGACACGGTCGGCGTGTTCCAGCTGGAATCGGAGGGGATGCGCCGCACGCTTACTGCGGTGAAGCCGACCAAGTTCGAGGACATCATCGCGCTCGTTTCGCTCTACCGGCCGGGCCCGATGGACAACATCCCCAGCTTCGGCAAGCGCAAGGCGGGCGAGGAAGAGATCGTCTATCCGCACGAGAAGCTGAAGGGCATCCTCGAGGAGACCTACGGCATCTTCGTCTACCAGGAACAGGTGATGCAGGCCGCGCAGATCCTTGCCGGCTACTCGCTTGGCGATGCCGACCTGCTGCGCCGCGCCATGGGTAAGAAGAACCAGGCGGAGATGGACAAGCAGCGCCAGCGGTTCATCGACGGGTGCAAGGAAGTATCGGACATCGAGGCGAACGAAGCCTCCACGCTGTTCGACTTGATCGACAAGTTCGCGGGCTACGGCTTCAACAAGTCACACGCTGCGGCCTATGCCCTGCTGTCATACCAGACGGCCTGGCTGAAGACGCATTACCCGGAGGAATTCTACGCCGCCTCCATGTGCTTCGACATGCACCAGTCGGAGAAGCTGGCGGTCTTCGTCGATGACCTGCGCCGCAACGGCGTGGAGCTGCTGGGGCCGGATATCGGCAGGTCCGAAGCGGAGTTCTCCGTGGAACAGACCGACAATGGCTGGGCGGTGCGCTACGGCATGGCGGGCATCCGCAATGTCGGCGAAAGGGCCATGGAGCAAGTCGTCGCCGAGCGCGAGGCCCATGGACCCTTCGAGAGCCTGGAAGACGTGTTCCGCCGGCTGCCTACGGGTTCCATGAACCGCAAGCAGTTGGAAGGCCTGGCCTGCGCGGGAGCTTTCGACCGGTTCGAGCCCAACCGTGCCAAGGTGCTCGCCAATGCCGACATGTTGCTGGCAGTGACCGACGCGGCTAACCGCGAGAAGTCGAGCGGGCAGGCTGGACTGTTTGGCGGCGAGGATCATGAAGAGCCTTCGCTGCGCCTGTCCGATGTCGAACCGTGGCCGCGTGCCGAACAGATGGCGCAGGAACGCGAGGTCTTCGGCTTCTATTTCGCCGCTCACCCGGTGCAGGAATTCCGCGAGATCGCATCGGCCAATGGCGCGCGCACCTATGCCTCGCTGATGGAAGGTGGTTTCGGCGGCGGACGCCAGCCTGCCGTGATGGCGGCCATGGTGGAAAGCGTGAACAAGGGGCGCACCAAGCGGGGGGCGGAGTTCGTGCGCGCCGACTTTTCCGACTCCACCGGCCAGTTCAGTGCCGCCTGCTTCGAGGAATCGCTGGTCGACAGCTTCCAGCAGTGGGCGGAGGACGGCACCTGCGTGCTGCTCAATGTCGAGCTTGATTCGCCCAATCCCGAAGACCCGCCGCGTGTGACCGTGCGCGGCGCACGGCCGTTGTCGGAGGTGAAGAGTTCGGCACGGATGCAGGTGACGGCGGAGGTCTATGACCCAGATGCCATCGCTATGGTCGCCGAAATGCTCGAGCCTGGCCGGGCAGGGCACGGCGAAGTCGTGCTGCACCTGCGGATCGGGGCGGAATACGAGCCGCGTGTCCTGCTAGGGGCTGATTTCAAGGTGAATGGCGAACTGGTTGACCGGCTGTCAGCGGTGCCGGGTGTCAGAAACGTCGTGCTGTCGCCCATTCGCGGTGTGGGACACTTGCGCCTGGTTGCCTGACGACCAGGATTGCGGGCTCGACCCCGTCGTCCGTCGATATCTCTGCGCATAGAAAAAGGGCCGGAAGCTTTCGCTGCCGGCCCTTTTCTGTGCCGTTCGGCGAGTGGGCTTAGTTGCCCGAACGCCCCTTAGTTACCGGAACCAGGGCCGTACATCACTTCCACGCGGCGGTTCTGCAGTTCGCGGACACCGTCAGCGGTGGGTACGCGGTTCTGCGTTTCACCGAAGGCTTCGCTGGTGATGCGAGCCGCCGGGATGCCGCGAGCGGTCAGGTAAGCTTCGACCGAAGCGTTACGACGTTCGGACAGGCCGACGTTGTAGGTGGCCGAAC
>JAUIIG010000017.1 GCA_030431875.1 Alphaproteobacteria bacterium
CACCAACCTGCTCGCCGGGTACAAGCGCGCTGCCAACATCCTCAAGAAGGAAGACTGGGGCAGCGGCGAACCCGTCCACACGGGAGACGAAGACCCGCTGGAGAACGTCGACGATCCCGCCATGCGCGAGGTCTATGCCGCGCAGGTCAAGGAACTTTCCTACACGCCTGACCCGGCCGAGAAGGCGCTGATCGACGCGCTCGATGCTGCCGAGCCGCAGGCTGCTGCCGCCATCGCGAAAGAGGACTTTGCCAAGGCCATGTCCGCTCTCGCCAGCCTCCGCGCGCCGATCGATGCCTTCTTTGAAGAGGTGACGGTCAATGACGAAAATCCCGACAAGCGCGCGGCGCGCCTTGACCTGCTTGCACGGTTCCGTGTTGCAGTGCACAATGTCGCCGATTTCTCGAAAATCGAGGGGTGACGGTTTCTCTTCCAGGACACTGTCACACCTGTAACACCTTGCAGTAATTGCAACAGGGCAGGAAACGCAACAGCGATGACCCAGACGGTCTACACCTTCGGCGGTGCCGCCGACCACTCCGATCCCCGCCAGCGGGACAAGACCGTCACCGGCGGCAAAGGCGCGAACCTCGCCGAAATGGCCGAGATCGGCCTGCCGGTCCCTCCGGGCTTCACCATCACCACCGAAGAGTGCGTGCGCTACCTGCAGGAAGGGGCCGCCTTCTCCGACAAGCTGCGTGCCGACGTCGCCACCGCGCTGGCCCACATCGAACAGGCGGTGGGCAAGAGCTTCGGCGACGCGGGCGATCCGCTGCTGGTGTCGGTGCGTTCGGGCGCGCGCGTCTCCATGCCGGGCATGATGGACACCGTCCTCAACCTCGGCCTCAACGACGAAACGGTGCAGGGCCTCGCCAAAACCAGCGGCGATGACCGCTTCGCCTGGGACAGCTACCGCAGGTTCATCCAGATGTACTCCGACGTGGTGCTGGGCCTCGACCACGGTGCCTTCGAGGAAGCGCTCGAGATCGCCAAGGAAGACCGTGGCTACTTCACCGATACCGAGCTGAGCGCCGACGACCTGCGCGAGCTGGTCAGCGAATTCAAGAACATCGCCGAAAGCGAGCTGGGGCAGCCGTTCCCGCAGGACGTGCACGAACAGCTATGGGGCGCGATCAAGGCCGTGTTCGACAGCTGGGACAGCGACCGTGCCAAGGTCTACCGCCGCCTGAACTCGATTCCCGGCGACTGGGGCACCGCCGTCAACGTCCAGGCCATGGTCTTCGGCAACATGGGCGAAACCAGCGCCACCGGCGTTGCCTTCACCCGCGATCCCAGCACCGGTGAGCGCGCCTACTACGGCGAATGGCTGGTCAACGCGCAGGGCGAGGACGTTGTGGCGGGCATCCGCACGCCGCAATACCTCACCAAGGCGCGCCGCGAAGCCGCCGGGGCCGAACTGCCGAGCATGGAAGAAGCCATGCCCGACGCCTATGCCGAGCTCGCCCGCGTGTTCGACCTGCTCGAAGCGCACTACCGCGACATGCAGGACATTGAGTTCACCGTGCAGCAGGGCAAGCTGTGGATGCTGCAGACCCGTTCGGGCAAGCGCACCGCCAAGGCCGCGCTGAAGATGGCGGTCGAAATGGTCGGCGAGGGCCTGATCAGCGAGGAAGAAGCCATCCTGCGCGTCGATCCCATGGCGCTCGACCAGCTGCTGCACCCGACGCTCGATCCCGATGCGCCGCGTGACGAACTGGGCAAGGGCCTGCCGGCGTCGCCGGGCGCGGCTTCGGGCAAGATCGTGCTCGACGCCGATACGGCAGAGCTGTGGGCGGGCCGCGAAGAGGACGTGATCCTCGTCCGCGTCGAGACCAGCCCCGAAGACATCCACGGCATGCACGCCGCCCGCGGCATCCTGACCGCGCGCGGCGGCATGACGTCACACGCCGCCGTGGTGGCACGCGGCATGGGGCGCCCCTGCGTCTCGGGTGCCAGCGCTGTGTCGATCAACATGGCTGACCGCACACTGCAGATCGGCTCGCGCCAGTTGAAGGAGGGCGATGTCATCACCCTCGACGGGGCGACCGGCCAGATCATGAATGGCCGCGTGCCGACCATCGAGCCCGAGCTTGCCGGCGACTTCGGCGTGCTGATGGAATGGGCCGACAAGCACCGCCGCATGGGTGTGCGCACCAATGCCGAAACGCCCGAAGACTGCCGCACCGCGCGCGGCTTCGGAGCCGAGGGCATCGGCCTCTGCCGTACCGAGCACATGTTCTTCGATGCTGCCCGCATCAGCGCCGTGCGCGCCATGATCCTGGCGGAAAGCGAGGAGGGCCGCCGCGCCGCTCTCGCCCGCCTGCTGCCCGAACAGCGCAGCGACTTCGTGCAGATCTTCCACACCATGGCGGGCCTGCCGTGCACGATCCGCCTGCTTGACCCGCCGCTGCACGAGTTCCTCCCCACGCGTGACGAGGAGTTCGAGGAGCTGTCGGATTCGCTGGGCCTCGGCGTAGACCACCTCAAGCGCCGCGCCGGCGAACTGCATGAGTTCAACCCCATGCTCGGCCACCGTGGCTGCCGCCTGGGGATCACCTTCCCCGAGATCTACGAAATGCAGGCGCGCGCCATCTTCGAGGCGGCTTGCGATGTGACCGCCGAGGGCGGCGATCCGGTCGTGCCCGAAGTGATGATCCCGCTGGTCGCCACCCGCAAGGAGCTGGAAATCCTGCGCGCTTTGGTAGTGCGGACGGCCGATGAAGTCTTTGCCGAGAAGGGCTCCAGCGTGGACTACCTCGTCGGCACCATGATCGAACTGCCGCGCGCAGCGCTGATGGCGGGCGAGATCGCCAAGGAAGCACGGTTCTTCTCCTTCGGCACCAACGACCTGACGCAGACCGCGCTGGGCGTGAGCCGCGACGATGCGGGCCGCTTCCTTGCACCCTATGTCGACAAGGGAATTTACGAGCGCGATCCCTTCGTCAGCCTCGACGTCGACGGCGTCGGCCAGCTGGTCGAGATTGCGGCGGAGCGGGGCAGGGCAACCTGGCCCGAGATCAAGCTTGGCATCTGCGGCGAGCATGGCGGCGATCCGGAGTCGATCATGTTCTGCGAGAAGGTCGGGCTCGATTACGTCAGCGCCTCGCCGTACCGCGTGCCGATCGCGCGGCTGGCTGCGGCGCAGGCGGCGTTGAAAGCGAAAGCTTAACGCCAGCCCGACATGACGAGGATCTCGATGGTCTCGAGAACCTTGCCTTCATCGTCGCGCATGGAGTCGAACTCTGCCTGGGCGCGCGCAAGGTGCGCCTTCGTCCACGGAGGGGAGGGCATGGCCAGCGCCCGCGTCAGGCCATGG
Organism: Alphaproteobacteria bacterium; assembly: GCA_030431875.1. Lineage (GTDB taxonomy): Bacteria > Pseudomonadota > Alphaproteobacteria > Sphingomonadales > Sphingomonadaceae > Alteraurantiacibacter. Next base: position 3,317 of record JAUIIG010000017.1, read on the forward strand.
TCGCGCAGGTCGCTGACCAAGGTGGACAGGTCACCATAGCGCAGGTTGAGGCGGTAGCTGTCGACCACTTGCCTACGGAAACCGGCGCGCTGTAGCAGGCCTGCTGCGGCGTGGTTGTCGATCAGCGGGTGCATGCGCGGCGCCGCGCGGTCACCGTCAGCGGCCAGGGCAATCCGGCGCAGCGAAGGCAGGCTGCCAGCCCCGGGAAAGGCGGCAATGAACAGACCATCCTCCGCCAAGGCGTTGCGGGCATGGATCAGGCCGCCGGGCAAGTCGTTGACGTGACCGAGGCCTAGCAGGTGGACGATCAGATCGAAGAATGGCGTGTCGTCAGCCTTGGGCTTCTCCTCGTCGAAGGCGCCAAGCCTGCCAATACCAACTTTCACACCGCGCTCGTTGAAGGTCGTCGGCAGAATGTTGGTGAGGTCTCCGACGAACAGTGCGGTCTCCGGTTCGAGACGAATGAAGTCGAGCCTTTCGAGCACGTCCTCCGCCAAGGCGGTGGAAATGAACGATACGGCCTTGCCACCAGCCTGACGCGAACGCGCGCGGTCCCACTTGGCGGCGGCTTTGCGACGATCGAAGATAGTGGGAACGGCCTTGTCCATGCGCGCTTGCCTACAGCCACGCCCGCAGGCAGCATAGGCCAAATGCTGCTCAAACAGGCCTTTGCCCCGCTGGTGGACCTGATCTATCCGCCGCGTTGCCCGCTTTGCGGCGATGCCATTGCCGCGCAGGACGGGCTTTGCAGCACTTGCTGGTCGACGCTCGAAATTCCTGCGGACCTTCCCGGAAAGTCACCAGTAACTGCAGCCACACTCTACAATGATGCGGCACGGCAGTTGGTGCTCAACTTCAAGCATGGCGGCAAGATCGCCCTCTCACGGATGATGGCGCGGCAGATCAACGCGCGGCTGGGCCTGCTGGAGGGGGATTGGCTGGCCGTGCCTGTGCCACTCCACCGCCTGCGCCTGTGGCAGCGCGGGTTCAACCAGTCGGCCCTGATTGCCGATGAGCTCGCGCGGATTTCCGGCGCACGGCTGCTGGTCGATGGCCTGCTCCGCCCCAAGCGGACGCCGAGCCTGGGCGGACTGGGCCGCAAGGAACGCGCTGCGGTGCTGAAAGGAGCGATCACCGCGAATCCGAGGCGAACGGATCTGATCAAGGGTGCGCAGGTCCTGCTGGTCGATGACGTGCTGACCAGCGGTGCCACGACCAATGCCTGCATCGCAGCACTGAAAAAGGCGGGCGCGGCGAGGGTGCAGGTTGCCTGTTTTGCGCGGGTGCCGGCCTAGAAACGCAAAACGCCCGAGGTGTTTAGCCCCGGGCGTTCGCGTGACGATTTCGCTGGAACATTCGCGCAGCCCCCCAGCTCGCGCGTCAGTTCCAAACCCTCATGACCCTTTGCCCCCCGAGATTTTCACTGGGTTGAGCTCCGGGACCCTCCCACTCCCTGGCCGGAATGGCAGACGGCTCGTCAAAGCCGAGGCGCATTCATTCCACCGAAAGGTTCAACTGCAAACCCGCTTTGTTGCATTCGATAGTATTTGCATGCCGATTGTGTTTATCGTGCAACAAACGGGTATGCAGAGTGCAACTTGATTTCCATTTGCAATAAGGATGAGTCCAATTTCCAGTGACACGGCCGATCGCGAAGCGGGCCGCAAATTCCTCCCGAAGTTTGACGCCGCGGGCCTGCTGTCCGCCGTGGTGCAGCACGCCGAAACCGGCGAAGTGCTGATGGTGGCCTTCATGGATGAAGAGGCGTTGCAGGCGACCTTGGACAGCGGCGAGGCGCATTTCCATTCGCGTAGTCGCGGCACGCTGTGGAAGAAGGGTGAGAGCTCTGGCAACGTCCTGCAGGTAAAGGAAGTGCTGGTCGACTGTGACCAGGATGCGTTGGTGCTGAAGGCGCTACCTGCCGGGCCAACCTGCCACACCGGTGCACGCAGTTGCTTTTACCGACGCGTCGATGGCAAGGGGCTCTCCTTTCTTGGAGACTCGGAATGACCGGCTGGACCGCGCCCACACGCGATACCCTCTTCGTCCTCACTGAATTGCTGAAGGTGCAGGACTGCACGCTGCCCGGCTATGACATGCTGGACGAGGAGACCGTGCAAGCGCTGGTCGAAGGCATGGGTGCTTTCTGCACCGATGTTCTCGCCCCACTGAATCCGGTTGCCGATGCGCAGGGCTGCACGCGCCACTCCGATGGCAGCGTCACCACGCCGGAAGGGTTCAAGGAGGCTTACAAGCAGTTGCAGGAGGCGGGCTGGAACACGCTGGCCATGCCCGAGGAATATGGCGGCCAGGGCCTGCCGCACGTACTTGGCACCGTGTTCGAGGAATACATGAACTCGGCTTGCCCCGGCTTCATGATGTATCCCGGTATCGTTGGCGGCGCGACCTCGACCATCATTGCTGCCGGTACGGACCACCTGAAGGACACCTACGTTCCCCCGATCATCAGCGGCGAATGGCTCGCCACCATGGCCCTGACCGAGGGCCACGCCGGTACCGATCTCGGCCTGATGCGCACCAAGGCAGAGCCCGCCGGCAACGGTACCTATTCGATCAGCGGCGAGAAGATATTCATCTCGGGCGGCGAGCACGACTTGACTGAGAACATCGTGCACCTGGTGCTGGCCCGCGTCCCCGATGCGCCCGCCGGTTCGCGCGGGATCTCGTTGTTCCTCGTGCCCAAGATCCTGCCCGACGGCGAGAAGAACTCGCTCGGTTGTTCGGCGATCGAACACAAGATGGGCCTCAATGGCTCGGCCACCTGCGTGATGAACTTCGACGGCGCGACCGGCTGGCTGTTGGGCGAAGAGAACGCCGGCCTCGCGGCCATGTTCATCATGATGAATGCCGCGCGGCTGGGCGTGGGTGTGCAGGGCCTTGCCCACGCCGAACACGCCTACCAGCGCGCAGCCTCCTACGCGACCGAGCGCAAGCAGGGCCGTGCCATGGGCGAACGGTCCGATCCCTCGGCTCCGGCAGATTCACTGCTGGTCCATCCCGATGTCCGCCGCATGCTGCTCGACGCACGCGCTTTTGCAGAGGGCTTCCGCGCCCTGGTGCTGTGGACGGCCATGCAGATCGATGCCGCCCACCACGGTAACAGGGAAGCCGATGCGCTGGTTTCCTTCCTGACGCCGGTCATCAAGGCCTTCGGCACTGACAACGGCTTCCAGACGGCAGTCGACATGCAGCAGGTTTTTGGCGGGCACGGCTACGTCAAGGAATGGGGCATGGAGCAGATCGTCCGCGATGCGCGCATCGGAATGATCTACGAAGGTGCCAACGGCGTTCAGGCGCTGGACCTTGCCGGACGCAAGCTGGCGAAGGACGGCGGGCAGGTGGCGCAGAAATTCGCCGCCATGGTTGCCGCTGACCTTGAAGGCGCGCCTGACTGGCTGGCGCAGCCGATGCAGGCCGCGCTTGGCCACGCCGCCAAGGCCGCACAGGCCATGCTGGGGCAGGCGGCGCAGGACCCCAACGCGCTGGGGGCGGGCTCCTACGCCTTTATGGAGCTGATCGGCCATGTGGCCATCGGCTGGATGTGGGCCCGCACGGTCAAGGTTGTCGCGGGCCGCGATGACGAATTTGCCGACGCCAAGCGTATCCTCGCCCGCCATCATGCCGAGCAATCGCTTCCGCAAACGGCCAGCCTGCTGCGCCGCGTAGAAGCAGGGGCCGAGAACCTGATGGCACTGCCTGAAGATGCCTTCGTCCGCGCGATCTAAACGCGTTCGTTGTCTTCGGCGATGCGAAAGGCCTCGTCCCAGCTGCGCAGTTCGTTCTTTGCCTCGCGGACGAAAGGGCTGTGCTTGATATAGAGCATGAAGGCATTGGCGACCCAGCTGGCAGGCCAGCGCAACGGCCTGCCGACCTGGCACAAGAGCACGATGCGCGGTTGCTCGGTATTGTTCCACACCTCGTGTTCACACGTGTCGTCGAACATGGTCCATTCACCGGCCTGCCAATGCAGGTCGCTGCCGTCGACCTGGATGGTGCAGTTCTCCCGATCCTCCGGCACGACAAGACCCAGGTGTGCCGTGAAGAATCCCTTGGTCACCCCGCGATGGCGCACGATGTGGGCACCGGGTGCAAGGATGGAGAAGAAGGCGGAGTTGAGTTTGGGGATGCGCTTCACCAGCTCGTAAGTGCGCGGCGCGCGGGCGATGTTGGCGGGTGCTTCGTGACCGTAGCCAAGCAGGAAGAAGCTGCGCCAACTGTCGTCGGTCGCGATGCGGCGATGGTCAGGGGAAATGCGCCGCAGCGGCGGGATAGTCTCGAGGTCGCGGTAGATCGCCAAGGCTTCGTCGCGAATTTCACTCCAGTGCTCCGCAATCTCAGCAGCCCAGGCGAACAATGCAGGATCGAGGACCGGTTCATCCGGAATCCTGGAATACTTCGCGCCCCAGGCGTTCAGCGCATGGCGCCGAGCCTTCAGCCAGCGGTAAAGGAACGGACGCTTCTGCCCCGCCGTCGCAGGAGTTGCGGATTCCACCTGTGCTTCCCCCAAAGCAAGTTGTTCGGTCCCAACTCAGGCGAGACTATGATGCAGGGCGGCATTGATCAAGGTCAGGGCATCAGCCTGCCATAAGCTCGTCGAACAAGGCGTGCATGGCCGCCCAGCTCTGGCGGTCGGCGCTGGCATCGTAGCCGGTGGCGGGGTTTTCACTGGGGGCAGGGTTGGTGAAGCCGTGCTTCACGCCGGAATAGGAATGAAAATGCCAGTTGGCACCGGCGCGGTCCATTTCCTCCCAGAATTTCAGCACTTGCCCGCGCGGAACCATGGGGTCGGCGTCGCCATGACACACCAGTATGCGGGCACTTACGGTTCCGGGTTGGGCAGGCATCTGCGTATCGAGCAGGCCGTGGAAACTGACTGCGGCTTCGACCGGAGCACCTTCGCGGGCGAGTTCCAGCGCGGCCTGGCCGCCCATGCAGAACCCGATGACGAACAAGGGCAGGTCCTTGGTTTCTTCAAGTCTAGCGAAGGCCCGCAGGCTTGCCCGCAGACGCTGGCGATAGAGTTCAGGCACCTGCCGTATCTCGCTGGCGAACAAGCGGGATTCGTCGAAATCCGCCGGTGTCTTGCCATAGAAGTCAGCCACCAGCACGAGGTATCCTTCACCTGCCAGCGACAGGGCCTTGTCCGTGACCGAACCCGTGGGGTTCATGATCGTGGGGAACACCAACACCGCCGCCTTGGGCGCGCCATCGGGGCGGGCCAGCAGGCCGGTCAGCGATACGCCCGCGTCGTCGTAGGCGAGGTCTTCGAAACTGCTCATTCGGTCGGAAGGAACTCGGGAACGGAGAGGTAGCGCTCGCCCGTGTCGTAGTTGAATCCGATCACGCGGGTGCCGGGCTCCAGCTCTTCCAGCTTGGTGGCAATGGCGGCCAGCGTCGCGCCCGAGCTTATACCGACGAGCAAGCCTTCCTCTCGCGCACAGCGGCGGGCCATTTCCTTGGCCGCGTCGCCATCCACCTGGATCGCGCCGTCGATGGCATTGGTGTGCAGGTTGTCGGGGATGAAGCCGGCACCGATGCCCTGGATCGGGTGGGGAGCGGGCTGGCCGCCCGAGATCACCGGCGAGAGGGCAGGTTCAACGGCAAAGGCCTTCAGGTCGGGCCAGGCCTTCTTCAGTTCTTCGGCACAGCCGGTCAGGTGCCCGCCCGTGCCGACACCAGTAATGAGATAGGCGGGCGGCGAGTCGTTGAAATCGGCGATGATTTCCTGAGCGGTGGTGCGGACATGGACAGCAACGTTCGACGGGTTGTCGAACTGCTGCGGCATCCACGAATTGGGCGTCTGCGACACCAGATCCTCGGCGCGGGCGATGGCGCCTTTCACGCCCAGCTCGCGCGGGGTGAGGTCGAATTCGGCACCGTAGGCCAGCATCAGGCGGCGGCGTTCGATGCTCATGCTATCAGGCATGACCAGGATCACCTTGTAGCCCTTCACCGCGCCGACAAGGGCGAGGCCGATACCGGTGTTGCCACTGGTGGGCTCGATGATCGTGCCGCCGGGCTGGAGCGCGCCGGACGCCTCGGCATCCTCGATCATGGCCAGCGCAATACGATCCTTGATCGAGCCGCCGGGATTGGTGCGCTCGTTCTTGATCCACACCTCGTGGTTCGGGAACAGCCGCGACAGGCGGATATGCGGCGTGCTGCCGATCGATTGCAGGACGTTGTCGAACTTCATGGCTCAGGCTCCCTCGCTGGCTCTGTCGTTTGTTGCCTCTTCCGGCTTGTCTAACACATCTTCGGGCGGATCGAAGGTCTTGGTTGTCCGCAGCACCGGAAACAGGCCGGTGTAGGCCAGCACGGTGACGATGGCACCGGCACCGCCCACCACCACCGCCGCGACCGGGCCGATGACGAAGGCGAGGCTGCCGGAGAAGAAATCACCAAACTCGTTGGAGGCGCTGATGGTCATTTGCGATACGGCAGAGACCCGTCCGCGCTTGTCGTCCGGCGTGTGCAGCTGGATCAGCGACTGGCGGATATAGACGCTGAACATGTCCGCCGCGCCGACGATCACCAGCATGGCAAGGCTGAGCGGCATCCAGGTCGACAGGCCGAAGACAATGGTGGCGAGGCCGAACACGCCCACGGAGGCGAGCATCTTCGGGCCAACGTTGTTCTTGAGCGGGCTGAACGAGAACCAGAGAGCCGTCAGCGCGGCACCGATGGCGGGAGCCATGGCCAGCTGGCTAAGCCCGCGCGAGCCGACTTCAAGGATGTCACGCGCAAAGACCGGAAAGAGCGCGGTCGCACCGGCAAGGAATACCGCGAAGAGATCGAGCGTGATCGAGCCGAGCACCATCTTGTTCTGGTAGACGTAGGCCAGCCCCTCGCGGATCTGGTGGATCGGGCGACCCGTACTGCGCGGTGCGCCGCGCGGCACGTCACCGATAAAGGTAAGCGCAATCAGAGACAGCAGGAACAGCGCGACTGCCGCGGCATAGGGCAGGGCGGGTTCGAAGACGTAAAGATAGCCGCCCACGGCCGGACCGACGATCATGCCCACCTGCCAGGCGATGGAAGACAGCGCGATGGCGTTTGGCAGGATCGCTGGCGGAACGAGGTTCGGCGCCAGTGCGGAGAATGCCGGGCCAGAGAAAGCGCGAGCCACGCCAAGGAAGACGGCGACCGAATATAGGACGGCCAGCGAAATGTGATCCGTCCAGGTAAAATAGGCGAGCGTCGCGGCACACAGGGTTTGCAGCCCGACAGTCATGCGCCCCAGGTTGCGCCGGTCGAAGCGGTCAGCCGCCAGCCCCGTAAAGGGCGTCAGGATAAACAGCGGGACGAACTGCAGCAGGCCGATCAGCGCCAGCTGGCCGGACGATTCGGCCACGCTCATTCCTGCGTCGCGGGCGAGGTTGTAGGTCTGCCACCCGATGATTAGCAGCATGGCGTACTGCGCCAGGGTAAGCGACAGGCGAGCGAGCCAGTAGGCCCGGAAATTGGCGACTTTGAAAGGGTGCGAAGGGATGCTCACCCGCGCGCAATGGCAGCGCCAGCGGCGCTTGCCAAGTTAATCGAAATTGTGCGGTGTAAAGTTCAGCCGCGCCCCTAACCTCGGCGGCGCAGCGCCGGATTGGGCTGCATCTCGGTGATCATGGTCTGGAAGTCGTCCAGGCGCACGATGCGTTCGAACTGGAAGCCAGCGCGATCCTCGGTGATCCAGATGCAATAGGCCTCGATCCGGCCAACACCGGGCAGGCGAATGATCATGCGATCACCGCGGCTGATGCCGTCGATCCCGTCAACCATGAAGCCATGGGCCGAGATATTGGCAATGTGCATGGTCACGTCGCCATGCTGCAAATGTTCGGCAATTACCGAGTAGTCCACCGGGTGTCGCGTCGAACGCCGCAAATCGGTTACGGACAGCTGTGCTCCGCCTGCCATGATCTGCCATTGCCTCCCAAAAAATTAAGCGAAGGCCTTGGTGACAGGAAATGGTGCACTTTTGGTAAAGTCAGCTCCCGCGAAGGATACCGTGTCGCTTCTTGCCCAGGCTGAGGCGCGCTTCCACACCGCCGGCCAGCTGCACCAGGTGCCCCGGATCACCGATAGTTTCGTCGTCCAGCTTGACCGCACCCTCGGCTACCTTGCGCTTGGCTTCGCCGTTCGACTGGGTGAAGCCCAGTTCGGTTAATGCTGCGCCGATGCGGATGCCCTCGGCAGGCACCTCCAGCGTCGGCAGGTCCTCACCGCGGCCGCCCCCGACAAAGGTCTGTTCGGCCGTTGCGCGAGCTGAGGTGGCGGCCTCTTCACCGCGCACCAGCCTGGTCACCTCGTCAGCGAGCACGACCTTGGCAGCATTGATCTCGCTGCCTTCGAGCGCCTCGAGACGGGCGATCTCGTCAAGCGGCAGGTCCGTGAACAGCTTGAGGAACTTGCCTACGTCGCGGTCGTCGGTGTTGCGCCAGTACTGCCAGAAGTCATAGCTCGGCAGCTGCGCTTCGTTCAGCCAGACCGCGCCAGCGGCTGTCTTGCCCATCTTGGAACCGTCAGCCGTGGTCAGCAGCGGCGTCGTCAGGCCGAACAGTTCGGTGCCGTCCTTGCGCCTAGTCAGCTCCATGCCGTTGACGATATTGCCCCACTGGTCACTGCCGCCCATCTGCAACCGGCACTCGTACCGGCGCGCCAGTTCCATGAAGTCGTAGGCCTGCAGGATCATGTAGTTGAATTCTAGGAAGGTCAGCGGCTGCTCTCGCTCGAGCCGCAGCTTCACCGAATCAAAGGTGAGCATGCGGTTGATCGTGAAGTGCGGGCCGACGTCGCGCAGCAGCTCGATATAGCCAAGGCCCGACAGCCACTCGTCATTGTTGACCATCACGGCATCGGTGGGACCGTCGCCAAAGGTCAGCAGCCGTTCGAATACGGTGCGGATACCGGCGATGTTGTCGTCGATGAGTTCGGGCGTGAGCATCTTGCGGCTCTCGTCCTTGCCTGACGGGTCCCCGATCTTGGTGGTGCCGCCGCCCATGACAACGATCGGCTTGTGGCCGGTCTGCTGCAAGCGGCGCAGCATCATGATCTGCACCAGCGATCCGACGTGCAGCGAAGGCGCCGTGGCGTCAAAACCGATATATCCGGGAACGACTTGTCGCGCGGCTAGGGCATCCAGTCCCACCGCGTCCGTCACCTGATGGACATAGCCGCGCTCTGTCAGCAATTGCAGAAGTTCAGATTCGTAAGTCGTCATTTCGGGGGATTTGGCGTCTTGTTGTTTAGGGCTGGGGGCGCGTAGCACGGGGTTTCTCACTTGCAAACGCATGATCTGGTCGCACATGCATCGCATCCACCACTTGCCGTCCGCCGGGTTGAGGCAAGAGTACTTTCACTGACAGACAACTGGATGCGCGTCCGCTGGCGCATCGACGGTCCATCCAAGCTGGTCGTGCCCAATTTTGCCGGCAAGGGCAGGGCAGACGAGTTGTGGAAGAGCACCTGTTTCGAACTCTTCATGATGGAGAAGGACGGCACGCCCTCCTACTCCGAGTTCAACCTTTCGCCATCGGAACGCTGGGCAGCCTACGATTTCGACGATTATCGCGAGGGGATGCGCAATCGCGCCTTCGACCGCGAACCCGACTGCACCTTCCGCGTGGGCCTCGCCATGGCGATCTTCGACGCCAGCCTGCCGCGAGTGCAGATGCCCGAGCCCCCTGCGGCCATCGGCCTGTCTGCCGTGATCGAGGAAGAAGGCGGGGTGAAGAGCTATTGGGCGATCTCGCATCACAAGGAACAGCCCGATTTCCACGATCCCGCTTGCTTCGGAGCGTCACTTGCGCGAACCCGCGCTGCATGAAATTCGGAATTGACCGGCTTCTCGCCGAACCAGACCTGCTGAAACAGCTCGAAGGCAAGCGGGTGGCACTTGTTGCGCACCCCGCTTCGGTGACGGCGGACCTCACGCACAGCCTCGACGCGCTGATCGCCGCCGGCGTGAACGTCACCAGCGCATTTGGCCCGCAACACGGACTGAAAGGCGACAAGCAGGACAACATGGTGGAAACCGCCGACGAGACCGATCCGGTCTACGGCATCCCCGTGTTCAGCCTCTATGGCGAGGTGCGCCGTCCAACAGACTCCATGATGGACAGTGCCGACGTGTTCCTGTTCGACCTGCAGGACCTCGGCTGCCGCATCTACACCTTCGTCACCACGCTGCTCTACCTGCTGGAAGAGGCGAGCAAGCACGGCAAGAGCGTTTGGGTGCTCGACCGGCCAAATCCGGCAGGCCGCCCGGTCGAAGGCACGCTTCTGCAACCCGGCATGGAGAGCTTCGTAGGCGCCGCGCCCATGCCCATGCGCCACGGCCTCACCATGGGCGAGATGGGTCACTGGTTCATCCGCCATTTCGGCCTCGACGTCGATTACCGCGTGGTCACCATGCATTACTGGCTGCCCGAGGGCCCCGGTTACGGATGGCCGGAGGATCGCATCTGGATCAACCCGTCACCCAACGCCGCCAATCTCAACATGGCTCGCGCCTATGCCGGCACCGTGATGATCGAAGGCGCGACGCTGAGCGAGGGCAGGGGAACCACCCGCCCGCTGGAGGTCCTGTTTGGCGCGCCGGACGTGGACGCCAAGGCCGTGCTCGCCGAGATGCACCGCCTCGCCTCTGACTGGCTGGCTGGCTGCGCGCTGCGCGATTGCTGGTTCGAGCCGACCTTCCACAAGCACCAGGGCAAGCTCTGCAATGCCCTGATGATCCACGCCGAGGGTGCCTTCTACGACCATGAGGCCTTCCGTCCGTGGCGCTTGCAGGCGTTAGCGTTCAAGGCAATCCGGCAGCTCTACCCGGACTACCAGATCTGGCGTGGCACGGACTTCAAGTACGAGTACACCAACGACGTGCTGGCGATCGACGTTATCAACGGCGGCAGTGGCCTGCGCGAATGGGTGGATGACAGTTCCACCACGCCGGCTGATCTCGATCAAATGACCGCGCCAGACGAGGCGCTATGGCGTGATCAGGTGGCTGACCTGCTGCTCTACTGATAGGATCAGCCCAACAGAGGAGAGGGCATGCTCAAGCTTTACAGTTTCGGACCGGCTGCGAATTCGCTGAAGCCAACGCTGGCGCTCTATGAAAAGGGGCTGGAATTCGAGCACAAGCTGCTCAACCCCGCCAAGTTCGAACACCATTCGGACTGGTACAAGGCCATCAACCCGCGAGGGCAGGTTCCTGCGCTGGACGATGGTGGCAAGATCATCACCGAAAGCACGGTGATCTGCGAATACCTGGAAGATGCCCATCCTACCGAAGTGAAGCTGCGGCCCGCCAGCCACTATGACGTGGCGCAGATGCGTATCTGGACCAAGTGGGTCGACGAATACTTCTGCTGGTGCGTGTCGACCATCGGCTGGCACCGTCATGTCAGCAAGATGGTGAAAGACCTTACCGACGCCGAGTTCGAGGAGGTGGTGAAGAACATTCCCGTCCCCGAACAGCAGGTGAAATGGCGACGGGCGCGCGAAGGCTTCCCGCAGGACCTGCTTGACGAGGAAATGCGCAAGATCAGCGTATCGGTGAAGCGCCTCGACGACCACCTGCGCGACAACGAATGGCTGGCGGGCGGCGTCTATTCACTCGCCGACATCTGCAACTTCGCCATCGCGGGCACCATGGACAAGGGCTTCCCCGAGCTGGTGAACGAAAACGACACGCCCGGCCTCATGCGCTGGCTGCAGCAGATCCACGACCGGCCTGCAGTGAAAGCCATGTTCGCCAATGTCCCGCGCGAGTTCTGATCGAGGGAGGCGGAAAAAGGTCCGAACATTAAATCGCCGGTAACCATGACGGGTTAGGGAAGTCGGCAGGACTTCAAAGGACTGACCTACTCATGGAACACGTTGCGATCCCGGAAACGCAATTCAAGGACATCGACAGCATCTCGCGCCAGTGCGGCGATGTTACCGTCGGTTGTTCGGATGTCGCCGGCGTTGTCCAGCAGGTCATCGACAGCTTCCGTGCGCTGCACAGCGAACACGAAGCGCTGAAGTCCACGGTCGATACGCTGGATACGGACCAGAAGCTGGTCAGCGATGCCTGCGACGAGAGCCGTTTGCTCTCGGAGCGCGCACTGGAGCAGCTGGAAACCGGCCGCACCCACATCCATTCCTCGCTGCAGCAGATCAGCCACCTGCTCGAAGCCGTGCAGGAACTTTCCATGCACATCACGGGCTTTGCCGCTGCCATGGAACAGGTGAAGCGCACCTCGCAGGAGATCGAGGAAATCGCTGACAACACAAATATCCTTGCCCTCAACGCCACGATCGAAGCACACCGTGCGGGCGAAGCGGGTCGCACTTTCTCGGTGGTGGCGAACGAGGTGAAGAACCTCGCCGGCAACGCCCACCGCGCCAGCAAGGAAATCACCCGCACCATCGAAACGCTCGAAAGCGAAGCCGAACTGGTGATCGGAAAGATCAGCACGGGCGCGGAAGACAGCAGCGAGGCGCGCAAGTCCGTCAGCCAGATCGAACAGACCATTACCGAGGTCTGCGAACTGATCAGCGAAGTCGATGGCCAGAACGACCAGATCGTCCGCAACAGCTCCAAGATCGGCGTCCACGTGCACAATGTGCAGGGAGTGCTGACCGAGTTCGGCAAGGTCGTCGCCACCAACGAACAGCACCTCAACAAGGCGCACGACCGTATCGAGTCGCTGGAACTTACCGCCAGCGGCATGTTCGATGCGCTGGTGAAGGCAGGCCTTTCGCCCGCCGACAGCCAGATGGTGGAAGCCGGTCAGCAGCGCGTTCGCGAGATTGTCGAGGCCACCGAAGCTGCGCTCGCCAAGGGCGACATCAGCCAGCACGACCTGTTCGATACCAACTATCGCGAAATCGAGGGCAGCAACCCGCCGCGTTTCCGCACCGGCCTGAATGCCTGGGCGGACCGCGTGTGGCGGCCGATGATCGACCGCTTCACCGCCGCTGACAGCCGCGTCGCGGCTTTCGCCTGCACCGACATGAACGGCTTCCTGCCAACGCACCTTACGCGCGTCTCGCAGGCGCCCACCGGCAATGTCGCACACGACACGCAGTTCTGCCGCAACGGTCGCATTCTGTTCGGGGCGATCGACGCCCGGGCCAAGGCCAGCAACGACGAATACATGATGGCGGTCTATCGCCGCGAGGGCGACGGCAACGATTACCAGGTGGTGCGCAACGTCTACTTGCCGCTGATTTTCAGCGGCCGCCGCTGGGGCGACCTCGAGATGGCTTACATTCTCGACTAATCGCTTGCCGCGCCTTTCGCGAGTGCGATTGCGCGCATGCCGAGCATTTCAAGTCGTGCATTGTCGAGCTCATCTTCCGGGTTGTTCCAACTCAGCGTGACGATCTGCCAGCCATCGGCTTCGTCGTACAGCAGCCAGGTGAGGTTGAGCACGCCGGGTTCGGAGCCACCTTTGTAGCCGGCATAGTCCCACTCAGCGCGCATGGTGTCTGACATCGAGGGATTGACGGCAAGCACGCCAAGCGCGGTGTCGTCTTCCAGCGCCGCGAGCCGTTGAAGCAGCCGTGCAAGGTCGGCAGGAGAGGCGAACCATTCGATTTCGATCAGGTTGGGTCCACCGGTGAAAGCCGCCATCACCTGGGCCATGTCGGGTTCCACGTCACCGAGGAATTCCAGCGCGTCGCGGCGCCAGTCCAGATCGGACGACAGGTATTGGGCGGGGTCGATGTTGGTGGTGGACTTTAGAAGGAACATCTCGCGCGTGGTCAGGAAGGGCAGGGTGGCTGAAGGGTCTGAATGGCCTGCTGCGACAAGCTCAGCCTCCACGGCTTCCCGCCCGAGCTCGGCGATCAGTTGGTCAGTCGCGGTATTGTCGCTGTTGGAAATCATCAGCGTGGCAAGCGTGTGCAGCGTCAGCGGGGAACCGAGCGGCCATTCCTGCAACTGTCCGCTGGGATAGCTCCGCTCGCTGAGGTGAACCACGTCATCCCAGTCCCGCTCGCCCGCTGCAATGGAGTGGGCGAGGGCGGACAGGACGTAGATCTTGAAGGTCGAGCCAATGGCAAACTGTCGATCGGCATTGCTAGCGGCACGCGGCTCGATACCATCGGCAAGCGAGGTGATGAGCACGCCGGTTTCGCCGGGCAGGGCAGCAAGGTCGGCAAGCAGTTGCTCCACGCTGTCGCCGATGGGCTGGACATCGGTCAACAGGAAGCCGGTGACCTCGAAGGGTTCGCCGCTTTCCAAGGTAAACTGGCCGCTGGCGAGACCGCGCTCGAACCGGATCGCGATGTTTGCCCCATTGGGCGTAGCCGCTTCGACACTCTCGACGCCGATCAACGCACCGAACTGGCTTTCGATCTGCCCCTTGATGGCGGTGAATTGCGCCGCCGGAACGGCCTCGACAAACTGGTCCGTGAAGACCTCGTCATAGACCGCCTCACCGCCCATTGCCGAAACGATATCCTCGGCGCGCTGCTCGAGCCGTTCAACATCTTCGGCACTCTGCGCATGGACCGGGCTGACCTGCAGCGCCAGAGACAGGGCGGGTGCCAGCCAAAGCGTAAGGAACCGTTTCATTGCGCTATCTCCATGTCGCAGAGGGCTTTTCCAGCCTTGTGTATTGCGACATTAAGACAGCGGCAGGTCAGGCGTCAATCAGGTCCCGATCCAGCTCACCGGCACGGTTCTGGATGAAGTTGAAGCGATGCTCCGGGTTGCGGCCCATCAGCTGATCGACCAGCTCCTTCACCGCGTAACGCTGCTCGTGCTGCTCGGGCAGGGTGATGCGGATGAGGCTGCGGCTTTCCGGCGCCATCGTGGTTTCGCGCAGCTGCTGCGGGTTCATTTCGCCAAGGCCCTTGAAGCGGCTGACCTCGACCTTCTTGCCCTTGAACACCGTCTCCTCCAGCTCCGCGCGATGCTCGTCGTCACGGGCGTAGCGGCTCTCCTTGCCGGCCGTCAGGCGGTAGAGCGGCGGCTGGGCGAGGTAGAGGTGTCCCTTGCGCACAAGCTCCGGCATTTCCTGGAAGAAGAAGGTCATCAGCAGCGTGGCGATGTGTGCACCGTCCACGTCGGCATCGGTCATGATGACAACGCGGTCGTAACGCAGCTGTTCGGGATCGCATTCCTTGCGGGTGCCGCAGCCGAGTGCCAGCGTCAGGTCGGCGATTTCGGTGTTGGCGCGGATCTTGTCCGCCGTTGCACTGGCGACGTTGAGGATCTTGCCGCGGATCGGCAGGATCGCCTGCGTCTTGCGGTTGCGCGCCTGCTTGGCGGAACCGCCGGCGCTGTCGCCTTCGACGATGAACAGCTCGGTCTCGCCTTCGCCATCACCCGAACAATCGGTCAGCTTGCCCGGCAGGCGCAGCTTCTTGGCGTTGGTGGCCGTCTTGCGCTTGATCTCGCGTTCCTGCTTGCGCTTGAGGCGTTCCTCCATGCGCTCCATCACCGCACCCAGCAGCGCGCGGCCGCGCTCCATGTTGTCGGACAGGAAGTGATCGAAGTGATCGCGCACCGCGTTCTCGACCAGGCGCGCGGCCTCAGGGGAGGTCAGGCGGTCCTTGGTCTGCGACTGGAACTGCGGATCGCGGATGAAGACGCTGAGCATGACCTCGGAGCCCGTCATCACGTCGTCGGCAGTAATGTCCTTGGCCTTCTTGGTCGAGGTAAGCTCGCCAAAGGCGCGCAGGCCCTTTGTAAGAGCGGCGCGGATACCCTGTTCGTGCGTACCGCCGTCGGGTGTCGGCACGGTGTTACAGTACCAGCTGGTCGATCCGTCGGACCACAGCGGCCAGGCAACGGCCCATTCGACGCGGCCCTGCTGAACACCGTCGACTTCGGGAAAATCCTGCGAACCGGAGAAGAAATCCGCAGTCACGCATTCGCGGGCGCCGACTTCCTCACGCAAGTGATCAGCCAGGCCGCCGGGGAACTGGAAGGTCGCTTCTTGCGGGACTTCTTCCGATGCCAGTGAGGGGGCGCATTTCCAGCGGATTTCGACGCCAGCGAAGAGGTAGGCCTTCGACCGCGCCAACTTGAACAGGCGCTTGGGATTGAAGTTGCGCTCCCCGAAAATCTCCGTGTCGGGCACGAAGGTGACGCTGGTACCGCGCCGGTTGGGCGTGTCGCCAACTTTAGTAAGGCCACCCTGCGGCACACCGCGCGAGAATTCCTGCGCGAAGACCTGCTTGTTGCGCGCCACTTCTACCCGCGTGAAACTGGACAGCGCGTTCACCACGCTAACGCCCACGCCGTGCAGGCCGCCGCTGGTGGCATAGGCCTTGCCCGAGAACTTGCCGCCGGAATGCAGCGTGGTCATGATCACTTCGAGCGTGGACTTGCCCGGAAACTTGGGATGTTCGTCCACCGGCATGCCGCGACCGTTGTCGGTGATGGTCAGCCGGTTGCCTTCTTCCAGCACCATCTCGATGCGGTTCGCGTGGCCAGCCACGGCCTCGTCCATCGAGTTGTCGAGCACTTCCGCCGCAAGGTGGTGCAACGCGCGGTCATCGGTGCCGCCAATGTACATGCCGGGGCGCCGCCGGACGGGCTCCAGTCCTTCCAGCACCTCGATCGAGGAGGAATCGTAGTCGCCGCCGCCTTGCGGGAGGTCTTCGAACAGGTCGTTGCTCATCCCGCAGCTATAGGCTGCAGGAATCCCCCGCTTCAAGCGGGCGTGGCAGACTTATCCGGTGATCAGAAGCTGGTGGGAGCCGGGCTGACCACGGTGAAGACGCCGTTGCCGATCTGGCGCACCTCCATGGTGCGTTCGCCAACTCCGTTGCTCTGGAAGCGGATGACCCCGTCGAGACCAAGGAAACCGCCTTCGTTGAGTAGCAGGCCGGCAGGCAGGTCCGTGCCCGGACGCCAATCGCGCGTCAGTCGCAGGGTCAGCAGCACGGCGTCGTAGCCGAGCGTGGCGATGCGGAACGGCTGCTCGCCGAAGCGCGATTCGTAGCTGGTGGCGAACTGGCGGTAACGATCGTCGGGCACGGCGGCGAACCAGCCATTGCGCAAGGTCGGCACGGTCAGCAGCGAATCCTGGCGGCTCCACAATTCGGTGCCGATAATCGAGGGCAGGGCGTCTCCGGCATCCTTCAGGCGCGGCGCGGCCAGGGCAGCCTGGCGCGCACTGTCGGCAATCAGCACGGTGTCATAACCGCCCTGCGCGGCAAGGCGCTCTGCCGCGCTGATGATCGAGGTGTTGCCGCGGTCATAGCGTTGCACGTCCACTACGCTGCCGCCTCGCGCCAGTACGGCGTTTTCGGCTGCGGCCGTGGTGCGATTGCCATAGTCTCCACGCGGAGCGAGGATGGCGAAACGGCGCGCACCCTGATCGATGGCGAAATTCACCGTGCGCACCACGGACTGTTCGGGAACGTGACCCATCACGAACACGTCATTGCGGGCAATCGTCGTATCGTTGGAGAAGGTGATCAGCGGCACGTCCGCCGCGCGGGCCTGCGCCAGCACGGCACCCACGTTGTCGCGCTGCAGGGGGCCAAGGATCAGGCGGTTGCCATCGGCAATCGCCCGGCTGGCCGCGGCACCGGCACCGCCGCCCGTGTCATAAGTGGTGATCCGCAGGTTTTCCGCGCCCGTATCGAGCAGGGCCATAGTGGTGGCATTGGCAATCGACTGGCCAACGTCAGCATTGGTGCCGCTCATGGGCACCAGCAGGGCAACGCGGTGACGGCCTTCGTCATCCGGCAGCACGGCATCGCTGGGACCGGTCGGCTGGGTGATGACAGGCCCGCTGCCATCGGGGCGCGAGCCGCCGCCGTCCGGGATTACGGTACAGCCGGCCATCAGGAGGGTGACTGCACCCGCGACCAGAATCCGCTTCAAATTGCCGAACATGCTTGCTGTCTCCACTGCACATGGTCCATGCCACGCCTGTGAGCGAGCAAAGCGGACCCTTATCTCCCGGCCTCTATATAGTCGCGACCCCGATTGGCAATCTCGGCGATATCACCATGCGGGCAGCCGACACGCTGGCGCGGTGTGATGCAATTGCCTGTGAAGACACGCGAGTTACCCAAAAACTGATTCGCCACCTCGGCATAACGAAGCCACTCTGGCGCTACGATGACCACGCCTCGGCGAACGATCGAGAGCATATGGTGGCGGCCATGCGCGTCAAGGCCATAGCCTTGGTGAGCGATGCCGGGATGCCGCTGGTGTCCGATCCGGGATACCGGCTGGTGAAGGATGCCCGCGCGGCTGACATTCCGGTGACGGTGCTCCCCGGTGCAAATGCTCCGCTGGCGGCATTGGCGCTGTCAGGCTTGCCCAATGACCGCTTCCTGTTTGCAGGTTTCCTGCCACCCAAGGACAAGGCCCGGCGCGACGTCCTGGAAGAACTGGCAGGCCTGCGCTCGACGCTGATCTTCTTTGAAACCGCCCCTCGCCTGAGCAAGAGCCTCGCCGCCATTGCCGAGGTGTTGCCGGGGCGCGAAGTGGCCGTGGCGCGCGAGATCAGCAAGCTCTACGAGGAATGCCGCAGCGGCAGCGCCGAAGATGTTCTCGCCCACTACAAAGCGCATCCGCCCCGGGGCGAGATCGTCCTGCTGATCGGACCGCCTCCCGACGAAGAGGCCAGCGAAGCCGATGCCGAGACCATGCTGGTGGACCTGCTCAAGACTGAGAAGGCCTCCAAGGCCGTGGCGCAGGTCGCCAAGGCGACGGGGATGGATCGCAAGGCGCTCTATGCCCGCGCGATGGAACTGAAAGGCCAATGAAGCGCCAGCAGGCAGAGGCTAAGGGCCGCGAGGCCGAGGACGCGGCTGCCAACTGGCTGATCGCGCAAGGCTGGGAAATCGCCGCGCGACGCCGCAAGACCAAGGTCGGCGAAATCGATCTTGTCGCTCGCCGCGAAGGTCTGGTGGCCTTTGTCGAGGTGAAGTGGCGCCGGAAGGCAGCAGACCTCGATCTCGCCATCGACGAATATCGCCTGTCACGCGTCGCCGCGGCGGCGGAATCGGTGGCGCACGAGTATGCGATGCAAGGTGAAGACTTACGGATCGACGTGATCCTGCTTGCGCCGGACGTCGAGCCTCGCCACATCGAAAATGCCTGGATGCCTTGAGGAGTGGGCTATCAAACGGACGGTAATCTTGCTGACGGCGATAGCATCGCTGGCCGGGTGTGAACCGGATGCCAGTCTGACTACTGCCGGACCTTTTGGCGGCGTGACATATGTCGGTCCCATTCCTGAGGTGACATTCATGATTGACGCTGGCTCGCCAGATCAACTGGCTGGCATGGTTGACGATCTTGCAGGCAGCAGTGGGTACACTTTGTTTGATACGATGGAGAATCTCGAAGGTCACACAAACTACCTTCTCGGCAACGACGATTTTCAAGTGTTGCTGATGCCCGAACCATTCTGCGCAAGTCCGCGAGCGGACGTATTTTATGCGCAGTTGTCGGTAACTGCCGCTCCTCCAAACAAGGTACATGGTGGACTGGAGAGAGAGGGTGCGCGACTGCGGCGCTTTCTAGAGAAGAGCGTCATAGAAGATGATGAAAGGCTTCGCTGCGAGGAATGAAAACTAATCTTAGAGTAGCCGTCCAGATGGACCCGATGGAGACCATCAAGATCGCTGGGGATTCCAGCTTTGCCCTGATGCTGGAGGCTCAAGCGCGCGGACATTCCGTGTGGCACTATGACGTCACGACACTGGCTTACCTCGATGGCAAGATCACCGCCTGGGCAAAGCCCGTCACTGTCCAGCGCGTCGAGGGCAACCACTTCACCGCCGGCGAATTGCGGCGCATCGACCTCGCCGAAGACATCGATGTGGTGCTGATGCGGCAGGATCCGCCGTTCCACCTCGGCTATATCAGTTCTGCGCTGCTGCTCGACCGCTTGAAGGGTACCACGCTGGTCTCCAACGACCCGCGGGAAGTGATCAATGCGCCGGAAAAGATGTTCGTGCTCGACTACGCACAGTTCATGCCGCCAACGCTGATTGCGCGCACCTTGCAGGACGTGATCGACTTCCAGAAGGTGCACGGCGCAGTGGTGGTGAAGCCGCTGCACGGCAATGGTGGCAAGGCGATCTTCAAGATCGACGCCGATGGCACCAACACCTCCGCCCTGTTCGAGGTGTTCAACCAGACCTGGCCGGAACCGCACATGGTGCAGCCCTTCCTGCCCAGCGTGGCCGAGGGCGACAAGCGCATCGTGCTGGTCGACGGCGTGGTGGCCGGGGCGATCAACCGCAAGCCGGGCGAGGGAGAGTTCCGCTCCAACCTTGCCCAAGGCGGTTCAGCCGAAGCCAGCCAGCTGACCCCGCGCGAACAGGAAATCTGCTCCGCCATGGGGCCGGAACTGGAACGGCGCGGGCTGACTTTCGTGGGAATCGACGTGATCGGCGGCGAGTGGCTGACCGAAATCAACGTCACTTCGCCCACCGGGATCGTCGCCATCGACAAGTACAACGGCACCAATACGCCGGGCATGATCTGGGACGCGCTGGAACGTCGTCACGCGGCGATGTAACCAAACGTTAACCATACTTTAGGTTTTGTGGAAAACGCCTATTTCTCGCGCGGATGGGCGTTCCGATAGGCGTCAAGCATCTTGGCCGCGTCCACCTTGGTGTAGATCTGCGTCGAACCCAGCGATGCGTGGCCCAGCAGTTCCTGCAAGCTCCGCAAATCGGCTCCTGAGCCCAGCAGGTGGGTGGCAAAAGAGTGGCGCAGGGCATGCGGCGTTGCCGTGGTCGGCAGGCCCAACGCCTTGCGCGCCCGCGCCATGGCTTTTTGCACCATGCCTTGCGACAGCGGACCGCCCTTGGCGCCGCGAAAGAGAGCTTCGCCATTTACGAGGGGGAATGGACAGGTGGCTGCATATGACGCCACGGCCTCACGCACCACGGGGATCACTGGCACCACGCGCTGCTTGTTGCCCTTGCCGGTTACCACCAGCGTTTCTCCAAGCGGCAACTGGTCCGCCGTCAGCGAGAGAGCCTCGGCGATACGCAGGCCCGCGCCGTACATCAGCAGCAGGACGGCAGCATCGCGGCGCCCGGTCCAGCCTTCATCCGCCATATCCGCCACCATCTGCACCAGCCCCGTGACCTCGTCCGGAGTAATGGGGCGGGGCAGGCCCTTCTTGATCCGCGGCCCCCGCAGGCGAGGGCCGGTGCCCGGTTCCGCGTCCACCTGATCGCGGGCGAAAGCGATGAAGCCCTTGAGCGCCGACAGTTCCCGCGCCGCCGAGACATTGCCGAGGCCTTCCGCTCGGCGCGCTGCGAGATGGCCGCGCAGGTCTCGCGTGGTGACAGCAGAGACAGATTGCCACTCTTCGAGGCCCAGCGCCTCAACGAGGCGTTCCGCCGTTCGGACATAGGCGCGCACCGTGTGCGGACTGCGCCGCCGTCCTATAGCGAGGTGTTCCTCCCATTGGTCGAGAAGGGCGGAGGCGGTCATGCGAACAGCAAGTCGTCCTCGATCACGCCCGCGAGCACGGCATCCAGCAGGGGCATGCCCTTGGGCGTGACACCCACCCGGTCACCATTGCGCCAGACCAGGCCCATGTTGCCGAACTGCCGCAGCATTGACGGACGCAACAGAGCATCCTCCGGCATCTGCATGCGCTGCGAAAGCGCTGCGATATCAACACCCTCGGCAAGCCGCAAGCCCATCAGCAAAGCTTCGCTGGCCTGGTCCGAGAGCGACAATGCCTGCTCACCCTTCAACCCATGCCCGTTGCGTTCGACCGCACCCAACCAGTTCTCCGGCTTCTTGTGCCGGAATGTCGCCATGCCGCCACGCCGACCATGGGCACCGGGGCCGATGCCGACATAATCCTGGTAGCGCCAGTAGGTGAGGTTGTGACGGCTTTCCTCGCCGGGGCGAGCGTAGTTGCTCACCTCATATGAGGGCATACCGGCAGCGGCGGTCATCTCAGCCGTGATGAGGTAAAGATGGGCCGCAAGGTCGTCGTCCAATGGCATGAAGCCGCCGCGCCGCACGTCGGTCTCGAACCGCGTGCCGGGTTCGATCGTCAGCTGGTAGAGCGAGAGGTGCGACGTGCCGAAACCCAGCGCACGCTCCAGCTGGTCGCGCCAGTGTTCGGGTGTCTGGTCGGGCAGGGCATAGATCAGGTCGAACGTGACCCGCTCGAAAGCCTTCTGTGCCACTTCAAGGGCCTTCAATCCCTCTTCTGCGTCGTGCAACCGGCCCAGGAAACGCAAGGCGTCGTCGTCCAGCGATTGCAGGCCCAACGAGACGCGATTCACGCCCGCTGCGGCCAAATCAACAAAGTTCGCGGCCTCAACCGACGATGGATTGGCTTCCAGCGTTATCTCGATCGCTGGAGCAAAACCCCAGAGTTTCGCCGCCTCCGCTAACAAGGCGTCGACCAGCGCGGGTGGCATCAGCGAGGGTGTTCCCCCGCCGAAGAAGATCGAGGTCAGCGGCTCACCTCCAGCCAGTTCCGCCTCGTGCCGCATGTCGGCGAGAAGCGCAGACTGCCACGCCGCAACGTCAACGCTATCGCGGACGTGCGAGTTGAAGTCGCAGTACGGACACTTTGCGAGGCAGAACGGCCAATGAATGTAGAGCGCGCGCGCCATGCGCTCTGACCTACACTCCGAACTGGTCCGCGACCAGCTTGGCAAAGGCATCGGCCCGGTGGCTGATGGCGTGCTTTTCTTCCGGCGCCAGCTCGGCAAAGGTCACGTCGCGACCCTCAGGCACGAAGACCGGATCATAGCCGAAGCCCATTGTTCCACGGGGAGGCCAGGTCAAAGTGCCGTTAGCGCGCCCTTCGTAGACCAAGTATTCGCCATCGGGCCAGGCAACAGCAAGGACGCAGGAGAACCAGCAATCCCGCGCAACATCAGGTCCCATGGCCTGCAACATTCCCTCGACCTTACCCATGGCCATGTACCAGTCACGGCCCGGATCACCTTCGAACCACTGCCGCTCGGCCCAGTCCGCAGTGTAGACGCCCGGACGCCCGTCGAGCGCCGCGACCGACAGCCCGCTGTCGTCTGCCAATGCGACAAGGCCCGAAGCTTCCGCCGCGGCTCTTGCCTTGATCAGGGCGTTCTCGACGAAGGTCTTCCCGGTCTCCGGAGGCTCCGGCAGGCCCAGCGAGCCTGCCGAGATACAGTCCGTCCCGTACGGCGCCAGCAAGGCGGCGATTTCCTTCAGCTTGCCCGCATTGTGCGTGGCAATCACCAGTTTCCCACCGCCAAGCTTGCGCGTCACTTTACCGCGGCCTCCTGTGCCTTGAAGATTTCCGCGCAGCCCATCTGGGCAAGGCGGAGCAGGCGCAGCAGGCCTTCCTCGTCGTAGGTCGCGCCTTCGGCAGTGGCCTGCGCCTCGGCGATCTGGCCACCTTCTATCAGGACGAAGTTGGCGTCGGCATCGGCCTTCGAATCCTCGTCGTAGTCGAGATCGAGCACCGGCGTGCCGTTGTAGATACCGCAGGAAATCGCGGCGATCTTGGCGGTCAGCGGATCGTCCTTGATCGCGCCGGATTCCATCAGCTTGTTCACCGCCAGGCGCAGGGCGACCCATGCGCCGGAGATCGAAGCAGTGCGGGTGCCGCCGTCGGCCTGGATCACGTCGCAGTCGAGCGTAATCTGGCGCTCGCCGAGCTTCTCCAGGTCGCAGACCGAGCGCAAACTACGCCCAATAAGCCGCTGGATTTCCTGCGTTCGTCCACTCTGTTTACCCTTAGCGGCTTCGCGCGAGCCGCGGGTGTGCGTGGCGCGGGGCAGCATCGAGTATTCACCCGTGACCCAGCCCTGGCCCTTGCCGCGCAGGAACGGCGGGATACGTTCTTCAACAGAGGCGGTGCACAGCACACGCGTGTCGCCAAAGCTGATCAGGCAGGAGCCCTCAGCGTGCTTGGTGAAACCGGTTTCGATGGTGATAGCGCGCATTTCGTCGGGCGCACGGCCGGAAGGTCGCATGGAATTCTCCGCTTGAGCAGTTTGCGCCTGCCGCCCTAGCGACTAGATAGGCGCCTGTCATGGCTTCTCCACCGATCTCCGAACTGACAGACCGCGCTCGGGCGATCTTCCGCCTGGTGGTGGAGGATTACCTCGAAAGCGGACAGCCTGTCGGCTCCAAGACACTGGCTGCGCGCGGCGAGGTGAATCTGTCGCCCGCCTCGATCCGGTCAGTGCTGAGCGAACTCGAAAGCTTCGGCCTGCTCGCCGCGCCGCACACCAGTGCAGGACGCATGCCGACCGACCTCGGCTTACGACTGTTCGTTGACGGCATCATGCAGGTTGCTGAACCTACCGCTGCCGAACGCGCGGCCATCGAGTCGCAATTGGGCGCTCCCGGACCGATCGAGGCCGCGCTGGAGAACACCAGTGCGCTACTGTCCAGCCTGTCAGGCGCGGCAGGCATGGTGATGGTGCCCCAGCGCGAGGCACGGCTGTCTCAGATCAACCTCGTACCGCTTGACCAGACCCGCGCGCTGGCCGTGCTGGTGGGCGAGGACGGCCATGTCGAAAACCGCGTCCTGCAACTGGACGCGCCGGTTTCGGCCAGCGCCTTGCAGGAAGCCAGCAACTACATTTCCTCGCGCCTTGCCGGTCGTACGCTGGCGGAAGCCGCGAAGGCCATCCAGGCCGAAATTACCAGCGGGCGCAGCGCGCTCGACGACGCCAGCAAGCGCCTGGTGGAAACCGGCATCGCCATATGGAGCGAAGACGCGGCCAAGCGCCCCGTCTTGATCGTGCGCGGGGCATCGAACCTTATCGACGACAGCGCGCTGAGTGACCTCGACCGCGTGCGGCAGTTGCTCGACGACCTTGAAAACAAGCAGTCGGTGGCCGAATTGCTCGATTCTGCACGAGAGGCTGATTCGACACGCATCTTTATCGGCGCGGAGAATCGACTATTCGCGCTTTCCGGTTCATCGGTGATCGCCGCGCCCTATCGCGATCGCGAGGGCAGGGTGGTCGGCGTACTCGGGGTGATCGGCCCCACGCGGTTGAATTACGCGCGGGTCGTTCCCATGGTGGATTTCACAGCCCATTCCCTGGGCAAGCGAATTGGTTAGCAGGACAAATGATCGATAACGAAAAGGCCGGAAATGGCCATGACCGCGACGAAGCGGTCGAAAAGGAACTTGAAGGCGTGCCGGAGGAGTTTCTCGACGATAACGACGAGGACGGCGACGAGGGCGGCGACGAGGGCGGCAGCCTGGAAGAGGCACTGGAATCGCTGAAGAGCGACCTAGAAGCGGCCAAGCAGGAAGTGCTCTACGCCAAGGCCGACGCGCAGAACCAGCGACGCCGCCTCGAAAAGGAAGCCCAGGACGCGCGCGCCTATGCCGCCACCGGCTTTGCCCGCGACGTGCTGAGCGTGGCGGACAACCTCGCCCGCGCCATCGATGCCGTGCCCGAAGACCTGCGCGAAGACAGCAAGTTCAAGGGTCTTGTCATCGGCATCGAAGCCACCCAGCGCGAACTGGACAAGGTGTTCACGCAACACGGCATTACCCGCATTGCCGCCATGGGCCTACCGCTCGACCCGAACCAGCACCAGGCGATGATGGAAATCCCCACCGACGATGCCGAGCCCGGCACCGTGGTGCAGGAAATGCAGTCCGGGTACATGATCAAGGACCGCCTGCTACGCCCCGCCATGGTGGGCGTGGCGAAGAAGCCGGAGTAATTGCTAGCGGCGGCTACAGCGCAAGGATGCGGCTTATCGTCTCGGGCCCATACTTGAGGTAGAGTCCGACCGGTCCGGGATTGATGACTACGCCCATGTCCGCGACTGCTGTGAGTGCGGCACGACCATTCATGGCGATGTAGCGCGTGCCTTCCCCGAAGGCCTCGGTCACGCGGCGTTCGGATGTGAACATTGCGGCGGTCGAGCCACCGGCGCCGTCATCGATCAGGAAGATGTCGAACTTCTCGTCCTCGGCAAGCTCACGCGCGCCTTCGGGCGTGTCCCGTGGCGGGGTGGCAAGCATGACCTCGGATTGGAGCAACAGGCGGGCAAATTCAGTCGCGGCATCGCCCCCTTGCGTGACCCGCCCCATGGCTTCCTCAAGCGCGTTCTCGGGATGCCAGCCAGCCATCGGATCGGCCTGATCTTGCATGGCGGACGTCTCTGCTGGCTTGGGCTGCTTCCCGAACAGGCGTTTCCAGATCATCCGCAACTCCTTTCCCTGCCGATAAGGCTTTGAAAGTGCAGTCTGACATATCAATCGCGATTAGGCGAATTCCGGGGCAGGAAATAGCGAAGGCGAGGCCCCTTGGGACCCCGCCTCCATCCGCCCCCCTGTTGGCGGACATCCGAAAGTCAGGCCGGATTACTGGCTGTAGAGCTCCGAGATATTGAGCTCGGCATCGTTGAGATCGGTGCCGCCATAGGTGCCCACCCAGATCTCGTAACGGCCATACATCGGGTTCTGGAACGCCACCGAAGGGTTAAGGCCTTCGCCGCCGTCGTCATCGCAGTACCAGCGGCCGTCAGGAGCGTTGATCACCAGCGTGGTGTCGGCGCGCGAGGCGACCGAGATGATCAGCGGCAGCGAGCCGGGATCGAAGTAGAGGCGCACGTCGGGCGCATTGGCGATGTAGCCGCGGCAGCCGCTGCCCAGCCGGCTGGCGTCGTTGGTGCCGCCAGAGGACAGGTAAACGACATAGGGATCGTCCGGAAAGCCGCCTGCAAGGTCGACAGTTTCGTAGATGGGATCCGCGTTGATATCCTGCGCCACGGCAGGAGCGGAAAGGGTGGCGAGGGTTGCTGCGGCAACCGCAAATTTCTTGAACATCACAATGGTCTCCCCGTTTCGAAGTTGAAAACAACCGTTAGGTGCGACCCTTGTTGGAGCGCCTTTTGGGGAAGGCCGTTTGAACGACCTGTGTATTCGCCGTTCCGGATTCAGAAAGGTTCGACCGGCCGTGCACAACGACCGGTCGAACCGAGTTTCAGGCGACCACCTGCGCGCGATTTTCGTCGCGGTGCTTCTTCAGGTATTTCATGAAGGGCGTGCCACCGGTGCCGACATCGGGATCGTTGCCGGCAATCGAACCTGCCTGCTTGTTGATGTAGCTCGCCGCATACTCCAAGTGGCGCGTGCGGAAGCGCGCGCCTTGTTCGAGGCAGGCGTTGAAGGCGTCCTTCAGGCTCTGGCTGCCGGACGCGCCGACGAATTCCCGCAGGGTCGACTTCACCGCGAGGTCTTCGATGAAGCGGCGATGTTGGACGGGGCGATACTGGTGCAGTTCGGTTAGGAAGTGCTTCAGCGGATCATCGCTGTGGCCGACACCGAGCAGGGCATCCATCGCGGGCACGATCGACGACTGCGAACCGGTCTGGCCGCGCAGCGCCTGCGGCTGGCCGCCAAACTTCTCCACCCCTTGGTAGACAAGGCCGCCAGCGGGCAGGGCAGGGTTGTTGGCCCAGCCATGGATATAGGGCCTGACGCGGTGGAAGTAGCAGTATGGGTCGCACTGTTCGGGCATCCGCGCGAAGTGACCGTAGATGCGCTCCCAGGCGGCATCCATCTCCACCAGCAAGCGTTCGGCTTCGGCTGCATCGCCGTCCTTTGCCACCGAGACGAGCTTGGCGGCATTGTCGAGCAGGACGCCCGCTTCGGCCTCGATCGCAACGTGGACGAGGACAAACCAGTTCTCGTCCACGCCGCCGAGGAAATTCTGGTGCATGGCGATATTGTCGAGGGTGATCTCTCCCGCTTTGTCGAGCCGGTACCAGTTGTCGAGAACGTAACCGGAGTAGGGCAGCAGCGGCGCCTGGTCGAGGCGGTCGGAAATGGCCACCATCGGGCGAGCGAGGTTGGCGGGCAAGTGGACTGGCGGCTCGGGCTGGCCCCAAACGTAGGCCTGCACGAGGAAGGAGTAATGCACCATGGCGGTGCGGACCTCTTCATCCGGTGCCTCTCTTGCCCAATCCTCCAGCACCGGATCGGCCAGCTGGTCGAGGAAGTGGCGCACCCGGCCCGTGGTCAGCAGGGCGGACAGGTTGCCTGCCGCCTGCAGGGCACCGGCAAAACGGTCGGGCAAGGTGATTTCGTCGATTTCATGGTGCGAAAGGTAGCCGCGCTCGCGCGTCAGGCCGTAGTCGGATAGCTGCATGTGAAGAACCATCGCGCCGGGCGCGGGTTGGGCCGCCCGGACAATGGGCTAGGTGGTATCAATTGAAACCGCTTAGGGCAAGCGAGGCGCTACTGCCCGGTGGATGACCCGCCAAAATTGTCGTGCGACATGTCGAATTCACGCACCCCGCGCCGCTCGCGCGCGGCATCGACAAGCCGGCGGATTTCCTCGCGGCGATGCTCGGCGAGCGGCACGTTAGCCATCACCAATTGCCCGTTGCGCGTGGTTTCGTCGCTGGAGGTAATGGTGATCGAACCGATCCCGGCCAGTTGGTTGAGCAGGCTGAAATCCATCCGTACGTCCTTGACGCGGTAAAGCTCGATCTCGTCGATGGACTTCATGATGATCCCGCGCCGCACCTTCAGGCGGTTGGCGTCGAGTTCGAACCGCACATTGGCGACCTGCAGCCACTTTGCGAGCACGATCAGTACGGCGAGCAGGGTCAGGAGCAGCGGCCAAGGGCCCCAATTACCCGCCGCCCCGACCAGGATTGCGATACCGGCGATGCCCAGCAGGACCGTGCCAAGCCCTGCGAGAGTTCCGTAAAGCCAGCGACCAAGCGCAGGGCGGAAGACGTCGCGTTCACTTTCCAAAGCAGAACCTCCCGAAATCCCGCTGCTAGAGCAGATAGCCTATCAGGTAGCGGGCGATCAGCAAGACAATCACTACACCGGAAACCAGCTTGTTGCGGACGAAAAATGCCGCCCCCATTAGTCCCAACAGCAACCCCGTCAGCCCCAGCCCGAGCGGACTGGCCGCAGCTTCACGCAAGGCCGGGACCGACATGAGGTATGTCCACTGGGCCACAACCAGCGCGATGAGGATGCCGAACACCACCTTGCGAATGCGCAGGTAGTGGTTGTCCAGGTCGATGAAATTGTCCGGCTCGGTTGGAAAAACCAGCCGGGCAGCAAGGTAATAGGAGCTGGCGAAGGCCATGACGCAAAGCAAGGTTGCTGCCGACAGGGTGATCAGGTCGCGCACGACCCAGGCGAATATCCAGAAGGACAGCAGGTCCAGCATGACGAAAACAGCCAGCAGCGGCGTGAGCCAGCCGAGGGTGAAGTCCTTGCCGCTGGCATCGCGGGCGAACTTGTATTCGAGCGCGCGCCCCAGCCCGCCGAGCAGTTCGACCAGTGAGAGACCGAGCAGGAGCGAATAGAGCACGAAGATAAATTCGAAGGGTGTCATCGCGCGGCTCCCGGAAAGTTCACCAGCACATCGTAGGCCGACACGTCGGCAACGCCTGCCAGCCTTGCGCCGTTGCGCAGCAGGAAGGCGTGTTCGACAATTCGCGCCTGTTGCTCGATGCCGTACTTCTCCAGTGGCCAGCCCGGTTTCAAGGTGTAGTCATAAGTGGCCCAGGGCATGCGATTGAGGATCAGGTACCAGTCGCCACGCGTCTGGGTTTGCCAGACGTGGGTCATCTCGTGAATGAACAGCGCCTGCCGCTTGAGCGGCGCAAAGGCGAAGTCGTCGCAGTAGGCGCTGCCCAGCGGGTGGAAATGGATGTGTCCACGCGGCGCCATGGTGACCTTCTTCGGCTGGAAGAAGGCCCATTTGCGCCGCCGTATCGTGACGCTGGAGTAGTCGATCGCGTCGCCGAACATCGAGCGGGCGAGGGTAACCTCACCCGCCGTCAGGGGGCGCTCGCCCCCAATCGGGCAGGATGACGCGACCGGATCATTCATCCCTGGCGTTGTTACTCCGCTGCAGCTTCCGGCGTGTCACCGGGCGCGCGGATCTGCACCGGGAAGCTGCACTTGTCGCCGCGCACGAATGTGAGGGTTACTTCAGTCTCGCCGCCGACAGCCAGGTCTTCGCCCGGCTCCATGGCCATGACGTGCAGGCCGCCCGGCTCGAAGGCCACGCTCTCGCCCGCAGGCACATCCAGTTGCAGCACCTCGTCCATCGAAGGCTGCAGGTTCCAGGTGCCCATTTCGTGCAAGGCCGCGCTGCCCGCGCCGGCGACATCGGCGCCGGCGATCATCTTGGCTTCTTCGCCGCTGTTGGTGATGGTGAAATAGACCGCCGCGGGATCACCAGCGACAGCCGCCATGGACATCCACCCACCGTCGACTTCTATGCCCGGAGGACAGTCTGGAGCCTCGGCAACCACTTCTTCGGCGGGTTCATCGCCGCAGGCTGCCAGTGCCAGGATCGCCACGCTGGCCAAAACGCTCTTGCTGTTCATTACATTCCTCTCCGTCAATCTGCCGCAATTTCTAGGCGCGGACCTCCCTTGTGCCAAGCAAAACCGCACCTATATCCCGGCTCAAGACTGAGCTTTTATCGAGCTGCCGAACGGCTTCGCCGCTTACCTGGGGAGCCCAATGTGCAGCGTCCAACATGAAAGAGACGGGGTAATATGAGTAAGATTATCGGTATCGACCTGGGCACCACCAACAGCTGCGTATCCGTGATGGAAGGCGGCAAGCCGAAGGTCATCGAAAATTCCGAAGGCGCACGCACCACGCCTTCAATCGTGGCCTTCACCAAGGACGGTGAACGCCTGATCGGCCAGCCGGCAAAGCGCCAGGCCGTTACCAATCCGGACAACACGCTGTTCGCGATCAAGCGCCTGATCGGTCGCCGTTTCGACGACCCGACCACCAAGAAGGACATGGACATCGTTCCCTATGACATCGTCAAGGGCAAGAACGGTGACGCATGGGTGGAAGCAGGCGGCGAAGAATATTCGCCCAGCCAGATTTCCGCCTTCATCCTGCAGAAGATGAAGGAAACCGCCGAGAGCTATCTTGGCGAAACCGTTACCAAGGCCGTGATTACCGTGCCTGCCTACTTCAACGACGCGCAGCGCCAGGCGACCAAGGACGCCGGCCAGATCGCCGGCCTTGAAGTCGAGCGCATCATCAACGAGCCGACTGCGGCCGCGCTCGCCTATGGCATGGACAAGGACGACGGCAAGACCATCGCCGTTTATGACCTTGGCGGCGGCACTTTCGACGTCTCGATCCTCGAAATCGGCGATGGCGTGTTCGAAGTGAAGTCGACCAACGGCGACACCTTCCTGGGCGGTGAAGACTTCGACAACGTGATCGTCGAATACCTGGCCGACCAGTTCAAGTCGAAGGAGAACATGGATCTCCGCACCGACAAGCTGGCCCTGCAGCGCCTCAAAGAAGCTGCAGAAAAGGCCAAGATCGAACTGTCGAGCTCGCAGCAAACCGAAGTGAACCTGCCCTTCATCACCGCGCGCATGGAAGGTGGCTCGTCCACCCCGCTGCACCTGGTGGAAACGATCTCGCGCTCGAAGCTGGAACAGCTGGTGGGTGACCTGATCAAGCGCACGCTCGAACCGTGCAAGAAGGCCCTCGAAGACGCTGGCGTCACCAAGGACCAGGTCGACGAGGTTATCCTTGTCGGCGGCATGACCCGCATGCCCAAGGTGCGCGAAGTCGTGGAAGAATTCTTCGGTTCCAAGCCGCACACCGGCGTAAATCCGGACGAAGTCGTCGCCATGGGCGCGGCGATCCAGGCCGGCGTGCTGCAGGGCGACGTCAAGGACGTGCTGCTGCTCGACGTGACCCCGCTGTCGCTGGGTATCGAAACGCTGGGCGGCATCATGACCCGCATGATCGACCGCAACACCACGATCCCGACCAAGAAGACGCAGGTCTACTCTACCGCCGAGGACAACCAGGGCGCGGTGACGATCCGCGTGTTCCAGGGCGAGCGCGAAATGGCGGCAGACAACAAGCTGCTCGGCCAGTTCGACCTCGTCGGCATTCCGCCGGCTCCGCGCGGCGTGCCGCAGATCGAAGTGACCTTCGACATCGACGCCAACGGCATCGTCAACGTGTCCGCCAAGGACAAGGGCACCGGCAAGGAACAGCAGATCCGCATCCAGGCCTCTGGCGGACTGTCGGACAGCGACATCGAGCAGATGGTGCAGGACGCCGAGAAGTTCGCCGACGAGGACAAGAAGCGCCGCGAGGCCGCCGAAGTCCGCAACAATCTCGACAGCCTGGTCCACGCGACCGAAAAGCAGCTGGAAGAGAACGGCGACAAGATCGACGCCAGCCTGAAGGGCGAGATCGAAACTGCCGTCAAGGAAGCCAAGGAGGCTCTCGAAGGCGACGATCTCGATACCATGAAGGCCAAGAGCGAAGCCCTGACCCAGGTCGCCATGAAGATGGGCCAGGCCATCTACGAAAAGGAACAGGCCGCTGGTGCCGAAGCATCTGCCGATGCTGCTGCCAGCGAAGACGCTTCCAAGCCTTCCGAGGAAGAGGAAGTTGTCGAGGCCGAGTTCACCGAAGTGGACGACGAGAACAAGTCGTAATCCGACGATGAAAAAGCAGCCCGCCACCGACGCCACAAGCGCCGGTGGCGGTATGCTTCGAGGGATCACGAATGTCCGCTACTGAAATCGATTTCTATGAACTGCTGGGCGTGTCGCGCGATGCCGACGGCACGACCATCAAGTCTGCCTATCGCAAGATGGCGATGAAGTATCACCCGGATCGCAATCCGGGCGATACCGAGGCCGAAGCCCAGTTCAAGGCCTGCAGCGCGGCCTATGAAGTGCTGAAAGACCCGCAAAAACGCGCTGCCTACGATCGTTATGGCCATGCTGCCTTCCAGCAAGGCGGCGGCGGTGCCGGTCCCGGAGGCATGGGCGGCGCCGATTTCGGCGACCTTGGCGATATTTTCGAAACCATTTTCGGCAGCGCCTTTGGTGGCGGTGGCGGCGGACGCCAGCGCCCGCGTCGCGGGGCCGACCTTCGCTATGACATGCAGGTGACCCTGGAAGAGGCTTTCCACGGCAAGGACGCGGAAATCACCGTCGAAGTGGCCTCCCAATGCGATCCCTGCAGCGGCTCGGGCGCCGAACCCGGCACCGGCAAGCGTCGCTGCGAACTGTGCGGCGGGCACGGCAAGGTCCGCGCACAGCAGGGCCTGTTCGTCATCGAACGTCCGTGCCCCACCTGCAGCGGCCGCGGCGAAGTGCTCGAACAGCCATGCTCCAACTGCCGCGGCGAGGGCCGTGTCGACAAGGAACAGGTATACGAAGTCGATATCCCGCCGGGCGTCGATAACGGCACACGCATCCGCCTGTCCGGCAAGGGCGAAGCGGGGCCCATGGGCGCGCCTCCGGGAGATCTCTATATCTTCGTACACGTCAAGCCGCACGCGGTGTTCGAACGCGAAGGCACTTCGCTGTTCACGCGGGTGCCGGTCAGCTTCACCACGGCAGCCCTCGGCCAGACGATTGATATACCTGGTCTCGACGGCGAGACTCATTCAATCGACATCCCTGCGGGCATCCAATCCGGGAAGCAGCTGCGCAAGCGCGGCGCGGGCATGCCGGTACTCCAGGGCCGTGGTCGCGGTGACCTGGTAGTGGAAGTGCAGGTAGAAACCCCCACCAAACTCAGCAGCCGCCAGAAGGAACTGCTGCGCGAATTCCGCGAGACCGAGACGGGCGAGGAATGCCCCGAAAGCCGCGGTTTCTTCGACAAGCTGAAGGAAGCCTTCGGAGGTTAAGCTTTATCATGCGAAGCCGCCTCCGCGGTTTCGTCCTCGCTAGACGCGCAGCAAAGCAGCACCCGCTGCGGGCGGGCAGTCGCCCTTGCCGCCTTTCAGTCAGTCAGCCCGCGCCAAGTTTGGCGATGATCTCCGCACGCAAGGCGGCGACGAGTTCAGGCTTGCAGTTGCCGCTCTTCTCTTCCTCTTCGCAGATGGCCAGGAAGGCATCGCGCTTGAACGCGAGGCAGGCTGAATTGTCATAGCCATGGGGCACGGTCGAGCACACGAGGTCGATCATTCGTTCGGCGCCGTGGAAACGCCCCCAGAGGTAATCGTTCTCGCGGTAGGCGCGGCTGAAGAACGCGCCGAAATTGAAGAACTCGGTTCCCCTCAGGGTGGCCGCCGTCCCGCCTTTACGGATGGCCGAGCAGTCTTCCGGGCTGATGCGGTCAACCTTCACTGGATCGAATTCGGTCAGGCCCTCGTTGCGAACCAGCGGCAGGGTGGAAACGTCGTAGAAGGGGAAGCCAAGGTAGGCGAGTAGTACCCGACGCCGCAGGTCGCGCGGCATGGCAGCCAGGGCCTCGACCAGAACTTCCTCCGCCGCCTCGTCGGTTGCCCGCAACTCGCGTTTGGAGGCTAGCGCATCAAGGAAGGCACCGGGTTCGTCCATCACCCGCGCAGCGACCGTAGCAAAGTCATCACCCAGCGAAGTGACGTCTTCGCGTGCAAAATAAAGCGCCAGCGCACGGTAGACCGCGTCGCGGGCATCCTGCAGCCCCTCGTCGGAGATTTCCGGGTCCAGCTCCCAATCGCGTGACAGGCGCCGCGCCAGCAGTCGCAGGCGGCGCACACGGAAGACAAGATCGTGATCGCGAAAGAAGTCGATCGCCGCTTCGCTTGCCCCGCCGCCCTTCCTGCCGCCGAGGCCTTGCAACCCGCGCGCTTCGATCTCGGCCCGCAAGCGATTGGCGATTTGGTCCGCCGACGGCATGTCGAGGCTCGAAGATGCCGCCCGGGCCAGCTCGGCAAGCCGGTCGATAATACCGCTCAACTTGGCCTGCGCGTAGGAATGGAAGGCATAGCCGGCCCGCTCCGCTGCCGCCTGCTGCGCCTTCGCCCGCCAGTTCGCGAGCCGCTTGCGCGTGGGACGATCGAGGAACAACGTGTGGCCGAACAGCTTTTCGACGGCTGCATCGACTTCCGGCCGGAGCGCGTTGACCATCAGGCGCAGCTTTTCCGCCTCGCGAGTCTGGTGCTCCAGCACGTCCAGATTGTCGCGGATCGGTTGTTCGCGCGGGATGCCCGACAGCGAGCCGATAATGGCGGCGAAGAAGCTGACCGGCTTCACCTCGTCACCCTGTTCCGGCCGTGCCTGTCGCGGGGAGGGGTCGATATAGACGAAACGCCGGTCCACTTCGCGCTGGGCCGGACGCGAACTAAGCCGCTCGATGGCTCCGGCAAAGGGAGCGTTGACCAGTACCGAACCATCCACCAGCGCCACGTGCTCAGTGGTCCCGCGCTCGACATGGACCGGCATGACGCGCCGCAGGAAGGCTTCGCGCCCCGGCCAGTCGTGGTCGCACAGGCCGTCAATCTCGGCGAGGCGAAGCGGTGGGAAGGCCCCGGGAAAGCTCGCCGTGGCGCGCGCCGCCAATGTCAGTTCACACAAGGGCGCAAGCTGGTGTCCGCCGTCTGCCGGTGCCTTGCTGCGGAAGCCGATCGGCATGCGGTGCTCCGGCTCCTCCACCTGCGGTGGGGAGTTGAGCCGCAGCGTCTCCAGCCGTCCGCGAAAGTCAGTTGCGGTCACCAGCAGGTCCAGCGGGTGGCGCTCGGGCAGCAGGGGCGGCCCCGCCGGTGTCTTCTCCATGGCCTGCAAGGCATCGTGGATCAGCGCCGTGAAGCCCGGGCCGGAGAAGGGCGGTTCGAACCAGCGCCCGCGGACCAGCCTGGAAATCTTGTGCCGCACCTCTGTACGGGTTTCCGCCGCCACCGTTTCCACCACCGTGTTGCCCGGTCCACGCGTCAGGTACCAGACAAAGGGGCGCATGTAGGCGCGCGCCAGCAGGTTCGACCACGGCCGAGCCTTCGGGTCGACCAGCGTTTCGACATCGGCCGTATCCAACCACAACTCCGTCAGCGGTTCGAGACTGCGTCCCGAATGAATCGCCTGCGCCAGGAATACCGCGTTGATGCCGCCGGCGCTGGCACCGGTGATGATGTCCGGCAGTACCCGCAGACGCAGGTCATGCTGCGCCTCAAGCTCGTTGAGCATGCGCTGGTAGACCGCCTCCGAGCCGGCTTCATGCAGGGCATCCGGGGTATGGTGCGCCTGGCTGGCACGAGCGAGCTTCCACAGCTCCTTCGTGACCCCGTGCATGTAGACCGCCAGGCTAACGCCGCCGTAGCAGACCAGCGCAATCCTGAGTTCCTTCTGCCGCATGGCGCGCTTGATGGCAGATGCGAAGCCTTCACGCTAGCCGCTCGACACTATCCGGAAGGACGGATAACCTCGCGGTAGAAAAAGGGGAGGATAATCGATGAGAATGACCGCTGCCGCGCTGCTGGCCTGCACCGCATTGGCCAGCCCTGTCATGGCGCAGGACATGGACGAGGTTGAAATCCGCGCGGTGGAATTGCGGCCCGGAGTAGCGGTTCTGTTCGGCAATGGTGGCAATATCGGTGTCAGCTACGGTGAAGACGGCACTATCCTGGTCGACGACCAGTTTGCTCCGCTCAGCGACAAGATCATGGCCGCCGTGGCCGGGCTTGGAGCGGAGCCCGTTCAGTATGTGATCAACACCCATTGGCACTTCGATCACGCTGGCGGCAACGAGCCTTTCGGTGAAGCCGGGGCCATCATCGTCGCGCACGACAATGTGCGGGCGCGGCTCGCTTCAGGCGGCACCGTACTCGGCAATGTCGAGCCTCCTGCACCCGAAGTGGCCTTGCCTGTCCTCACCTACGACCAAGGCATGACAATCCACGCCAACGGCGACCAGATCGACCTGATGTACCTTGGGGGTGGACACACCGATGGCGATACCGTGGTGTTCTGGCGCGATGCCAACGTGGTGCACATGGGTGACAACTTCATGCACCAGGCCGGCTGGCCATTCATCGACATCGAAAGCGGCGGCAATGTCGAACACCTGCTGGCTTCGCTTGGCCGCGTGCTGGCCATGGTCGACGACGAAACGATAGTGATCCCCGGTCACGGCGGGATTACCGACCGCGCCGGCCTCGCCGCGTTTCGCGCCATGGTGGCTGACGGGGTCGACCGCGTGAGAGCCCTGCGAGAAGGGGGCATGACGCTGGAGCAGGCGATTGCGGCAGAGCCGGTCGCGGGCCTGTCCAACACGGCGAACGGCTTCATCTCGGATGATGCCTTTGTCACTGCGGTGTGGCACAGCCTGGATGCCCACAGGCACTGACAAGCCTACTTGTGTTCCACGTTTGTTCCGTATAGCTAGGCTGGCATGGCCAAGCCCAAGAAACGCTACATCTGCACCGAATGCGGCAGCGTCGCTTCCCGCTGGCAGGGCCAGTGCGCCGAGTGCCAGGAATGGAACACGCTCGTCGAAGATGCACCCGATACAAAGTTTGCGGCCAAGCATGATCTTTCGAGCGGGGGCAGGGCGCTGGCTTTCGAAACGCTCGACGAACCAACCAAGCCGTTAGCGCGCAGACCAACCGGGATCGGTGAGTTCGACCGGGCACTGGGCGGCGGGCTCGTTCCGGGAGCGGCGATCCTGATGGGCGGCGAACCCGGCATCGGCAAATCGACCTTGCTGCTGCAAGCTGCGGCGAAGATCGCACAGGATGGCGGCTCTGCCGTCTACGTCAGCGGCGAAGAGGCAACCGGGCAGGTGCGCATGCGGGCAGGGCGGTTGGGCCTCTCCAAGGCCCCGCTCAAACTCGCTGCGGCAACCTCGGTGCGGGATATCCTGACGACGCTGGGACAGGACAATCCGCCAGACCTGCTGGTGGTCGATTCGATCCAGACCATGCATTCGGACATGATCGAAGGTGCACCGGGCACGGTCAGCCAGGTGCGCGCCTCGGCCTTCGAGCTGATCCGCTTCGCCAAGGAGAAAGGCACCGCCCTGGTGCTGGTCGGCCATGTCACAAAGGACGGCAATATCGCCGGGCCGCGCGTCTTGGAACACATGGTTGACACCGTGATGAGCTTCGAAGGCGAACGCAGCCACCAGTACCGTATCCTGCGCTGCCTCAAGAACCGCTTCGGCGCGGTGGACGAAATCGGCGTCTTCGCCATGGAAGGCCACGGACTGGACGAGGTGACCAACCCGTCGTCGCTGTTCCTGTCCGGACGTGACCAGCCTATCGCCGGCGCTGCCGTTTTCCCTGCCCTCGAAGGGACCCGACCGGTGCTCGTGGAAATCCAAGCGCTGATCGTCCGATTGCAGTCGGGCGCAACGCCTCGCCGAGCAGTCGTGGGCTGGGATAGCGGGCGACTGGCCATGCTGCTGGCAGTACTGGAATCGCGCTGCGGGCTGAGCTTTTCGACGGCGGAAGTCTACCTGAACGTGGCGGGTGGTTACCGGCTTTCCGACCCGGCGGCAGACCTTGCCGTGGCCGCTGCCCTCGTCAGCGCGCTGGCGGACAAGCCGCTGCCGGCGAGTGCCGTATGGTTTGGCGAGCTCGCGCTTTCGGGCGAGGTGCGGCCCGTTGCTCACGGCAATGTTCGGCAGAAGGAAGCCGCAAAGCTCGGATTTGAAACCGCATTTGGTCCACAGGATGGCGGTCAGAACGTGTCTGGCTTGCGATATTCGGAGGTCGGCAGCGCCACCTCGCTCGTTGACCGGGTGATGGCATCGGCATAACTTCCGCGCCAGATGACCGCGTTTGACCTAATCGTGCTGCTTATTGTCGGCGTTGCTGCCATCGGCGGCTTCTTGCGCGGGTTCGTGCAGGAAGTGGCTTCGATCGCCGCATGGGTCCTGGCGGTATTGGCAATCCGCTTCCTGCATACCGACCTAACGGCCGCGATCCTCGAATTCATGGGTTCGCCGGTCACCGCATCCATTCTCGCATTCGCCCTGCTGCTGCTGGTGCCCTATGCCGCCATGAAACTGATTGCCGGCCAGGCTGCGGCGAGTACGCGCAATTCGGTCCTCAATCCGGTCGACAAGGTGCTGGGCTTCGCATTCGGGGCGGTAAAGGGCCTCATCATCGTCGTCGTCGCCTTCTCGCTGCTGGTACTGGGCTATGACACCGTCTGGGGCACGACCGGTCGTCCCTTGTGGATTGCCGAAGCACGTACATACCAGCTAGTGGATGCCGGTTCGCGCGAGATGGTCCAGATCATTGCCGAGCGCCGTGCCCGCTTGCAGCACGACGACGAAGGCGAATGAGCGCGGAGCGGCTGTATACGCCCGACATGCTGGCAGCAGCAGTTGAACTGGCGAATTACCCACCCATCGACAACACCCCGTTGCATGGCGAAGCGCGCTCGCCGACCTGCGGCTCGACCCTCGCAATGGACCTGGTGCTCGACGGATCGGGCGCGCTGGAGCGTGTCGGCATGCTCGTGCGTGCCTGCGCCGTCGGGCAGGCGGCTGCGGACGTTTTTGCCCGCCACGCCGTCGGCCGGAATCCGGACGAAGTTCGCATGGCGCACGATTGCCTTTCCGGCTGGCTGGAGGAGGAAGGCCCGGCGCCGCAATGGCCGGATATCGGCCTGATCGCTCCGGCGCGCGACTATCGCGGACGGCACGGCGCCATGCTGTTGCCGTGGAAGGCGGCAATGGCGGCTCTTTCCAGCACGGCTGCAGGACGCTAACTCACCCGCACAAACATATCCGGGGGAGCGCATGGCGAGTACGGCCACAACACCACATCATGAACCCAGCGCGAAGGAAATTCGCATGGTCATTGCCGCCAGTTCGGCAGGCACCGTGTTCGAGTGGTACGACTTCTTCATCTACGGCACGCTGGCGGCCTTCATCAGCACCGCCTTCTTCCCCACGGGCAACGAGACTCTCAGCCTGCTGCTGACCTGGGCCGGATTCGCCATCGGTTTCGGGTTCCGCCCACTGGGTGCCATCCTGTTCGGCTACCTCGGAGATCGACTGGGAAGGAAGTACACTTTCCTCGTCACCGTCACGATCATGGGTATCGCCACGGCGGGCGTGGGCCTTGTGCCGGCTGAAGCGAGCATCGGCATCCTCGCCCCGATCATCGTTATCCTGCTGCGCGTGGCGCAAGGTCTTGCACTGGGCGGGGAATATGGTGGCGCGGCGATCTACGTTGCCGAACACGCTCCGCCGGACAAGCGTGGGCTCTACACCAGCTTCATCCAGGCCAGCGTCGTCGGCGGATTTGTGTTGAGCCTGGTAGTCGTGCTGGGCTGCCGCTTCCTGATCCCGGCGGACACCTTTGCCGCCTGGGGCTGGCGCGTGCCCTTCCTGCTGTCGATTGTGTTGCTTGGCATCTCGCTGTGGATGCGCCTGAAACTCAACGAAAGCCCGGTGTTCAAGGCGCTGAAGGAAGAAGGCGAAACCTCGGCCAACCCCTTTGTCGAGAGCTTTACCTATCCAGGCAACAAGAAGCGCATTTTCATCGCGCTGTTCGGCGTTGCCTGCGGCCTGACGATTATCTTCTACACCGCGTTCTTCTCGACGCTCAGCTTCCTCAAGGGGCCGATGCGAATGGAGGACACGACAGCCGAGCTGATCGTCGGCGCAGCCTCGATCGGTGCTGTCATCTGCATGGTCTATTTCGGTAGCCTGTCCGACCGTGTCGGCCGCAAGAAGCCGATCCTGTGGGGCTATATCGCCAGCCTCGTCCTGCTGTTCCCGTTGTTCTGGGGCATTGGCGCGCTGGCCAACCCGCAGCTTGCGGAAGCCGTCGAACAGTCCCCGGTGCAGATCTACGGTCCGGGCTGCGAATACGACCCCTTCGCCGCCGAACAGGCCACCGAATGCGGCCGGCTGATGGGCGAGCTCACAGACCAGGGCGTTCCCTACAATGCCACCGATGGAGACAGCCTGGGCATTGGTTTCCACGATGCGACCGGTTTCCCGCTGGAAGACGTGCCGGGCAGCGAAGCCAATCGCGCGTTAATCGCAGAACAACTGGCGGAGCGTGGCTATGACAGCACCGACCAGATTCCGCCCGTTGCCAATATCATCGGGATCTTTGCCATACTGCTGGTGTTCGGTGCGCTGAGCGGTGCAACCTACGGCCCCGTCGCCGGCCTGCTGTCCGAAATGTTCCCGCCAAAGATCCGCTACAGCTCGATGTCGATCCCCTATCACATCGGCGCGGGCTACTTTGGCGGCTTCCTGCCGCTGATCGCCGGCTACCTCGTTGCACGGTCAGGCGATATCTATGCCGGTCTCTGGTACACGTGGTGGCTGCTGGTGCTCGCTATCGTGGTGGCCTGGTGGGGCCTGCCCAGCGGACCGCCACGCGATTTCGAAGATGACCCTGCCTGAACCGCCGCCAGCAAGCCTGCGGCTGACAATCGACAAGGCAGCGCTGGCTGAGAACTGGCGTACGCTGGACAGGCTGTCCGGCACGGCAGAGGCCGGAGCTGCGGTCAAGGCTGACGGCTACGGCCTCGGCATTGACAATGTCATGCCCGCCTTGCTTGATGCGGGCGCGCGGCATTTCTTCGTCGCCCACTGGAGCGAGGTTGGCGACGTCCTGCGATATGTGCGAGGCGAACAGGTGGCCGTCTTGCACGGTGTCGCCAATGCCGAAGAAGCTGCCTACGCCAAGGCTGCAGGATGCGTGCCTGTCATCAATTCAATGGCGCAGGCGCGTTGCTGGACAGAGGCAGGCGGCGGAACCTGCCACCTGATGATCGACAGCGGCATCAACCGGCTGGGCATCTCTCCGGTAGAGGCAGGCGACCCCGCCATCCAGGCTCTGCAGGTCGACACACTGATGTCGCACCTCGCTTCGGCAGACGAGGAAAGCGTGCTCAACGAACGGCAACTCGCGACTTTCCGCGCAGTATTGCCGCAAGTGCAGGCGCAGCAAATCAGCCTCGCCAACAGCGCCGGGATCGCGCTGGGAAGCGACTATCACTTTGACCTCACTAGGCCTGGCCTCGCTCTCTATGGCGGGGTTCCGCGAGTTGAACTGTCGAGGGACATCCGGCAAGTTGCAACAATCGAAGCGGCAGTGCTGCAGGTGCGCAATCTGCAACCCGGTGACACGGTTGGCTATAATGCTGTCTGGCAAGCGCAAGAGCCCACACGCGCCGCAACTATTTCGTTAGGCTATGCCGATGGAATATTACGCAGCTGGGGGCAGGGCGGTGCATTGCAGCATGGCGAGCACCGGCTTCCCATCATCGGGCGCGTTTCGATGGACATGATCGTTGTCGACTGCGGTGACAGCCAACTCAAAGAAGGCGATTTCTGCAGTCTTCCCTATGGTTTACCGCAGGCTGCCGAAGTGTCGGGCCTGTCACAGTATGAATTGCTCACGGTACTTGGACATAGGTTTCTGCGACAATCCTAATACACTTAATTGCCTTTCCCATGTTGCAAGTGCTAAGGCCGGGAAGGTCGTGTAAACAGGGAGCCATGGAATGGCCGCAGAAGACTCCAAGGGCGAGGCCGCCATCATCATCAAGAAGTACGCCAACCGGCGTCTCTACAACACGCAGTCGTCCAGCTACATTACGCTTGATGACCTGGCGCAGATGGTGCGGACCGGCGTCGACTTCCAGGTTCTCGATGCCAAGACCGGGTCTGACATTACCCATGCGATCCTGACGCAGATCATCATGGAAGAGGAAACGCACGGCGAGCAGATGCTGCCCGTCAGCTTCCTGCGCCAGTTGATCGCCATGTATGGCAATTCGATGCAGGCAATGATGCCCCCCTACCTTGAAGCGGCCATGGCGAATTTCCAGACCAACCAGAACAAGCTGC
This sequence comes from Alphaproteobacteria bacterium, assembly GCA_030431875.1. Classification (GTDB taxonomy): domain Bacteria; phylum Pseudomonadota; class Alphaproteobacteria; order Sphingomonadales; family Sphingomonadaceae; genus Alteraurantiacibacter. The sequence continues at coordinate 45,844 of JAUIIG010000017.1, forward strand.
AGGAAGCGTTCCAGTCCAGCATGGGCAGCGATGCTCTGTCGAAGATGGCGGAAAACAACATGGCCATGTTCCAGGCTGCAGCCAGCGCTTTCATGCCTGGTGCCACCGGCGCGCCAACCCCTGCAGCAACGCCTGCCGCCAGCGAAAGCGATGATATCGATACGCTTCGCGAACAGATGGCGGAAATGCAGCGCAAGCTGGACAAGCTTGGCAAGTAAGCCGTCGCAGACTAGCGAATAACCCTCCTGCACTCTCGACTTGTCGCCAATCCGGCGGCATGCGAGCGTGCCGTTCCCATTGAATTTCGGAAAGCCTGCCATGTCCGCCATCCGCCACGCTCTCAACACCAAGCGCGAAGACGATTTCGCAGCCTGGTACCAGGAGGTGATCTCCGCCGCCGACATGGCGGAGGAATCGGGTGTGCGCGGCTGCATGGTGATCAAGCCGTGGGGTTACGGCATCTGGGAGCGGATGCAGCGCCTGCTGGATGACCGGATCAAGGCCGCCGGCGTGCAGAACGCCTATTTCCCGCTGTTCATCCCGCTCGCCAATTTCACCCGTGAGGCAGAGCATGTCGATGGCTTCGCCAAGGAAATGGCGGTCGTTACGCACCACCGCCTGATCGCGGACGGGAAGGGCGGGCTTGTCCCCGACCCCGAGGCCAAGCTGGAAGAGCCGCTGGTGGTTCGTCCGACATCCGAGACGATCATCGGCGACGCCATGAGCCGCTGGATCCAGTCGTGGCGCGACCTGCCGCTGCGCCTCAACCAGTGGGCCAACGTCGTGCGCTGGGAAATGCGCACGCGGATGTTCCTACGCACCAGCGAGTTCCTCTGGCAGGAAGGCCACACGGCCCATGCTACCGAGGAAGAGGCCAAGGCTGAAACCATGCGCGCGCTGGAAATGTACCGCGCTTTTGCCGAAGAGGACGTCGCCCTGCCGGTGATCGCGGGCGAGAAGCCCGAGAACGAGCGTTTCCCGGGGGCCGTGGAGACGTGGTCAATCGAGGCCATGATGCAGGACGGCAAGGCGCTGCAAGCGGGCACGAGCCACTATCTCGGCACCAATTTCGCCCAGGCAGCCGACATCCACTACCAGAACCGCGAAGGCCGTGAAGAACTCTGCCATACGGTCAGCTGGGGCATGTCGACCCGCATGGTCGGCGGTCTCATCATGACGCACGGTGACGACGACGGCCTGCGCGTTCCGCCCGCGCTTGCGCCGTTCCAGGTGGTGATCCTGCCGATGCTGCGCGACAAGCCCGAAGACGCGCCCTTGCTGGCCTATTGCGAGGAACTGCGCGCCATGATCGCGGGGCAGGGCGCCCTCGGCGAACCGGTTCGCGTGTTGCACGACACCCGCCCGGGCAAGGCTGCTGCCAAGCGCTGGGACTGGGTGCGCAAGGGTGCTCCGGTCATCATCGAGGTCGGTGGCCGCGACATGGAAAACGGTGCAGTCAGCCTGCTTCGCCGTGACGCACTGTGGGACGCCGAGACCGGCAAGCCAGCCTTCCAGTCACCCAGCCGCGAAGTGGCCGCACAGTCGGTGCCGACGATCCTTGCCGATATCCAGAACGGCCTGCTGGTCGAAGCGCGCGAGCGTCGGGAAGCCCATATCGTGCGCGACATCGACACCATGGAAGGCCTGGCGGCCTTCTTCGGCGAAGATCGCAAGTATCCCGGCTGGGTCGAGGTGCAGTGGTCCAAGCCGACTGGCGCGGCGCTGGAAAAGGTTGTGGAACAGCTCAAGGCACTCAAACTGACCCTGCGGAACGTGCCCATGCACGTGCCGCCGGCTGACGGCACCTGCATCTTCACCGGTGATCCTGCGGTCGAAAGGGTATTCGTAGCACGGGCTTACTGATATCATTGGCTTAAGGGAGACCTGCCGATGATCAACGAAACAAAGCACTGCCTCAAGAACGTCACCAATTTCGAGGGGCGTGACGCGCGCCAGACGTTCTGGTTCTACGTCTTGTTCCTGGTGCTGCTGCAGTTCGCAATTAGCTTGCTTTCCGCCATCCCTTCCATGGCTTCGGCTGTCGGGAGCACTTTCGAGGCGGCCCAGTCGGGCATGGACCCGGACCGTATGGAAGCGCGGATAATGGCCGAGATGGCCGGTTCGCTCGAGACCATGATGTGGATCGGCGTTGCGACTTCGGCCATCATCACGCTGCTATTCGTTGCCGCTTTCGTTCGCCGCCTGCACGATGCCGGTTATACCGGCTGGCTGGCGCTTGTGCCGGTCGCAATACAGGTAGTTGCGATGTACATATCATTCGACCAGACGGCCGCATTGATGGACGTCTTTACCTCAGGGGCAAGCCCCGAACGAATGCAGCAAATGCAGTACGAGGTAACTTCTAACGGCCTGAACTACATATCCTGGCTGGGATACCTGTTCGTGATCATATTCGGCGTGTTCAAGTCGCAACCTGGCCCGAACCGCTTCGGCGAACCGCCGAAGCCGCTCTAGGCCTGCGACCTACTCCTCGTCCGGCAATCCGCGTTCCAGTTCATCGCGGAAAGCGTCCAGCGTGACGTCGCGGCCAAGGAAGTCGTGCACCAGATCTGCTGCTGGTCGCGTGCCGCCGGGTGCGAGGATCATCTCCCGGTAGTCGCTGGCCGTTTCCGGATTGGTGATCCCTTCCGCGATGAAGCGGCTGAACAGGTCAGTCGAGATGACGCGTGACCAGCCATAGGTGTAATAGGCAGCGCCGTAACCATCGAGGTGGCTGAAGGCATCCTGCATCTGTGAAGTCTCGGATACGGGGATGAGCGCATACTCGTTGCGCCATTCGCGCGTGGCAGCACCAAGGTCATCCGGCACCGGCTGGGTGTAGAAGTTGAGCGAGACATTGGTCAGCCCCAGCTGGCTCATCTCGCTCATGCCCTGGTTGTAGTAGCGCACGCGGTTCATCCGTTCGACGAGGTCGCGCGGGATCGTCTCGCCTTCCGCATTCACGGCAAAAGTGGCCAGCGTGTCGTAATCGTAGACCCAGTTTTCCAGCATTTGCGAGGGCGCTTCGATGAAGTCCCATTCGATGCCGAACACGCCCGTGCCGGTGTATTCATGGGCATTTCCGAACATGACGTGCAGGATGTGGCCGAATTCGTGGAGGAAGGTTTCCACCTGCCCATGTTCCATCAGGCCGGTCGAGTGGTCGCCGGCAGGCAGGTTCTGCACCAGCGCTGCCACGGGCACACCGCCGTCGGGATCACCAGGATAGAGCGGCACGACATTGGCATGGGTGTACTTGCCGGGGCGCGGATGACTGTCGAGGTAGAACTGACCGATCAGCTCGCCATTCTCGTAGATCTCGTAGGGCTCCACGTCCTCGTGCCAGACGGGGTTATCCCAGCGCCGCACTTCGACACCGAAGAGGCGCTCTGTCAGCGCCATGATCCCGTCGCGCACGTTGTCATAGGCGAAGTACTGACGCGCCACTTGCGGATCATAGTCGTAGTTCGCCTGCTGCACCTTGGGGGAAAGCCAACCGGTCTGCCACGGCAGGATTTCGGTCGCGGTCGGATCAATCTCCTGCAGCACGGCCAGTGCCTGAGCATAGTCGGCCTCGGCCACGGGACGCGCGGCGGCTTCGGTATCGGCCATCAGTCGCTCGACCAGGTCAGGCGAATTGAGCATCCGGTTCGCGAGGTTGAGCTCGGCATAGTTGGCGAACCCGGTCAGTTCGGCCAGCTCCTGCCGCAAGGTAAACAGGCGGCGCAGCGGTTCCTCGTTCATCGGGTAGGCGCGCAGGCCGTAGACCTCCGAGAACCGGCGTCGCAGGTCATCGCTTTCGGCGTAGATCATCACCGGCTGGTAATCGGTATAGGCCGTGGTGAGCGTGATCATGCCGTTCTCGCCCACTTCGCGGCTGTCGATGAAGTCCTGCGGCACGCCTGCCAGCTCTTCCGGCGAGACTTCGATCGTGCGTACGTCTTCGGCGATATTTCGAGCGATCACCGTGCTCAATTCAGCCAGCTCGGCATTGATTTCCTGGACCCGTACCTGGTCTTCGCCTTCAAGCGATACGCCCGCCCGCTGGAACGCCAGCAGGGTGTCGGCGAGGTAGCTTGCGGTAACCGTATCGGCCTCGGGTGCTTCGATCGAGGACAGTCGCTCGTAGATCGGACGCGACAGGTTGATTTCGCTGAACTGCGAAGCGAGCTGCACGGTGCAGGCACCGCCGGCGCTGCGCGTCTCGTCCGTACCGAGCACCTGCTGGTAGAGCGACATCTCGCCTGACGCCCCCTGGTTGAGCGCCACTATATCGTCGAAACGGTTCAGCGTGTTCTCGATCGTAGGATCAGCAGCATCGCCGATAATGGCATCGCGGCGAAGGTCGATCTGCTCCAAATAGAAGGCGCATCGCTCCTCGATATCCTCGACGCTGGGATTGGACATTACCGGGCCAAGCAGGTGATAGACGTCGGCGGCCTGGGCAGGTGCGGTAATCGCAATGGTGGCGGTGGTGGCAGCCAATGCCAGCGAAAGCTTCTTCATTTGGCGGATCCCTGTCTTACCCGTGTCGGGCTGTTCTGCTGGAGACGCTATCCAAAACCGGTTGCACCTGCAATCAGCCACCTTGCCAAGTCCGGTCGATTGGGCGATTTCTCGACGAATGCGCTATCTGATCCTGCCAGCGGCATGCCTTGCCGCCTTCGCCGCTCCTGCAATCGCCCATGACGACCCGGCCGAGCCCGTTTCCGCTGAACGCCTGCAAGCTGACGTGGAAACGATGGTCAGTTTCGGCACGCGGCACACTCTGTCGGGGCTGGAAGGAACCGAGCGCGGTATTGGTGCGGCCTTGCGCTGGGGCAGGGCGGAGTTCGAAGCGACCAGTGCGGCCTGCGGAGGTTGCCTCGAAGTAAGCTACGTCGAACGCGAGATGAGCGGTCGGCGGATTCCCGAGCCGGTGCTGATCCGAAATGCCATCGCCATCCAGTGGGGAAGCGAGCGGCCAAACGAGGTCGTGATCATCCAGGGCCACATCGACAGCCGCGTCTCCGACGTGATGAACGCCGAAGCCGATGCGCCGGGCGCGAACGACAATGCCAGCGGCTCTGCCCTGGTGCTGGAAGCTGCCCGCGTGCTGTCGCAGCACGAATATCCCACCACCATCGTCTACGCGCTGCTGATGGGCGAAGAGCAGGGCCTCTACGGCGGCAACCTGCTGGCCGACTATGCCACCGAACAGGGCTGGACGGTGAAGGCCGTGCTCAACAACGACGTTGTCGGTGGCTCCTGCGGTTCGGACGGGGTCTGTGAAAGCGGCTATGTCCGAGTCTTCTCCGAAGGCGTTCGCGCCGATGCCGACGAGGCTACCCGCGCGCAGATGCGGAGCATGGGCGGCGGTAACGACAGCCCCAGCCGCAACCTATCGCGCTGGATCGCCGATATTGCCGAGGCCGGAGCAGAGGATTTCGGCGTCCGGCAGACCTGGCGCAGCGATCGCATGGGCCGGGGCGGGGACCACCTGCCGTTCCTCGATCGCGGATATCCAGCCATCCGTTTTTCGGTCGCCATCGAAGACTACGAACATCAGCACCAGGACCTGCGCGTCGAAGACGGGGTGACCTATGGCGATACCGTGGACGAGATGGAATTCGACTTCCTCGCCAGCGTCACCCGGCTCAACGTTGCCGCGGCAGACGCGCTCGCACGCGCTCCCATGCCGCCTGTCGTCCAGTCCGACGGGATCGTGCGTCCCGACGTGTTGCTGGAATGGGAGCCAGTGCCTGGCGCCGTGCGCTACAATATCTATCGCCGCGCCACGGATGCACGGGACTGGATCTGGCGCGACATGCTGGAAGCTGACCCCGCAGCAGACCTCAATTCCGTTACCCTTGCGCCGGATCGCGGCGACGACTGGATCTTCGGCGTCAGCTCGGTTGCTGCCGATGGCGCGGAAAGCCCGGTCTCCAGCGCCGTGCCGGGCGGGCAATTCTATCCGCTGCCTGTCGACAGCGAGTAAGCCAGCCCCCATATGGCGGGGCAGATGACAAAACGCCCCCACAACAAGTTCCAGGGACTGCCCAGCAAGGAGCAGGTCCTCGAATTCATCCGCTCGTCCGAAAACGTCGTCGGCAAGCGCGAGATCGGCAAGCATTTCCGCCTCAAGGGCCAGGAAAAGATCGCGCTCAAGGCGCTGCTGAAGGACATGGCCGAAGAAGGGCTGATCGACGGCAAGAAGAGCGCCTTCCACCGCATGGGCGGGGTGCCGAAAGTTACCGTGCTGCGCGTGGTCGATATCGAGGATGGCGAACCCATCGCGATCCCCGAGACCTGGCAGCCGGATGATGCCACGCCGCCGCCCCGCCTCCGCGTCATCGAGCGCAAGAAGCAAGCCGCCCTGCGCAAGGGCGACCGTATCCTTGCCCGCACAGAGGAAGCGGGGAAGGGCTGGCTCGCCCACCCGATGCGCAAGCTGCCATCCACCGAAGGCGCCTTGCTGGGAATCGTCGAGTTCGACCGCAGCGGTCAGGCCTGGCTTGCCCCGGTCGACAAGAAGATCCGCACCTCCGCTCGCGTGAGCGACGTGGGACAGGCCGAGGAAGGCCAGCTCGTGCTCGCCGAACCCGCCGGTCGCGGCCGCAATTCGACAGTGAAAGTGACCGAGGTGCTCGGCGACCCGCTCGCTCCAAGGTCCTATTCACTGATCGCCATCCACAAGTACGGCATCCCTTTCAACTTCCCCGACGAGGTGCTGGACGAAGCCGACGAGGCAACCAAGCTCGCACTCAGCGCAGAAGAACGCGAAGACCTCCGCGACGTGCCGATTGTCGCCATCGACCCGGCCGATGCGCGCGACCACGACGATGCCATCTGGGCCGAACCCGACGGCAAGGGCGGCTTCCGCGCGATTGTCGCCATTGCCGACGTTTCCTTCTACGTGCGCCCGGACAGCAAGCTGGACCGCGAAGCACGCAAGCGCGGCAACTCCGTCTACTTCCCGGACCGGGTCGTGCCGATGCTGCCCGAAGTCCTGTCAGCGGACGTTTGCTCGCTGAAGGAAGGCGAAGACCGCGCGGCCATGGCCTGCCACCTTCACATCGACGCCGGGGGGCGGGTGACGGACTGGCGCTTCACCCGCGCGCTCGTACGGATCGCGCACAATATCGCCTACGAGGACGCGCAGGCGGCCATCGACGCAGGCGACGCGCCCGAATACCTGCGCAACCTGTGGGACGCATGGGCACTGCTGGCCAAGGCGCGAGCCGACCGTGACCCGCTGGAGCTGGAACTGCCCGAACGCCGCGTAATCCTCGACGAGCAAGGCAAGATTGCAGAGATTGCCGTGCGCGAGCGGCTGGATGCGCACCGCGTTGTCGAAGACTTCATGATCGCGGCCAACGTCGCGGCGGCAAAGGCGCTGGAGAGCAAGGCCAGCCCGGTCGTCTATCGCATCCACGAACCGCCCACGCGCGAAAAGCTGATCGCCCTGCGCGAGTATTTCGAATCCATCGGCAAGAACCTCGCGCTGGGACAAGTCATCACGCCCAGCCTGTTCAACCGCATGATCAAGGATATCGGCGACCCGGCTGAAAAGGCGCTGGTGATGGAGGCCGTGCTGCGCAGCCAGACGCAGGCCTATTACGGCCCCCAGAACGCTGGCCATTTCGGCCTCGCGCTGGGCAGCTACGCGCACTTCACCTCGCCGATCCGCCGCTATTCGGACCTGTTGGTGCACCGCGCCTTGGTCGACAGCTTTGGCCTTGAACAGCCCAAGCCGAAGAGCAAGGCGATCCCCGCGCATTCCGGCCTGTCTGACAAGGACCGTGCCGACCTTGGCAAGATCACCGACGCCATCAGCGTGACCGAACGCCGCGCCATGGAAGCGGAACGCGATACCATCGACCGCTATGTCGCGGCATGGCTGTCCGCCCGCGTGGGTGAGGTATTCAAGACCCGCATTACCGGCGTGCAGAAGTTCGGCTTCTTCGCCACCATCGTGAACCTGGGCGGTGACGGACTGGTGCCGATCTCCACCCTCGGCCGCGAGTACTTCCGCTATGACGAGGCAGCGCACGCGCTGATCGGCGAGGATAGCGGGGAAACCTACACTGTCGGCGATATTCTCGACCTGCGGCTGGGCGAAGCCAACCCGCTGACCGGTGCGTTGAAGTTCGAGCTGCCAGAAGGCGGCGGGGGACAACGCGTCGAACCGCGCGGATCACGTCCGCAGCGGAAACCCCGTACGAACAAGGGTCCGAAGAAGGACAAGCAGGGCAAGCACATTGTTGGCAAGCGCGGTCGACCGGGGAATATCCGCCACCAGGGGCGGGGCAAGAAGCGTTAGCTCAACCGGTCCAGTTCTTCGTTCGACAAGCCACCCGGCACGATGAACACGGGGCACTGCAAGTCGCCCGCGTGAGTGGAGAAGTAAGTCACAAGCGGCCCCGGAATGCCGTCAGCCGCTGCGCCCAGCACGAGTGCAGCCACCTCAGGGTGATCCTCGAGATATTCACGGATCACTGTCTTGCCGTCTCCCACGCGCACGGCGATCTGCGGCATCTTGCCGCTTTCGTACTTCATCTCGCCCGCAGCAGAATTCGCAAGCACTTCGGCGCGGTCGCGGGCTTCCTGTTCGATAGTGTCCTGGATCCGGCCAAAGGCGCTGAAGGCCTGCTTGGGCACCAGCGCCAGCAGGTGCACCGCGCCCCCGGTCTTGGCGGCACGGCGTGCGGCAAAACGGAGCGCGACCTGCGCTTCTTCGGTTTCGTCGATGATCGTCAGATAGACGCGCATTCAAGGTCTCCCGGCGTCATGGTATCTCTGGAAACCTAGATTTCCGCAAGATGCCTTGCCCCGCGCCGTGATTTTGGCCAGAGAGCGGGCAAGCGACAACAAGCTGCCAGGGAGCAAGCGCCGCAATGCCGATTGCCATCAAGATGCCCGCCCTTTCACCGACCATGGAGGAAGGCACGCTGGCCAAATGGCTGGTCAAAGTGGGTGACCAGGTTTCCGCCGGTGACATCATGGCCGAGATCGAAACCGACAAGGCCACGATGGAATTCGAAGCCGTCGACGAAGGCACGATCGCACATATCCAAGTTGAGGAAGGCACCGAGGGCGTTGCCGTCGGTACCGTGATCGCCACGCTGGCCGAAGACGGCGAAGACGTGGCCGATGTGGAACCGGCTGGTGGCGGCGCTGCTGCACCGGCCCCTGCCGCGACCGAAGCGAAGGAAGAAGACGCTCCGACGCCCGCTCCGGCCGCCACCGCTGCGCCTGCTGCCAGCGGTGACCGTATCATTGCTTCACCCCTTGCAAAGCG
>JAUIIG010000080.1 GCA_030431875.1 Alphaproteobacteria bacterium
GCTTCGACATCACCTATCTCGCCAGCCTGCCCAATTTCGTGGTCATGGCCGCTGCCGACGAAGCCGAACTGGCCCACATGACCTATACCGCTGCGGAATACGACGAGGGCCCGATTGCCTTCCGCTATCCGCGCGGCAACGGCGTGGGCGTCGAGATTCCCGAGACCTTGCAGAAGCTGGAGATCGGCAAGGGCCGCCTGGTGCGCGGCGACGTGGCTGGCGGCAAGGTGGCGATCCTTTCGCTTGGCGCGCGCCTTGAGGAGGCAAAGAAAGCCGCCGACCAGCTGGAAGCCAAGGGCCTTGCGACGACGGTGGCCGACATGCGCTTTGCCAAGCCGCTCGACGAGGAACTGATCCGCAAGCTCGCCGCCACGCATGACGTGCTGGTGACGGTAGAAGAGGCGGCCATTGGCGGCCTTGGTGCCCATGTCCTGACCATGGCCAGCGACGAGGGCCTGACCGATGGCGGCCTGAAGATCCGCACCATGCGCCTGCCCGACCTGTTCATCGACCACGACGACCCGGCCAAGCAGTACGACCTTGCCGGCCTCAATGCCCCCCACATTGTCGACACGGTGCTGAGCGCGCTGCGTCACAACAGCGCCGGCGTGGAAGAGGCGCGGGCCTGACGATAGCACCTCAAGTGACGGATCAGCTGCGTGATCGCGCTCGCGGTGCCTTGCTCGGCCTCGCAGTCGGTGATGCGGTCGGGACCACGCTCGAGTTTTCGACTCGTGACAGCTATCCGCCGCTGACCGACATGGTGGGCGGTGGGCCGTTCGGCCTGAAGCCTGGCCAGTGGACAGACGACACCTCCATGGCACTCGCGCTGGCTGACAGCCTGGTCACTTGCGGCCGCCTCGACACTTTCGACTTGGCTGAACGCTTCGTCTCTTGGATGCGCGACGGCGAGTACAGCGCCACAGGCACCTGTTTCGACATCGGCAACGCGACTCGTGATGCTCTCTTGGGCTATCTGCGGGATGGTGAGCCGCTGGCGGGTTCCACCGATCCGCACAGCGCAGGCAACGGCTCGCTGATGCGGTTGGCGCCAGTAGCCATTCGTGGCTTGCGGACCGAGGAGGGGGATATGCGCGCTGCTGCCCGCCTGCAGAGCCGCGTAACCCATGGCGCTATCGCTTGTCTTGATGCCTGCGAATCTTGGGCCCTGGCCCTGCGATCAGCGATGGAAGGTGCTGGCTTCGACGACGCCTGCGCTGCGGCTGCCCGCGTTTCTCCGGACGACCCCGCAGTCGCGGCAGTGCTGCGTGGAGACTGGCGCGACAAGTCCCGCGAAGCGATCGCCAGCAGCGGCTATGTCGTCCACTCGCTTGAAGCGAGCTTCTGGTGTGTCAGCCAAGGCGGCAGCTTTGCAGACATGGTCCTGCGCGCCGCCAACCTCGGCGACGATGCCGACACGACTGCTGCGATTACTGGGCAACTTGCCGGCGCGCTTCACGGCGCGAGCGGGATCCCTACCGAATGGTTGGAGAAGCTTGCCTGGCGCGAACGCATCATCGAATTGGCCGATGGCCTGCTCGATGATGGCGCGTTCTACCACTCGTAACCGCGCGGCAACTCGCTCTCGTCGAGCGAGCGATAGCGGTCGCGCAGGCGGGTCTGGTGATTCTCCAGCGGCTGTTCGACGCCTTCGATGAAGACGCGCACCGGGGCCGAGCTGACTTCCAGCGGATCGCCGTCCCACACTACGAGGTCGCCGTAGGCACCCGATGCCAGCACCCCGGCATCGTCCATGCCGGCAATGCGTGCCGGGACCGAGGTGATGCTGGCAAAGGCTTCGCCCCAGGTCAGGCCCGTGGCACCGGTCACCCAGTTAAGAGCGACCATGTTGCCTGCCTGTTGCGGCAAATTGCGCGGGTGGTCGCCGCTGCTGTCGTAGCCGCCGATGCCGACCATGACGCCAGCATCGACCATGCGGCCGACATTGCTCTGCGTCGCGGCGAGCTGCTCGAAGGAGACCGGCAGGTCGCGCAGGGCCACGGCGATCACCGGGACACCGGCAGCCGCGATCTGGTCTGCGACCATCCAGCCTTCGGTCGCGCCGACCAGCACCATGTCAAGCGCGGGAAACTCTTCGAGCAAGGAGAGCATGGCGAGGATATCGGCAGCGCGTTCGACCTTGACGTATAACTTCTGCTCGCCGGACACGACAGGCACCAAGGCAGCCGCGTCAAAGCGCGTGAGCAGCACGTCGCCGGACCGCTCGGCTGAGCCGACCCGGCGCGAATCGACGCCCACGACATTGCTGCTGTTGCTGGAGCCGCCACCGCGAAGCTGGGCAGCCTCGCCATAGGAGCCCGCTTCGTGCAGGGCATTGCGCAGCAGGGCATGGGCCGAGGTGCGGCTGCCACCGGCGAGGCGCGCGCCGCGCTCACCCATCTCGATCAGCTGGAAGGCACGTGGCTGCACCACCGCATCGTAGTCCGCGCCAAGGTCCACCAGCGCACCTTGCCCGGCGAAAATCGAGGCACCGGCTTCGGGCGTCACGCTGGCGCGGGTGACGCCGCCTGCGCGGCTGTAGGCAAAGTCCTGTGCGTTGGGATTGATTACCGGCGATACGTCGAGCGCGGCGCTGAACGGGGAATCGTCGGCGTCCACATCATTGCTTTCCGACACGGCGCCCACGTCGACCAAGCCGAGGCTGGTGAGCGAGGCGAAGAGGCCGGGGGTCACCCACATGCCGTTGCCGTCAAGCGTCGGAACGCCAGCGGGCACGGCAACGCCGCTACCCGCGGCGACCACGCGGCCGCCCTGGACGACGACCGTGGCGTTTTCGATCGGGTCGGAACCGTCACCCAGCGCCACGGTGGCTCCGGTAATGGCAATATCCTGCGCTGCGGCAGGAGCGGCGAGGGCGACAAGTGCTGCGCCAAGCAGGAGGCGGGCGCTCATTTCACGTCTCCTTCGCCGGGCTGGCCGAGTTCGAAGTCACTCACCGGACGGCGGTCCGGATTGTCCATGTCGTACATCAGCGCGCCGTCGATCCAGACCATCTGCGGGCGTGAGTAGATCGACAGCGGATCACCGTTCCACAGCACCACGTCGGCCATCTTGCCGGGCTCGAGGCTGCCGGTCATCTCGTCGATGCCCATGGCCCGCGCCGCGTTGAGGGTGATCCAGCTGATCACGTCAGCGTCGGCAATGTCGATGCCCATGCGGCGGCCGTCGGCCTGGGCCTTGGCGGCTTCCTGGTTGAGACGCTGGATGCCGTTCTCGTCGTCGGAGTGGATCACCACGCAGGCACCCTGTTGGTGGATCATCGCGGCGTTTTCCGGAATGGCGTCGTAGGCTTCCATCTTGAAGCCGTACCAGTCCGCCCAGACCGCGCTGCACACGTCATGTTCGCGCAGCAGGTCGGCGATCTTGTAGCTTTCCACCGCGTGGTGGAAGGCGCTGACCCGGTAACCGAACTCGTCGGCCATATCGAGCACGAGAGCCATTTCGTCAGCACGGTAACAGTGGTTCTGCACCAGGATCTCGCCTTCGAGCACACCGGCCAGCGTTTCCATGGCGAGGTCGCGATCGGGGTTCTCTTCGGCGAGGTATTCCTGCGCCTGGATCCACGTCTCGCGGTTGACTGCAAAGTTGCCCATGCGGGTGGAGGGCATGCGTCCGCGGTTGCCGTAGACGCGCTTGGGGTTTTCCCCGCAGGCCATCTTCAGGCTGTATGGCGCGCCGGGGAACTTCATCCCCTGCACCGTGCGGCTGGGTACGTTGCGCAGGGTCACTGAACGCCCGCCCATCAGGTTGGCCGAGCCGGGCAGGATCTGCAGCGTTGTGATGCCGCCATTGGCAAGCGCGCGGCTGAAGCCGGGGTCCTGCGGCCAGACCGAGTGTTCGGCCCAGACTTCGGGCGTTGTCGGGCTGGTTGCCTCGTTGCCATCGCTATGTGCGTCGACTGAAGGCGTGGGATAGTCACCGAGGTGCGAGTGGATGTCGATGATGCCCGGGGTGACATAGCGCCCAGTGCCGTCAATCCGCGTATAGCCTTCCGGGATTTCGAGGCTGGCATCGCCGATCGCCACCACGTCGCCGTCGGCAAACAGGACCACGCCGTTGTCGATCTGCCCACCCGCGCCATCGTAGATGGTCGCGCCGACAATCGCAGTCGGCACGCCCGGGAAGCGTTCGTAGGTCGAGGCGTAGGGATCGGACGCCGCGGCTGCCACAGGCGTGCTGGCGAGCGATTGGCTGCCGGAACCCGTGGTGCAGCCGGCGAGCGCCAGCGCAGCTACCGTGGCGAGGAGGGCGGACGGGCCGCCCTTGCTGGAAAGACGGCCCATTCGATTACCCTTGTGGCTTGGTTGCAGGATGAGCGCCCGGACCCTGCGGTTCACCGACTTCGGACTGACCTTCGAGGTCGTCGCTGACGTCGTCGTCCTTCAGCGTGTCGAGGTGCATCAGTTTCTTGACCAGCGGGCTGACGACCACGACCGCCACACCGACGCCAACAGCCACGAGGCCCATGGACCAGTAGACGTCCAGCGCGGCTTCGCGCGTCATGTCGCCGCCTTCGCCTTCACCCATGAGCGAGCCCATGAAGCCGGCGACATAGTTGCCGCCCGCGGTGCCGAAGAAGAAGGCTGCCATCATCAGGCTGGCCATGTGCTTCACCGACAGGCGGTTGATCGCCGACAGGCCCACCGGGCTGAGGCAGAGCTCACCGGTGGTCGAGAGGAAGTAGAACAGGAAGATGAACAGCACCGGGAGCATCAGCGCGCCTTCGGCGTTGGTGATGCTGAAGTTGTTCGCACCCCAGACAAGCACGATGAAGGCGAGGCCCATCTGGGCGATGCCGAGACCCATCTTGGCGGGCGTCGACGGTTCCTTGCCGTTCTTCGCCAGCCACTGCCACAGGCCAGCGAAAAGCGGGCCGAGCAGGATGATGTAAATCGGGTTCACCGACTGGAAGAAGGTGGTGGGGATGTTGCCGCGATCGACGTGGCGATCGGTGAACAGGTTCATCGAACCACCGGCCTGTTCGAACAGGCCCCAGAAGATCGGCATCAGCAGGATGATGAAGATCATCGCGAACACGCGGTCGCGCGCTTCGTTGTCGAGCTTGAAGGCTTCGAACAGCACGTAGACCAGCAGGGCCGCACCCGATGCCAGCAGGATCCAGCCCACGGCGGCCTGGTACTGGATGAGGAACCAGATCACCGCCACGCCCACGAAGCCAACGAGGTAGAGCAGCCATTCGAGGTTGATGCCGGCGACCTTTTCCTTGAGCTTGGCCGGAACCGGCGGTTCGCCCTTGCCGCGCAGCAGCGGCTTGCCGATCACGAAGACCACCAGGCCCAGCAGCATGCCGATACCGGCGGCACCGAAGCCGTAGGCCCAGCCCACGGTCTCGCCCAGGTAACCGGCGATGATGCCGCCAGCGGCAGCACCCAGGTTAATGCCCATGTAGAAGATGGTGTAGGCAGAGTCGCGACGGATGTCGGTGCGCGGGTAAAGCTGGCCGACGATCACCGAGATGTTGGCCTTGAGGAAGCCGGAGCCGACGATGATGAAGGCCAGCGCCAGCCAGAAGATGTTGAGCGCCGGATCGTTCTCGTAGCCGCTACCGTTGCCTTCGAAGGCCATGGCGAAGTGACCCATGGTCAGCAGCACGGCACCGAACAGCACGGCCTTGCGCTGACCAAGGTAACGGTCCGCCAGCCACCCACCCAGCACTGGGGTGATGTAAACGAGGCTGGTATAGGCACCGTAGATCAGGTTGGCGCTGCCATCCGAATAGAGCCAGTGCTTGACGAGGTAGAGCGTCAGCAGGGCGCGCATGCCGTAGTAGGAGAAGCGCTCCCACATCTCGGCGAAGAACAGCATGGCCAGACCCTTGGGGTGGCCGAACACTTCTTCCTGCGGGCGGGTGACGGCCCAGGCGCCGACAATGAGGAACAGACCCAGGACGATGGACGCGACGACCGCGCTCCAGTCGCCGAAATTCCACAGCGCCATATCCTTCATGCGAACAACCCTCTTGTATCTTGTCTGTTTATCGCTTGCCGCGCGGGGGGCGGCATGAAAGCGCGCACCCTAACAGCAGTTTCGCCCATGTGAAGCCATGAAGTTGCTTTTGAAACCGCCTTTTTCGGCGCGGAAAGCTTGACCTGACCCGCTGTATTATGGCACTCAATCACCCATGGCTGATACCCGTCCCGTCTACCTTAAGCTGCGCGAACAAATCGCTGCTGCGATCATCGATGGCCGCTATGCGGAGGGCGACATGCTGCCCAGCGTGCGGGCCTTCGCGGCGGAGCAGGGAGCCAACCCGCTGACGGTGGCCAAGGCCTACCAGCAGTTCCAGAACGACGGCCTGATCCGCGTGCAGCGCGGCGTGGGCATGTTCGTGCGCGAAGGCGCGGCGGAGAGCTTGCTGCAGGCAGAGCGCGAAGCCTTCCTGAAAGAGGAATGGCCGGCGATCCGTGAACGCATGGACCGCCTCGGACTCGATGTCGCGCAATTGCTCGATCACGCCTGATCTGCAGGACAATTTCCCGATCTCATTAATTTTGGCTGGCGATTGCGCCGCCGTGCTGCTTCTGGCAGGCTACAGAAATCGCAGCGCATCGGGTCGGCGCTATGTTGGAAACTGCAGTCCTCTTGGTCGCGGGCTGCACCTCGAGAGGGAAATAAAAATGATAAGGTCCGAACTTCTCCAGGCTCTCGCCGCAGATAATCCCGAACTGCGCGCAGAGGAAATCGAACAGGTCGTCGATATCTTCTTTGACGAAATCACGCAGCGGCTGGCCGAAGGTGGCCGGGTAGAGCTGCGCGGCTTCGGCACATTCTCGACCCGCCAGCGTGAAGCCCGCACGGGCCGTAATCCGCGCACCGGTGAATCGGTGCCGGTGCCGGCCAAGAGCGTGCCCTACTTCAAGCCAGGCAAGGAAATGCGCGAACGCCTTAACTCCTGAGGGAGGCAGGGCGGCCCTCGCTTCGGCGACGGCCATGAAAAAGGGGCGCGGACCGATCTGGTCCACGCCCCTTTTTCGTTGTCCTGTTCCAGGGCGGGAAGAGGCCCCCGCCGAAGCGGAGGCCTCCCTTATCCCTTAGAAGTCGCGCTGGACCGACAGTGCCCAGGTGCGCGGCAGGCCCGGGACACCGGTTACCAGGCCGAGCGATCCGGTCACGTCGCTGACGCTCTGGAAGTAGTAGCGATCGAAGATGTTCTGAACTTCGAGTGCCACCGTCCATTCGTCGTTGGGATCGGTGTAAGCCACCCGGGCATTGCCCAGGAAGCGGCTGTCGATCCGGCTCCAGAAGGTGTTGAAGCTGTCGGTGAAAGTCTCCGACTGATACGAACCGTCAAAGCGGGCCATGATCGAGCCGCCATCGAATTCGTGATCGTACTGAATGCCGAAGCTGTAGGTCCATTCCGGCGTATACGGCGTGATTTCGCTGCCGGTCAGGCCCGATGCACCAACGTCGGTATACTGGAAGTCCAGGTAGCTCAGGCCACCGTCGAGCGAGAGACCGTCGACCGGATAGGCCGCGAACTCGAGCTCGAAGCCCTTCACTTCGGCAGAGCCGACGTTGTTAGGCTGGAGACACGGCGAACCCGGGCAAGCCGACAACTGCAGGATGATGTCCGTGTAGTCGTTCCAGAACGCTGCACCGTTCAGGCGCAGGCGACGATCGAACAGGTCAGCCTTGAAGCCGATCTCGTAGGTGATGATCGTTTCCGGGTTGAACGAGTTGATCTGGTTACACGGTGCGGTCGAGCCCGGAGGCAGGTCCGAACATTCACCGGCCGACGGACCGAAGAACGGACGCGGGTTCACGCCGCCGCCCTTGAAGCCCGTGGTGACCGAGGCGTAGGCGAGGAACTCGTCCGAGAAGCGGTAGTCCGCCGCGATGCGCCAGTCCCACCGGTTACCGGCGAAGCGGCCCGGCACGTCGAACAGGCCGGTCAGCAGGCAGTTCGGCGTGTTGCCCACGCCAACCGGACCGGCAGTCGGGGCACCGAGGAAGAATTCGCAAGCCGGCACGCCGGGTACGAACAGGTTGTCGGCTTCACGGAACGGCACCGTACCGTCCGGGTTGGACCGGAAGTAGGTGTAGGTCTTCTCGTCTTCCGTGTAGCGGATGCCGCCCGTCAGGCTGAACATGTCGGTCGGGCGCAAGGTCGCCGTGGCGAACACGGCCTGCGTCGTGCTGGGCGTAGTGTCGGGACCGTGAATGAAGTCGATACCGGCATAGTTCAGGTCGACGCGGGCGGTATATTCACCGTCCTGGTCGAGGTAGAAACCACCTACCGTACCTTCGATCAGGCCGTCAGCCAGTTCGAAGTTCAGGCGCAGTTCCTGGCTCCAGGCGCGGTGATTAAGCTGGTTGTCCAGCTGCGCGACGGGAACCGGCGTGGCGTCCTGGTCCTGGCCCCACTTCGATTCGTATTCGCGCCACGAACTGATCCAGACCAGCTGGACATTGTCCGACACGTCGAAGGTCATGTTGGAGTGGATACCCCAGCCGGTGAAGTCCTGGTTCTGCAGGGCAGAATAGGGCTTGTACGGCGCCTGCTGCGTGGGAGTCCGCGCATCCAGGAAGTTGGAGTAGGCGATGAACCGCGGATCGCCGAAGTTACCGGTCAGCGTGTCACAGCTGTAAGGCCCAGCGGGCACGAAGGCACAGCTCACCGGGACAGCGTTACCGTCCACGCCGGTCAGCCACGGCAGCGCCGGGGGCGGGCCGTTGGCAGGGAGTGCACCCGCGCTGGTAGCGGGGTTGATCGAGAACGGGTCGAAAGCAACCGCGCCGCCGGTGGGGGCACCGGCTGCAATCAGCACAGTCGGGCCGGCTTCACCACGCGTGGAGGTAAAGTCCGCCGAGACGTTCCATTCGAAGCGGTCGGTGGGCTCCCAGCGCAGGGCGATACGGCCGGCAGTGGTCGACGAGCCGCCCATCGTGGTGTTGTCGGGG
>JAUIIG010000018.1 GCA_030431875.1 Alphaproteobacteria bacterium
CCCGTTGCAAACCAAGGATAGCGCAGGGGCCTCAAGGTATTCACGCAGCGCTTCCTCGAACTGCTCGTGGAACGGACCCCGATTGGTCAGCACGCGCGTTTCCCAGATCGTCTCGAGCATGGGCATCAGCCGCTCGAGCTCGGGCAGGTCCGGCCGGGTAACGTAGATATCCTTGCTCAAGCCGTGCGCCCTTCGCTTGCTGCCAGAGGTACAGAATGCCGCGACAGTGGGGAAAACCGCGTTAACAAGCGCGCATTGGCTGACCAATGGTGCCACAACGGATATCAACCGTGGCGATGGCACAGGGTAAGGCATGACTGCGGCAAGGCGCCCCAACTACCTGGTCTACGCGGCCGACTGGAACCCCGACAGCGGCGGGGTGATCTTCACCCACATGCTGGTCCACGTGCTGCGCCAACTGGGCGAGGATGCCAAGCTGTGGCCGCGCCACCGTGATCCGCAGCCGGGCCTCGGCACCGCGATCAGGAGTGTCTTGCGCAAGCCAAGCCTGCTGCTCGGCTATGCCCGGCGCTTCACCAATCCCGCACTGGATACGCCGGTCGCCACATTCGATGACCTGCGCGACGATACCGTGGTGGTCTATCCGGAAATCGTGCTGGGCAACCCGCTGGGCGCGCGCAATGTGGCACGCTGGCTGCTCTACAAGCCCGGCGTGCAGCATCCCTACCGGTTCGGCGAGGACGAGATGTTCTTCCGCGTCGAGGCCATGTTCGACCTGCCCGAAGTCACCGGCGGCGCGCAGGACCTGGTGCTGTGGAGCCGCAACCCCGCCTACGTGCCGCCCGCACCCGACGCGCCGCGCGAAGGGGCCTGCTACATGGTGCGCAAGGGCAGCGAGACGCCCCGCATTGCCGAAACCGCAAATGCCGAACTGCTCGACGGCAAGTCGCACGAGGAAGTCGCCGCCGCCTTCACGCGCTACCGCACCTTCTACTGCTATGACGAGGCGACCATGTATTCGCTCTACGCCGCGCTGTGCGGGTGCGAGAGCGTGGTGGTTCCCACAACCTTTGCCAGTCGCGAGGAATGGGCGGGGAAACACAAGCTGTTCCGCTATGGCGTTGCCTATGGCACCGAAGACCTGCCCCACGCCCGCGAAACCATGCACATGGTCGACGGGCTGCTGGCCGGGAAGGAAGCCGAGGGCATCGAGAGCGTGAAGGCCTTTGTTGCCGCTACGCAGGAGCGGTTTGGATGAAGCCCGAGGCAAGAATCGGCGCAGGGCTCAAGGCGATCACCGTCAACGGTATGGGCGCAACGGGCATGACCATGGCGGAAACGCTGGTCCGCCTCGTCTATTTCATTGCCATCACCCGGTTGGTCGGGCCGGAAGGATACGGGCTCTATTCGTGGGCGCTGGCCTTCTACGGCGTGATCCTGAGCGGCGCGCTGCTGGGGTTCGAAACGCTGGTCCCCTACGCCTATGGCAAGGGGAACGCCGAAGGTGACCGGCAGGCGAGCGTGGCGCTGGCCTTGCGCATTGGCGTCACCATGCTGGTGGGCCTGGGACTGACGATCTACGCCCAACTGGCAGAGCGCGCTCCGACCGAAATGCTGGCCCTGCTGGCCGTTGCTCCTGCCATGTTGTTGCGCGGCACGGCCATGCTCAACCGTTCCATCCATGTCGGGCGGCAGGAGGTGGCGCGCAACGTGCCGCACGTCCTCACCGGGCGGCTGGTCGAGCTTTCGGGCGGTGTGGCACTGATCCTGCTCGGCGCACCCATCGCGGCGCTGCTGGTGCTGCACTGGGTGGCATGGGGTCTGGAGGCCGCACTGTCGTGGCGGCGGCTGCACAAGTGTTCCGATGTCCGCCTTGCCGTGCCCCGGCGCGACCAAGCCCTGCCAGTCCTGCGCAAGGGTGTGCCGCTGGGCATTTACGACCTCTCCAGCAGCTTCCTCACACTCGCCCCCATCGTACTTTACAAGCCGCTGGCAAGCGATCTCGCCGAACTGGGACAGGTCAGCGTGGCGGTGCAGTTGCAGGCGTTGCTGCTGGCGGCGGGCTTTGCCTTCCTCGCCAGCGCGGTGCCGGTACTGTCGCGCACCCGCGAAGCCGGGGACGTGCGCATTGGTCGCTACGGCTGGATGGTGGCACTTATCGCGCTGGTGGTGACGGCGGTGCTGGTGCTGGGCTGGCAGATGGTGTCAGGACCGGTCTTCGCCTTCGTCTTCGGCCACCATTATGACCTTGCCCGTGAGCTGACCAGCTGGGCCATCCTCGTCGCTGGCGCCATCTTCCTGCCGCACGGGTTCCAGCAGATCCTTATCCTCGAAGACAAAATGCGCGCGCCGCTAGTGGCGAACCTTGCTGGCTGCACCGTTGCCTTGGGCGGTTTCGCCTACCTCGGCGCGACCATCGGTCCCTTCGAAGCCATGCAGATCGTGCTGGCGGCGTGGCTGCTGCGCGCTGTCCTGTTGGTCGCGAGCGGTATGGTCGAAACCCGGCGGATGCTCGGCAGGATGAAAGCTAGCTGACAGCCAACAGCGCCAGCCGGAACAGCGGGCTGCCCGCGCCAACCCGGTGACGCAGCATGAAGGCCTTGCGCGCCAGGAAGCCCTTGCTTGCAATCGCCCCGTAGTCCGCAACCAGCGAGCGTTCCTCCGCGGATAGCCTGTCACCAAACCGCTCGACAAAGGCGCGCGCCTGCCGCTGGCTGTTGTCCCGTGCCGCCCTGGCCTTGTCGAGGTAGAAGCGCGGGCGCGAAAAAGCCTGCCCGACCAGCGCCAGCGAGCGTGAATCCGTTGCCCCCACGACATTGCCGCCATGCTGGCGATAGCGGATGGTTGGCTGCTGGACGGGCACCAGGCTGCCGAAGGCGCTCGCCACCATGGCCAGCCACCAGTCATGCATCCGCGCACCTGCGGGAATGGGAAGCCCTGCCTCCCGCAGCGTTCCGTTACCCATCGAAGCACAGCCGGTAACGCAATTGCGTGCCATCAGGCGGCCAAGTTCCGTGTCACCGGCAGCAGGGTCGATGCGGCTGAGTTCCCAGAACGACGGCGCGACCTGGGTAAGCGTGTCGTCTACCACCAGCAGGTCGCTAAAGGCCAGCACCGGGGTGCCGTCTCCGGCACGCGCTTCCCCGGCCTGCACGGCCCGCAGCATGACCTCGAGCTTCTCCGGAAGCCAGGCATCGTCCTGGTCGCAGAAGGCGAAATAGGGTGCGTCGGACTTTTCTAGCAGCGCCGAGAAGTTGAGCGAGGCCCCCAGCCCATTCTGCCCGTCGTCGACGATTTCGACCGGCTGTGAAACCGTTTCAGACCAGGCTCTGACCACTTCCAGCGTATCATCGCTCGACCCGTCGTCGCGCACCAGCAGACGCCAGTCGGCATGTGTCTGCTTCGCCAGCGACGCGAGCTGCTCGGGCAGGTATTTCGCGCCGTTGTAGGTTGCCAGCAACAGGTCGATCCGGCTCATCGCGCCACCGCCTTCTCAAGCACATCGCGCCATTGCCGGGTCAGGGCCTCCAGCGAGAAGTCGGCGCACAGGTGACGGTGCAGCACCGCAGGCAGGTCCGCCTGTTCCCGGGCAAAGCGATCAATCGCGTCGAGCAAGGCTTGCGGATCGTCCGGCGGGACGAGGTAGAGGCCTTCGCTGTCCTGCTCCACCAGTTCGCGAATTGCCGGGGAATCGCGCGTTATCAGCGGCTTGCCGCATAGAAGCGTCTGGTAGACCTTGTTCGGGATGACGCTCGCCGCCTTGTCGCT
Organism: Alphaproteobacteria bacterium; assembly: GCA_030431875.1. Classification (GTDB taxonomy): domain Bacteria; phylum Pseudomonadota; class Alphaproteobacteria; order Sphingomonadales; family Sphingomonadaceae; genus Alteraurantiacibacter. Next base: position 3,730 of record JAUIIG010000018.1, read on the forward strand.
GGTGCCAAAGATGCCGAGGCAGACATGCGCCGCGGCCATCAGGTCAGCCAGCCCGGCATAGTCGACCCAATCTTGCCGCAGGACATGCGCGCTATCGGCGTCCTGCAAGCGGGTATCGATGCGCGTTGCCTCCTGCCCGGTGCCGACGATGGTCCATGAATGGGCCCGGCCGCGCGGGTGCAGCGCGGCATCGATGATCGTATCGATCCCGTGCAAGGGGATGAACTGCCCGTAGAACAGGATCGAGACCCCTTCGCCAGCGCCGGCAGGCTGCGACCTGGCGGCAGGGGCAAAGGCCCCCTCCTCTGCCCCGACCAGAACGGCATCCAGCTTGCCTTGCGGCACATCATGCAGCTCTTGCAGCAGCGCCGCGTGGGCCTTGGTGTCCATCACCAGGCGGTCCGCCAAACGGCAGGCACGCCGTTCCATCCAGCGTAGCAGGCGCGCCTTCCGGCTGCCCTCCCGCCCCATGCCGCGATCGCGCGCCCAGGTATCGTAGACTGACAAGAACACGTCCCAAACCACGGGTTTCCCACGCAATTTTGCCAGTGGAGCCAGCAGCAACATGTCGAACAGGCCCATGTAGCCGATCACCACCACGTCATGCCGGCCGCAGAAAAGATAGCGCAATGCCAGGCACGGATAGCCCAGCAGCATCTTCAGGCCGATCACAAGCCGCGCGGCGACCCCGCGCATCACGGACTTGTCCTCCACCCCGCGCCAGACGTCGACGTGAAGCTCCTTCAGGCCGGGATCAATGGCCAGCAAACTCTGCCTGAGAAGCCGCGTGCGCGGCTTGCCAAGGTCATAGGTGCCGAGCAGGACGACATGCATCGCAGATTCTCCGCCCGTCGCCACTGGTCCGTTTACCCTTGTTTCGTGTGTCCATTTAACGGCTACACGTACAAACTTAACCAGTTCTTCACCTAAATTCGCAAGAAGCCTTGCAAAGGAAATCCGCCGAATTCTTCGGAATGAGGTGATGCAGCGACTTTAGGGGGTTTGCGAGAATGAGCGCATTCGGACGCAAGAACGGCGCAGGGGGGATGTCCAAGGGGGCACGTCCGAGCTTCGGCGTTGCCAAGCCCATGCGCGGTGGCGGCGGGGCTCCCGCGCCATCCTCCGACGATGGCGCCGCTGGTGGTGACCAGTTCCCGCCGGTGCCTGCCGAAGGCGCACCGGTCGACGCTCCGGCAAACAAGCAATCCGATGCCATGAGCCGCCTCGCGGACCGTTCCAACGCGGTCCACGACCATTCCAGCGAGCTTGGCGGCTTCGAAGCCAGCGTCCACAAGATCAAGGAACAGGTGCTGCCGCGCCTGCTCGAACGCGTCGATCCCGAGGCAGCCGCCACGCTGACCAAGGAAGAGCTGTCGGAAGAATTCCGCCCGATCATCATGGAAGTGCTGGCCGAGCTGAAGGTCACCCTCAACCGCCGCGAACAGTTCGCGCTGGAAAAGGTGCTGATCGACGAATTGCTCGGCTTCGGTCCGCTCGAAGAGCTGCTGAACGACCCCGACGTGTCGGACATCATGGTGAACGGTCCGGACCAGACCTACATCGAAAAGGGCGGCAAGCTCGTCATCGCGCCGATCAAGTTCCGCGATGAAAGCCACTTGTTCCAGATCGCCCAGCGTATCGTGAACCAGGTCGGCCGCCGCGTCGACCAGACCACGCCGCTGGCTGACGCCCGTCTCAAGGACGGCAGCCGTGTGAACGTCATCGTGCCGCCGCTGTCACTGCGCGGCACCGCCATCTCGATTCGTAAGTTCTCCGAGAAGCCCATCACGCTGGACAACCTGCGCGACTGGGGCTCGATGAGCGACAAGATGTGTACCGCGCTGAAAATCGCCGGTGCCTGCCGCATGAACATCGTCATCTCGGGCGGTACCGGCTCGGGCAAGACGACCATGCTCAACTCGCTGTCGAAGATGATCGACCCGGGTGAGCGCGTGCTGACCATCGAAGACGCCGCCGAACTTCGCCTGCAGCAGCCGCACTGGCTGCCGCTGGAAACGCGTCCGCCGAACCTTGAAGGCCAGGGTGCCATTACCATCGGCGACCTCGTGAAGAACGCCCTGCGCATGCGTCCTGACCGCATCATCCTGGGCGAAATTCGTGGCGCGGAGTGTTTCGACCTCCTCGCCGCCATGAACACCGGCCACGACGGCTCCATGTGTACGCTCCACGCCAACTCGCCGCGTGAGTGCCTCGGCCGTATGGAAAACATGATCCTGATGGGCGACATCAAGATCCCGAAGGAAGCCATTTCGCGCCAGATCGCCGAATCGGTTGACCTGATCGTACAGGTGAAGCGCCTGCGCGATGGTTCGCGCCGCACCACCAACGTCACCGAGGTGATCGGCATGGAAGGCGACGTGATCGTGACGCAGGAGCTGTTCAGCTTCGAGTATCTCGACGAAGGCGACGACGGCAAGATCATCGGCGAACACCGCTCGTCGGGACTGCGTCCCTACACGCTCGAAAAAGCCCGCCAGTTCGGCTTCGACCAGGCCTATCTTGAGGCTTGCCTGTAACTTGCCTTTCGCTCCGACCTCCGTCGGAGCGTCCTCGGTGCTGTTCGCTCCGCTTCGCTGCGCGGCACCTGCGGTCGCGCAGTCGCGCTCTGTCGTGCGCTAATCGCGCCCGAGGTCAGCACCACCTAGCAATCTTGCACTGGAAACGGTCACGCCAGTGACCGCAAGGCCGACTGGCCGCCCGCAGCGGGCGCAGCTCTGCTGCGCGTCTAGCGAGGACGAAGCCGCGGAGGCGGCTTCGCAAGGAAACGATCCTATCCCCTGATCCAGCCGACAGCGGCGAAACTCATGAGCGCCAAGCCAATAAATGTGCTCAGCGCGGCGATATCGCGCCAAGGCACGATCCCCACGGCGTCCACGTCCTTGCGCTTGGCGCGGCGACGGTCGCCCCATACTGACAGGGCAGAAAGCAGCAGGAAGGCCCCGCCCCACAGGCCGAACAATGTCGCATCGCTGGCGAATTCAATCCAGTTGGGCAGCTTCATCTCGCGCCGGGATATGGGCAGTATCCCGCCGCGTCACAATCCCCGGCCTCAATGCTTGATCGAAGCGCGGCTTGGCCTATGGCGATTGTCGTGGAAGACGCCTCTACCGACCGGCCGTTGCTGGCCCTGCTCATCCGTCTTGGCGGCATGGCGGGCATCGCCACCATGGCCGCCCTTATCAAGCTGGCGTCCGAGGCTGGCGTCCACATTGCCGAGATCATCTTCTGGCGGCAGTTTACCTCGATCCCCCTACTGCTCGCTTTCGTGCTGGCGACCGGCGGAATCGGCATGCTCAAGACCCAGCGGCCGGGTGCCCATTTCGTGCGCGCCGGATACGGCTTTATCGGCATGCTGCTCAACTTCGGCGGAGTGATCCTGCTGCCACTGGCCGAAGCCACCACCATGAGCTTTACCGCGCCGATCTGGGCCGTGATCCTGTCCACCATGATGCTGGGCGAAAAGGTCGGCTGGTGGCGCTGGTCGGCCGTCGTAGCGGGCTTTGTCGGTATCATCATCATCGCCCAGCCGGGCGGACATGCGATCCCCCTCGGCGGCGCGGCAGCGGCCCTGGGCGGTGCCTTCATGGTGGCGCTGATCTCGATCCAGATTCGCGACCTCAGCCGCACCGACAAGGCCATCTCCATCGTCTTCTGGTTCGCCACCTTCAGCACCCTGTGCGTGCTGCCATTCCTGCCCTTCACCATGGCGGAGCAGACCTGGGAGACCTACGCGATCCTCGCCGGGATCGGCCTTTCGGGCACCGTGGGCCAGCTGCTGATCACCCTCGCCCTGCGCTACGGCAAGGTCTCCAGCGTGGTGGTGATGGACTATTCCAGCCTGATCTGGGCGACGCTGTACGGCTGGCTGTTTTTCTCTGTCCTGCCGGGCACCAGCACATGGCTCGGCGCGCCGCTGGTTGTCGTGGCGGGGATTATCATCGCCTGGCGCGAGCGCGTCGTGAGCAGGAAACGCTTTGTCGACCAGCGACAATCCATCGGAACCTGATCTTCGATTAGGTGTTTATCAAGGCAAGCCCGCGATGATCGGGCAACTGACAAAGGAACAAGACATGGCGCGCAAGATCGTGATCGCCCTTACCGCCGGACTGCTGACCCTCAGCGTCGCAGCCTGCAACACCGTTCGCGGTGTGGGGCAGGACCTCGAATCGCTTGCTGACGACGCTGCCGAAGCGATCTAGGCAGGTTCATCAACGGGAGGCCCTTTTTAAGGGTCGCAAGGTGCCCGCTGGAGCGATCCGGCGGGCGCTTTTTATTTGCGGCGATAGACCAGAGTCAGGTTGTTGGCAGGCATGGCATGGCGCGCCGTGCGTTCCAGCCCGTTGGCCGCCGCCAGCTCGTCCAGCCATGCCACGTCGCGCAGGCCCCATGACGGATCGCGCGATTTGAGGCTGGCGTCGAAGTCGAGGTTCGAGGCGGTCGTTTCCACCTCGGCTTCGACGAATGGTCCATAAATCACCAGCGGTCCGCCTGACGGCAGGAGACGACCGGCAGCAGCGAACAGCCCTTCCGTTGCGGCAGGCGGGCTGATGTGGGTCATGTTGACGCACAGCATCGCGTCGGCGGCGTCCACGGGCCATGCATCAGCTGAAGCATCGAGTTCGAGCGGCGGCAGCAGGTTTTCAGCGCCCTCCTCTTCCCGCCAGGCCGCGATGGATTCCAACGCCTCTTCCTGCGGATCTGTCGGCTGCCACTGCCAGTCGGGAAACCGTTTCGAGAAATAGACCGCGTGCTCGCCGCTACCGGCAGCGACTTCCACCAGCAACCCCGACGCAGGCAATTCCTGCTGCAGCACGGCGAGGATCGGCTCGCGATTGCGCTCGGTCGACGGGTAATAGAGCTTGGTCATGCGCCCTTCCGCGCCCCCTTGCGTGCGCGCTTCTCGCGGATGGCCATCCACACCAGCAGGCCTGCGGGGCCGGCCACGAAGGTGAGCAGGAGCACCGGGGCCTGCACCAGCCGCGAGAACTGCTTCTGGTCCGCATCGCGCGCGATCCACAGGCCGACGAACAGGTCGAAGGCGAGGTAGTGGATCCAGCCCACGGTAACGCCGCCGTCCGACATGAAGATGCCGCGCACGCCTTCGATGCTGGTGAAGCCGGAGGCCGCTCCGTCGCCCGTCGCGCCCGGATCGACCACGCCGCCCAGCAGCAGCCCCAGCAGCAGCGCGTAGGCCAGGCACAGCAGCCCGACACCGGCGTAGAACACCGCGCTCAATGCCAGCGGCTTGCGCGGCAGGAGGACCAGTACTGCCCAGAATAGCATGGCCCACAGGTTGGCGATCCCGAACAGGCTAGCCCACATTGTCAGTCTCCCTGGTTTGACGCGCCCAGATGCCCGCGAGGATGGAGCCGATCACCACGTGATAGACCGACGAGATGGCGCTCGGCACCGGCGCTAGGGCCGCCTGCATAGGGTTGGCGAACTGGTTTGCAAAGCTGGGCGCGCTGGCAAGGCTCGCGCCGAGGCCGGAGTTCTGCATGCCCACCTCGATGGAGATGGTGCGCTGCTCCGGCGCGGCAAAGCCCATCAGGCGCGGGATCACGAAACCCAGGGTGAAGCCGATGGCATGCAGCGCGAAGACCGCCAGCAGCAGCACGCCAAAGTGTGCCTCGATCAGATCCTTCGAGGCGCCGACAATCGCGCCGACAATCAATACCACCACGATCACCGACACCAGCGGCGAAAAAGTGGCGATCTTGCGGGTGGTTTCGGGCAGCAGGCGGCCCATGGCAACGCCTGCCACCACTGGCACCAGCACGATGGCGACCATCTGCTGGAACAGCGCCCAGCGGTCGATCTCGATGAACACCCCGCCCAGCCAGCCGGTCAACAACGGGGTGAGCACGATCGCGACCAGGGTGGAGACCATGGTCATGGTCACCGACAGGGCAAGGTTGGCGCGCGCGAGGTAGGCGACGACATTGCTGGCCGTGCCGCCGGGGCAGCAGGACACGAGGATCAGGCCCACGGCGAGGCCGGTCTCCAGCCCGCTCAACATGGCAATGGAGACCCCGGCTGCCGGCATGACGGTAAATTGCAACGCAACCCCCGCTGCCACGCCGCGCGGCATGGTCAGCACGCGGGCAAGGTCCTCCACCCGCAAGGTCAGGCCCATCCCCAGCATGATGACGCCCAGCAGCACGCTGATCAGCGACTGCCCGAACACACTGCCGCTGGTCACCCAGGCGAAATGCGCGGGAAACAGCCATGCCCAGCCCACGCCGAGCACGGTCCATACAGCGAACAGCGCGGTCGCCTTGTCGATCAAGCCTCGCATGTCCCCTCCCCCTCGCCCGACCTAGCCGGGTCCGGCCAGCGCTGCCTGCGCCCGGTCGAACTCGCGCGCGAGGCGCATCAGCGATTCGTGCTCATGGACGAACTGCCCGCCCGCCTTGGTGATCGCCGCCTGCAAGGCCGCGGCGGCGACGTCTGTGGCGCGGATCGAGCGGTATTTCTCCTTCGATCCGTGCAGGAACAGGTCGCCAATCGGCGCAGTGATCTGGCCGATCCTTTCAAGCGGGCGCACGTCATTCTGTCGCTTCCCACGCAGCAGGCTGGGCCGCAGGATGTCGAGCCGGTGCAGCTTCAGCGCCTTCAGGTCGCGCTCGGTCTCGCCCTTCACCCGCATGTACGAATTCTTGGAATAGGGATCAGCCCCGACCGAGGATACCTGCACAAAGTTCTTCACCCCCGCCGCCTTGGCCGCCTTGCCCACTTCCAGCACCAGGTCATGATCGACCGCGCGGAAGGCATCGCTGCTGCCCGCCTTCTTGTGCGTGGTGCCGAGTGCGCTGATCACGGCATCGGGCACCAGCTGGGTGATGATCCCCGGCCATTCGTCGCTGCCGGCCAGCACCAGTTCCATCCGCGTTCCCGGGGCAAAGGGGATTTCCCGCCGCGCGAGGCCTTGCAGGGCAATCCCCTGCAATTGCGGGGAACGGGCAATGATCGTCCGTCCGATCAGGCCGGTCGCGCCGACCAGCAGGACACGCAGCGGCTCAGACATTGGACAACCCGTCTGGGCGGCTGCCGAAGATGTCGGCGTACTGGCTCATGGCATACTGGTCGGTCATGCCGGCGATGAAATCGGCAATGTGCCGCGCGCGCGCGGGCTCGTCCGGCGGCAGGCGTTCGGCCCAGCCCGAATTCATCAGCGAAGGGTCCTGGTCGTAGGCGGCATAGAGCTTGGAGATCACGCTGCGCGCCCGTTCCGCCGTGCGCAGCTGCGCCTCGTGGTGGTAGAGGTTGGCGTACATGAACCGCTTCAGCGTCCGTTCCATGGCAGTCATGTCAGGCGAAAAGCTCGCCAAGGCAACTCCCGCGCCGCGCACTTCGTCTGCACTGCCGACACCCTTGAGGTTCTGCCGCGTGGTTTCGAGCAGGTCGTTCACCATGACCCCGATCTGGGTGCGCACCAATTCGCGCAGCTGCGCCTCGCGGCGGGCATTGGGATACTGGCGTTCGATTTGGCGCCACAGGTCAGCCAGGAAATCGAGCTCCAGCAGCTGGTCGAGTTCGAGGAACCCTGCCCGCAAGCCATCGTCGATGTCGTGGTTGTCGTAAGCAATATCGTCCGCCAGCGCGGCCACCTGTGCTTCCAGCGAGGGCCAGCGATCAAGGTCCAGCGGGAAAGCCGCGTTCAGTTCGCCCAAGGCCCAGCCTGGCTGCGCCACAGGGCCGTTGTGCTTGGCGATGCCTTCCAGCGTTTCCCAGCTCAGGTTGAGGCCGTGATTGTCGCAATAGGGGCTGTCGATCCGCATCACCACGCGCAGGGCATGCTCGTTGTGATCGAAGCCCCCGCGCGGCGCCAACGAAGCGTTGAGCGCTTCCTCTCCCGGATGGCCAAACGGCGGGTGGCCGAGGTCGTGCGCAAGGCACAGCGCTTCGGTCAGGTCCTCGTCCAGCTGCAACTGGCGCGCCAGAACGCGGCCGATCTGCGCCACTTCCAGGCTGTGTGTCAGGCGGACGCGATAATGATCGCCGTCAGGCGCGACGAAGACCTGCGTCTTGCCCGCCAGTCGCCGGAAGGCAATCGAGTGGATGATGCGGTCCCGGTCGCGCTGGAAAGTGCTTCGCGGACCGCGCGCGCCAAAGCCCGGCTGCTCGAACTCGCGCCCGCGGGTTTTCGCGGGATCGGCTGCATAGGGCGCACGGGACATGCGTGGTCGCTAAATTGCGGCCAGCCGCATGACAACGGGAACAGCCCGCGAACGCCGCGAAAAAGCGGCAGGTCGCCGACGATTATCCGCCGATAATCCATTCCGCGGCCGCTTGCGCGTGAATCCCGGTGCAATCGTATATCGGCAGGACGTTGGCATCGACGTCCACCACCTGCTCCAGCTCGGTGTTGGCGAGGATCACGGCTTCTGCCCCCACCTTCTGGAAATTGGTGAACATGGTGCGCAGCGCGCGCTCGGCATTGCGGCTGGCCTTGCCCTGCATCAGCTCGTTGTAAATGATCTGGTCCAGCTCCTCGACATTGGCCATGTCCGGCGGAAGCAGGTCGACCCCGTGCGCCACCAGCCGGCGGCGATAGAAGCTCTCCGTCATCACATTGCGCGTCCCGATCAGCGCCGCGCGGCTGACGCCGTCCTCGGCCATCTTCGCGCCGACACATTCGGCGATATGCAGGATCGGCACCTCAACCTGCGCGGCCACGTCGCGGTAGATCTTGTGCATTGAGTTGGCGCCGATGATCAGCATTTCCGCCCCCGCCGCTTCCAGCCGCTTCGCGCTGGCTGCCAGCACATCGGTGGCATGCTGCCATTCCTCAGTCGTGTGTGCGCGGTAGACCTGCGAGAAGTCGAGGCTTTCGATCAGCATCGGGGCCGATGCCGTCTTGTCGACGTTGCGCTGCACGTAGCGATTGATGCGCTCGTAATAGCTGCGGGTAGAGACCCAGCTCATCCCGCCAATCAGCCCAAGTTTACGCAAGTCGCGAGACCCCCATGTTGCGTGGCACAAAATCCGTATCGCGTGCCTTCCCCGCCTAACGGGCAATGGCGACGACAGGTTCCTCGTTTCGGACAAATTGTCAGGGGGATGACGTCACGACGGCGCGACGTCATCGCCACCGGCCATCAGTCGATCGCCTTGACGATTTCCTCGACCATCTTCTTGGCATCCGACAACAGCATCATGGTCTGATCCATGTAGAAGACGTCGTTGTCGACGCCGGCATAGCCCACGCCGCCCATCGAGCGCTTGATGAAGAAGACCTGCTTGGCCTTGTCCACGTCGAACACTGGCATGCCGTAGATCGGGCTGGACTTGTCGGTCTTGGCTGCTGGGTTCACCACGTCGTTGGCACCGATGATGAAGGCCACGTCGCACTGGGCGAACTCGCTGTTGATGTCCTCCAGTTCGAACACCTTGTCGTATTCCACCGATGCCTCGGCAAGTAGCACGTTCATGTGGCCCGGCATGCGTCCGGCGACGGGGTGGATGGCGTACTTCACCTCCACGCCCTTTTCCTCCAGCAAGTCAGCCATTTCGCGCAGGGCATGCTGCGCCTGGGCCACGGCCATGCCGTAACCGGGGATGATGATGACCTTCTCGGCCTGTTCCAGCATGTAGGCGGCGTCCGCAGCGCTGCCCTGCTTGTAGGGGCGCTGCTCGCGTGCTTCACCGCTGCCACCGCTGTCATCCGCGCCAAAGCCGCCAGCAATCACGCTGAGGAAGCTGCGGTTCATCGCACGGCACATGATGTAGCTGAGGATCGCGCCCGAGGAGCCGACCAGCGCGCCGGTGATGATCATCGCCGTGTTGCCCAGCGTGAAGCCCATGGCGGCTGCGGCCCAGCCGGAATAGGAATTCAGCATGGACACCACGACGGGCATGTCCGCGCCGCCGATGGGGATGATCAACAGGAAGCCGATGATGAAGGCCGCGAGGGTGATCCAGACCACGAGCAGCCCCTCGCCCGCGCCGCCAGCGCCGGACATGGCATAGGCGACGACCAGCCCGATGATGGCCAGCAGGGTGCCGAGGTTGATGACATGGCGCATCGGCAGGAGGATGGGCGAACCGCTCATCTTGCCCGACAACTTGAGGAAGGCGATCACCGAGCCGGAGAAAGTGATCGCACCGATGGCGATACCGAGGCCCAGCTCGACGCGGCTGGCGACAAGGATCTGCCCTTCCGCATCAAGGATGCCGAAAGCACTGGGATTCAGCCATGCAGCAAGGCCCACCAGCACGGCTGCCATGCCGACCAGCGAGTGGAAGGCGGCGACCAGTTCGGGCATCGACGTCATGGCGATCTTGCGCGCGGTGGTCACACCGATCACCGCACCAAGCGCGATGGCCCCGACAACCAGGCCGATCAGGACAAAATCAGGCCCGGCATAGCTGTTCTGCATGTCGCCTTCGATCATCGGCACATGGGTCGCCAGCGTGGTGGCCACAGCCAGCAGCATGCCCGCCATGCCGAAACGGTTGCCCGTGCGGCTGGTGCTAGGGCTGGAAAGGCCACGCAGCGCGAGGATGAAGAAGATGCCCGAAACGAGGTAGGCCAGCGCCACCCAAGGGTTCACGGGAGCATGCGCGGCTCCGGCAGCGAAGAACGACAGGTTCATCTACTTGTCCTTCTTCTTGTACATGGCGAGCATGCGTTCGGTGACGGCAAAGCCGCCGAAGATGTTGATGCTGGCGAGCACGATGGCCCCCAGCCCCAGCCACTTGGCAATCTCGCTCTCGGCCTCCGCCGCTGCGATCAGACCGCCGACGATGATGACCGAGGAAATGGCGTTGGTCACTGCCATCAGCGGCGTGTGCAACGCCGGAGTGACCGACCACACGACGTAGTAGCCGACGAAACAGGCCAGCACGAAGATCGAGAGGATTGATATGAAGTCCATGCGGCTTACCCCTTGAGCCTCGCGTTCACCACTTCGCCGCCCTTGGTCAGGCGGATGGCGTCGCCGATTTCCTCGTCGAGGACCGGCTTGTTCGCTTCCTTGTCCCAGAAAGCGCTCAGGAAATTGAACAGGTTACGGCTGAACAAGGCGCTGGCGTCAGCTGCGAGGTGTGCGGGCGTGTTGGAGAAGCCCATGATGTGCACGCCGTGCTTTTCGACCACCTGGTCTGCCACCGAGCCTTCGACATTGCCGCCCTGCGCCACCGCGAGATCGAAGATCACGCTACCGTGCTTCATCGTCGCGATCTGCGCGTCCGACACCAGTCGGGGAGCAGCGCGGCCGGGGATCAGCGCGGTGGTGATGACGATATCCTGCTTGGCGATGTGGGCGGAAACCATTTCCGCCTGCGCGGCCTTCTGCTCTTCCGTCAGTTCGGCGGCGTAACCGCCCTCGCCCGACGCCTCCAGGCCTTCGGCGAACACCGGCTTGCCGCCAAGGCTCTTGATCTGTTCGGCGGTTTCGGGCCGCACGTCGGTGGCCGAAACCTGCGCACCGAGGCGCTTGGCCGTGGCAATGGCCTGCAGGCCGGCAACGCCCACGCCCATGACGAAGACCTTGGCCGCCGAAATCGTGCCTGCCGCGGTCATCATCATCGGGAAGGCGCGACCGTACTGGTCTGCCGCCGCGATGACCGCCTTGTAGCCCGCGAGGTTGGACTGGCTGGAGAGCACGTCCATCGATTGCGCACGGGTGATGCGCGGCATGAATTCCATCGCCAGCGCTTCGAGGCCAGCCTTGGCATAGGCGTCGACACGCTCACGTTGTCCGAAGGGATCGAAAGTGGCCGCCACCCAGGCACCGGGCTTGGCGCCGGCCAGCGCGGCCACATCGGGCGCCTGCACGCCCATCACCAGGTCCGCGTCCTTCACCACCACAGTGGCAGGACCGACCTCGGCACCGGCCTCGACATAGTCGGCGTCGGAAATCGAGGAAGCCGCACCTGCGCTTGTTTCCACCGCGAGGCTCGCCCCCAGCGAGGCCAGCTTCTTGACCGTTTCAGGCGTGGCCGCCACGCGGGTTTCCCCGGCGGCGGTCTCTTTCAGTACGGCAATCTTCATCCCCCCTCGCCCTGCGTCAGGCGATCAGGGCGACGACGATGGCGGCAATCACGGCAATCAGGGGCACTGCCCATTTCAACATGCCGATGAAGCTGGCGTAGGTGCCCTCGTGGGCCTTCAGTTCCTGCGGATCGCTCATGGTAATCTCAAGCCTTCCCTGGCTGGTTCGTGTTCTGCGAAACGTCCTATCGCCGCTTCGCATCCGCCTCAAGTCCCACGAGAGGACGAACCACCGATTGCCAGCCTTAATGGCCTCTTTACCCAGTGCTGGTACGCCCCTTGTTCGACATCCGGCAGAGACCGGCACCAGGGGTAGTTTTCGCATGGTAGAGCCCGAACAGCGGCTGTTGATGCTGATCGACAAGGACCCAGCGCAGGGGCGCCTGGTTGGCGCGCTTGCGGGCCGCGAAGGCTGGCGCATGCTTGCCGTCGAGGACAGCGAGACGGCGATCGCCACGCTGGGCACGCGCCAGGGCATGCAGCTTTCGGCCATTATCCTCGACCAGGGCGTTCCGGGCGACCGCGCCTGCGAGCTGATCGCCGAACTCAAGTCGCGCCGCCCCGCGCTGCCGATCCTGATGGTGACCACCAGCACCAGCCCGCAGCTGGCCGTGGAAGCCATGCGCGCCGGTGCCAGCGACTACCTGGTCAAGCCGGTCTCGCCTGACCGGCTGATGCAGGCGCTGCGTAATGCCACCACGCGCGAAGCCCCGCAGGACGAGTTGCTGCCGCTGAGCGAGAAGATGCCGGCGAACCTCGATTTCGATGCCATGGTCGGCACCGCCCCGCCGTTCCGCGATGCCCTGGCCAAGGCAGCCAAGGCGGCGCGCGGTCACGGCCACGTGCTGATCGAAGGCGAAAGCGGCACGGGCAAGGAAATGCTGGTGCGCGCCATGCATGCTGCCAGCCCGCGCGCCAAGACCGCATTCCGCATGATCAACATTGCCAGCGTGCCGGCCAGCAGCCTCGAATCGGTGCTGTTCGGTCACGAGAAAGGCGCCTTCGCCGGCGCTTTCGACCAGCAGCTCGGCGCCTTCCAGCATTGCGACGGCGGCACTCTGGTGCTCGACGAGATCGATCGCCTGCCCATGGATGTGCAGGACCGCCTGATCGACGTGCTCGGTTCCGGCAGCGTGAAGCCGCTGGGTGCGCAGTACGGCTTCAAGGTCGACGTGCGCGTGATCTGCGCCAGCAACTTGCCGCTGGCCGACCTCGTTGCGACCGGCCATTTCCGCCAGGAACTGCTGGACCTGATTTCGCGCACCGCCATCGAATTGCCTCCGCTGCGCAAGCGCGACCGCGATATCGGCGCGCTGACCCGTTATTTCCTCCACCAGATCGGCCAGCAGCCGGGCCTGCGCCCGCTGGGCGTGACCTCCGACGCCATGCGCCTGCTGGGTGCCTTTGAATGGCCGGGCAACGTCCGCCAGTTGCAGGCCGTGCTATTCCGCGCTGCCGTCTTCTGCGAAGGCGACGCGCTGACCGCGGACGACTTCCCGCAGCTGCGCGAACTCGTCGGCGAGAGCCAACCGACCAAGGGTGGCCCCATGCGCGATAGCGCCGGCGTCATGCTCTACACCTCCGACGGTAACCTGCGCCCGCTGGAAGAGATCGAGGCCGACGTGATCCGTCTCGCCATCGGGCATTACCGCGGCCGCATGACTGAAGTAGCACGTCGTCTGGGGATCGGCCGCTCGACGCTCTACCGCAAGCTTAGCGACCTCGGCATCGACAACGCGGCCTGACTTGAGGCCCTCCAGCGCCGGGCGCGCACGTCCGTGTGCTTGGCTCCTCGCAAAAGCTCGGACGGCCCGTCGGCCTTGCGGACCCTTTGGGTCCGATAGATTCGCTAGTCGGCCAGTCCCGCAAAGTCCGTCAGCGCCGCATCGCGCAGGCCGCGCCACACGTTGCGGGCCTGAACGGTCTCGGCGACGTCGTGGACGCGCAGGATGTGCATCCCGGCATCCATCCCGAGCTGCGCAATCGCGAGCGAGCCGCCCAGCCGCTGGTGCGCGGGGGCCTCGTTCGACAGCGCGCCGATCATGCGCTTGCGGCTGGCCCCCAGCAGGATGGGCTGGCCGAGCGCATGGAACAGTGGCAGCGCGTTGAGCAAGGCGAGGTTATCGGCCAGCGACTTGCCGAAGCCGATGCCGGGGTCGAGCACCACCTTCTCGCGGGCGATCCCCGCACCCACAGCACGGTCACGCGCGTCCTTGAGGAAGTCGAACACGGCGAACACGACGCTGGTGTAGTCCGGATCGGCGTGCAGGTCCTCGCCCGTACCCGGCGCGTGCATCAACACAACCGGCGCGCCGCTTGTGGCAGCGAATTGCAGGCTGCGCGGGTCGTAGCGCAGGGCGGAAACGTCGTTGATCACATGGGCGCCAGCGGCAAGTGCCGCCTCCATCACGGCGGGACGGCGCGTGTCCACGCTGACCGCAGCGCCCATGCCGACGCAATATTCGATGGCTGGCTCGACCCGCTTGATCTCTTCGCCTTCCCAGACGTCTTTCGCACCGGGCCGCGTGCTTTCGCCGCCAATGTCGATGATCGCCGCGCCCGCCTCGTGCATCTTGGCCGCCTGTTCGCGCATGGCCTCGGCATCGTCCATGAACTGGCCGCCGTCGCTGAAGCTGTCCGGCGTTACGTTGAGGATGCCCATCACCTGCGGCTGGTCGAGCCGCACCGTGCGCGCACCCAGCTCCAGCGGGGCGTGGACCTTGCGCAGGTCTTCCCACTGCTTCGCGCCCTCGCCGCGCACCTCTTCCGGCAGGAAACCGAGCACGTCATCAATCGTGTCGACCGTCGCCAGCAGGCGTTCGGCAACCTTGCCATCCCGGCGCACGATCACCGCGAATTCGCGGGCATAGACCATGGAGCCGCCCAGCCGCACGGCCTTGCCGTCCACCGCCTGCGGGCCGGAAACGGTGGTGAGCGGCTGGATGTAGATGCGATCAGTCAATTCATCACCCGTCATGCCGAACTCGTTTCAGCATCCATTTCACCAATGGAGCCGTCCAATCAGATTGCAGAATGGACCCTGAAACAAGTTCAGGGTGACGATCAAGCGATCAATCCTCGGCAGCGAGCAGGTAGAGCGCGCGTGCCGCGTCGATCGGCTTCACATCACCGTCCGCCTCGTAGTGCCAGAATGTCCAGCCATTGCAGCTTGGCGCGTCCTGCAAGGTCTTGCCGACAAGGTGGATCGAGCCGACTTCCTTCCCGCATTCGATCGAGCCATCGGCGCGAACCTGGGCTTTCCAGCGGCGCTTCTTGTCGAACAGTTCCGTACCCGGCTTGAGCAGCCCGGCTTCCACCACGGCGCCAAAAGCCACGCGCGGCTGGCCCTTGCGGCTCTGCATCGTGGAGAGCGAGCTTTCATCGAGCGGCAGTTCCTTTTCGATCCGCGCCGTCGCCACCTTGCGGTAGCTCGCCTCGCGCTCGCAGCCGATCCAGTCGCGGCCCAGGCGCTTGGCCACCGCGCCGGTGGTGCCAGTGCCGAAGAACGGGTCGAGCACGACGTCGCCCTTCTCGGTGGTAGCCAGCAACACGCGGTAGAGCAGCGCCTCGGGCTTTTGCGTCGGGTGCGCCTTGTGGCCGCTTTCGTCCTTCAACCGCTCGCCGCCGCTGCAGATCGGAAAGGTCCAGTCGCTGCGCATCTGGATCTCGTCGTTGAGCGTCTTCATCGCGGTGTAGTTGAACTGGTACTTGGCCTTCTCGCCCTGGCTCGCCCATAGCAGCGTTTCGTGCGCGTTGGTGAAGCGGGTGCCGCGGAAATTGGGCATGGGGTTGGTCTTGCGCCAGACCACGTCGTTGAGGATCCAGAATCCCAGGTCCTGCAGGATCGCGCCAACGCGGTAGATGTTGTGATAGCTGCCGATCACCCACAGCGCGCCGTCGGGCTTCAGGATGCGCTTGGCCTCGGTCAGCCATTCGCGGGTGAACTTGTCGTAGAGGGCGAAGCTGTCGAACTGGTCCCAGTCGTCGGTCACGGCATCAACATGGCTGCCGTCGGGACGGTTCAGGTCCCCGCCCAGCTGCAGGTTGTAAGGCGGATCGGCAAAGACCAGGTCAATGCAGGCGTCGGGCAGTTCGCGCATGCGTTCCACGCAGTCGCCGGTCAGGATCTGCCCCAGTGGCAGTTCTGCCTTGTCGACCGCAGGAGCCTTGCGCCGCTTGGTAGCTGGCGCCGCGCGCACTTTCGTCAGTTCACCCACAGTATTCCCCTGAAGTTATCCACAGGAGGTCTGAGTCCTCGGAGTCCGCGGGTCAAGCGGCAATTCCGCCACGCCGGGATTTTGTTGAGGGAGAACGAAAAGAGTCCGGCACAAGATATTGAGTCCCGGTGGATTCCACAGACTCGATATCGTGGGGTGTGGCGCGAAGGACTCACTCGTGGCAGAAGGCACCAAACGGGGCGTAAAGCGACCAAGAAGGGGCTCAGATGGCATTGAAAGTGATCGCGGCGGGACTGGGGCGCAACGCCACCTTCTCGATGAAGTTTGCACTGGAGGAGCTCGGCTTCGGCCCGTGCCACCACATGTCCGAGGTGTTTGCCGACGCGCGCAACCAGATACCGTTGTGGATCGCCGCCTCGCAGGGCCAGCCGGACTGGGACACGATTTTCGACGGCTTTGCCGCGTCCAGCGACTACCCTTCCGCCTCCTACTGGCGCGAGCTGTCGGACTACTATCCCGATGCCAAGGTGGTGCTGACTACGCGCGATCCGGATAGCTGGTTCGAAAGCGTCAGCGAGACGATATTCTCGCCGCGCATGCTGGATTCGCTCAAGGGATCGCCGGTCGAGGTGATGATGAACGGCGTCATCTTCGATCACTTCGATGGCGACATCACCGACCGCGCATTCATGACCGACTGGTACGCGAAACGGAACCAAGAGGTGGTAGAAAGCCTGCCTGCCGAGCGCCTGCTGCAGTTCCACCCGAAGATGGGCTGGAAGCCGCTGTGCGACTTCCTTGGTGTGGACGTTCCGGACCTGCCTTTCCCGCGCGTCAACAGCCGCGACGAGTTGGGTGCGGCCTCGGACGAACAAGGCGGCATCCCTGCTGACCCGGCCGAAGCCGAGAAGTTCGCCAAGGCCTATATCGCGCAGCTCAAGGCCGGAGCTTTCACCGGCTAGGCCTGGCGCTAGAGCTCCATTTCCATCTGCGCCACCGGCGCGAAGCTGCGGCGGTGCAGCGGTGTCGGGCCGTGCTCACGCAGGGCGGCCATGTGCTCCTTCGAGCCATAGCCCTTGTTGCGCTCCCAACCGTAGTGCGGGTGGCGCTGCGCCGCCTCTATCATCAGCCGGTCGCGGTATTCCTTGGCGAGGATAGAGGCCGCGCCGATGGCCGGTTCGATCCCGTCGCCGCCGACAATGGGTGTCGCGTCCCAGCGCCACCGATCGCAGCGGCCGGCGGGCGTCAGGTTGCCGTCGATCAGCGTCCGCAGGTCTTCACGCCCAAGCGCCTCGCACAGCTTTTCCATGGCGATGCTCATGGCCAGCATGGTCGCCTGGAAGATGTTGATGCGGTCGATTTCCGCGACGTCCACCACGCCGATCCCGAAGGCGCAATCGCGGCGGATCAGTACTTCTGCCTTGGCTCGCGCCGTGGCCGAAAGCTTCTTCGAATCCGCTACCCCCTTTGGTACCGGCTTGCACAGCAGCACAGCAGCCGCCACTACAGGACCAGCAAGCGGGCCGCGCCCGGCCTCGTCGACCCCGGCGACCAGCGGCGCAGGCCCCAGCGAGGATGCAAATTCGGCAGAAGGTGAAGCAGACAACATGCGCAAGACAATCCTGACTACCGCCCTTTTCGCAAGCGCGCTGGGCTTCGCAAGTTGCAGCCATGCGCAATCTGGGGATGGCGACACGGTGGAGCTGGGCGAAGAAGCGCCTTTCACCGCCACCAGCTTCGGCACATTTGCGGCCCCGTGGGCGATTGCTTTCGAGCCCGGCACGGGCCGCATTTTCCTCACCGAGAAGGCCGGGACGATCAAGTTCGTCGATCCTTCCACCGGTACCGTGGGCTCGGTCGACGGTGCGCCCGAAGTGCTCAACCGCGGCCAGGGCGGCCTAGGCGATATCGCTTTCGCGCCTGACTACGAAGAGAGCGGCACGGTCTACCTGACCTGGGCACAGCCCGAAGGCGAAGGCGCCCTCGCTGCCATGGGTCGCGGCACCCTCGCCTGCGACAGCGACACCCATTGCAGCCTCGAAGGGTTCAGCGAAATCTGGCGGCAGAGCCACGTGGGTGAGCGTTTCGGCCACTATTCGCACAAGATCGCCTTCTCGCCGGACGGCGAATACCTCTTCCTTGCCAGCGGGGAGCGCCAGGAAGGCGATCCGGCGCAGGACCTGTCGGACAATCGCGGCGCGGTGCTGCGGCTGAACCTCGACGGGACACCTGCCGAAGGCAATCCCTTTGCCGACATGGGCAGCCCGGCGGACGAAATCTGGTCTTACGGCCAGCGCAACCTGCTCGGCTTCGAATTCGCTCCGGATGGCAACCTGTGGGAACTCGAGCACGGCCCGGCCGGCGGCGACGAGCTCAATCTCGTCGTGCGCGGGGCCAACTACGGCTGGCCGGTGCGCTCGAACGGCGACAACTATGACGGCAGCGACATTCCCGATCACACCGCGGATGACGGCTTCACCAAGCCCGCCATCTACTGGAATCCGGTGATCGCCCCGTCGGACATGATTTTCTACACCGGGGACATGTTCGCGGACTGGCAGGGCCAGCTGCTGGTAACGACGCTGCGCACGACCGCCATCGCCCGCATCACCGTCGATGCCGAAGGCAATACCGCCAGCGAGGAAGCACGCTACGCCATGCCCGCCCGCCTGCGGACGATCGCCCAGGCGCCTGACGGTGCCATCTGGGTGGCCGAGGACGGCGGTGAAGGCCGGTTGCTGCGCCTGACTCCGGCAAATTAGAACTACGGTTTCGCCGGAAACAGTTGCGCGTCCAGCCACGCGGGCCTAACGGCGCGCGCCCATGGACGCTGCAACCATCATCCCGCTCGCCGAGGTCGATCCAGCCCTGGTCGAAGCCCTGCTAGACCGCGCATTCGGCACCGACCGCAAGGACCGTACGGCCTACCGGGTGCGCGAGGGCACCGACTGGCTGCCCGCGCTCAGCTTTGCCGTGGTGGACGAGGCAGAAATGCTGGTCGGCACGATCCAGGTCTGGCCGGTGGCGCTCACCGATCCGCAGGGCCGGCGCCATCCGCTGCTGATGGTTGGCCCGGTGGCCGTGCTGCCCGAACAACAGAAGCAGGGCTATGGCCTCGCCCTGATGGCGGCCATGGCCGATGCGCTCGACCCGGCGGCCCTGCTGCCGCAGGTGCTGATCGGCGATCCGGAATATTACGGCCGCTTCGGCTTTGTCGCCTCGCCGACGCAGAAGTGGCAGCTGCCCGGCGAGTTCGAACGGCACCGCCTGCTGGTTCGTGCAGAAAATCCGGGCGTTCTGCCGGAAGAAGGCACGCTCGGCCCTTGGATTGGCTGAACCAAGGTGCCATCTGAAGGCCATCCATGGCCTATGACATCCCGCCCGACCTTGCTTCGCTGAACCTGCTCGAAGTCGCTGACCTGGTGGCTGCACGCAAGCTGCCGCCGGTCGAGCGCTGGAAGCCGGAACACACCAGCGACAGCGAGATGCGGATCGCGGCGGACGGCACCTGGTTCCACCAGGGCAGCCCGATCACCCGCCCCGCCATGGTGCGCGCCTTTGCCAGCCTGCTGTGGCGCGATCCGGCGGACGGCCAGCATTACCTCGTCACCCCGCAGTACCGGCAGACCATCGCAGTCGAGGACGCTGCCTTCCTCGCCGTGGACATGCGCGCCGATGGCGATTCCCTCGCCTTCCGCCTCAACACCGACGAGTTCGTCATTGCCGGGCCGGAACACCCGCTTCGCGCGGCAGGCGATCCGGAAAGCCCGGCCATCTACCTCGCCGTGCGCCACGGGTGCGAGGCGCGACTGGACCGGTCAACCTGGCTGCAACTTGCCGAACACGCCTTGGGCGAGGATGGCTCGCTATCCGTCACCAGCAATGACGCGTCCTTCGACTTGGTGCCCGCCGCATGAGCGCGCTGTTCGACCGCCTGTCCGAACATTTCGCCCGCACCACCCACGTGGGCTTCGAGGGCCTGCGCGATGACAGCGAGTTCGCGCGCCAGCCCCTGCGCGATGCAGCCGTGCTCGTGCCCATCACCGAGCGCGCCGAACCGGGCGTCCTGCTGACCCACAGGCCGGACACCATGGCCAACCACCCCGGACAGGTCGCCTTTCCCGGCGGCAAGTTCGAACCCGGCGAGGATGCCGTCGCCGCCGCCTTGCGCGAGGCGGAAGAAGAACTGTCCATCGACCCCGCGCAGGTGCGCGTCGTCGGGCAGGCGACCAGCTTCATCACTGGCACGGGTTTTCGCCTGACGCCGGTGCTGGGCCTCGTTCCCGGTGATATTGCCATCCGGCCGGACCCGCGCGAGGTCGCCGACTGGTTCGAGGCGCCGCTCCGCCACGTGCTCGACCGGGAGAACCACAAGGCCAAGATCGGGATATTCCTCGGCAACGAGCGCCCCTATTACGAGATCGACTGGCAGGGCCACCGCATCTGGGGCATTACCGCCGGGATTATCGCCCACCTCTCGCACCGGCTGGACTGGAAAGAACTGATCGATGGCTAACCTGCCAGCAGCTGACTGGACCAAGCGCGAAGATCTCGCGGCGCTGGTTGCCACGCTGGGCATCGACAACGTCCGCTGGGTCGGCGGCGCGGTGCGCGACACGCTGCTGGGTATGCCGGTGAAGGACATCGACGCCGCCACCACGCTGCTGCCGGAGGTGGTGATCGAACGGCTCAACGCGGCCGGCATCCGCACCGTGCCCACGGGCATCGACCATGGCACGATCACTGCGCTGCTCGATCATGGACCGGTGGAGGTCACCACCCTGCGCAAGGACGTTTCGACTGATGGGCGCCGCGCAACGGTGGCCTTTGCCAGCGACTGGCGCGAGGACGCGGCACGGCGCGATTTCACCATCAACGCGCTCTACGCTCACCCCAAGACGCTGGAGATCACCGACTACTTCGACGGACTGGCTGACCTCGAGGCGCGGCGCGTCCGCTTTATCGGCGATGCACGCGAACGTATCCGCGAGGATCACCTGCGGATCCTGCGCTACTACCGCTTCCAGGCCCGCTTCGGCTCGCTGCTCGACGGCGAAGGCGAGGAAGCCTGCGCGGAGCTTGCCTCCACACTCAAGGGCCTGAGCCGTGAACGCGTGGCGTCGGAACTGCTGCTATTGCTCGGCCTGCCGGAACCGGTCGAAACTATTGAGCGCATGCACGC
Organism: Alphaproteobacteria bacterium; assembly: GCA_030431875.1. Taxonomy (GTDB): domain Bacteria; phylum Pseudomonadota; class Alphaproteobacteria; order Sphingomonadales; family Sphingomonadaceae; genus Alteraurantiacibacter. The sequence goes on from JAUIIG010000018.1 coordinate 25,109, forward strand.
ACGCGGCGTGCTGCCCGTGGTCCTGCCCGAAGTGACCAGCGATGGCCTTGCCGCCCTGGCCAGTCTTATCGACAGCGAAAAGCAGTTCGATGTCGAACCCTCCGCCCTGCGCCGGTTCGCGGCCGTGCTGCCCACCGAATCCAGGACGGCGGAGACCGTAGCGGCGCGATTGCGCCTCTCGACCAACCAGCGCAAGCATCTCGTCCGCCTTGCCCGGCGCGGCGCTGCACCGGACAATCCGTACGCCCTGACCTACCGTGAAGGGCTGGATGTGGCGCGCGACCTGCTGCTGCTGGCGGGCCAACCGGTTGCCGAGATCGAAGCTTGGGAGATCCCGGTCTTCCCCCTGAAAGGTGGGCAAATAGTCGAACGCGGGGTGGCCGCCGGCCCCGAGGTCGCCCGCGTGCTGCAGGCCGTCGAAGCGCGCTGGATTGCCGAAGGCTTTCCGGACGCAGGCTGCGTCGCTGCGCTGCTCGACGAAGAACTCGCTTCGTAGCCTTTTTGTAAGCATAACTTACAAAATGGGTTGAAATCCCCCTGCGCCCTAGTGCAGGTAAGGTTCAGAAGCTGTCTGCTAGACGGTTTTGTAACGGGGTCGATGCCCTTTGCGTCGTCTGTGTCTGCCTGTTGGCTTGCCACCCGTTTGCCATTTCCGGCTACCACTTCGTGGATTTGCTGTCGGACGATTTTAACCCTGGCCCGGCTCATGCTGCGGGCCGGATGGAAGAGGATTTTATTGCATGAAGCGTTTCGCTCTTACCGCCGCAGCGGCCCTCGCCGCGTTCACCGCCACCCCTGCCATGGCGCAGGCCGTCGGTGACACCGTGCTCGGCAACGACGATGCCGCCATCGGCACCATCGAGATGATCGACGCCAATGCCGTGGTGCTGGCTGTCGGTGAATACCAGATCGCCCTGCCCGCCAACCTGCTGGGCACCAGCGACGCTGGCCCCACCCTCAACATCACCCGCGCCCAGCTGGTGCAGATGCATGAAGCCGCCCTGGCTGAAGCGGCTGCCGCCCTGGAAGCTGCGCTGGTCGAAGGCGCTGCCGTTGTCACTGCTGACCCGGCTCCGCTCGGCACAGTGGACTCGATCGACGGCGAGAACGTCGTGATCGCCCGCGAAGACGAGTCGCTGGTCACCCTGCCGCGCGAAATGTTCGCGGTTGACCCGTCGGGCGCCCTGATGGCCCGCATCATGATGTCGGACCTCGAAGCAGCCCTGGCCGCGCAGGCCGGCTAAGCTCGGGACCTTACCCAATCACCAAGAACCCGGCAGGAGCGATCCTGCCGGGTTTTTTGTTGCCTAGAACTTGTTGTCCTTGGGGAAGCCTTGCGGCGGCAGGCGTCCGGCGGCACCGCGCGCCACCTTCCACATGCCAATCTCGGTCTCGGTCCGCGTGCGCCCGCTGTCGCCGCCCATGGCCCAGCTGAGGCCGTCCTCCAGCTTGAAGGTGGTCGCATCGGAGAGGCCACCGTCGCGATAGCGTTGCAGGGTCACGCCCTGCCCGCGCGTCATCACCGGCATTTCTTCCAGCGCAAAGACCACCAGCTTGCGGTTCTCGCCGACCACGGCGACGTGGTCGTGCTCGGGCGCGACTTCGCGCACCACGGTCAGCTTGGCATCGCCCTTCAGGTTGACGACCTGCCGCCCCTTGCGCGTCTCGGCCAGCAGCTCGTCGGTGATGGCGACGAAGCCCTTGCCAACCGTCGAGCCGAGCAGGACCTGCTTGTCCTTCTCGTGCACGATCAGGGCGACGATCTGTGCCGAGGCGTCGATATCGAGCGTGTTGCGGACCGGTTCGCCAAAGCCGCGCGCGCCGGGCAGCTTGTCTGCGCCGAGCGTGAACATGCGGCCGTCGTCGGCAGCCAGCAGCACCTTGTCGGTCGTCTGGCAATGCACCGCGAAGGCCGGCCCGTCGCCTTCCTTGTACTTGAAGTCGCCGCAGCCATCCGCGCCCAGGTCGACGTGGCCCTTGGCGCCACGCACCCAGCCTTTCTGGCTGAGGACCACGGTGACCGGTTCCTTCTCGATCATCGCGTCGGGGTTGAACTCCACCGTCGGCGAAGCCTCGGCAATCGTCGTGCGGCGGGCACCCAGCGGGGTATCCTCGGCATATTCCTTGCGCAGCGCGATTATGTCGCGCTTCAGGCGCGTGCGCTGGCGGGCCGGGCTGTCGAGGAGCTTGGTCAGCTCGTCCTGTTCGGCCAGAAGGTCGTCCTTCTCCTGCCGCAGCTGCATCTCTTCCAGCTTACGCAAGCTGCGCAGGCGCATGTTGAGGATGGCCTCGGTCTGCCGGTCGGTCAGGCCGAATTCCGCCATCATTACCGGCTTGGGCTCGTCCTCGGTGCGGATGATCTCGATCACCCGGTCGAGGTTGAGGAAGGCGATGATGTAGCCTTCGACCAGTTCCAGCCGCGCGGCGATCTGGTCCAGCCGGTGCCGGGTGCGGCGCTGGAGGATGTCGATCTGGTGGACGATCCAGTTGGCCAGCAGCTCCTTCAGGCCCATCACCATCGGCGTGCGCGTGGAATCGAGCACGTTGAGGTTGAGGCTGAAGCGCGTCTCCAGGTCGGTAAGCTTGTAGACGCTTTCCTTGAGCAGCTCCGGATCGACGTTGCGACTGCGCGGCACCAAGACGAGGCGGATGTTCTCGTCGCTCTCGTCGCGCACGTCTTCCAGGATTGGCAGCTTCTTGTCCGAGATGGCTGTGGCGATCTGCTCGATCAGCTTGCCCTTGGGCACCTGGTAAGGGATCTCGGAGATCACCAACTGGTAACCGCCGCCCTTGAGCCGCTCGATACCCGCCTCGCGGTCGGCCTCATTGTCTACCTCGGCGGCATGGAACCGCCCGCGAACGCGGAAGGAGCCGCGCCCGGTCTCGTAGGCATGGGAGATGCTCTCGGCGCTGTCGACCACGAGGCCGCCGGTGGCGAAGTCCGGTCCCTTGAACACGGTCATCAGCTCTTCGTGGGTGACGTCCTTGTTGAACAGCACCATCTCTGCCGCGTCGAGCACTTCGGCGACGTTGTGGCTGGGGATCGAGGTCGCCATGCCCACGGCGATGCCACTGGCCCCGTTGGCCAGCAGGTTGGGGAACAGGCCGGGGAAGACGACCGGTTCTTCTTCCTCGTTGTTGTAGGTGGGAACGAAGTCGACCGTGCCTTCGTCAAGGCCATCCATCAGCTGAATGGCGGTGCGCGTCAGGCGGCATTCGGTATAGCGCGCGGCGGCGGCATTATCGCCATCGATATTGCCGAAGTTGCCCTGCCCTTCGACCAGTGGATAGCGCAGCGCGAACGGCTGGGCGAGGCGCACCATGGCATCGTAAAGCGCCGCATCGCCGTGCGGGTGGAACTTGCCCATGACGTCGCCGACCACGCGGCTCGACTTCTTGAACGCCGAATCCGGCCCCAGCCGCAGCGCGCGCATGCCCCACAGGATGCGGCGGTGAACCGGCTTCAGCCCGTCGCGCAGGTCCGGCAGCGAACGCGCGGTGATCGTCGAAAGGGCATAGACAAGGTAGCGCTCGGACAGCGCGCTCTCGAAAGGTTCGCGGACAATCCCCGCGCCGGAATCACTTGGTTCTTCGACTGTGGCCATGTGGCTCGCCCTAACACCGCCACGGCTCGTCTTACAGCCCGGAACGACGGCGTTTCCCCACCCGTTAGTAGGGCGAATGCCAATTAGCGAAAGGAGCAAGCAAATGGCTCAACGCATCATGATTCTCGCGACTGACGGTTTCGAACAGTCCGAACTGGAAAAGCCTAAGGCCAACCTCGACGACGCGGGTTACGAAACTGTCGTCGTCAGCCCCGATGACGGCGAAATCCGCGGCTTCTCGAACAAGGAATGGGGCGAGCCCGTGGCGGTCGACCTGACCGTGGAGGAAGCTTCCGCAGACGACTTCGACGCGCTGGTCCTGCCCGGCGGCCAGATCAATCCCGATATCCTGCGAATGAACGACAAGGCGGTGCAGCTGGTCCGCGATTTCTGCACGCAGGACAAGCCCGTCGCCGCCATCTGTCACGCGCCATGGATGCTGGTGGAAGCCGGCGTGGTCAGCGGCAAGACCGTGACCAGCTGGCCCAGTGTGCGGACCGATCTCGCCAATGCTGGCGGCAATGTCGCCGACGAGGAGGTGGCCGTGGATGGCAACCTGATCACCAGTCGCAATCCGGCGGACATTCCGTCCTTTTCCAAGGCGCTGATCAAATCGCTGGAAGAGCAGCTCGCCAAACAGCGCGAAGCCGCCTGACCGCCATCGGATATCTATCTTATATTAAAATCAAATAGATAGACCCCGTCACTCCGAGTGGCGGGGTCTTTTTCATGCCCGGCCACCGGTCTCCTTCGCAGCTTTCACTTGCCATTCATCTCGCTTGCCGCAATTGTGGCGAAAATAAGGCGCAAAAAAGGCGCTGGGCCGCACCTGACACCGTTGGAGAAGGAGTGAATCGCATGAAGAAGCACCTTTTGGCCGGACTTGCCGGTGCCGCCCTGCTGGCCGGATGCGGCGGCAGTTCGGAACCTGCCGACATGTACACCGAAGCCGAAGCCCCGACACAGGACTTCGGCTTCATGGAGGCAGAAGAGCGCGGTATCCTCGACGTGTTCGAAGGCGACGAAGAGGCAGCGGTCGAGCAGGTCACAACAGTTGATATCGAGGAACCCGCAGGAGCAGCTTCCAGCGAGAACGAAATCCCCGTCTCCATCCCGCAGATCGCCTACACCTACGAATACGGTTTCCGCATTTCGGGGAGTGAGATTCCCGCCTTGCAGGCGCGTCACGTGGCCATGTGCGAGGACCTGGGGCCGCAAGGTTGCCGGGTCATCCAGATGCGCAGCTCGGGCGGCGAAGGCGACTATGCCAGCGGCTACCTGCAACTGGCCGTCGCGGCAGAGCAAGCGCGGGCATTTGGCAACCAGTTGGCCGAGAGCACCGAAGGTGAAGGCGGCGAGCAGACCTCTGCTTCGATCACTGGCGAGGACCTGTCCAAGCAGATCGTCGATACCGAGGCCCGCCTGCGCGCCCGCATCCTGCTGCGCGACCGGCTGATGGAAGTGCTCCGCACCCGCACCGGATCGGTCGCCGAACTGGTCGAGGCAGAGCGCGGCGTGGCGCAGGTGAACGAGGAAATCGACCAGGCGCAAAGCTGGCTGGCAGAAATGCGCGGACGGGTGAATTTCAGCCGCATCGACGTACAGTACCAGAGTGGTGCTCCGGCAGGCGGCGGGTTCATGGAACCGGTCCGCAATGCCCTCGGCTCGCTGAGCGAAGTGCTGGGCTACGTGGTCGCGACGATCATCATGCTGCTGGCCGTGGTCGGCCCCTTCGCCTTGCTGATCTGGGGCGGTCTGGCCCTTCGCCGACGGATGAAGAAGCCCGCAGCTACCGAACCAACAGGAGAGGACTGACCCGAAACGGTCACGGTAGTGACCGCAAGGGCAAGCGCCCGCCCGCAGCGGGCGCAGCTTGCCTGCGCGTCTAGCGAGGACGAAGCCGCGGAGGCGGCTTCGAAAAACAAACCTCAAAACCCCTGCGCGTCGTTGCTGTCGGCGGGGATGCGGACTTCGAGGCCGTCCATCTCCTCCGTCAGCACGATCTGACAGGAGAGACGGCTGGTGGCGTGGACGTCAGCGGCGAGGTCGAGCATGTCCTCTTCCTCTTCGCTGGCTTCGGGCAGCTTTTCAAACCATTCGCGGGCGACGATCACGTGGCAGGTGGAACAGGCCATCTGCCCTTCGCAGGTTCCTTCCAGCGGCATGCCCGCCGTCTGGCCGACTTCGAGCAGGCCGTCACCCGGCTTGGCTTCCGCCTCAACCCGTTCGCCGTTGCGCGTGATGAAAGTGACCTTGATGGCGGCTCTTCCTGTTGTCTGGCTTATTGTTGCAGTGCAGCAAGATTAAGCGTTTCCGCGGCCGATTCAAGCTCCTCCATCGTGGTATATCGACCCCAGCCGAGCCGGACCGAGGTCTTGGCCTGTTCGGGGGAAAGGCCAATGGCGGTCAGCACGTGGCTCGGCTTGCCCGAGCCGCTGGCGCAGGCCGACCCGGCAGAGAACATGACGTCGCGGCAGTCCGACATTAGCCGCGCAACATCCAGCCCTTCGCGGCGGATGCTGAGGTTGGCGAAATTGCGTTGCGTGGTGCTGCCGTTCACGGTCCAGCCGTCGAACAGATCCAGCGCGCGGTCCCACAACGCCTTGGCGTGGGCAGCATCCTCTTCCATCCGCTCGTTCGCCAATTTGGCTGCCGCGCCGAAACCCGCGCAGAGCGCCGGGTTGAGCGTGCCCGAACGCAGGCCTTCCTGCAGTCCGCCGGTGATCTGGGGAGTGAGTTCCACGCCATCGCGTACCCACAAGGCACCGATACCCTTGGGGCCGTAGATCTTGTGTGCCGAAATCGCGATCATGTCCGCGCCTGCGGGGGCTGAGAACTTGCCCGCACCCTGCACCGCGTCGCACAGCACAAGCGCGCCGATCTCGCGGGCCTGCGCGGCGATTTCCGCCACCGGTTGCAGGGTGCCGATCTCGTTGTTGACCTGCATCACGCCGACCAGTTTCGTGTCGGGCGGCAGGTTGCTGCGGGTATCGGCAATGCCCTCGCCATCGACCGGGATCACATGCGGCTGGCCCAGCGCGCGCGCCGTGTCGATCACGGCCGCGTGCTCGATGGCCGAAACCGCGATCTTGCCGCCCGTTTCAGCCCCACGAATGGCAAGGTTGATCGCCTCGCAGGCGCTGCCGGTGAAAACGACGCGTCCGCCATCGGGGAACAGTCCCGCCACCTGCTCGCGCGCGATGTCCACGGCAGCGGCAGCTTGCCGCCCCATACGGTGCGGGCTGTGCGGGTTGCCGAACAGGTTCGTGTCCGGCCCGCCAAGGTAGGGCAGCATGGCATCGCGCGCTTCGGGTGCCAGCGGAGTCGTGGCCTGGTTGTCGAGGTAGATCATGCGGCAGCTATAGACTGATTACAGATGAAACCAAGTCCGATGTTACAGGATATCACAGGTTCTTCCAGGCCTCCGCAAAAGCGTCCAGCTCTTCCGGCGTGGTGCTCCAGCCCATGGAGACCCGGATCGTCCGGCTGGCGACATCGTCAGGCACTCCGAAGGCATCGAGCACGCGGCTTTTCTTGAGCGTTCCGGACGAACAGGCACTGCCCGCCGAGACAGCAAAACCCATGGCGTCGAGCCGGATCAGCAAGGCCTGTGCGCTCATGGTGGGGTGCGTTAGCGCAGCGATGTAATCCACCTGGTCGATGAATTTCATGCGCGCCTCGCCAAACCCGGCAAGGAAGGCCTCGCGCTGGGCTGGCGTGGTTTGCCACTCGCCCGCCTCCAGCGCGGCGGCGAAGCCAAGGGCTGCGGGCATGTTTTCCGTACCGCGTCGATAGCCGCGCTCATGACCGCCGCTCGGCTCCAGCAAGGCAAAGTCGCGCACCAGCAGCGCGCCGATGCCGATTGGCCCACCCAGCTTGTGCGCGGAGACGACTGCCATATCGACGCCTTCCGGCAATTCGATCTTGCCCGCACTCTGCGAGCAGTCGCAGATCATCCGCGCCTCGGCGAAGTTTGACAGCACCCGGCGTATGCCATCAGCCCTGAACAGCGCGCCGGTCTCCGAATTGACGTGTTGCAGGCACATCAGGCTCGGCGGACGAATGTCATCAGACTTGGTGCCGATCACTCCGAGCGCTTCATAAACGTCGCCACGACCGATGTAGCCCATGTCACCCACAGGCAGGATCGCATCGTAATAGCCCTGTCCGGCAAAGAATACCGCATCGTGTTCCACCGCGCTGGCGATCCGCCGCTCTACCTTGGCGCGGCCAATGCCGAGGGCCAGAGCCTCGCTCGCCCCGCTGGTGAATATCAGCTCCCCGTCCCAGCCCAGCGCAGCCTTGCACCGCTCCCGCGCATCTTCCAGCGCTGCCCTGGCCTTGCGTCCTTCCGCATGGGGGGACGACGGATTGGCCCAGATATCGAAGCCATGTTCCATCGCCGCGCGCGCTTCGGGGCGCAGCGGAGAAGTGGCGGCATGGTCGAGGTAAATGCGGGCCATTTACGGAACAATTGCGAAAAGCAGCATAATACCTATATAGCCGCCCACTTCCGCCGCGCTACCCGCGCTGGCGTCAACCCATTCAGCAAGGCCATACCCGCCCATGCCGCACGTCATATTTCCCGGCCCCGAAGGCCGTCTCGAAGGCCGTTTCTCGCCCGGACCGCGTCCGCGCGCGCCTGTCGCCATGATCCTGCACCCGCATTCGCAGGGCGGCGGCACCATGAACGACCGCATTGTCCAGCAGCTGTACAAGACCTTCACCAATCGCGGTTTCGCGACACTGCGCTTCAACTTCCGCGGCGTCGGAAAGAGCCAGGGCAGCTTCGACAACGGCATCGGCGAATTGTCGGATGCGGCGTCGGCGCTCGACTGGGTGCAGTCGATCCACCCCGAAGCGCAGACCACCTGGGTGGCCGGCGTTTCCTTCGGTGCGCTGATCGGCATGCAACTGCTGATGCGCCGCCCGGAAATCCGCGGCTTCATCTCGATCGCCCCGCCAGCGAACATGTACGACTTCTCGTTCCTCGCTCCCTGCCCCGCTTCGGGCATCTTCATCCAGGGCACGGCGGATACCGTGGTGCAGCCGGTGGCGGTGCAGAAGCTGGTCGACAAGCTGCGCACGCAGAAGCACATCACCATCCACCACGACGAGATTCCGCGCGCCAACCACTTCTTCGAGAACGAGCAGGCGGAACTGATGGCTTCGGTCGACAAATATCTCGATTTCCGTCTCGATCCGAGCTGCCCGATCACCTGATCGCTGCCCTCTAAATCAACGACTTCAGCGCGCGTCGGAGCCCCGGTTCCGGCGCGCGCTTGCATTTCGCTGTGCGTTCCGTTAATGTTATAGTATAACATGACTCGCCATGGTGTGAGCAGACGGAGAAGGAGCCAAGGCCATGTCTTATGTGAATGCCACTGTCAGTCCTGCCGCAAGGGCCCGCTCGATTGCGGGCGTTGTCGGTATCCATGCCCTGCTGGGCGCGGGTGTCGTGATCGGCCTGACTATCACTGATCTGGTTGTCGAGGAGGATAACGAACTGATTTCATTCTTCGTTGATGACGAAGTTGAATTGCCGCCCTCGCCGCCAGTCGAAACGCCCGAACCCACACCGGTCGAAAGCGTGATTACCGCGCCCGAGCCGCCGATCCGTATCCCGGTCGACCGAGCGCCGCCGGCAGAGCCGACCCGACCCGACCTGACCGGACCTGTCGTACTTGACCCGACACCGCCGGTGCTCGACATCCCCGCTCCGCCCGCGCCCCCGGCCACGCCGCTGTTCGATCCGGTCGGCCCCTTGCCCACCAACGGTCCGGCGGGCTGGATCACCAACAACGACTATCCGCGCCAGGCGCTGGTGCGTGGTTGGGAAGGCACCTCGGGTTATCGCCTGGTGGTGGGCAGCAATGGCCGCGTCAGCGAATGCGAGATCACCCGCAGCAGCGGCCATTCGGTACTCGACCGCGAAGCCTGCCAACAGCTCGAGCGCCGCGCGCGCTTCGACCCGGCGAAGAACAACCGCGGTGACGTGGTGGTCGGCACCTATACCGGTCAGGTGACCTGGCAAATTCCTGATTGAGGCAGATCCCCGGTCAGGAAATCCCAGGCTGACCGGATGACCTGTAGAGGCCGGGCAGCTACTGTCCGGCCTCGTCTACCAGTTCTGCCGGTGTCCGGCCGTCCTCGGTCGGCACCAGCCAGATGGCCACGTTGACCGCCATGACCACGGCCAGGATCGCCATAAGCGTCGCCTGCTTGGTCATTCCCTTGCGGAACAGTACCACAGCCCCGATCAGCAACAGGATGGCAGCCAGCACGATAATGGACAGGATGATGTCGAACATGCCTCTCGCCTAGCCGCTCTGTTGCCTGCTTGCCAGTGTCAGGTTGCGCGCGTAACCATTCGCGCCATGACTGACATGCCTCGCTTCACCCTGTCCCGCCGCGCCTTCCTCGCCACGGGCACCGCCGCCGCTACTGCCGTCCTCCTCCCCGCCTGCCGCGGCAGCTCGCCTGCCGAGACGCAGGCCGCTGGCGAGGCCTTGCTGGACGATGTTGCCTGGAACCTGCTGCGCCACGAACCGACTCGCGCCACCTCGCTGGGCGTGGACGTGGGCGAGCACGCCGCGCTGCGCGGACGATTGGCCAGCGCGACGCAGGAAGGCATCAATGCCTATGCCGACACCCTGCGCGCCGACCTGCAGCGGGTGCAGGAATTCGACAAGGAAAGCCTCGACGCCGCCACCCGCACCAGCTTCGAAGTTGTCGAAAGCGCCTATTCCACCGCCATCGAGGGTTTCGACCTGCCTTATGGCGATGTTCCCGTCGGCTCCTGGCGCACCGCGCCCTATGCCGTGATCCAGAATGTCGGTGCCTATATCGACCTGCCGCGTTTCCTCGACGCCGACCACCCGATTGCGGACGAGGCCGATGCCGAGGCCTATGTCTCGCGCCTCAGCGAGATTCCCGGCGTGCTGAACGGCGAACTCGAACGCATTATCGAGGCGCGCGAGATGGGTGTCGTCCCTCCGGACTTCCTGCTCGACAAGGCGATTGACCAGATGCGCGCGCAGATCGCCGATACGCAGGCTGGCGGCGCCATGGTCGAATCCATCGTCCGCCGGACCGGGGAAGCGGGGATTGCCGGTGACTGGGAAACCCGCGCCAGCGAAATCGTCACCGGGCAGATCACCCCTGCCCTCGAAGCCCAGTTGGCCGAGCTGGAAACCCAGCGCGCCGCGGCCGAGGGTTTCGCCGGCATGTGGAACCAGCCGCGCGGCGACGAATGGTACGCTTGGTCGCTCAAGTCGAGCACCACCACCGACATGTCGCCCGACGAAATCCACGAACTGGGCCTTGAAACGCTGGAAGACATCCACGCCCGCATGGACCCGATCCTGCGCGATATCGGCTATACCGACGGCACCGTGGGCGACCGCATGACCGCGCTGGGTGAAGACCCGCGTTTCATGTTTGCCGAAGGCGATCCGGGCCGTGCCGAGATCATGGAATTCATCCAGGACCGTATCGACTGGATCAAGGACCAGATGCCGCGCGCCTTCCGCCGCGTGGCCTCGGGCAACCTCGAAGTCCGGCGCTTGCCGCCCGCCGAAGAACCCGGCGCTCCCACCGCTTACGGCGGCGCGGGCTCGGTCGACGGCACCGTCCCCGGCAAGATGTGGATCAACCTGCGCACCACGGACCTGCACCGCAAGTACGACGTGCCCACCCTCGTCCACCACGAGACCATCCCCGGCCACGTGTGGGAAGGCGAATATTCGAACCAGCTGCCGCTGATCCGCTCGATCCTCGCCTTCAACGCGTTCTCCGAAGGTTGGGCGCTCTATGCCGAACAGCTGGCCGACGAACTTGGTGCCTACGAGGAAAACCCTGCCTGGGCGCTGGGCTACCTGCAGGCCGCCGCCTTCCGCGCCTGCCGCCTGGTGGTCGACACCGGCCTGCACCACAAGCGCTGGACCCGCGACGAGGGCGTGCGCTTCTTCATGGAGCGCAACGGCAACAAGTACGAAGAGGTGATCAACGAGGTCGACCGCTATTGTTCGTGGCCGGGACAGGCCTGCGGCTACATGATCGGCAAGCTGGAAATCCTGCGCCAGCGCGACCGCGCGATGACCGAAATGGGTGACGCCTATGACCTGCGCGATTTCGACCAGGCCGTGGTTGATGGCGGCAATGCCCCGCTCGACGTGCTGGCGGGCAATGTGACCCGCTATATCCAGAACAGCGGATAAGTCGCGCCAGATACTGACTACGGGGGTAAGTCATCCGACAAATCGGCAAGAGATTATTGGAGAGCCTGCTGGCCATCTTGGTGGCCAGCATGGCGATCACGCCTTCCGCCTGGGCGCAGCGGACACCGCCGCCCGTGGTGCAGGCTGCACTCGATAACGATCCGCAGTTTGCCGAGCTCTACAATGCCGATACCGATAGCGATAACGCCTATCTCGATCTCGCATTCGCCATCGTCGGCTATGTCGGCGACAATTACCCGCGCGACGATGAACTCTACCTCGATGTCCTGACTGACGCGGTGCAGGCTTACAACATCGTCGACTTTGACGGACGCTACGAAGCCGAACTGCGCGAACGCCTGGTCGAAGCTGTGCCGCTTGCCGAAGCGACCCTCGGCCCGGATCACCGCGACACCGAGTACCTGACTACATGGCGCCGCATCCTGCTGGAACAGGCTGGTTTGGTTGAAAATGCGGACGGCAATCAGGTCGCTGGCTCCCGGCTGCAGGAAGTCACCGAGAACGAAGATAGCTGGTACGACGACTTCTGGATGTTCGACGAGCCGCTGCTCGGCCAGATGGTCGCCTTGCGCGAAGCCCGAGAGGGATTGAGCGGCGAAGCCCTGATCGACAACCTGCGCGAAGAGGCCCGTCTTCAGCGAGAAGCCAGCGGCATTTACTGGCACGGCTACCACATCAGCCGCTTCGCCATCCTCCACGAGCTCTACCAGATCGGCGAGTGGGAGCAGATGGAGGCCGAGGCCGCAGAAATGCTCGCGCTCTATACCGCCGACGGCGATCTCGGGAACGAGCTGGCCATAACCTCGGGGCAGTACCTGGCACTGGCGCGCGAGCTTCGTGGCGACCTCGCCGGCGCAGCTGAAGCGCTTGCCCCGCTGGTGACACATCCAAGTGCCAACCGCGGGCCGCCGGAGTCGATCTATCCGAAAGTCGGCGATCCGATGCAGCCCGATCACCGCGAAGGCCAGGCCCGCTCGCAACTGGCCCGCTTGTTGCTGGAAGGTGACGGCGATGCCGACCTCGCACGGGAGAGCGCCAGCTTCGGAACCCGCTACCTGATCGGCCTGCGCACCGGCCGCGCCTTTACGCAGGATGTCGAGGAACACATCAACAGCGAATTCGATGCACCGGACGAACCTTTCGGGCAAGACGCAGCGCAACAATTCGCCAACCTCGTCGAGGCGACATGGCGCGTGCGTGAAGAGGGTGGCGGGACCGACGTTGGCATGCTCGCCGAAGCCTTCGCCGCAGCACAGGAAGCCATGCAGGATCGCACGACTCCGGCGATTGCACGCACGGCAGCAATCGCAGTGGCAGAACGTGTGGGGCTGGATGACCTTGCGCGCGAACGCGAGGACCTGACTGCCGCGATGCAGATGCTTGAAGGGACGGAATATCTCCAGGCTCGGGCACGCCAGCAGGATATTGACCGGGAGCTACTTGAAGCAGCACCCGAATTCTTTAGCCTCATCCGCCCCTCCGCGCTTTCGCTGGAAGCAGCGCAGGCCTTGCTCGCTCCGGGAGAAGCGATGCTACTGATCCTGCCAACGCAGTACGGCACTCACGTGCTGGCGCTGACGCCGGATGCGGCAACCTGGCACAAGTCCGAATGGACCGAGGCGGACTTTCGCTCGCAAGCTCGTGCCCTGCGCAACGATCTCGACCCCTGGGGTGCGGGTATCGTCAACAATTGGGACGGCGGCTTCGACGCGAACAGTGCGTGGATCCTCTATCGCGAACTGATCGAACCACTGATGCCCGCGCTCGAAGGCAGCGATGCGCTGCTTTATGCGACAGGCCCTGCAGTCTCCTCCATCCCGCTGACCGTGCTGCTGATGGAAGAGCCTGCCAATCCGGAGGAGCGCCAACACGATTATCGGGCGATGGAATGGCTGGGGGACCGTTTTGCCATGGCGCAGCTGCCATCGCTGTCTTCGCTCGCCTTCCTGCGGCGCGATGGCGCGGCCACTCACGGCTCGCGCACCATGGTGGGCTTTGCCGATCCGGTGCTGGAAGGCGAAGCAGCCACGCGCGGTGGACGCAATGCTGCGCTGGTCGGCAGCCAGCGCCTCGCCACCGTGGCCGGTCCGGGTTCGAACCAGACGGCGCTGGCTGACCTCACCAGCCTGCGCGCACTCAGCCGCCTTCCCGGCACCGCACTGGAAGTGCAGATGCTGGCGGAAACCCTCGCGCTCGAAGACGGCTCCGTTTTCATCGGTCCGGCCGCCACCGAAACAGCTGTGAAGTCGCTCGACCTCTCGGACGTTCGCTACCTTGTCTTCGCCACGCACGGACTAACGGCGGGCGAAGGTGGCATCGCTGCGGAGCCGGGGCTGGTATTCACCCCGCCGGAGGAGGCGACAGTGGCCGACGATGGCTTGCTGACCGCTTCGGAAATCCTCGCACTGGACCTGTCCGCCGACTGGGTGATGTTGAGCGCCTGTAACACCGCGGCAGCTGACGGCATCGGTGGCGGCGGACTTTCCGGCCTGGCGCGGTCGTTCTTCTATGCCGGGGCACGCAGCCTGCTGGCATCGCACTGGCCGGTGATCGACGAAATCGCCCCGCTGCTGACCACCACCTCGGTCCGCTTGCTGGAGGACAATCCCGGCATGTCGCGCGCCGCAGCCCTGCAACAGGCCATGGTGGAAGTACGCAACAATGCCGATATCGAACGCGCGGACCATCCCAGCAGCTGGGCACCCTTCATCACCGTTGGTGACCTGCGTTAGCCGCAAAACGGGGAGTTAACCAGGTCCTGCTATCTGTCCCGCATCCGGCCAGTCGCACTTCGCGGCTTGCCGGCGCATGGAGACAGAAGACAAGCTGGCGATCATGGTTGCGCTCTACATAACCATCGATACCGAATACGAATTCGGTTTCACCGCGCGGCACGGGGCCGGATCGCGGGCGCAGAACTTTGCGCGCGCGATCAAGGGCGAAACGCCAGACGGCGACGCGGGCATCTTCCACCAAATGGACGTGTTCGACCGCCACGGCCTGAAAGGCGTCTTCTTCGTCGATCCCATGCCCGCCCTCTTGTGGGGTCCCGGTGCAATCGCCGACATAGTGGAGCCGATCGTCGCGCGTGGGCACGACGTGCAGTTGCACCTCCACACCGAATGGCTGGAGCTGCTGGGCGACAAGAACCCGCTGGGTGACCGCACCGGTGCGAACATCAAGGATTTCTCCCGCGACGACCAGCGCGTGCTGCTGGAACTGGGCATGGAGCTGTTGATGGAGGCGGGCGCGCCTCGCCCTATCGCCTTCCGCGCGGGCAATTACGGAGCCAACGACGATACCCTGCGCGCGCTGGCCGACCTGGGCCTGACGCACGATTCCAGCCATCCGCCAGGACTGATGGAAGGCGACTGCGAGATCAGGCTGGGCGAGGAAGACCGCCGCCCGCTGCGCCGCCTCGGCGTGGTCGAGGTGCCCATCGGCTGCATCGGCGATGCTTTTGGCGGCCTGCGCCATGCCCAGCTGACCGCCCTGTCTTATCGCGAGATCGTGGCCGCCCTGCGCCATGCGCGGGCCAACGAATTTGCCTGTTTCACCATGGTCTCGCACTCGTTCGAGCTGCTGTGCCGCCAGCGCACGCGGATCAACCGCATCGTGCACCGACGTTTCGAGAAGGTCTGTGCCCATGTAGAAAAGATGCAGGGCGTGGACACGGCGACATATGCGCAGCAGCCGCCGCTGCCCACCAAGCGCAAGGCTGCGGCCCCGGTGCTGGCGGCCGCGCCGCTGCTGAACGGCACGCGGATGGTTGAACAAGCGGTGGCCAATGCACTCTACGGCCGCAAGACGCAGGCCCATGTCGAGCAACCGGCAGGCGGCGCTAGACCCGTTGCAAAAGCAATTCGATATTTGGAGATAGCCAACCAGGCGCGCATCCTGTGATGCGGGCCAGTCGGTTCACAAGGCGGACCGGCACCGTCGGCTTTCCATGCACGCCGCTGCGCGCGGCAATCCAGCTATCCTTGGCAGTCACCGTGAAACGCCCGTGCAAGCTGCCCGCCAGTTGCCACGGCTTGAGGCCGCGCTGCCAGTCCTTGCCGGCCATCCGGTCTATGACGCGCGGCAGGTAGTTCACCAGCCAGCGGCGCGAATGGACTTCTCGCGGGGCGAAGCGGCTGGCGGTGCCGAGAACCAGCATCTGCCCGCCCGGCTTCATGACGCGGTAAATCTCCGCCATGACCTCATCCAGCTGGTCCGGCGCGACATATTCCAGCACGCTGTTGGCGATCACCAGGTCAAAGCTACCGTCCTCGAATGGCATGGTGCGCGTATCAGCCACGTGCAGCGCGGTCATGGCCGCGTCGGCGCCGTTCATGGCAATATTGGCCTTGGCGAGGCGGATATTGTCGGGATCGACATCGACACCCGTCACCTTTGCGCCCAGTCGCGCCAGGACAATGCCCGAAGCGCCGTAGTTGCAGCCGAATTCCAGTACCGCCTTGCCAGTCGGGTCCAGGCCATAGGCCGCCAGCACCGGGCGCAGGTGTTCCCATTCGTAATCGACATAGCCGCCCACCCAGCGATCGTCCGGGTCGAGACCCAGCTCGCGAGCAATGGCGCGAAACTCCTCCCGGCGTGCGGGATCGGCCTCGGCCTTGATGTGGACGTGGGCAGTCATGCGCCCGCCCTAGCGTGCAATGCTTGAAATTGCCTTGCTACCTCGCAGCGGCGGTCACGCCCGGACGCTCCACCAGGCGGATTTCGTAGAGGTTGGGCCATAGCTTGCCGGTGACGAACAGCCGCCCGCTCTCCGGATCGTGTGCGATACCATTGAGCACGGCGTCGTTGCGCCCCTGCCGGTTGGCGGGCACCAGCCCGCGCAGGTCGACCACTTGCCGTACAACGCCGTCCTCCGGATCGATGCCCAGCAGGAAGCCGGTAAACCAGACGTTGGCGAACACCATGCCGTCGATCATTTCCAGTTCGTTGATGTCGCGGACCTCGCGTCCATCCAGCGTAACCGTCAGTTCGCGCTGCACCTCCAGCGTGGCCGGGTCGAGGAAGCGCAGGGTGGAAGAGCCATCGGAGGCAATCAGGCTGGTGCCGTCAAAGGTCAGCCCCCAACCTTCAAACGGGAAATCCTGCGTGCCCCGGTGTTCCAGCGTGGCGACGTCCCAGCGATGCACCTCGCCATTCATCCAGGTGAGGCTGACCAGTTCGTCGCCCCACAAGGCAAGGCCTTCGCCGAACTGGTGAACCGGGATCGGCTGGCGCTGCTCGATTTCGCCAGTCTCCAGTGTAACGCGGCGTACCTCGGACTCGCCCTCCTGCCCGGTGCTCTCGTAAAGCGCCCCGTCGTGCCACAGCAGTCCCTGGGTGAAGGCATTGGCGTCGTGCGGATAGGTGGCGATGACTTGCGCGTCGTAGACAGCGGGTCCCGCCGCCTCGACCGACTCTGCCTCCTGCGCCTGCACGACCGGAGCCAGCGGAAAGGCCGCAAGTGCAGCGATCAACGTCAAGCCGTAGGCGCGCAGTTTCTTCATGCCTTGGCCACTGCCGCAACACAGATGAGCGGGTGATGAAGGCATGCAGGGAGACTGGCCACGCAATTAAACAATCGCCTTTTCAATACGAAACCCCTCGCCGCCGGGATTAACCACATTTCGCAAGCCAATTTTAACCAGGCCGGCAGGAAAATTGCGCCTCCAAAGAACCGGAGTTGGCCAATGGTCACCTATCTCGTCGTAGGCGCAATGGGCTTGATGCTGCTGATGCTGATCCCCGATAGCGCAGTCCGCTGGCAGCGGCTCGCCTCGAAAGGCGGCGCTGCGATGCTCATGGGACTGGGCCTGTTCGGCGCTGCCTACTCCATCATGGCCGGCTAACGCCGGGCCATTCCCGACACCACCTGCCCCAGGATCGAGCCAAGCGCACCGCCCAGCGGGCTGTCGTCCGCCGCCTGTCCGCCTGCCGGTGCATCGCGCTTCATCATGTAGCCCATCACCGCCATGGCGAGGATCGGCAACATGCGCTTCAGCACGTCGGAGCTGATCCCCGTCGAACCGGCGACTTCCTCTGCCACGCCGCGGCTGACGTCCTTGCTGCCGAAAATCTGGCCGAGGATATCGTTGCCCGCTTGCACCGGCGTGGGATCGCGCTGCAGCACCTGGTCGAGCAGGATGCCGCCGAGTGCGCCGCCCAAGCCGCCGGCAGAGCTGCTGTCCGACTGGCCGCCCAGCAAGCCACCAAGCGCACCGGCCAGTCCACCCAGCCCCCCTGACGGAGCAGCTGCCGGAGTAGCCTGCCGCCCCATACCCGCCACGATGGCGGGCAGGAGCGCACCGGCACCCACGCGTGCGGTCTGCTCATCGATATTGAGCTCGCGGGCCATGCTGTCGATGACGCCGGTCTGCTGCAGCACCTGGCTGAGGTTCATCGCCGTCAGTCCCGCCCGAACAGCTTCCCGGCCATGCCGGAGATATCGTCCATGATGTCGCCGTCGCCGTCCTGGTCGATCAGGCCCTTGAGGCTTGAGGGATCGTTCTTGATGGCATTGGCGAATTCGGTGAGCGAACCTTCGCCGCCGATATGCTGCACGATCTGCGACAGCACGCCAGTGTCGAGGCCGGTGCGCTGCGAGGCGAGTTCCACCGTGTCACCCTGCATCTGGTGCGTCTGGCCCAGCGTGGCCACGGCGCGTTCGACCATGGAAGGATCGAGCCCGACGCGTTCGGCCAGGTTGGCGATGTCATCCGGCGCACCGCCGATGTTGCGAAGGATTCCGTCAAGCATGCTCATGGGTCTTTCTCCTCAAGGTGAGTCTGCCCACAAGCCTAGGCCGCTCTGATTACATAATAAAGGCCCCGCTCCAGCTTTCGCCGGGCGGGGCCCTCCTCTCCAACCGTGATACCGGCGAATTGGTGTCAGGCAGCCTGCGGGGCAGCCTGGCGGACACCTTCGTCGACATGCTCGGCGAACTGTTCGAAGTTATTGATGAACAGCTCCACCAGCTTGCGCGCGGTAGCGTCGTATTCGTCCTTGTCGGCCCAGGTGGCACGCGGATCGAGCAGGGTCTGGTCGATGCCAGCCTCTTCCAGGGCGGGCACGAAGACCGGCACGTCAAAGCCGAAGTTCGGGTCCTTGCGAAATTCCACCGCGTCCATCTTGCCGTCGAGCACGGCGTTCAGCAGGCCGCGCGTAGCCTTGATCGGCATGCGGTGGCCGACGCCGTACTTGCCGCCGGTCCAGCCGGTGTTGAACAGCCAGCACTGCGCGCCGCCCTTCGCGATCCGCTCCTTCAGAAGGTTGCCGTAGACGCTGGGATGGCGCGGCATGAAGGCAGCGCCGAAGCAGGTGCTGAACGTTGCCTCGGGCTCGGTCACGCCGATCTCGGTGCCGGCCACCTTGGCGGTATAGCCCGAGAGGAAGTAGTACATGGCCTGGTCCGGCGTCAGTCGCGCGATCGGAGGCAGGACGCCAAAGGCGTCGGCGGTCAGCATGATGACGTTCGACGGAGCCGGGCCGAGGTTCTTTTCCGACGTGTTCGGGATGAACTCGATCGGGTAGGCACCGCGGGTGTTCTCGGTCTTGCTGCCGTCGGTGAAGTCCAGCTCGCGCGTCACCTCGTCCATGGTCACGTTCTCGATGATCGTACCGAACATCTTGGTGGTGGCGTAGATCTCCGGCTCGCCTTCGGCAGACAGGTTGATCATCTTGGCATAGCAGCCGCCTTCGAAGTTGAAGACGTTGTCATCCGACCAGCCGTGCTCGTCGTCACCGATCAGCGTGCGGCTGGCGTCGGCAGACAGCGTGGTCTTGCCGGTGCCCGACAGGCCGAAGAAGATCGCGCTCTTGCCGTCGGCACCGATGTTGGCCGAACAGTGCATGGGCATCACGCCCTGTGCCGGCAGCAGGTAGTTGAGCAGGCCGAACACGCCCTTCTTCATCTCGCCCGAATACTCGGTGTTGCCAATCAGGATCAGCTTTTCGCTGAAGTTGACCGCGATCACGGTGTCGCTGCGGCAGCCGTGGCGTTCCGGGTCAGCCTTGAAGCTGGGCAGGTTGATGATGGTGTATTCGGGATTGAAGCCGGCCACTTCTTCTGCCGTGGGTCGCACCAGCAGGGTGCGCACGAACAGGTTGTGCCAGGCCATCTGCGTGATCACGCGTACGTTGACGCGGTATTCCGGCTGGCTGCCTCCGAACAGGTCGGCAACGTAAAGCTCGTCCTTGTCGGCGACCGCGGCCAGGAAATCGGCCTTCAGGTTGTCCCAGCTCTGCTGGTCCATCGGCTGGTTGATCTTGCCCCAGTCGATCGTGTCTTCGGTGATCGCGTCGCGAACGACGAACTTGTCCTTCACGCTGCGGCCGGTGAACTTGCCGGTGTCGACCAGCAAGGCACCATGCTTCGTCAGCTGGCCCTCACCCTTGGCGATGGCATGTTCGACCAGCGCCGAAGTGCCGAGATTGGTATGAAGGGTGGCGGACGTCGCAATGCCCTGATCGGACAGCGACACATTAAGCGGGATCGACACGCAGTGCTCCTCAACACAACTAGAAATCCGTCCGGCGACAGTGGTGTCGCGCCGGAAACTTGCGGCCCGCATAGAGACCCAACATTGCGGCGTCAATTTGGCATGGACCCAATGCCCCACAGTTGCGTCAAACCGGATGCTGCACCGCTGCAGTGCAGCATTTTTGCAGTGTCCGGATGCAGCAACATTGTGTCTGTTGCAGTGGCGGGTTAGGTCCGTTTCAGGCAAGGAAGAGCCATGAGTGAAACGAGCGACAGCGTGACCGGTGAAGCGCCCGTCCCCGACGAGGGCCAGCGCACGATTGCGCTGGTAGACGACGACCGCAACATCCTTACTACGCTGTCCATTGCCCTGCAGGCCGAAGGCTATGCCACCCGCGTCTATTCGGACGGCGAGGCCGCCCTGGAAGCCCTGCGCAAGAACCCGCCGGACCTTGCCGTGTTCGACATCAAGATGCCGCGCATGGACGGTATGGAATTGCTGCAGAAACTGCGGGAAACATCTGATATTCCGGTTATTTTCCTCACCAGCAAGGACCAGGAAGAGGACGAGGAAGCCGGTCTTGCGATGGGGGCGGACGATTACATTGCCAAGCCGTTCAGCCAGCGCCTGCTGGTGGCCCGCATCCGCGCCATCCTGCGCCGCGCCGCGCCGTTGCCGCAAGACGAGCAGGACGTCGTGCCGATGCCGGACGGCCCGCACGACACCATCACCCGCGGACGGCTGGTGATGGACCCGGCGCGCCACCAGGTGACCTGGGACGGCAAGCCCGTGAGCCTGACCGTCACCGAATTCCTGATCCTGGAGGCGCTGGCGATCCGCCCCGGCGTTATCAAGAGCCGCAACCAGCTGATGGATGCTGCCTACCCCGACGATATTTTCGTCGACGACCGCACGGTCGATTCGCACATCAAGCGGCTGCGGCGGAAGTTCCGCGCGGTCGATTCCGGATTCGGCGCGATCGAGACGCTTTACGGCGCGGGCTATTCGTTCTCCGATGGCTGACCCGGTCAGCGAGGACACGCTGCAGGCAAGCAGGCTGGAACGATTCGCCATTCCTTTCGGCGGGTCGCTGACCCGGCGCATCCTGACTGTGAACCTGATCCCGCTGCTGGTGCTGGCGGGCAGCCTGTTTTTCCTCGATTCCTATCGCAGGCAGCTGCTGGACGAACGCTACAAGCTCGCCCGCATCGAAGCGCAGATCACGGCAGAGGCACTGGCCGGCGCCACCATGGAACGGCAGGAAGCCTTGCTCAGCCAGATCGGGCGCGAACAGTCGATGCGCTTGCGCCTGTACGACGCCAGCGGCACGCTGATCGCTGACAGTTTCGAACTCGACGAGCCCAGCTTCACCTTTGACGACCCAGTGGCCGAACCCTTCCTCGAAGACCTGGCGCGCTGGACCGACAATGCCGTCAACGTGGCCGTGGGCGCGCCTTCCCCGCCCGCCTATGTCCGCGTGCGGCAACAGGGTCTCAGCCAGATCGAGCTGCGCCGTGCTCCCGACGGCACGCCCGTGATCAATGCAGCTGCGCCAATCGGCCTCAACGGCGCCAGCCTGCTGACCACCCGCAATGCCGTAGACATTACCGCTGCGGTGCGCTCCGCGCGGTCCAGCCTGATGACCATCATCCTGCTGGCTCTGGCACTGTCCACGATCCTCTCGCTCTACCTCGCCACCACCATCATCGAGCCCTTGCGCAGACTGGTGCAGGCAGCATCGCGCGTGCGGCTGGGCCGCGACCGCGAGGTCGAAGTGCCGCGCATGGACGAGCGCGCGGACGAGATCGGCCTGCTGGCGCGCGCAGTTTCGGACATGACCGCCACCCTGCGCCACCGTATCGACGCGGTGGAAAGTTTTGCCGCTGATGTCGCGCACGAGATCAAGAACCCGCTCGCCTCGCTGCGCAGCGCCACCGAGACCTTACCCAAGGTCGACGATCCCGACCTGCGCAGCCAGCTGGTGGATGTCGCCGCGCACGACGTGCGGCGGATCGACCGCCTGGTAACCGAGATCTCCGAAGCCAGCCGCATCGACGCCGAACTGAGCCGCGCCACGTTCAAGAAGGTGGACCTGTGCTCGCTCTTCTCCAATGTCGTGGCGCGCAAGCTGGAACGCGGCGAGACGCGCAGCTGTTCGGTCGAGATCGCTTGCAACACCGCGCTGGGCGAGGTCATGGGCGTGCCTGTGCGGCTGGAGCGGATTGCCGAGAACCTGCTCGACAATGCAGTGTCCTTCTCTCCCGAAGGCGGCCGCATCATCGTGACCATCGCCCGCAACGGCACGCGGGTAACCGCCACGGTCTGCGATGAAGGCCCCGGCATTCCCGAGGGCGAACGCGAGAAGGTCTTCCGCCGCTTCCACTCGCACCGGCCGGAAGGCGAGGAATACGGCAACCACTCCGGCCTCGGCCTCGCCATCGGTCGCACGATCGCCGAAGCGCACTCCGGAAGCCTGACTGTGGAGGACGACGTCTCGGGGCTTGGCGGCGCCTGCCTTGTGCTGGAATTGCCTGCTGCATGAGTGATGTCCTTCCCAATGTAAGCTGCGTCGCCATGCGCGGGCGCGCCATGGTTATCACCGGTGCTCCCGGCACCGGAAAGTCGAGCCTTGCGCTCGCCCTGCTCGACCGTGGCGGCGAATTGATCGGCGATGACGGGGTGACGCTGTCGCAGGTCGGCGAGCTGGTGATCGCCAGTCCGCCGCCCAATACCGAGGGGCTGATCGAGGTGCGTAACGTCGGGCTGCTGGAAGTGCCCACCACCCGCGCACCAGTGGCCATTGTCATCAGCCTGACTGACGATGCCGAGCGCCTGCCACTGGGCCATGGCACGGCCATGTTGCTGGGCAAGCCGGTGCCGCAAGTAGCGCTCTATCCTGACACGCCCTCCCTGCCCCTGCGGGCCGAAGCCGCGTTGGAGATGCACGGGCTGGACTAGGTCCTGTCCCATCTACCCCCTTCACATTTGCCCGCCATGCGCGCAGATGACGCTGCCATGGCAAGCAAAGCGCCAGAATCGGAGCAATCGTCGCAGCAACGCATCCTGCTGGTCACCGGCATGCTCGGCGCTGGCAAGACGACCGCATTGCGCGAGCTTGAAGACCTCGGCTGGGAATCGATCGACAACTTCCCGATCCGCCTGCTCGATCGCATGGTGGGTGGCGGCACGACCGATGGTCACTCGCTGGCACTGGGCTTCGACTGCCGCACGCGCGACTTTGTCCCGGCAGAGATCATCGCCCAGGTGAAGCACTGGGTCGAAGAGGACGGACTTTCCATATCCACCCTGTTCCTCGACTGCGCCGGGCACGAACTGGAACGCCGATTCAACGAAACCCGTCGCCGCCATTTTCTCGCAGGCGACCTGCCCGTGCCCTCCGGCATCTCGGCCGAGCGCGAACTGCTCGCGCCCATGCGCCGCTGGGCCGACGTGCTGATCGACACCACGGACTTTTCCACCAACGACCTGAAGCAGACGATTCGCGAGCACTTCTCGCAATCTGCACCGCAGCAGATGACGGTAACGGTCTCCAGCTTCGCCTTTGCCCGCGGCAAACCGCCTACGGCCGACCTGGTGTTCGACATGCGCTACCTCGAGAACCCGCATTGGGCACCGGGCCTGCGCGAACAGACCGGGCTGGATGCCGGGGTCGGTGAATTCATCGAAGCCAATCCCGTCTTCGTCTCTACCTTCGCCAAGATCAGCTCGCTGCTGCTGGAACTGTTGCCGCGCTATGCCGAGCAGGGAAAGGCCTATGTCAACATCGCCTTCGGCTGTACCGGCGGGAGACACCGTTCGGTTTACTCAGCCGAGAAGATGGCGCAGGTCTTGCGCGAAGGCGGCTTTTCGCCCACCGTCCTCCACCGCAATCTGGGATCGCGCGCGGAAGACCTGGTGGAAGGAACCCAACACCCGTGATAGGCCGCCTTCCCCGAACCGCTGATATCGAGAGCGCAAGAAGCAACACCCCCCAATGATCGGTATTATTCTCGTCACCCACGGCCACCTGGCCGAGGAATTCGTTTCCGCCATGGAGCACGTGGTCGGACACCAGGATGCGATCGCCACGATCTGCATCGGCCCCAACGACGATATGGAAATGCGGCGCAAGGAAATCGCCACGGCCATCGACAAGGTCGACACCGGCTCGGGCGCAATCTTGTTGACGGACCTGTTCGGTGGCACCCCGTCGAACCTGGCCATTTCGCTGCTGGAAGCCGGGCGCACCGAAGTGATCGCCGGCATCAACCTGCCCATGCTGATCCGGCTGGCAGGGGCCCGCAAGGAACTGCCGCTGCTCAAGGCTGCGCAGGCCGCGCGCGAGGCGGGTCGCAACTACATAACGCTGGCGTCCGAATTTCTCGGGCAGGACGCCTGACCGGGGGGAACGGATGAGCGAAGCCAGTCGGGAAGTAGTCATCCCCAACAAGCGCGGCCTGCATGCGCGCGCCAGTGCCAAATTCGTCGCCACGGTGGCAGAAATGCCGGGCTGTAACGTGAAGGTCGAAAAGGACGGCCAGTGTGCAGCGGGCGGCTCGATCCTCGGCCTGATGATGCTCGGCGCGGCCATGGGTGACACGGTGACACTGACTGTCGAAGGCGACGATGCCGAAGCGCGGCTGGGCCAACTGGTCGAGCTGGTCGAAGGCAAGTTCGGCGAGGACTGATGTCCAGCTCAGACCGGCGCGAGATTACCGGCTTTTCCAATCCCACGGTCAAATACCTGCGGAGCCTGCGCGAGAAAAAGCACCGCAAGCGCGAGGGCGTGTTCCTTGCCGAAGGCCTGCGCCTGCTGACCGACGCACGCGAATGCGGGCATGTGCCGAAGACGCTGGTGATGGCCAAGGGCCGCGATGCGCACCCGCTGCTCGATGCGCTGGAGGCAGACGTTGCCGCGGCGGGCGGCGATGTGATCGAGACCAGCACCGACATCCTCACCAAGATCACCGGCAAGGACAACCCGCAGGCCGTGGCCGGCGTGTTTACCGAATTTGACACCTCGCTGGCCGCGCTCGACCGGAGCAAGGCAAATATCTGGCTGGTGGCGCAGGCCCTGCGCGATCCGGGCAACCTCGGCACCATGCTGCGCACGGGCGATGCCGTGGGCGCTGGTGGGCTGATCCTGATCGACGACTGTGCTGACCCGTTTTCGGTCGAAGCCGTGCGCGCCAGCATGGGCGCGGTGTTCACCCAGCAGATCGCGCAGGCAAACTGGGATGAGTTCATCACCTGGCTGCGGCAAGGCGAAGGTCAGTTGGTTGCTGCGAGCCTGCGCGACGCCGTGCCCTATCGCGGCGCGCCCTACGCAGCGCCGTGTTTCGTGCTGGTCGGCAACGAATCGCGCGGACTGCCAGAGGAATACGAGCTCGCCTGCGACCTGCGCGTAACCATGCCGATGAAAGGCCGCGCCGACAGCCTCAACGCTGCCGTCGCCGCTGCCGTGCTGTCATACGAGGTACTCGCCAGCCTGGACAGTTAGTCCCCGGCGATGAAACTGGTCATGTGCCAGCGTCCGTTCCGACGGGCGGCACCGATCCGATAATCGATGATCGAACGCAGGTTCTCCATGGCCATGAAGCCTTCCACCCGTTCGCCACTTTCCGGATTGGTTCCGCCGACCGGCAGGAACTCGTCACCCGGTTCGGTCGTGTAGGCTGTAAGCGTCACGACATCCCACGAAAAGCGCGCCACGAGATCGGATGCCGGATCGGCGGCCGCGTACATTGGCACGTCCTCGCCGGTAACGATCAGTCCCTCGAAGGGATCGACGGGGATGGTCTGGGCGAAATACCACGGCAGGGTCATGGTCGCGCCGTCCGACGCGCAGCCGAGTGTCAGGACGTCATCCAGTGCAAGCCAGAGGTAGTCGTCCTCGCCGTTCAGGCGTGCGCGCAGTTCGTCCCGCCCTGCACCACCACCGAAATCGAGGTAAATGTCTTCCGCCGCGAGTGCGACCACCGCCTCCGTATCGCGCGATGCGGCGGCGGTGCGCAGGGCGGCGAGGAATTCGCCAGCACCCGGCTGGTCGAGACATTCGTCGCGCGGGGCATAGGGACCGGTCGGCTGCGGCGGCAGGGACTCGCCGTCGACTTCCGCGACCAGTGCCTCCGCCGCGCTTTCGAGCTGTTCGGACGGCGGGTTGCCGCGGTCACAGGCGGAAAGCACAGCCACCAAGGGCAGCACGGCCAGCAAGGCACGTCTAACGGTCATGTTGCGGCTTTATCCTTCTCGTCCTCGTTGCCTTTAATGAGCAGGCTTTCCGACGGTTCCGTGACATCTGCCGCCCCGTAGCGCGGCGCGCCTTCCACCAGCGGCACTTCGTCGATATCCTTGCCGATCTCCAGCCCCTTCTCCGCCATCCGGCGGCCTGAAGTCAGCACGTTGCGCTCGAAACTGCCGACGAACTTGTTGTAGTTGGAGACTGCACTTTCCAGCCCGCTGCCAACCCGCTTCATATGTTCTGCTGCGACGCGAAGGCGGTCGTAGAGTTCTGCCCCCATGCGCCCGATCTCCGCAGCCTCGGCAGCCATCTTGTCCTGCCGCCATACCTGCGCCACGGTACGTGCGATGGCGACAAGGTTGGTCGGCGTGGCCAGCAGGACGCCGTTCTTGAAAGCGAAGTCCCAAAGCTCCGGATCGGCCTCCAACGCGGCGGCGACGAAGTGTTCGCCGGGGACGAACATCACCACGTAGTCGGGCGCTTCCTCGAACTGGCTCTGGTAGCTTTTGGCCCCCAACGTCTGCACGTGGCCACGCATTGACTTGGCGTGCTGGGACAGGTGCTGACGGCGAACCTCGTCGTCCTCTGCCTCGAAGGCAGCCTGGTAGGCGTTGAGCGAGACCTTGGCGTCGATCACCAGCTTCTTCTGTCCCGGCACATGGACGATGGCGTCAGGCCGCAAGCGCCCGCTGTCTGTGTCGACCGAATGCTCCAGAGTGAAATCGGTGTGTTCGGACAGGCCGCACTGCTCGAGCACGTTCTGCAAGGCCCGCTCGCCCCAGCGGCCGCGCGCCTTGGGGGCATTGGTGAGCGAATTGCCAAGCCGCTGCGCCTCGCGTCGGACCTCTTCCTGTCCACGCTGCATGTTCTCGATCAGGCCGGTCAGCTGGCCGAAGGCATCCACGCGGTTCTTCTCCAACGTGGCGACCTGCTCTTCGTAGCTCTTCAGGCGACGATCGACCGGATCGAGCAGCGCCTTGAGCTTGGCTTCGCTGGCCTTTTCCGAATGGCCCAGCCGCTCGCTGGCGGTCTTGAGGAATTCCTCTTGCGCCTTCGACAGAACCTCGGAACCCGTCGCCTTGAACTGCGCCAGCAATTCCTCACGCGCTTCCCTCATCGCCGTGATCTGCTTGTCGAAGTTCTCCGCATTGGTCTGGAGGGTGGCGATCTCGATGCGCGCCGCGCCAAGCTCTGCCCCTGCCTGCTTGAACTCCGCTTCTGCCGCCTTTGCGCGCTCTTCCAGTGCCGCCTTTTCGCCCTGCAAGGCCGCAACCGGGCGTCCGCCCAGCCAGTAACCACCAGCAAGCGCGAGGACGACAGCGACGAGGGCAACAATCAGGACAAGCGGATCCATGCAAATTCCGGTGCAGCAAGAGGGGAACGAAACACGAACCTACCGACAGAGGACAGACACCGCAATGGCACCGCCCCAATCTTCCACCAAACTGCCACGATTTGGCTGCAAATTGCGATTGAGACTCGCTTTCAGGGATTGTATGCGATACATACAATTCAGATTTGCGAAATTTTCGCGATTGTGAAATACAGGCGCCATATAGAGTCGCTCGCGCAGCAAAGAGAGGATCACGCAATGCCCACTGATATCGAGATTGCCCGCCAGGCCACCCTCATCCCGATCACCGAAGTCGCCAAGAACGCCGGCGTCCCGGACGATGCGCTGATCCCTTACGGCAAGTACAAGGCCAAGGTCGATACGGCCCAGCTGCCCGAAAATCCCGATGGCAAGCTGATCCTCGTCACCGCCATCAACCCCACTCCGGCTGGCGAAGGCAAGACCACGACCTCGGTCGGCCTGTCGGACGCCCTGCACCGCATCGGCAAGAAGACCATGCTGTGCCTGCGCGAACCCTCGCTCGGCCCGTGCTTCGGCATGAAGGGCGGCGGTGCCGGTGGCGGCAAGTCGCAGGTCATGCCGATGGACGAGATCAACCTGCACTTCACGGGTGACTTCCACGCCATCACCAGCGCGCACAACTTGCTCTCGGCCATGATCGACAACTCGATCTACTGGGGTAACCCGAACGACATCGACGTGCGCCGCGTTACCTGGAAGCGCGTGCTCGACATGAACGACCGCGCGCTGCGCCAGATCGTCGGCCCGCTCGGCGGCGTCTCGAACGGCTTCCCGCGCGAAAGCGGCTTCGACATCACCGTGGCCTCGGAAATCATGGCCATCCTGTGCCTCGCCAGCGACCTGGCCGACCTGCAGAAGCGCCTCGGCGACATCATCATCGGCTACACCCGCAAGCGTGAGCCGGTCTATTGCCGCGACGTGAAGGCCGACAGCGCCATGACCGTGCTGCTGAAGGACGCCATCCTGCCCAACCTGGTGCAGACGCTGGAAAACCGCCCGGCCTTCCTACACGGCGGCCCCTTCGCCAACATCGCCCACGGCTGTAACTCGGTGATCGCCACCAAGAC
>JAUIIG010000019.1 GCA_030431875.1 Alphaproteobacteria bacterium
GGCCGGCTTCGCGCAGCTGATGCTGGGCGTGTTCTACATCGACATGACCCTGCTGGGCGCGTGGTCGGCGCTCTACTACGCGATCAACTTCTTCCTGCAGGTGGAACACCAGGCAGAAAGCCTCGAGCGACTGGAGGCGCAGGCCACCAGCGCCCAGCTGGCCATGCTGCGCTACCAGCTGAACCCGCACTTCCTGTTCAACACGCTGAACTCGATCTCCACCCTCGTGCTGCTCAAGCAGACCGAGCCCGCCAATGCCATGCTCACCCGCCTCAGCAGCTTCCTGCGGCATACATTGGTGAACCAGCCGGGCGGCAAGGTGACCGTGGCGCAGGAGGTGGAGACGCTGCAGCTCTACCTCGACATCGAACGCATGCGCTTTGAAGAGCGGCTGCGCACCGAGTTCCATGTCGACGGCCTCGCCGCGCGCGCCTGCATCCCGTCCTTCCTGCTCCAGCCGCTGGTGGAAAATGCCATCAAGTACGGTGTTTCCGCGCAGGAGGAAGGCGCCTGCATCACCCTGTCTGCCCAGGTGATCGGCTCGCGACTGAGGGTCATCGTCTCGGACACCGGGCCGGGCCTGCAAGGCACCCAGCGCAACGCCGAAACGCTCGCCTCGCAGCCCAGCTCGACGGGCGTCGGCCTTGCCAATATCCGTGACCGGCTGGCGCAAGCTTACGGTGAGGATCACCGCTTCGATATCGAAAGCCCGCCCGACGGCGGTTTCACTGTCATCATCGAACTGCCCTTCGAGCCCGAACAGCGCGATGAGGACAGGCAAGAAAGCGCGAAACTTCCGCGCGCTTCGTCCGTTTCGCCTTCCAGAGGACTGCCACAGCCGGAAAGCGGCACCCCCGCCGCACCTGCCCCCCGCACCGGAGCCAATGCATGACTATCCGCACAATCGTCGTCGATGACGAGAAACTCGCCATCCAGGGCCTGCAACTGCGCCTGGAGCCCTTCAGCGATATCGAGGTGATCGAAACCTGCGCCAACGGCCGCGAAGCGATCCGCGCGATCAAGACGCTCAAGCCGGACCTCGTCTTCCTCGACATCCAGATGCCGGGGTTCGACGGCTTTTCCGTGGTCAAGGGCGTGATGGAGATCGAACCGCCGCTGTTCGTCTTCGTCACCGCCTACCAAGAGCACGCCATCCGCGCCTTCGAGGCCAATGCCGTGAACTACCTGATGAAGCCGGTGGACGAGGACAAGCTGGCCGACACCATCGAACGCGTGCGCCAGCGGCTCGCGGAGAAGCGCAGCGCCGACGAAGCCGAAAAACTCAAGGACGTGCTCGCCGAAGTCAGCCCCGAAAGCCTCGATTCGATCACCGAGGACGATGAAAGCACGGGCCGCTACGAGAAGATGATCAACGTGAAGGACCGCGGGCAGATCTTCCGCGTCGACGTCGATTCGATCGAGCACATCGAGGCCGCTGGCGACTACATGTGCATCTACACCGGCGACAATTCGCTGATCCTGCGTGAAACCATGAAGGATCTCGAGCGCCGCCTCGATCCGAAGACCTTCCAGCGCGTCCACCGCTCCAAGATCGTCAACCTCGACCAGGTGCGGCAGGTGAAACCGCATACCAACGGCGAATGCTTCCTGGTGCTGGAAAGCGGTGCAGAGGTGAAGGTGAGCCGGTCCTATCGCGACGTCGTCGCGCGCTTCGTGCATTAGCTTGTTTTTCGCTCACGCCTCCGCGTGAGCGTCCTCGCTAGACGCGCTCCGCTTCGCTACGCGCCCGCTGCGGGCGGGCGGTCGCCCTTGCGGTCGCGTTGCGACCGATGCAGAGGTTACCCCATGACCACCTTTTCCCTCCCCGGTTTCGACCTCGACGCCTTTGTTCGTGACACTCTTGCCGAAGACCTCGGCGAAGGCCTGCCCGGGGGCGGCGTCGATGTTACCGCCACCAGCGTCATCCCCGCCGATGCGCGGTTCCAGGGCGTGATGGACAGCCGCGACGCCATCGTGGTGGCGGGCCTGCCCGTGGCCGTGGCCTTCTTCCGCCACCTCGATCCGGACATGCAGATCGACCTGCTGGTGGAGGAGGGTGCCTCTGTCGAACCCGGAACGGACCTGATGCGCCTGTCGGGCAATGCCCGCGCCATGCTGACCGCCGAACGTTCCGCGCTCAACACCGTGCAGCACCTCTCCGGCATTGCCACCATGGTGCGCGAATACGTCGATACGATGGACAACCCTGACTGCACCCTGCTCGACACCCGCAAGACCATTCCCGGCCTGCGGCACCTGGAGAAGTACGCAGTGCGCATGGGCGGCGGCTCCAACCACCGTATGGGCCTGTGGGACGCGGCCATGATCAAGGACAACCACGTGCTGGTGGCCGGCTCGGTGGGAGAGGCCGTGCGCCGTGCGGTCGCGGCCGGCGTCACGGACATCATCTGCGAGGTCGACCGGATCGACCAGATCGAACCGGCGCTTGCCGCCGGCGCAACCCGCCTGCTGCTCGACAACATGGAGCCCGATACCCTGCGCGAAGCCGTCGCACTGGTGGCCGACCGCGTACCGACCGAGGCCTCGGGCGGGATCAACCTCAAGACCATCAAGGCCAAGGCGGCAACGGGCGTGGACTACGTCTCCGTCGGCCGCCTCACGCAAAGCGCGCCAGCTGCCGATATCGGGCTGGATTTCACGGTGGAATAGGCAATTGCGCGCGCTGCAGTGGCTCCTGCGCAGACTGGAATTTCTCGACGGGCGACGCCTGTTGGTCTTTCGCCTGGTCCTTGGACTGGCGTTCTTGTTGGCTGGCTGGGGGTTCTACCTGCAAATCTACTGGGACCTGGTGAACTGGCACTCGCCCGACGTCCGCGAAGACTTCTTTGAGCTGCTGCCTTTGTTGTTGCGATGGACGGCAACCATGGCCTCGGTTCCGCTGGTAGCCTCCATCCGGCCATGCCGCCTGACGCTTTTCATCCTCATCGCATGGGCAGCCTATTCGGTCCTCCAGATCGCAGTGAATTTCCCGTCGGCCGCTGACTGGGGGCCTTACAGCTATCTCCGCTGGGACATTGTGCGAGCATCATGGGCCTACGGCTTGTCGATCGTTGTCGCATGCGCAATCGTGCTGGTCGCATGGTTCCGACGGCGCCAAGGAAAGCAAGACCTTGCAAAGACTTTTGGCGATTAACTGCCTTGTTGTGCAGGCATTTCCCAGTATTGCCTGCAGATCAGGATGAGGAGAGAGCACATGAAACCGCAACTGGTCATCTGGTTCGACTACCTGTTCTGGCTTGGCGTACTTGCGGCAGTCTGCAGCCTCTACCTCAATTTCGACCTGATCACCGGCTCGGTCGCGAATGTTGCGGGCGCGCGCGAGGGAGCGATCGTCGGTGGCATTCTCGGCTTTGCGGTCACCGTCGCTCTTTACGGCCTCGGCTGGTTCTTCATCTCGCGCAAGGGCAGCAAGGTCGCGCATTGGATCTTTACCGTCATCACCGGGGTGGTGCTCGCCATTACCGTCGTGGCCACGCTGATGACCGGTTTCCAGTTCGGTGTCTTCGCGGCGGTGCTAGACCTTGCCCGCTTCGGCATGTGGTTCCTCGGTGCCGTCTTGCTTTTCCTGCCCGAGGCGCGGCCGTGGTTCGACAAGGGCGCACCGAATACTCCCGATACCTTTGGCTAGGCTGCCGGCCATCCTGTCCGCCGTGTGCTGCGCGGCCCTGCCCGCATCCGCGCTGGCGCAGGCCTACCAGTGCCGCGTGCCGCAGGGCCCGGTCTCGCTGCCGCCGGTCGAACGCGACGGGCCAGTGCGCGAGACGCGCGTCACCGGCTACACCCTCGCGCTCAGCTGGAGTCCGGAGTTCTGCCGCTTCCGCGCCGACGCCCCGCAGCACGCGCGACAGTGTTCGGGGCGCGATGGCCGCTTTGCCTTCGTGGTGCACGGCCTCTGGCCCGACGGGCCGGGCGGCACCTGGCCGCAGTGGTGCCCCACCCGCCGCCTGCCCAGCACCAGCGAAGTCCGTGCGAGCATGTGCATGACGCCGGACGCCGCCCTGATCGCGCGCGAATGGGCCAAGCACGGTGCCTGCATGACGCCAAGTCCCGACGCCTACCTGCAGGTCACCCGCATCCTGTGGAACTCGCTGCGCTGGCCCGACTTCGACCGTCTCTCCCGCCGCCGCGGCCTGACCGCTGGCGACATCCGGCAGACCTTCGCCGAGGCCAACCCCTATTGGGATGCCGAGGACGTGGGACTGGTGGTGAGCAACCGCGGCTGGCTGCGCGAAATGCGGCTTTGCTACGACGCGGAATTCATGCCGACGGCCTGCGACGCGCGGCGTTACGGCCCGGCAGACGACGAGGAAGTGCAGATCTGGCGGGGACTCTAGCCGGCTCCGCTATCCGAGTGTTCGCGGGTGTGCTCGACGATCATCAGCAGCAGGCCGAGGAAGACCAGCCCGAAGCCCAGCAGGTGTGACCAGTGGAAGGCCTCGCCCAGCAGGACATAGGACAGCGCCAAGGCGGTTAGTGGCATGATCGACATGGCACCCGCGGTCAGCGCTCCGGGCGCCTTGCGCACACCGTTGTACCACAGCACCGGCGCCAGCCCTCCGGTCGCACCACCCCAGAAGGCAAGGGCGATCCAGGCGCGCGTATCGGCACCTGCAAGGTCGAATGGCCGGGGATCGAACAACAAGGCCAGGGCAACAAACATCGGCGCGGCCACTATTGATGCCGCCAGCGTTGTTTCGAGCGAACTGATCCCGTCGGACAGCTTGCGCGACAACAGCGTGTAGGCC
Source organism: Alphaproteobacteria bacterium (assembly GCA_030431875.1). Taxonomy (GTDB): domain Bacteria; phylum Pseudomonadota; class Alphaproteobacteria; order Sphingomonadales; family Sphingomonadaceae; genus Alteraurantiacibacter. The sequence goes on from JAUIIG010000019.1 coordinate 4,767, forward strand.
GCTTCCAGGCAAACGGCGAAAGCCACCAGGGCCGCGCCCAGCAGCGGCGCATCGCTCTGGCCTCCGCCATCAGAGCGCAGCAGGTTGATCGCGGCAATGCCGAGCACGGCCAGCGCCAGCGCGCCTGCCTTGCGCAGGTTCATCGCCGCTCCGAGGAACACCACGGCGGCTGCTGCCGTCACGGCGGGCGTCGCGCTCATGATGGTCGAGCCGATTACGCCAGTGGTGAGCCGCATGCCGAACAGCATGGTGGCAGTGAAGCCAACCATTCCGAAGACGGAAATGGCAAGGATCACCGCCCAATCGGACCGTTGCACTTTCGCGAAGCGGTCTGTCATCGCCCAGGCAAAGGGAGCCAGCACCACCACGGCAATCGCCATGCGCATGAAGGAGGCGGTGAAGACCGAGAAATGCGCACCAATGATCTTGCTGAGCGGTGTCGCGCTGCCGAACAGCCCCATGCCGAGCAGGAGCTGGGCAATGGTGAGGGGACTGGTTGTTTGGTCCTTGTCGGCCATTATTGCTCCAGCAATCTAACAGATAGCGCGAAGCTGGGAAAACTCGTCGGGCTTTACCGCCGCTCCCTGAAGAACTCGCGCAGCAATTCCGCTGCCTCGGTCTCGCCCATGCCGGAATAGACTTCGGGCCGGTGCAGGCATTGTTCCTGCTCGAACACCCGCGCGCCGTGATCGACGCCGCCGCCCTTGGGGTCGCTGGCGCCGTAGTAGACACGCGCCAGCCGCGCGTGGCTGATCGCGCCCGCGCACATAGGGCAGGGCTCCAGCGTCACATAGAGGTCGCAGCCGGTCAGGCGTTCGTCATCGAGGAATTCCGCCGCATTGCGAATCGCCACGAGCTCGGCATGGGCGGTGGGGTCCTTGCATGTCCGGGTAAGGTTGTTGCCCTCGCCGACAATCTGCCCCTCACGAACGACAACCGCGCCGACAGGCACTTCGCCTGCCAGCGCGGCTTCTCGCGCCAGGTCCAAAGCCCGGCGCATGGGATCAGGCAGGGGCCAGCGGGCCCCTGTCATGATCCGCCGGTACGGTTATTCGCCGTCGCTTTCGGTAACCGGTTCGCCTTCTGCATCGTCCGGCATATCGACATCGACGGTGGGCACGTCAACGGTCACCTCTTCGGTGTCGACGTCGACGTCAGCCGTTTCGACATCGAACTCGGGCAGGTTGCCGCCTTCGACTTCGACTTCGGGCATTTCGCCTTCCTCGGTCTGGTCGACGTCGCACGCCGAAAGGCCAAGGGCCGCAGTGCTGGCGATAGCGAAAATTGCAAACTTCTTCATGTTTTAACTCCGTGAGCCTGTGGTAGCGGGCATCGATGTGCCGGCCTTGCACCCCACAACGGACCTTCCGATTGTCGGTTCCGAAAAATGCTGCATAAGGGCGCCAGAGCATGCGGGCTGTTGACGATTCGGAGATGCGCCGCTATGCGCGCGCCTTTCCCGGCACTGACCGATCAATTTTACAAAGAGACGAACCATGTCGCGTATCTGCGAACTTACCGGCAAGGGCCGCCAGGTCGGCCACAATGTGAGCCACGCCAACAACAAGACCAAGCGCGTCTTCCTGCCCAACCTGCAGAACGTCACGCTGATGAGCGAAAAGCTGGAGCGCAGCTTCAAGTTCCGCGTGTCGACGCAGGGCCTGCGCTCGGTGGAGCACAATGGCGGCCTCGACAACTGGCTGCTGAAGACCAGCGACGACAAGCTGTCGGCCAGCGCCCAGAAGGTGAAGCGCGAGCTGAAGAAGGCTCTCGCTGCTGCCTAAGCCTTAACCGGCAAGCACACGCGAAAAAGCGCGCGGGGAGCGATCCTCGCGCGCTTTTTCGTGCGCGGCGTCCAATTCCGCCTCTACCTCTGGGGCGGCCAGCTCCAGCCGCACCAGCAGGGTGCGCTGGAAGGCGCTGAAATTGTCGTCGGAGATGATCCAGATATCGGCACCCCCGTCCGCACGGGCGACCACGTCCATGCCTTCGAAATTGTCCCGCGGCACCAGGTCGTGCAGTGTCAGCGCCAGTTCCGGCCGCCAGGTCTCGCCGTCTTGCGGGAGCGTACCGACCACGAGGATCGAATCGAAGGTGGGCGGCAGGTCCCAGACCACGCGGCGCATCAACACCAGCAGGCGTCCGTCCGGCAGCTGCGCGGCATCGGTGGGGAGATAGCCCGTGGCGGGCCAGTCGACCGGAATGCTGGTGGTCCCGGCATCACGCACGGGATCGCCTGCGAAGAAGTATAGGCGCGCCTCGGTTTCCGGGAGAGCTGCGAACCTTCCATCGGCGAGACGGACGAGGCTTTCCATGCCGCCATTCTCTTGCCACGGCATGTCGGGAAAGAGCACGTGCCCGTCCGGCTCTCCGGCAGCGCCAAAGCGCTGGATACCGTGGGTGCCTTCGTAGCCAAGCCAGAACCTGCCCGTCGCCGGATCGCGGGTGGCCGATTCGATGTCCCACAAGCGCTGCTCCATCCCCGGGTCGGGCAATTGCACGCCAATCGAGACGTCCCTCGCAGCCTGTCCCGGAGCAGCAAAGGTCAGCAGCCGCCCACGATCGGACCAGGTGCGGATCACACCGCGATCGTCGACCAGCATGGCCGAATAGCCGCCGAACAGCAGGTCAGCCGAAGTAACCTCCCACAGGCCCGTTACCTGCAGTTCGCCCTCGCCGGATTCGAAATCGGCAAGTTCGACCAGCTGCAGGTCGCCGGCGTCGCCTCGCGGCACGTCGGACCGCCACCAGATGGCGGGCACGGCAAGCAGCGCCAGCAGCAATGCCGCCGTGCGCCGCCGCGTGTTCCTGCTGATTCGGTTGAACATGCCCCGCTATAGAAGCGTCAGGGCATCGGGCCGGTGAACAGGATCGGGTCGAGCCGCGAATTGTGCCACTTCATCGACCAGTGCAGGTGCGGGCCGGTTGCGCGGCCCGACGCACCCACACGTCCGATCGGATCGCCCTGGCGTACCACCTGCCCCTCCTCGACGAGGATTTCCGAGGAGTGGAGAAAGGCGCTGTTGAGCCCCGCACCGTGGTCGATGATGATGAGGTGGCCTTCGAGGCTGAACGGTTCGGTTGCCGTCAGGGTCACCACCCCGTCTGCCGGGGCGACGAAGACCGCGCCCGCGCCTGCGGCAATGTCGATTCCCGAATGATAGCTGCCCGGTTCGCCGCGATAGATGCGCTGCGAACCGAAGCGGCCCGAAATGCGGCCCGTCGCGGGCCAGATGAACGGTTGGGTCCAGCCATCGCTGTCCGATTCCGCCGTACGCGCGTCCCAGATGGCGTCGAGTTCGGGCTGGCGGCGGCGCATGAAGCTCTCGCTCGCTCCACCGGCCCGGCGCGCGACGTTGACCCGCTCAATCTGCCAGTCACGCGGGCTGACCGCCAGCTCGGTCGTAACCGTGGAGCCATCGGCCATCATGGCGACGAGCTCGGCGCTGGTGCCAGCGTCGCGGTCAAAAGCGGCGAAGAAATTGCCCTCGGCATCGAGCACGAGGTCCTGCTCGTCGAGCGTGGCGGAGACCGCGCCCATGGGCACCTGCCCGCGCAGCCAGCCGCCTTGCGTCAGGGCACCATCATAGCTGAACTCGGTAGCAGAGCGCGCCGGTTCGGCCGGGGCGGCAGCGGAGGGCGCGGGCGCGGGCGCGGTATCATCGCTGGCATTGGCAGGCTGGGCCGAGCAGCTGCCCGACATGAGCGCAACGGCCAGCAAGGGGGCAAACAGCCGGGTCACAGGTCCTCGAGCGTACGCCGGGTGGACAATTCGGCGCTGGCATAGGCCTCCTGCCGGTCCACGCTCCAGTAGCGCAGCTCTTCCAGCGGGACGGGCACACCGCTCATGGCGCAGAAGACGAAGTGGCCGGGACGGACCACGCGAAAGCCGTTGGGGCCGTAGATCAACGTGGCGGTCTTATCGGAAGATGACATCAACATGGGTCTCTATCTAATGCGCGCTGCCTTTCAGCGCAATTTACGGAAATTCACAGCAGCTTGGGCTGGCCGCTCTCGGGAGGCGACTTGTCGCGTTTGGGAGCCTTGCGCGGCGCATCGCCGGGGACCGCCTGCACCGTGCCGTCAGCGAACTTGATGCCCAGCACCGGCTCCTTGCGCGCGCTGGCAGCGCTGGTGACGGCCTTGCCGCTTGCATCGAGCACCATGGCATAGCCGCGCGACAACGGCTTTTCGGGATGCAATTGCTCGGCCAGGCGGGCGAGGGCGGCGAGGCGTTCGCGCTGCTCGGCGATGGGGCGCTCCACCAAGGCGGACGTCAGGCGCGCCGAGGCCAACCGCTGCTTCGCATCGCGCAGGTTGCCGCGCAGGATCGCAGGCGAAAGGCGCAGGTCTGCGAGGCGTTCGCGGCCCTTTGCGGCCCGGTCCACCAGTCCGCGGCGCAAGCGCTCGCCGAGTTCGTCGAGCTTTTGCGCCTGTGGTTGCAGCAACTGTTCGGCAGAGGGCAGGCGGTCCGCTCGCGCCGCCAGCCGTTCGCAGCCAAGCTCTACCGGGCGCATGACCACTTTGCGCTGGCGCAGCCCGTAATCGTCGAGCGTGGCGACAAGATCGCGGAGCACCGGCACGGCGATCTCCGCAGCGGCTGTCGGCGTCGGTGCGCGGCGGTCCGCAGCATAGTCGCACAGGGTGGTGTCGGTCTCATGCCCTACGGCGCTGATCACGGGGATCGGGCTTTCCGCCACCGCGCGGACAACCATCTCCTCGTTGAAGGACCACAGGTCCTCGATCGAGCCGCCACCGCGCGCGACGATCAGCAGGTCAGGGCGAGGTACGGCTCCGCCGGGTTCCAGCGCGCCAAACCCGCGAACGGCATTGGCCACCTGCTGTGCCGCGCCTTCGCCCTGCACCAGCACCGGCCAGACCACGACATGGCTGGGGAAACGGTCCGCCAGCCGGTGCAGGATATCGCGGATCACCGCGCCGGTGGGTGACGTCACGACACCGATCACCCTGGGTGCGAAGGGGAGAGGACGCTTGCGTTCGGGCGCGAACAGGCCTTCCGCCTCCAGCCGCGCCTTGGTCCTTTCGAGCAGGGCCAGCAGGGCGCCCTCGCCCGCGATCTCCATCCGCTCGATCACGATCTGGTACTTGGAGCGGCCCGGATAGGTGGTCAGCTTGCCCGAGGCGACCACTTCCAGCCCGTCTTCGGGACGGAACGCCAGCCGCGCGGCTGTGCCCTTCCACATCACCCCGTCGAGCACGGCTTTCTCGTCCTTCAAGGCGAGGTAGACGTGGCCCGAAGCCGCGCGCTTGACGCCCGACAGTTCGCCGCGCAGGCGGACAAAGCCGAAGCGATCTTCCACCGTGCGCTTGAGCGCCTGCGAAATCTCGGTGATCGTCAGCGGAGCGGAATTGTCGCCGGGGCCGCTGGCCGCTACCAGCCTGTCGTCGTCGTAAGGGGAATTACTCGTCATGAATATCCTGGTGCTCGGCTCTGGCGGACGCGAACATGCCTTGTGCTGGAAGCTGGCGCAATCCGCAGCAGTCACGGAACTTGGGGGCAAGCTCTATGCTGCACCGGGCAACCCCGGTATTGCCGAATGTGCCGAAGTGGTTTCTCTGGACGAGAGAAACCACGCCGATGTGGTAAATTTCTGCGCTGACAAGGCTATCGGTCTCGTGGTGATCGGCCCGGAGGCCCCGCTGGTGGACGGCCTCGCCGATAGCCTGCGCAAGGCGGACATTCCCGTCTTCGGCCCCTCGCAGGCCGCGGCCCAGCTCGAAGGCAGCAAGAACTTCACCAAGGCCCTGTGCGACCGCGCCTCCATCCCCACGGCAGGCTACGTCCATTGCACCTCGCTGGAGCAGGCCAAGTCGGCCCTCGCCACATTCGCTCCCCCCTTCGTGCTCAAGGCCGACGGGCTGGCGGCAGGCAAGGGCGTGGTGATCGCCGAAAACGTCGACCACGCGGTCGAGGCGCTGGAGGACATGTTCGGCGGAAAGTTCGGTTCTGCCGGGGCTGAAGTCGTGATCGAGGAATTCATGGAAGGCGAGGAAGCCAGCTTCTTCGCCCTGACCGATGGCGAAACCGTAGTCCCCTTTGGCACGGCGCAGGATCACAAGCGTGTGGGCGACGGCGACACAGGGCCCAATACCGGCGGCATGGGCGCCTATTCGCCCGCGCGCGTGCTGACCGACGAACTGGTGGCCGAAACGCTCGAGCGGATCGTCTTTCCCACGGTGCGCCAACTGCGCGAGGAAGGCATGCCCTATGTCGGCGTGCTCTACGCCGGACTGATGCTGACCGACGACGGCGTGAAACTGGTCGAATACAACTGCCGCTTCGGCGATCCCGAATGCCAGGTGCTGATGATGCGGCTGCAGAGCGATCTCGCCGAGTATATGCTCGCTTGCGCGAACGGAACGCTGGCGGACCTGCCGCAGCCCGACTTTGCGGAAGACACCGCGATGACGGTGGTCATGGCCGCCAAGGGCTATCCCGGAACGCCGGAGAAGGGCGGGGCAATCGACCTGCACGACGCCGAGAGCGATGGTGCCAAGGTCTTCCACGCGGGCACCAAGCTGGCAGGCGACCAGCTGGTGGCCAATGGCGGCCGCGTGCTCAACGTCACCGCCAGCGGGCCGACCACCAAGGCGGCGCAGGAAGCAGCCTACCGCGCGGTCAAGGCGGTGGACTTCCCTTCCGGCTTCTATCGCAACGATATTGGCTGGCGCGAGATTGCGCGCGAAGGCTGATCCGGCCTAAGCTCTGCCGAAACACAGTTCGGGAGAGGCTGCAGGACATGACAAAACTCATACAAGGCGGCCTTTCGCGCCGTGCGGTTCTGGCAGGCGCGGTGGCACTGCCGCTGGTCGCCTGTGCCCATCCGGGGATGGCCCTGGCGGAGAGCGACGCCATGTCGGCGCAGCTCATCACCCTCGGCACCCAGGGCGGCCCGAACTACGGCCCGACCCGCAGCGAATGCGCCAATGCCCTGCGGGTGGGGGAGCACCTGTTCCTCGTCGACTGCGGCTACGGCACGCTCGCCTCGATGGTGGCTGCCGGCCTGCGTCACCAGGATGTCGACGCGGTGTTCATCACCCACCTGCATGACGATCACTCGTCTGACCTCTATGGCATCCTCACCCACATGGCGACGCAGGGCAGGGCACGCGAAGTGGTGGTCTATGGCCCGGTGGGAACGCACACCTATGTCCAGGGTCTGCGCGATGCCATGGGACCGAACGCCACGATCCGCACGCTAGACGAGGCGCGACCCGCAGGCTTCCTCGACTTCATCCGCTCGGTCGAGGTTGAGGAAGGCGAAGTACCGATTGCCGAAGCAGGCATCCGCGTCACTTGCGCCGAGAACACCCATTACCCGGATTACATCGAAGGGCTGGAGACGCAGAAGAGCTACGCCTACCGCTTCGACTGGGGCAGCTCGATCGTCTTTTCTGGCGACACGACCTATTCGGAGGGGCTGGTCAGGCTGGCGCAGGGCGTGGATGTTTTTGTTTGCGAAGTGCTGGAGCCGGTTTCCATGCGCCGCGCCTTTGACGCCATGGTGGCAGGCGGCGCCTTCGCGGGAGCCGAGGAAGGCGTCTGGCGCCACATGATCGACACCCACGCATCACCCACACAGGTGGGCCAGATGGCAGCGGAGGCAGGGGTAGGGCGCGTCGTACTGACCCACCTCGCCCCGGGTGCCCTGCTCGACGTACCGGACAGCACCTATACCGCCGGTGTGGCGGAGCATTTCGCCGGTCCGGTGTTGGTGGCTGTCGACGGGATGGTCGTGGCGGTTTGAGGTGAGGCGAGAGGCTTCCTAGAGCGTAAGCTGCACACGCTCCGTGCCGCGCCGCACGGTAATAGTGCGCGCATGAGCCGCCGGACGCTCCTCCACGAGCCAGCGCATGGTGTCACAGCTGGCGGGATCGGCTACCAGCTCGCGCCCGTCGATGGCGACCACTTCGTCGCCCAGCTGCAATACGGCTTCGGCGGCTGGCGAACCGGCGAAGAGCTGCATCACCCGCACCCCGTCAGCCGTTTCGCCGAGCGCGAAGCCGGGATGGGCAGGCGTAATCGCCGCGGTCTCGCGCGGGGTCAGCACAAGCCGCCCGCCGGGATAGTCCAGCGTGGCGCGAAAGGTATCGAGCATGCCGAGCCCGAGCAGGGTCGGCGGCACGCCGCGCGTGGTTGCCGCGAGCGTCCCGAGGTCGCTGTCACCAAGGGCGAACCCGGCAATCTCGAACCGTGCGAGGTCTGTCTCCTCACCCGCGCCGCCCGCCGAAGTTCCCTCGCTGCCGCGCCCCTGCCGCATCGATCCGTCGCGGACAGCCGCGGCCACGTCCTCGTTGCCCAGCACTTCGCGGAACAGGGTCAGCACGTCGGAACTGCCGGTGTCGAACAGTCCGCGGTCCTGCAGGGTACCGAGACTGTAGGAGAACACCGGCGCGTGCGGATAGCCAAAGTCTTCCAGTGTCGCGACGATCGCCTCGCCACCGTCCACGCCGAGGCTGGCTGCATCCTCGGCAATCCGCAGCTCCATCGTTTCGGTATCGATCTGCCAGGCACTGCCGGGGAAGATTTCGGAGCCGATCACCCCGCCATCGAACAGGCAGCCGCGCGGGTCGACCTGAGTGAAATCGAACACCAGTACCGGCACCTGCCGGAAAGTGGTCCCGCCGATCTGCAACCGTTCGACCACGGCTATGCCAGTGGTGACCGCGCGCCCGTTGGCGTCGGTCCCGGTATTGGCGCCGATAATCTGCAGGCCCAGCTCTTCCGCCAGCCGACGCGAGACCATGCTGGGAGAGCCGGTATCGAAGATGAAGCGGCTCTCGCTGCCCTCGAGGGTAGCGGCCAGTTCCAACTTGCCCATCCGCAGCGTGAGGGGAATCACTTCGACGGGTTGTTCCCGCTCAATGGCGATCGGTGCGGCCATCAGCGCGCGCACGTCTTCGCCCTGTTGCGCCGAAACCGGCGCAGCCATGGCGCCAAGCATGGATGCGAGCAGCAGGCCTTGCTTCCTCATTTACCCCTCCTTCAGGACGGTGAGCAATCTGCCCATTCCGACTGAACTCAGTATGAGCGGGAGGGCGCAGGCTTTCCTACAGGGCCAGAGCCTTGCTCAACAGCGGGAATGGCAGCAGCTCCTTCCCGAATCCCAAGCAATTACCGGCACTTGCGCAGGCTTCATGTGGCCCCGGATATTCTTCCCCAGGACACTGTCACACCTGTCACACCTTATCGTGACGATGCTGCCATAAGCGGCAGGCGCAGACTACCCCAGCTTCTCGGCCATCAGCTTGGCGAGGTCCGCTTCGGGACGTGCGCCGTAGTGGCTGATGATCTCGGCAGCGGCGATGGCACCGCGGCGCAAGCACTTGGCCGGGTCTTCGCCGCGCACGTGGCCGTAGAGGAAGCCGGCGGCGAAGAGGTCGCCCGCACCGGTGGTGTCGACCACCTTGTCGATCGGCTCGGCAGCGACGGTGTAGGTCTCGCCGCCAGTGACGCAGGTCGCGCCCTTCTCGCTACGGGTGACCACCAGCACCGGCACCTTGCCTGCCAGCGCGGCAATGCCGTCATCGAACTCGGATTCGCCGGTGAGTGCGCCCAGCTCCACCTCGTTCGCGAACAGGATGTCGATCAGGCCATCTTCGATCAGCGCGCGGAAGTCGTCGCCGTGGCGGTCGATCACGAAGGCGTCGGACAGGGTGAAGGCGACCTTGCGGCCAGCGCCGAGCGCGGTCTCGATGGCGGCGCGCATGGCGGCGCGCGGCTCTTCCGGGTCCCACAGGTAGCCTTCGAGGTAGAGGATCTCTGCCCCGCCGATGGCCTCTTCGTTGAGCGCGGCGGGCGGCAGGAACTGGCTGGCGCCGAGGAAGGTGTTCATCGTGCGCTGGCCGTCCGGGGTCACGAAGATCAGGCAACGCGCGGTCGGCGGCTCGCCTTCGCGCGGAGCGGTGTCGAAATCGATGCCCACGGCGCGGATGTCGTGGGCGAAGACATTGCCCAGCTGGTCATTCGCCACCTGGCCGACGAAGGCGCACTGCGCGCCCATGGCGGAAAGGCCCGCCAGTGTATTGGCTGCCGAACCGCCGGAAATCTCCTTCGCCGGACCCATGGCCGAGTAGAGGTCGCGTGCACCGTCAGCATCGACCAGCGTCATGCCGCCCTTGTTGAGGCCCAGCTCTTCCACCAGTTCGTCGGAAGCGGGAGCCATAACGTCGACAATGGCATTACCGATGGCGATTACGTCGTAACGGGGGGCAGTCATGCAAACTCCTTGTAGATACCGGCGCGAATTCCGGTCGATGCTTAACGAAGCGGCGTTGACTTGGCGGAAGGGCCGCGCAATCGCAAGCGCATATGGGTGCATTCACCACATCGCTGGCGCTCGGCCTCAGGCAAATGCTCGACGGCGAGGTGCTGCGCGTGCTGCTGAAGAGCCTCGCCGTTACTCTGGCATTGTTCGTGGTGGTCGCCACGGGCGGGTGGTTCCTGCTCGACTGGCTGCTCGACCAGGGCGGCCTGGAGGACCAGCTCTTCGCCGGGGCGGGGGCCTTGCGCGGAGCCTTGTCGCTGGTGCTGTCGCTACTGGGCCTGTGGTTGACCTGGCGCATCGTCGCCATGGCAGTGGTGCAGTTCTACGCCGACGAGGTAGTGCAGGCGGTGGAGCGCAGGCACTACCCCGAAGAAGCGCAGGTGGCGCGCGAGCTGTCTTTCGGCGAGCAATTGCGGGTGGCGCTGGCAGCGGCGGGCCGGGCCTTGCTCGCCAATATTGTCGTCCTGCCCTTTGCCTTGGTCCTGCTGTTTACCGGCGTGGGCACCTTCGTGCTGTTCTGGCTGGTCAACGCCCTGCTGCTGGGCCGCGAACTGCAGGACATGGTCTGGCTCCGCCATCGGCACCAGCCGCAGGAGACCGCGCCCGTGGGGAAGGGCGAGAGGTTCCTGATGGGCGGCGCAATTGCGGCCATGCTGGCCGTGCCCTTCGCCAACTTCCTTGCACCGGTGCTGGGGGCAGCATCGGCAACCCACCTCGTCCACCGCAAGCTGCGGTCCCAGAGACCCAATCGAGAAGATTCCTGACATGCGCGTGATCGCTGCCCTCCTTGTCACTGCCGCGCTGTCGGCCTGCGTATCGACGCCGCGCGTGCCGACGCAGGCCCCGCCGCCCCCGCCGCGCTCGGTAGAACCGCAGGTGGTGCCGCCCACCACTCCGCCCCCGCCGCGCCCCGTTCCGGGCTACCGCGCGCCGGAGATCATGGAAGGACCGGGGCTCGGCGGGATCATCCGCGAAGGGGCACCTGTACTGCTCTCGCGCTTCGGCACCCCTCGGCTCGACACGCCCGAGGGCGACATGCGGAAATTGCAGTGGCGCGGGGATGCCTGCGTGCTCGACATCTACCTCTACCCGCTTGCCCCGGGTGCCGACCCGGTGGCGACCTGGGTCGAAGCCCGCCGTGCCAGCGACGGGGCCGAGGTGGACCGGCTGGCCTGCATCCAGGCGCTTTCCAGACGCCAATAGCTCTAGCGCTAACCCGACTTTAACCCTGAGGCGCCATGGTACTCGCGCGACAGGAGGACCTACGCCCCATGAGTTTTGAATTCGCCAATATTGCCCGCCAGGCCGCGGCTGACCGCTCCATCAGCGATGACGAAGTGCGCGCGCTGCGCGGCTCCGGCTGGGCTGACGGCAAGATGACCCGCGAAGAGGCCGAAGTGGTCTTCGCCACCCAGCACGCGATCGAGAACCCCTCGCGCGAATGGTCGGACTTCTTCGTCGAAGCGATCCAGAACTTCGTACTCAACGGCAGTGACCCGCGCGGCTTCGCCAGCGCCGAGGAAGCCCAGTGGCTGATTTCGCAAGTCGAGGCCGACGGCAAGGTCTGCTCGATGACCGAGCTCGAACTGCTCGTCCGCATCATCGAACGGGCGCAGAACGTGCCCGAAACGCTCAAAACCTACGTGCTTGCTGTGCTCGAGCGCGAAGTGCTTGAAGGTGTGGGACCGACCCGCTGCGGCGGCGAACTGTCGGACACCCATATCAGTGCTGCCGAATGCCGCATCACGCGCCGCGTGGTTTTCGGCCAGGCGAGCGATCGTCCCGCTGCCGTCAGCCGCCGCGAAGCCGAGATGCTCTACCGCATCAAGGACAAGACCGAGCACGCGGCGAACGCACCGGAATTCAAGCGACTGTTCGTGCAGGGCGTCGGCAATTACCTGATGGGTTTTGCCAGCCAGTCCAGCCAGGTCAGCCGCGAGCGCATGCTCGAACTGGAAGCCTTCGTGGCCGACACCAGCGTCAACATCGGCGGCTTCATGGGCCAGATGGCCAAGTCGGCCCCGAATGCTTTCGGCATGATCTTTGGCAAGAAGCAGCCTAGCGCACCTTCGCGCGATGAACTGGTTGCTGCCGAGGAAGCGGTGACGAGCGACGAGAAAGGCTGGCTCGACGGCCAGATCGATCGCAACGGCAAGGTCGACGACTACGACCGGGCCCTGCTCGAATTCATCGCCGAGGAAATCGGCGAGGCCTGAGCACCCGGCCTAGAGCCTAGACCATAAAACTCTCACCGCAGCCACAAGCGCCCTTGGCGTTGGGGTTTTCGAACACGAAACCGGCGGTGAAGTCGTCCTCAACCCAATCCATCGTGCTGCCCACGAGGTAAAGCACGCTGGCACCGTCGATGTAGAAGGTGCCGCCGGGAGTCTCGATCTTCTCGTCAAAGGCCTGTTCCTCGGTGACGTAGTCGACCGAATAGGCGAGGCCGGAGCAGCCGCGACGCGGGGTCGACAGTTTTACGCCGATGGCATCTTCGGGAGCCTTTGCCATCAGGTCCGCGACGCGCTGCTCGGCAGCGGGGGTCAGGACAACGGCGGCCTTGGGGGCAGGGCGGGTCTTGGTCTCGGTCATCAGAGCATCCCCAGTTCGAGGCGGGCCTCATCGCTCATCTTCGACGGGTCCCACGGCGGGTCCCAGGTTACCACGACCTCGGCATCACGCACGCCCGGCAGTCCCAGCACGCGCATTTCGATGTCGTTGGGCATCGATTCAGCGACCGGGCAATGCGGGGTGGTAAGGGTCATGGTGACCGTCACGTCAGCATCTTCCGCAACCTCGACATTATAGATCAGCCCAAGGTCATAAATGTTCACCGGAATTTCTGGATCGTAGATGTCCTTGAGCGCGTCGATCACGGCCTGGTGCAGTTCGCCGCCCGGTTCACCCGGAGCCACGCCTTCGGGCTTCTTGGCGAGGAAGCCTTCGAGGTAGTCGCGCTTGCGCTCCAGCTTCTCGCCGGCGCTCTCGTCCTCCGGGAGCGGCGCGTCGGACACGCGGGCGCGCGGCGGCTTGGCCACCACGTCTTCTGCGGGCGAAGGGGCCACAATGAAGTCTTTTTCGTCTTTCGGCGAAATATCTTCGTGATTGGGCATTATCCGAAAATCCTCTTGGTGCGTTCAATGCCGCGAACGAGCGCGGCGACGTCGTCTTCAGTCGAATAGATACCGAAGCTGGCGCGGGCCGTGGCGGGCACGCCGAGGTGCTCCATCAGCGGCTGGGCGCAGTGGTGACCGGCGCGGATCGCCACGTTCTCTTCGTCCAATATGGTGCCGAGATCGTGCGGGTGAACCCCGTCCATCACGAAACTGACGATCCCGGCGCTGTCATCGGGACCGAACAGGGTGACATCGTTCATCCCGCGCAGGGCGTCGCGTGTTTGCGCCACCAGCCGCGTTTCGTGGGCGTGGATCGCTTCGAGGCCAATGGCATCGACATAGTCGCAAGCCGCCGCGAAGCCGATCGCCTCGACGATGGCGGGAGTGCCCGCTTCAAACCGCTGCGGTGCAGGGGCATAGGTGGTCTCGGCGAAGGTGACCTTGTCGATCATCGCCCCGCCGCCCTGCCACGGCGCCATGCGATCGAGCAGGTCCGCCCGCCCCCACAGCGCGCCGATGCCGGTCGGGCCGTAAAGCTTGTGCGAGGAGAAGGCGTAGAAATCGCAGCCCAGCGCCGCGACATCGACCGGCACGCGCGGCACGGCCTGGCAGCCGTCGAGCAGCAGCTTTGCGCCGACTGAGTGCGCGAGCTCGGCAGCCCGCGGGCCGTCGACCACGCTACCCAGCACGTTGGAGACATGGGCGAAGGCGACCATCGTGTGCTCGGGGGTCAGCATGGCCTCGGCGGCATCGAGATCGATGCATCCGTCGGCGGTGAGCGGACAGACGTCGACCTGCCAGCCCGCGAGCTGCCACGGCACGATGTTGGAATGGTGCTCCAGCTGGCTCAGCAGGACGCGGCCCCGAGAGCCATTATTGTCCGGGTAGGAGTAGGCGAGCAGGTTGATCGCCTCGGTCGCGCCGCGCGCGAAGACGATCTCGTCCTCCTTGCCGCCAATGAACTGCGCCACCCGCCGCCGCGCGGACTCGTAAGCCAGCGTCATCTCGGCCGAGCGCGCATAGACCCCGCGGTGGACGGTCGCATAGTCGACGCCCAGCGCACGCATCACCGCGTCGATCACCGCCTGCGGCTTCTGCGCGGTCGCGGCGCTGTCGAGATAGTGCCAGTCGGCACCATCCGCAGTCACCAAGCCGGGAAAGTCCGCACGGTAGGTCTTGGCGGCGGCCAGGGTCACACCCGTTCTCCCAGACGGTCGAGCGCCGCTTCGAGCAGGCGTTCGGCTTCGCTCTCGTCATCCAGCGCGGCTAGCGAATCCGCGATGAAGGCGCGGATCAGCAGGCGCTTGGCCATGTCGGGTGCGAGGCCGCGGCTGGCCATGTAGTAGCGCGCCATTTCGTCCATCTGGCCGATGGCTGCGCCGTGCGCACACTTCACGTCGTCGGCGAAGATCTCCAGCTCCGGCTTGGCATTGGCCGTGGCGCCCTTTTCCAGCACCAGCGCCTTGAAGTCCTGCGCCGCGTCAGTGCGCTGGGCATCGCGGTGGACGTGGATCGCGCCGAGGAAGTTGCCGGTAGCCTGGTTCCAATGAACCGAGCGGACCACCTGGTTGGAGGTGCCATCGGGCTGGGCGTGGTCAGTCCGCGTCACGATCTCGCGTACCGCATCGCCGCCGCCGATGGTGACGCCGCCCAACTCGAAATGCGCGCCGGTCGCGAGCGTCGTCTCGACTTCGACCCGGCAATAGTCATCTCCTGTGACGACCACGAACAGTTCCGCGCGTCCGCCTTCGGCAACATCCAGTCGAATGCGGTGCAGTTCAGGCGTCTGTCCGCCCACGACCATGCAGTGCCGCTTGGTCTCGCCAGCGGCAACAGACACTTCTTTCCACTGGTCGAGCGCGTCCACGCCCAGTGCCTCGACAGCATTGAGGTCGGCATAGCGCCAGGCTTCGTCCTTGAGGGTGGGAAGCTGGGTCACGCTGCCTCCATCACCGCGTCATAGCCCTGCTCTTCGAGCTGGAGGGCGAGTTCCGGGCCGCCCGACTTCACGATTCGGCCCTTGGCGAGGATGTGCACGTGGTCCGGCGCGACATAGTCCAGCAGGCGCTGGTAGTGGGTGATCAGCAGCACGGCCTTGTCAGGCTTGCGCATGATGGCGTTGATGCCTTCGCCCACCACCTTCAGCGCGTCGATGTCGAGGCCGGAGTCGGTCTCGTCGAGCACGGCAAATGCGGGGTCGAGGATGCCCATCTGCACCATCTCGTTGCGCTTCTTCTCGCCGCCGGAAAAGCCGACGTTCACGTTGCGCTTGAGCATGTCCATGTCGAGCTTGAGCAGACCGGCCTTTTCCTTGGCCAGCTTGAGGAATTCACCGCCCGACAGCGGCTCTTCCCCGCGCTCCTTGCGCTGCGAATTGAGCGCTTCGCGCAGGAACTGCACGTTGGACACGCCGGGGATTTCGACCGGGTACTGGAATCCCAGGAACATGCCGGCTGCAGCGCGTTCGTGCGGCTCCATGTCGAGCAGGTCCTTGCCGTCGAACGTCACCGAACCCTGCGTCACTTCGTAGCCCGGGCGCCCGCCCAGCACATAGGCAAGCGTCGACTTGCCCGCGCCGTTGGGACCCATGATCGCGTGCACTTCGCCCGCGTTCACTTCCAGCGTCAGGCCGTTGAGGATCTGCTTGCCGTCAATTTCGGCGTGGAGGTTTTCAATCTTGAGCATTGTCGTCTTTCCGCTTGTCGAACGAGATCGCGAGCTTGTTCGCGTCGTCGATAAATCCTGCATCGGCCCGGTGCGGGCCATTGGCTGCCTGTTCGTAGTAGTCGACCGAAGGGTCTTCCGACCCGGCCAGCAGCACGTCGTCGGGCATAGGGCCGGCGAAGGTCCAGACGTCGACCTTGGACCAATGGACCAGTTCGCCGCGCATACCTTGCGCCTGCGCCATGGTAACGAGGGTGTCGATTGCCGAGGTCATGTCTGCCCCCTCGCCAGTTCGTTGCAGCGCGCGGTCTGCACCAGCAGGCGGTTTTCGAGCATGTCGAGTTCCGCGTGTATCTCGAGGAAGACTTCCTGTGTCTCGAGGTCGTCAGGCACGGATTCGGATGCAGCGAGCTCGACACCTGCAGTGCGCAGGCGGTCGGGCATGGCATCGACATAGGCACGGCGATCGTTCTGCAACCGCGCAAGCTCCGCATTGCAATCTTCCAGCGCCAGCGTCGTCTCATCCGCGCAAGCGGCGAGCGGGAGCGCTGCAAGAACAATGGGGGCGAGGCGGATCACTTGCGGTCTCCGCCCTTTCCGCGCGGCGGGCCATTGCCGCTGCGGTCATAGCGTGGCTTGGTCTGGCGCGGGTTTTCTTCGTGGTGGCGGCGGCGCGCGTCGGCCTTGTCGGCGATCCGCAGGCGCATGCCGGCGGTGATGCGCTTGAGCACCTCGTCCATGTTCTCCAGCACGTCGGCGGCCTTGATGTGCATGACCTTCACGCCCACCGATTCCAGGCTCTTGTCGCGGCGGCGGTTGAGCGTCTCGTTATCGCCCTCCTCGTCCAGCACGATGGCCATGCCGAGGTTGTGGCAATTGAAGTCGACAATCGCGCTGCCGACCACGGCAAAGCGCTTGAAGGCGTACTTGCCGAGGTCTGCCTTGGCGAACCGCGCGGCGAGCGCCTTGTGCGCCTCGCTGGCCTCGCGGCGCATCTGCCGCGCCTGCTCGTGGATCACGTCGAGCCGCTTCTCGGAGATTTCCCAGCCGCGGCCCTTCTTCTTGATGGCCGGGGCTTCGGTGTCGTCCGACGGCGTGCGGATCTGGAGGGTTTTGCGTTCAGTCATTCTGCGCCTCCGCGCGCATTGCGTCCCGCCCGGATCTGCACGAGCATCTGCATGAAGTTGGTGCGCGCCTGTTCGTCCATCATGGCGATCAGTTCTGCGGACTGCTGCGCGTTAAAACTGCTGCGGATTGCCGCCTGAAGCTGCGCATCCAGGTCGGCGCACGCGGCGACAGCATGATCGAAGATGACAGAGTCATCGGCCTCGTTATGCGATTCGCGCACGGCAACTGTGGTCATGCAGCGATCATGCGCCTGCGCCAGCATCATGACATCTGGCGAAGGGTCCTGCGCGACGGACGGAACGGCCCACGCAAGCGCAAGCAGCGGGATTGCGAAACGGATCACCCCACGCTCCCTTCCAGCGAAATTGCCAGCAGCTTCTGCGCTTCGACGGCGAACTCCATCGGCAGCTCTTTCAGCACTTCCTTGGCGAAGCCGTTGACGATCAGCGCCACGGCCTCTTCCTCGCCCAGCCCGCGCTGCATGGCGTAGAACAGTTGGTCGTCACTGATCTTGCTGGTGGTGGCCTCGTGCTCGATCTGGGCAGAGGGGTTCTTCACCTCGATATAGGGCACGGTATGCGCGCCGCACTTGTCGCCCAGCAGCAGGCTGTCGCACTGGGTGAAATTGCGCACGTTGTCGGCATTGGCCGCCACGCGCACCAGCCCACGATAGGTGTTGTTCGACTTGCCTGCCGAGATCCCCTTCGAGATGATCGTCGAGCGCGAGCCCTTGCCGTTGTGAACCATCTTGGTTCCCGTATCGGCCTGCTGGTGGTTATTCGTAACCGCAACCGAGTAGAACTCGCCAACCGAATCTTCGCCGTTCAGGACGCAGGAGGGGTACTTCCACGTCACCGCAGAGCCAGTCTCGACCTGCGTCCAAGAAATCTTCGAACGCGCGCCCTGGCACAGGCCGCGCTTGGTGACGAAGTTGTAGATCCCGCCCTTGCCCTCGGCATCGCCGGGGTACCAGTTCTGCACGGTCGAATACTTGATCTCGGCATCTTCCAGCGCGACCAGTTCCACCACGGCAGCGTGCAGCTGGTTCTCGTCGCGCATCGGGGCTGTGCAGCCCTCCAGATAGCTGACGTAACTGCCCTTTTCGGCCACGATCAGCGTGCGTTCGAACTGGCCGGTGTTCTCGGCATTGATGCGGAAATAGGTCGACAGCTCCATCGGGCAGCGCACCCCCTCGGGGATGTAGACGAAGGTGCCGTCGCTAAAGACAGCGCAGTTGAGCGTGGCAAAGAAGTTGTCGTGTTGCGGCACGACCTTGCCGAGCCACTTCTTCACCAGCTCGGGATATTCGCGGATAGCTTCGCTGATCGACAGGAAGATGACGCCCGCCTTCTTCAGCTCCTCACGGAAGGTGGTGGCGACGCTGACGCTGTCGAACACGGCGTCCACGGCCACCTTGCGCGCACCTTCGACGCCGGCGAGCACTTCCTGCTCCGCCACGGGGATGCCCAGCTTGTCGTAGACCGCCTTGATCTCGGGATCGAGGTCGTCGAGCGACTCCAGCTTTTCTTTCTTCTTCGGCGCGGCGTAGTAGTAGGCGTCCTGGTAATCGATCGCCGGATAACCAAGCTTGGCCCAATCAGGCTCTTCCATGGTCTGCCACAGGCGAAAGGCCTTGAGTCGCCATTCGAGCATCCACTCGGGCTCGCCCTTCTTGGCCGAAATGAACCGGACGGTGTCCTCGGTGAGGCCCTTTTCGGCATATTCGGTGTCGATGTCGGAAGACCAGCCGTGCTCGTACTCGGCGGCCTTGGCGGCAGCTTCCTTGGCTTCGGCGTCCATTTCTGGGCGATCCTGAATGTCGACTTCTTCGTTCATACCAACTCTTCCGTGCGGGCGAGCTGCACCAGCGAAACGTCCGCCAGTGCGCCGCGCAGCGCCTTGTTCACAATCGGCCAGTGCGGCTGCACCTTGCAGCTGCCTTCCAGCACGCAGTCATGCCGGTCGGCATCGACGCAGGAGGTCAGCGCGATCGGCCCTTCGACGGCCTCGATAATGTCCGCCAGGCTGATCGCCGCCGCCGGGCGTGCCAGCTGCAACCCGCCACCCGCACCGCGCGTGGAGCGCAACAGGCCGGCAGCCGTCAGCTTGCTCACCAGCTTTTGGACCGTCGGGACGGGCAGGCCGGTCTCGGCCGCCAGTTCGGACGCAGAGGTGCGACCGCCGCCGCAGTGGCGGGCAGCCGCGCTCATCGTCACGACGGCGTAGTCAGCAAGATTCGATAGGCGCATAGCTTAATCGGACCAATTTGTTCCGATTGGCCACCTATGCGGAAAAATGGCGGAATCAAGCCATTTTCCCTTGTTGCGAGTCGTTAGCATCTTTGCCTTTCGATCCGACCTCCGTCGGATCGTCCTCGGTGCTGTTCGCTACACGCGGCTGCGCCTTCGTTTCGCGGCACCTGCGGGTCGCGCGCTTGCGCTCGGTCGGGCGCTGGTCGCGCCCGAGATTAACACGAGCTAGTTGGGCCAGAATTGAAACGGGCCATAGGCCCGCAAGGCCGACTGGCCGCCCGCAGCGGGCGCGTAGCGAAGCGGAGCGCGTCTAGCGAGGACGCACCGACGGAGGTCGGTGCGAAAAACAAATCAATTCAATTCCCGCAGGTTCTTCCGGTCGATCAGCTCTTTCAGGTAGGGAGAGGTATCGTCCGACAGGCGCGCGGGCGTGCGGCCAACGAAGGTGCGCAACTCGTGGATCATGTGCGGCTGGTCGTAGAAAGCCTCGGCAATCGCGGCCTCGGCCTCGGGTGGCAATTGCGGCTGTGACAGCATGGCGGCGGCGCGCAGGGCGCGGTACTTGCGGCGCAAGGCCACAGGCGAAACCCCGAAATACTGCTGCACCAGACGCTGCGTCTGACGACGCGAGAAGCTGCTGGCGGCATAGAGCTCCTCGACATCGGGCTGCAGGTCGCTCGCCAGCCATTTCCCCACGCAGGCCATCAGCTCGAGATGGCGCGGGCGCGGCAGCTTGGCGAAATTCAGGATCAGCCGTTCCAGCTCGGCAATACCGTCCGCCGCCGTGGCCGACCCGTCGCGGTACGCGGCGCAGAACCTTGCCCCGCTCTCGGCAATCTCAGGAGGCAGCCATTCCGCCGCATTGTAGAGCCGGTTGGCATGGTCCTGCGCGTTCATGCCCGTCAGCGCCGCCCAGCCGAGCGGCGAAAGCGCTGCCCCAACGGCATGGAATGGCCCGTCGACTTCGAAGTGGACCGCTTCGGCAAAAGGCGTCAGCAAGTTGACCTCGTGCGAGGGATCGTAGCCGCCGTCAGGCAGGCTCATCCGGCCCTTGCCATAAGGGAACAGCGACAAGTGGCCGACCGCGGCGGGCTGGATATCGCGCACCAGCGTATCGTCGCAGCGAAAGTGGTAGAATGTGGTGACGAACTGCGCCACCGGCCCTTCCGGTTCGATATAGTCGATCTCGAACCGATTGGGCGGCGTCAGGTCGCCCCGCTCGAACGTGTCCCGTTTCATGGCTGTCGACCCCCCGGCAGCTGTGTTCAGTTGGCTTCCGCTGCGATCCATGCATCAACCTGCTCCTCCAAGATGGACAAAGGGACAGGTCCGTTGGCCAGAACCAGTTCGTGGAACTGGCGGATGTCGAAATCCTCGCCGAAGGCATCGCGTGCCCGCTGGCGCAGCTCCATGATCTTGAGCTTGCCGATCATGTAGGCCGTCGCCTGACCCGGATAGACGATATAGCGCTCGATCGCCTTGCGGATGTCGGCTTCCGGATTGGGCGTGTTCTCGGTGAGGTAGGCAATCGCTTCCTCGCGGCTCCAGCGCTGCGAGTGGATGCCCGTGTCCACCACCAGGCGGCAGGCGCGCCACAGTTCCATCTGCAGGCGACCGAAGTCCGAATAGGGATCGGTGTAGAAGCCCATGTCGCGGGCCAGCTCTTCCGAATAGAGGCCCCAGCCTTCGGTATAGGCGGTGAAACCGCCATAGCGGCGGAAGGGCGGCAGGTCGCCGAGGCCGGTCTGGATGCCGCGCTGCAGGTGGTGCCCGGGCAAGCCTTCATGGAAGGCGAGGGCCTCCAGCTCGTTGCGGCTCATCGCGTTCAGGTCATAGAGGTTGACGTAATAAGTGCCCGGTCGCGAACCGTCGGTAGCGGGCGACTGGTAGAAGGCCTTACCCGCGCTCTGTTCGCGGAAGGCTTCCACGGCTTTCACCTGCAATTCGTATTCGGGCAGGGTGATGAAGAAGTCCGGCAGGCGCGCTTCCATGGCGGCCAGCGCAGTCGACACCTCGGCAAGGTAGTCTTCGCGGCTGGTGTGATAGAAGCGCGGATCGGTGCGGGTGAATTCGAAGAAGTCCTGCAGGCTGCCTTCAAAGCCCACCTGCTCCATGATCTCGCGCATTTCGCCGTGGATGCGGTCGACCTCGCGCAGGCCGATGTTGTGAACCTCGTCGGCGGTCAGGTCGGTCGTCGTGTAGTATTGCAACAAGGCGTTGTAGTAGGCCTCGCCTTCGGGGAAGCGCCAGATGCCGTCGTCGGTTGGCGCCATCGCCTGCTGGCGAAGCATTTCCGCCTGCAGTCGCTCGAAGGCAGGGGCCGCGCTGGCTGCCCAGGCCGCTTCTGCGCCGGCGACCAGGGCGTCCTGCTCGGCTGCCGGAAGGTCGAGGTCGCCGACTTCGTTGCGGAAGTCTTCCAGCACGGCATTGTCCATGCCCGAATCAAGCAGGTTGGCGATGTCCGACAGGACATAGGGATAGACCCAGTCCGGCGGCATGACGCCTTCGTCAGCCTGCGCCGCCGAGCGGGCAATCAGCGTGTCGAGCAACGGGCCAACGCCCTGGATGCGCTCCACATAAGCCCGCGCATGGTCCGCGTTCTGCACGGCGTGGGTGTTGATCAGGAAGGCCGGGATGCCGCTCTGCGAGCCGTTCATCTGGTCGAAGAACCACTCGTAGTCCTCGTAAGGCTCCAGCAGGGCGGAACGCGCGGCAGTCTCTTCAAACAGGCGGTAGGACAGCTGGTCAGCCGGTGACAGGGCAGCGAGGTCATAGCCTTGCTGCATCCGCTCCAGCCACTCGTGGCGCAGCGCGTCGCGTTCGTCGCCCGCTTCCTCGCTCGCATCGTTCCACAGGCCGTAGTCCTCGTCGCGAATGCCGCGATAGGCCTTGGTCTGGGGCGAGAGCTCCATCTGCGCCACGTCATAGTCGGCGAAGAAGGTGTTGATGTCCGCCGGCACCGGCGCTTCGGCACTGGTAGCAGCCACTTCCGGCTCGGCATAAGCCGAAGCGCAGCCCGCCAGGGCCAGCGCGCTGGAGACACAAAGCGAAACTCGGAATTTGGAAAATGTCATGCGCCCGTCCTTTTGATTCTTGCCCGATGGGTAAAGGAAGCGCGGCGCCAACAAAAGCGGCAAAAAAGAAGGGCGGCCACCACAGGGGTTGCCGCCCTCTTCAAGTAGAGAGCCCGTGACGCTTGGCGCGCTAGGCCCTTCGGGTCGCGGGATTTGATTAGGGCATTAGCTGGCAGGGCAATTGTAAGAAGACGCCATTGTTGACGTTCTCAGGGCAAGAACCGGCACTTTTCCAGTGATTGTGCGCCGTGCGGGCCATTGGGGATTGCGCGTGGCGGCACGAAGCTGCCAATGGCCCCAAATGGTCTATTCGCTGATCCGGCCCGCATTGTTCCTGCTCGACCCGGAGCGTGCCCACGGCCTTGCCATCAAGGCTTTGAAGGCGCTTCCGGCGGGTGCACCGGTCGCTCCCGGCGGCCCGCTGGCGACGGAAGTGGCAGGAATCGCCTTCCCCAACCCGCTGGGCATGGCTGCCGGGTTCGACAAGGATGCCGAAGTGCCGGACGCCCTGCTGGGGCTGGGTTTCGGCCATGTCGAGGTCGGCTCGATCACCCCCAAGCCGCAACCGGGCAATCCCAAGCCGCGCTTGTTCCGCCTGACCGAAGACGAGGCGGTGATCAACCGCATGGGCTTCAACAATGGCGGGGCGCAGGCGGCGCTGGCACGGATTGAAGCACGCAAAGGCAAGGGCGGCGTGCTCGGCATCAATATCGGCGCCAACAAGGACAGCGAGGACCGGATCGCCGACTATGCCACGATGGCCCGGATCATGGCTCCGCAGGCCACCTACCTGACGGTCAACATCTCCAGCCCCAACACTCCGGGACTGCGCGCCTTACAGGATGAAGGGGCGCTGGTCGCCCTGCTAGATGCCGTCTTCGCCGAAGTGCCCGAAGGCGGCCCGCCGGTATTCCTGAAAGTCGCGCCGGACCTGCAACCGGCAGACATCGACGCGATCCTGAAGATTGCCATGGACAGCCGCCTTGCCGCGCTGATCGTCTCCAACACCACGATCTCGCGCCCGCCGCTGAAGTCGCCGCATGCCGAGGAGACCGGCGGCCTCTCGGGCGCACCGCTGAAAGATCTCGCGCTGGAACGGCTGCGCGATTTCGCCAAGGCCTCGGGCGGGGCAATCCCGCTGGTTGGGGTTGGCGGCATTGCCACGGCGGAGGACGCTTGGGCGCGCATCCGTGCAGGCGCCAGCCTGGTGCAGCTTTACAGCGCCATGACCTATCGTGGCCCAGGCATTGCGCGGCAGGTTACCAGTGGTCTGGAGGCATTGATGAAGCGCGACGGTTTCGCCTCGATCGCCGAGGCCGTGGGGACCGAAACCGCTTAAGGTTCGCCCACCAGCACCACACCTTCGCGGCGCGGGTCATAGCCGCCATCGACGCGACCGCCTTCGCGGATCAACACGCCATGCACACCCGAATCCTCGCCCTGTCCGGGCAGGAGGTCGATCCCCCGCTCGGCCAGCCCTTCGACAATCGCCGGATCAAAGTCGCCGACTTCTCCGCCGATGCGGTTGCCGCGCGCCACCAGGTTGGGCTGGGCCAGCGCGTCCTGCATCGGCAGGCCCCAGTCGACTGCCGCCACCAGTGTCTTGCCGACATAGGCGGGGATCGAATTGCCGCCCGCCGAACCGATGGCCCCGGCGAAATTGCCTTCTGCATCGAGCAGGATCAGCGGCACCATCGACGAGCGCGGGCGCTTGCCCGGTGCGACGGCATTGGGCGCTTCGTCACCGTTTTCCTGCAAGGGATTGAAGGAGAAATCCGTCAGTTGGTTGTTGAGGAAGAACCCGTCGACCATGCGCCCGCTGCCGAAGATCGATTCCACCGTGGTGGTGATCGACAGCACGTTGCCGTGCCGGTCGCGCACGATGAAGTGCGAGGTGCCAGCCGGTTCGCGCGTCAGGTCTTCCATGACGAGGTTCGCGCCGGCTGGCTGGCCGGGAGGCACGTTCTCCGCCGCGCGGGGCCCGATCAGCGCAGCACGGGCATCGAGGTAGGCCGGGTCGAGCAGGCCAGCCACCGGCACATCGACGAAGTCGCCGTCGCCGAAATAGGCGTCGCGATCGGCATAGGCGAGGCGGCTGGCCTCGGCGAAGAGGTACCAGGCCTGCGGATCGTCCGGCCCGCGCTCGGCAATGTCAGTACGTTCCAGCAAGGCCAGCAGTTCAAGCATGGCTGCCCCGCTCGACGGCGGTGGCGGGGCGCAGACGCGATATTCGTGCCAGCTATTGCACACCGGCTGGCGGCGCACAGGGCGATAGTTGGCAAGGTCGGCCATGGTCATGGTCCCGCCGAGTGGCGCCGCACGGGTGCGCTGGACGATCTGCGCGGCGGTGCTGCCTTCGTAGAGTGCGCTGGTGCCGTGGGCCGAGAGGCGGCGCAGGAACTCGGCATAGTCCGGATTGCGCAGCTGGTCGCCCGCCTGCATTCGCGTGCCGTCTTCGCGCGCGAAATAGGCGGCGGCATCAGGCTGCGACAGTTGCGGGAAGTCGATCGACAGGAACCGGCCAAGTCGCGGGCTGATGACGAAGCCTTCCTCCGCCGTGGCTATGGCAGCATCGAACAGTCCGTCCCATGCCAGCGCGCCGTGCTCCTCGTGCAGCATGGCCAGCGCCGCCACGGCACCCGGCACACCGGTCGCCCGGCCGCTGACCACCGCCTCGCGGAAGCCCAGCGGTTGTCCCGCATTGTCGAGGAACATGGTGCGGCTCGCCTGCGTGGGTGCCGTCTCGCGCCCGTCGTAGATGGTCACCTCCCCCGTCGCGGCGTCGTAGTAGTTGAGGAAGGCTCCGCCCCCCATGCCCGAGCTCTGCGGCTCGACCAGCGATAGCATGGACTGCACCGCCAGCGCCGCATCCGCAGCATTGCCGCCGCGCTCCAGCACTTCCATCCCCGCTTGCGCGGCCAGCGGGTTGGCAGCGATGACAAATGGCTGGACCTGCGTCTCGACCGCCGGGCTCGAAACGACCGGTTCGACGGGTTCGGTGGCCGGGGTGCAGGCAGCAAGGGCGAGCGCCACACCGGCGGCGCAAATTCGGGAAAGCGACATGGTGCAACCCATAGGCACGGCCTCCGCCGCTGGCAACGCGGCAAGCAGCACATTTGGCAGCAGCCTTGCCCGCAAGCGAGCACCGTCCTAACTCACCAGGACAAGATACGGCCGGGACAACCGGCAGCAGGGAGAATGACCGCGTGCAGCTCGCCGATATCGACAATGCCCAAAGCCTCGTAGGCCTGTTCCTGCAGCGCGCCGACGAACAGGGCGACAAGCCTTTCCTCACCGCCAAGATCGACGGAGTCTGGACGCCGATCTCCTACGCCGAAGCCGCGCGGCAAGTCTGCGTCATGGCGGAAAACCTGCGCGCCCTGGGCCTGCAGCCGGGCGAGCGCGTGGTGATCGTCTCCGAGAACCGCCCCGAATGGTGCATCGCTGACCTCGCCATCATGGCCGCAGGCTGTGTCACCACGCCGGCCTACACCACCAACACCCAGCGCGACCACGCGCATATCCTCGACGATTCGGGTGCCAGCGCGGTGATCGTCTCGGATGGCAAGCTGGCCAAGCCGCTGTTCCCAGCGATCATGGATACCGGCAAGGTGCGGGACGTAGTGGTGATGTCGGGCGTTTCCACCGCCCAGTCGGGCTCGTTCAACCTGCATCGCTGGGAAGACATGGTGACAGGCGACGCCGAGGCTGCCCGCGCGGCAGTCGACGCCCGCATCGCCCCGCTCACTCGCGATGACATGGCCTGCATCATCTACACCAGCGGCACCAGCGGTGCCCCGCGCGGTGTCATGCTCCACCACGGGGCCATCCTGCACAATGCCGGGGCGGCAGCGGACCTGCTGAGCCGCGAATTCGGCTGGGACGAGGAACGTTTCCTCTCCTTCCTGCCGCTGAGCCACGCGATGGAACACACGGCCGGGCTCTACCTGCCCATCGGTCTTGGCGCCGACATCTGGTTCGCGGAGGGGCTCGACAAGCTGTCGAGCAATCTCGAGGAAGCCAAGCCCACCTTCATGATCGTCGTCCCGCGCCTGTTCGAAGTGCTGCGCGACAAGATGATGAAGACCATCGCCAAGCAGGGTAAGCTGGCAAACTTCCTGCTCGCGCGCGCCTTGCGGCTGGGAGAGAAGATGGTGGCCGGTCGTGACGGCCTCCTGTCAAAGCCGGACGAGGCCCTGCTGAGCGCTACCTTGCGCCCCAAGATCCGCCAGCGCTTCGGCGGCCGGATCAAGGCGCTGGTTTCAGGCGGCGCGCCGCTCAACCCCGAGGTGGGCGGCTTCTTCCAGGCCATGGGCCTCACCATGCTGCAAGGCTACGGCCAGACCGAATCAGCGCCGGTGGCGGCGGTCAACCTGCCCAGCGTGGGGATCAAGCTCGACA
Organism: Alphaproteobacteria bacterium; assembly: GCA_030431875.1. Taxonomy (GTDB): domain Bacteria; phylum Pseudomonadota; class Alphaproteobacteria; order Sphingomonadales; family Sphingomonadaceae; genus Alteraurantiacibacter. Next base: position 31,691 of record JAUIIG010000019.1, read on the forward strand.
CGGTCGGCCCGCCGCTGCGCGGGGTAGAGGTGAAGATTGCCGAGGACGGCGAAATCCTGCTCAAGGGCGAGCTGGTGATGAAGGGCTACTGGCGGCGCCCGGAAGATACCGCGCGCACCGTTGTCGACGGGTGGCTGCACACCGGCGACGTCGGTCACCTCGACGACAAGGGCCGCATCAAGATCACCGATCGCAAGAAGGACATCATCGTCAACGACAAGGGTGACAACGTCGCCCCGCAAAAGCTCGAGGGCATGCTGACGCTGCAACCGGAGATCAGCCAGGTGATGGTGGCAGGCGACAAGAAACCCTACATGGTCGCGCTGATCGTGCCGGATGCCGAATGGGCGCTGCAATGGGCGCGCGACAACGACGAGAAGTTCGACATGGAAGCCCTGCAAGACCTGCCGGCCTTCCGCAGCGCGATGAAGGCCGCGATCGACCGCACCAACACGGACCTGTCGGTGATCGAGAAGATCCGCAAGTTCACCTTCGCCGACGAGCCCTTCAGCGTCGACAACAACATGATGACCCCGACGATGAAAATCCGTCGGGTGCAGATCAAGGAAGTCTATCAGCAGCGGCTGGACGAGCTTTATTGACTACGCGCGCCGCCATGATCGCAGTTGCCGCACTGACAGTATCGGCCTGTGGCGGGGACATCTGCAACAATCGTATCGCGGACCAGGTCGTGTCACCCGACGGCACCTTGCAGGCGGTAACCTTCGAACGCGATTGCGGCGCGACTACTGACTATTCCACGCACATTTCTATTGTTGCTTTGGGTAATAGCCCGCTCAGCACTGGCAATGCGCTCATCGTGAGCGGCGGCACGTCCCGTGAGAACTGGCATGGGGTGGAGGCAACTGCTCGATGGAGCGGCCCGAACGCGCTAGACGTCACATTAGCCGCAGACAGTGAAATCTTCTTCGAGCAGCATTCCGTTGAAGGTGTCGAGATCACCTACCGCCGCATGCCTTAGGCGGCTTCGGCTTCCACCTTTTCCGGGAAGAAGGCCGGTTCGCGCTTGGACCATGCGGGCGCTGTGGCGGCGGCTTCGCTGAGGCTCTGCAGCAGCAAGCGGCGGCGCGCGGGGCGGATCTGCGGCAGGGCCGCGGCACCGCAAAAAGCGGCCGGCAGGTGCGGGCGCACGGCGGCACCCAGCAGGCGTTCGTAAAGGAAACGGTAGGCCGAGAAGCTGTCGAGCTGTTCCTGTGCCAGGTCCTGGGCGGAGATGCGCAGCAGGGTGCCCATGAACTCTTCGACTCCCTCGAACCCGTCTTTCTCGACCGGGATCAACGCCCGCAGGTGCTTGAGTTCGCGGTAGGCAAGGTACTGACTGCGGATGGCGCGCTGGTCTTCAGCCGAGCGGCTCCAGCTCTTGAATGCATCAGCGCGGCCCATGGCGATATCGAGCGAGCGTTCGATGAACAGCTGCTCTTCTGCCGAGAACCCGGCGAACTCGCGCATTTCGGCGATGGTCAGCGAAAACGATGTGTCGGCGTAACCCATGAACGGTGTTTCCCTTGCGGTCCGTAGAGCAAGGTCTGCGCCGTTATGGTTAATATCCCGTGTAGGAAAATGGGATGTTTGTCTTGCGCACGCGCCTCCGCGGCTTCGTCCTCGCTAGACGCGCAGCAGAGCTGCGCCCGCGTAGTTTATCCTGAGCGGCTGGCTTGCCAGCCAGCCGAAGGGGGCCGGCGGTCACCCTTGCCTTCGCTTCGCTCGGTCTTGGTGCCTTTTTGCTAGATCAATCCTGCGAGAGGACTGCTTGGGTCAGCATACTTGCGGCGGCCCATGCGGCCCGAGAGATAGGCCTCGCGGCCAGCTTCGACGGCCAGCTTCATCGCGCGGGCCATGCGGATCGGGTCCTTGGCTTCGGCGATCGCCGTGTTCATCAGTACGCCGTCGCAGCCCAGTTCCATGGCCACGGCAGCATCGGAGGCCGTGCCGACACCAGCGTCGACCAGCACCGGTACATTGGCACCTTCGACGATCAGGCGAATGGTCACCTGGTTCTGGATGCCAAGGCCGGAGCCGATCGGCGCACCCAGCGGCATCACCGCAACCGCACCGGCGTCTTCCAACTGCTTGGCAGCGATCGGATCGTCGGTGCAGTAGACCATCGGCTTGAAGCCCTCGTTCGCCAGCACTTCACAGGCGCGGATGGTTTCGACCATGTTGGGGTAGAGCGTCTTCGCTTCGCCCAGCACTTCAAGCTTCACCAGGTCCCAGCCACCCGCCTCGCGCGCCAGTCGCAGAGTGCGGATCGCGTCCTCGGCGGTGAAGCAGCCTGCGGTGTTGGGCAGGTAGGTGATCTTCTTCGGGTCGATGTAATCCATCAGCACTGGCTGGTTGGGATCGGAAATGTTCACGCGGCGCACGGCGACGGTGACAATCTCGGCACCCGAAGCTTCGACCGCTGCGGCGTTCTGGGCAAAGTCCTTGTACTTGCCCGTGCCCACGATCAGGCGGCTGGTGAAGCGATGCCCGGCAACTTCCCAGGAGTCGTCTGCCGCGCCAGAGCCACCGCCGACGAAGGTCACGATCTCCAACTGGTCGCCATCGGCCAGCGCGGCCTGCCCCAGCGTCGAGCGCGGGGCAATCTCGCCATTGTGTTCAACCGCGACTTTCTCGGGTTTCAGGCCCAGTTCGCGCACGAGGTCAGCAATGGTGGAGGCGGCAGTGCGTCGGGCATCGCCGTTTACGACAAGGGAAATGGTGCTGGTCATGCGCCAGCAGATAGCGCCTGTCAGGCGTGGCGCAAGTTGAGGATGTGTCCGACAGCCACCAGCGTCACGCCGATCATGGTCAGCACGGCCTCTTCAAAGCCGTGACCCACGGCCAGGGCGCCACCCATGAAGGTGAGGCCGGTCATGGCGACAACGAAGGGCATGGCCCGACGGTGCCGAAGCGCCCCAAGACCGATGGCCGTGCCCGCAACGATGGTCGCCAGCAGCAGGCCCCAACGATGGATGGCAGGATCAAGCAGGAAGGTCCCGCCGAGGCCCAGCCCGGCAACCAACAGCAGGCCGAGTACGCAGTGCACCAAGCACAGCGCAGACAGCATGACGCCGGCGCGGTCGAGTCGGCCGCGAATCCAAGGGGTGATCGAACCCATGCGGGTCCATGTATGTAACATGATAACATTTCGCAAGGGCTCGCCTGCTCCTGCGGTCAAAATTCCTCACGATGGCGACAAAAGTGCACCTTGCGATTTGCGCGGGCAGGCGGCAAATCAGCCCGGCAATGACCCCCCAGCACAATCCCGCCGCTTCCGCCGCATCGACAGCCCGCCCGCTGGCGCTGGCGCGATGGCTGTTCGTCGTCGCCGCCATGGTTACCGTGATGGTGATGGTCGGCGGCATTACCCGGCTCACCGAAAGCGGCCTGTCGATCACCCAATGGAACCCTGTCTCGGGCGCCATCCCACCGCTGAGCGAGGCCGACTGGCAAGCCGAGTTCGCGCTCTACCAGCAGACCGGCGAGTACCAGAACGTCTCCGGCCCGGCGGGCATGGACCTCGCCGCCTTCAAGTTCATCTTCTTCTGGGAATGGTTCCACCGCCTGCTGGGCCGCCTGATCGGGCTGGCCTTTGCCGTGCCGCTGGCATGGTTCTGGGTGAAGGGTGCGATTCCCGCCGGGTACAAGCCGCGCCTGCTCGCCCTGCTGGCGCTGGGCGGCCTGCAGGGGGCCTTCGGCTGGTTCATGGTCCGCTCCGGCCTTGGCGGCGAGATGACTGACGTGTCGCACTTCTGGCTGTCGATCCACCTGCTGACGGCGCTGTTCACCCTGGCGGGCCTCGTCTGGACCGCGCTGGACCTGCGCCAGCTGGCGGCGCGCGGCGAGAATGTGCCTGCCCGCCTTTCGGGCCTGTCGCTCGTAGTCGCGGCGATCCTGTTCATCCAATTGCTGCTGGGCGCGTGGGTAGCTGGCCTCAATGCCGGCCTCGCTTCCGACACCTGGCCGCTGATGCAGGACCGCCTCGTGCCCGAGGCCGACTGGTCCAGGGGCGCGCTGTGGACCTTCACGCACGATCCATTCTTCCTGCATTTCCTGCACCGCTGGTGGGCCTGGGCAGCAGTCGCCGCCCTGATCGTGATGGCGCGCAAGGTTCGCGTGACGGAACGTCCCGCCTCGGTCGCCATCCACAGCGCCTTCGGCATCCAGATCATCCTGGGCATTGCGACCGTGCTGACCGGCGTCGCACTTTGGCTAGCCGTGGCGCACCAGCTGGTCGGCGCCTTGCTGGTCGCTGCCACGGCCTGGGGAGCTCACGTGCTCGGACGGCGCGCGTGAGCGAGGCAGGCGCCGCCTTGATCTGGTCTCCCTTCGAGACCCAGTCCGATGCAGAGCAGGCAGCCCGGACCTTGGTGGAAGAAGGGCTTGTCGCCTGCGCAAATATTGTACCCCACCTGACATCGGTTTTCCGCTATGAGGGCCAAGTGCAGCAAGCCAGCGAGGTCGGCGTCCTGTTCAAAACAGAGGCACGCCTGCTTGAGCAAGCGACAACGCGACTGGCAAAGCTGCATCCGTATACGACACCGGCCATATGTGGCTGGCACGCAGACAGCGCTCCGCAAGAGACGCGCAAATGGCTTGCCGAACTGGTGAACGGGACGGGTGAATAGGGTCGGCGAACAGGGGTGACGCGAAATGAACCGCACTGACAGGCGAACCATGCTCCAGATGGCCACCTTGGCCGCGCTGGTTCCAGCCTGCGTTGTTCCCGCACGCGCAAGGGCTACCGAGCAACTTATTGCACCGCCCGGCGGGCAGATGCGCTACTGCCGCACCGTGGTCAAAGAGCTTGCCGGGGGCTGGCACTTCACCGTGTGCCGTCAGTTCGTGGTGGACTTTCGTCCATTCGCCGGCGGCTTCATGATGCATGGCAGGCAGGACTCGGTCTCGGTCGATGCCCCTGAGGCGCTGGCGCAATATGCCGCGATTGAAGAGGCGCGCGACGAAAGCGGGCTATTCCCCATCGCGCTGGACCCTTTCGGGCAGATCCTGTCCGCCGATGCCACGGCAAGCACGGGTGACGACGTACGCCACGCGGTCGACCATGCGCTGGCCGAGATTGCCCGCCAGCCGATCGCCCCGGAAGAACGCGCCGAGCTCGCTGCCTATGTTTCCGCCCTCCAGCTGGCCAGCCAGCGGGTCACCGCGCACTTGCCGGTGGACCTGTTCGCTCCGTCTCCGGCCCCACGGCGCCAGGAACGCCGCGTTGCCCTGCCAGGGGGCGGGGAAGGGCTTGTCGCCAGCAGCTTTGGCGGCGTGCGCAACCTCGAAACCGGCCTGATGCGCAGTGCCGAGCGCGAGGTCCTGACCGTGGTGGCCGAGACCAGCAAGCGGCTGCGCGAAGACTGGACGCTCGACGGCATCTGACCCTCCACGCACCCTGCCTCATTTGCAGCGGTATTATTTTACCTCCCCGCTAAGCCGCAGAATCGCTTGACTTGCGGCAGGTAAAGCGACAAATGGCGCGCCTTCGCTGGGCTGGCGGGGAATCACTCCCGGCCGGCAAGCGGCGATCCAATCGCACCTGAGATTTAAGGAACACAGCCATGAAGGCTCTGAGCAAGACCACCCGGTCGATCAAGCCGGCCGAGGTCGAAAAGAAATGGCACCTGATTGACGCCGAAGGCCTCGTCGTCGGTCGCGTTGCCACGATCATCGCCAACATCCTGCGCGGCAAGCACAAGCCGAGCTACACCCCGCACGTCGATTGCGGTGACCACGTTGTCGTCATCAATGCCGACAAGGTGCAGTTCACCGGCAACAAGGCTGGCAAGAAGCACTACTACAAGCACACCGGTTATGCCGGCGGCCTGAAGGACGTGACGGCAGACAAGGTCCTGGCCGGTCGCTTCCCCGAACGCGTGCTGGAAAAGGCTGTCGAGCGCATGGTTCCGCGTGGCCCGCTTGGCCGTGCGCAGATGAAGGCCCTGCACCTCTACAACGGCACCGAGCACCCGCATGACGGCCAGAAGCCCGAAGTGCTCGACGTTGCCTCGATGAACCGCAAGAACAAGGTGTCCGCATAATGGCTACCGAAGAAAACAACACCGCCAACGATCTCGCCGATCTGAAGGACGTGGTGGGTGATGCACCCGCTGCTGACGCTGGCGCCACCGAAGGTGAAGCCACCCCGGCCGCTCCTACCATGCCGCTGCGCGAGCAGGAGCTCGATGCTCAGGGCCGCGCCTATGCCACCGGCCGCCGCAAGGACGCCACCGCCCGCGTGTGGCTGAAGCCCGGCACCGGCAAGGTCACCGTCAACGGCCGTGACCAGGAAGTCTACTTCGCCCGTCCGACGCTGCGCCTGGTTATCAACCAGCCGTTCGCCATCGCCGAGCGTGAAGGCCAGTACGACGTGGTCTGCACCGTCACCGGTGGCGGTCTCTCGGGCCAGGCCGGTGCGGTAAAGCACGGCATCAGCCAGGCGCTGACCCGCTACGAGCCCGCGCTGCGCAGCGTGATCAAGGCCGCCGGCTTCCTCACCCGCGATAGCCGCGTGGTGGAGCGCAAGAAGTACGGCAAGGCCAAGGCCCGTCGCAGCTTCCAGTTCTCGAAGCGCTAATTCGCTTCCAACCAGTTTCCTCGACGGAGGAAAATGCGAAGGGCGGCCCCCGCGAAGGGTCGCCCTTTTTGCTGTGCGGAATAGTCAGGCGGCCAATTCTCAGGCGGCGGGCGCCAGTAACGCATCGACTTCGCGCGTCAGCGCCTCGATCGACAGCGGCTTGGCAAGGTAGGCACGCGCACCGGCCTTGCGGATCTCCGCTTCGTCGCGCCGGCCGGCAAAGGCCGTGATCGCCAGGATCGGGATGTTCGCCGTTGCCGGATTGCTCGCGATCTGGCGGATCAGCTTGCGGCCCGAGACATTAGGCAGGTGAATGTCCATGGTGATCAGGTCGGGCGCGAAGTTTTCGACCGCCTCGAGCACGCGCGCGCCATCGTCTACCAGCATCAGCTCGTAGCCGCGTTGCTGCAGGACGGCCTCGTAGAACATGCGGTTCAGCAGGTCGTCCTCAACGATGAGAACTTTCGTCGCCATATGAAGCAGATACGCTGCAAGACGGATTCGGGTGTTAACGCTGCGACCAGTCGCCGCAGGAAAACGCCGAAATGCGCTATTCGTCGCCGTAAATGGCCACCAGCGGCTCCGAACCAGGCTCGGCCATGCCCCGATACATGCCTGCGGTGTTGAACGAGAAGGCCCAGTCGCCGTCCGCGCCCAGCACGATCACGCCGCCTGTGCCGCCCAGTTCCAGCGTCTCCGCCTGGACGAAATCGGCAGCCTGCTGCGGGCTTTCACCAAGGAAACGGATGCGGGCGCAGATCTCATGCGCCACGCCTTCGCGGATGTAGTATTCGCCCGCGCCTGTCGCCGAGACCGCGCAGGCGCGGTTGTCGGCATAGGTGCCTGCTCCGATCACCGGCGAGTCGCCCACGCGGCCATAGAGCTTGCCCGTGGTGCCGCCAGTCGAGGTGCCTGCGGCGAGGTTGCCTTCCATGTCGATCGCGACCGCGCCCACCGTGCCGAACTTGTAGTCGGCACCGGCAAGGTCGCTGGCATCGGACAGGTCCCGCGCGAGGAAGCGCTGCAACTGGTCATAGCGCTCCTGCGTGTAGAACCATTCGGGCGGTGCCTGCTCCAGTCCCGCCTCCAGGCTGAACTGGTCCGCCCCGCCTGCCGCCATCATGACATGCGGGCTGTTCTCCATCACCGCCCGCGCGAGGGCAATCGGGTGACGCGTTGCCGTAACGCCGGCCACGGCCCCGGCGTCGCGGGTGCGGCCGTCCATGATCGAGGCATCGAGCTCGTTCCTACCCGCAGCCGTGAACACCGCGCCGCGACCGGCGTTGAAATTGGGATCGTCCTCCAGCACGAGGATCGTTGCCTCTACCGCTTCGATCGCCGTGCCGCCATTGGCCAGGACTTCGCTGCCGGTCTCCAGCGCCAGTGTCAGCGCCGCGCGGATTTCCACGTCGCGTTCGGGCGTCATGTTCTCGCGCGCGATGGTGCCCGCGCCGCCGTGGATCACCAGCCGCCAGTCCTGCGCGGCAACGGGGCTTGCAATGAAAGCTGCCAGCAGCAGCGCAGCACTTGTCAGGCGGATCATGCGGTCAGGTCCTCTCCAAGGGGGTAATGCACTTCAACATCGATCTTGCCGTGGGCAATGGTGACGAGGTTCCAGCTCGGCATGGCGCCGCGCAAGCGGGTGGACAGCGTGCCGGCACCGATCATGCGCATGGCGCGGTTGCCGCGCGAACGGGTGAGGTCGAAAGGCACGTGGACGTGTCCGGACATGACCGCTTCGGCACCAGCCTCGGCCAGGGCGGCAAAGGCCATGTCGCCGCGGATCGTGGGGTTCTTCGCCCCGTCGCGCGCCGGCAGCAACGGGTGGTGGCAAGCGACAATCTTCATTCGCGGATCATCCTTCAATTCTTCCAGTCGCGCCAGCGTGGCGTCGAGCTTGCGCTGGCGCACCACGCCGTCAGACCAGGGCCAGCGCAGTTGCACCCGCACATTGGTGTCGAAGGGTACGATTACCGCATGCGCCAGTTCGATTTCGCGACAGACCGCTGCCTCAAGCGCTTCGTAGCGCTTGTACGGTTCGCGCCAGCGCTCGAAAGGATTGTAATAGGGCATATCGTGGTTTCCGACCGCGAGCATGACCGGCGCATCGAACTGGCCGAACCACTCCCGCGCCGTGGCATATTGCGCGTGCTTCGCGCGCTGGGTCAGGTCACCGGTGCAGATGATCGCCGTCGGCTGCACCTTCCTTGCTGCCGCCACAAAGGCATCCAGCGCGCGCTGGTCCTCGACGCCGAAGTGGACGTCGCTGATGTGCAGGAGACGGTCGGGCGGCGCGCTCATCCGATGCGTCCCGTAACGATGGACCATGCCGCGCCCACGTTGACCAAGGTGTAGCCGGCATAGAGCCAAGTCCAGTGATACTGGCCCATCTCGGCGGCGTAGAATGCCCCGCAGAGCAAGCCGAATTCGAGTGCGAAGCTGGCCACACGCGCCACTCGCACTGTGCTTTCGGACAAGGCGGTGATCGCATTGTGCCCGCCGCCCAGCACCGCAGTGTGGCAAGCGAAGTTCCCCATACCCAGCAGGAAGGTGATGACGAGCACCATGTCCGCGGCTCTGCCCGAATGCAGCCGCCAGCGCAATTGGTCGTTCGTGGAGCCCTGTCAGCACTTCGTCGGACGCTGTATGTGCTCGTCGGATTGCCTTGCGCGCAGGTCGACCCTGTGCAGCGCGAATGGAAACAAGGGCGTATCTCCCAAATCGCACCGCAGCCGTTCCAGTCCCACCGGTTGCGGTGCGACCCCCCTGAAGACAGTGGACTGGACGAACATCGGGACTGGTTGGGACGTCTTTTTGAGGAGGAATTCCTTATGCTGACCCGTTCGCGCACCCAATCTCTGGCCCTCACCTCCACCCTGGCCCTGGCCCTGTCGGCAACCGCGCTGGCCCCGGCCGCCCATGCCAGCGACACCCAATCGCGCGCCGTGGTCGTGACGCACAGCGATCTCGACCTGTCGACGGAAGAAGGCCGTGAAGAGCTCGATCGCCGCATCGACAATGCCGCGGAAGAAGCCTGCGGTTTTGGCGAAACCACGCTCGGCACCCGCGCCCGGACCCGTGAAGCGCGCGATTGCTATCGCCAGGCCAAGCGCCAGCTCGAACGCCGGTTCGCCGAGGCGATCAGCGACGCGCAGGGCGATATCTGACCAGGCCCACGGCTTTCACTGCCAACCCCGCGAAAGGGCGCTCCAAAGGGAGGGGGCGCCCTTTCTGCATGCGGCTGCCGTAAAGGCCTTAGCGGCCCGCCATGGCTTTCACTTTCTTGAGGTAGGTACGGCCGATCCGCAGTTCTTCGCCATCGGCCAACTCAGCTGACCACACGCCCAGCCCTTCGTGCCGCAGGCCGCTGATGAAATCGCGGCGCAGGATGGTGGAGCGGTGGATGCGGATGAACTTCTCGGGATCGAGCTTCTCTTCCAGCCCGGCGATGGTCTGCAACAGCAGATAGCTGGTTTCACCGACATGCAGGCGGACGTAGTCGCGCTCGGCATCGATGCGGTAGACTTCACTGGCGTCAATGCGCAGCAGTTCGGAACGGTGCGGCACCCAGAATTCGGTGAGCCAACGATCGTCGGTTGCAGAACCATTCTCGCTGACACCGTTGCGCCGTGCGAGCGCGCGTTCGATGGCGCGTTCGAGGCGGTCCGTGGCGACCGGCTTGAGCACGTAGTCGATGGCTTCGAGGTCGAAAGCCTCGACTGCAAAGTTCTCGTGCGCGGTCACGAAGATCACCGCGGGCGACTTGTCGAACTTGCCCACGTCGGCGGCGACCTGGAGGCCGTCCTTGCCGGGCATGGTCATATCTAGCAGCAGCAGGTCCGGCGACAGCTTTTCCGACAGCCGCAGCGCGGATTCGCCGTCGCTGGCCGTACCGATCACGGTCAGCTGCGGGATTTCCGCGCAGAGCACCTGCATGCGTTCGATGGCGAGCGGTTCGTCATCGACGATCAGCGTGCGCAGGGTATCGGAGGGGTTATCGTTCATGACTGTCCTAGCTCCCGATTGTCCCGAGCCTGTCGAGGGATCACGCGGCCACCTTTTCCTTCATCCGCATCAGCGGCATGCGAAGGTGCGTAGCATAACCGCCGGGCACATTGCCCGATACCACGGTGGCATCCTTGCCAAAGCGTGCTTCCAGTCGTTCACGCACATTGGTGAGGCCAATGCCGAAACCCGGACGCGTGTCGTCGCGGTCCTCGGCACTCTGGCCGTTGTCCGACACGGTCACCACCAGTCGCCCGTATTCCTCCCGCGCAGAAAGGGTAATGGTCACTTGGCCCGAACTCGGCGCAACGGCGTGCTTCACCGAGTTCTCGATCAGCGGCTGCAGGATCATGCCTGGGATCAGCACGCTCTCCAGATCGGCCGGGATGTCGTAGTTCGCCACCAGTCGCAGCGGGAAGCGCACGGCCTCGATATCGAGGTAGAGCTTCTGCAGGTGGATCTCGTCCGCCAGCGGCACGTCCGCCGTGGTGTCGTCCGCCAGGCTGCGGCGGTAGAAGGTGCTGATCATCTGGATCATCCGCTCGGCCGCCTGCGGCTTGTTGGTCAGCACCAGCGCCGACAGCGAGTTGAGCGTGTTGAACAGGAAGTGCGGGTTCACCTGGTATCGCAAGGATCGCAGCTCGGCCGCCTTGGCGGCATTGCGGAACTGCTGCTCGCGGCGTTCGGCGGCGCGGGCCTTCTCCCCGGTCAGCAGGGCAAGGTAGAGGGCGCACCAAGCCAGCAGCATGAAGTAACGGCTGGTGGCAAAGTCGATCAGCCGCTCGCGCTCGGTCGAGAACAGCATTTCCGACTGGTCACCAAACAGGTCCTCGTTGAGATCTCGTTCGTTGACGATGGTGGCGAACTGTTCGCGCTGCATCTGGTCGATTTCCGCCTGCAGGCCGGAGAAGACCATGGTGTTGGCCTGCGCGGTCAAGAGGGCCGCGGGCAGGGCGAACAGGAGGGCAGCGGCGATCTTTACCCACAGCGGCTTGCCGTCAAACGGTCGCAGCAGCAGGTAAAGGCCGAAAGTGATGGCGACGCCGCAAGCCGTGCTGACGAGGCGCAGGGTGAACATCTCGTCGGGCTTGGGCAGGCCCAGCAGTTCGGCGCGCAGGCTGACCAGCGCGAAGTATGTCGCCCACAGCCCGACGATAGAGACCAGCACCGTTACCAGCGGCACGCGCACCAGGCGGTTCTCGGATTCTGCCTTTTCCATTCCGCCCGTTTACCCCCTCAAGCGTAAATGTCGCCAGTAGACGCGGCGGTTTCCGTCGAAACCGATATGTCGCTGGTCGATGATTCGGACGGAGACAGGTCCTGAATCGTCCTATTTCGCGCCCAGAAGGCCTTCTTCGCGAATCTTCTCGCGCCAGTGCAGCGGGGCCAGCGTGTGGACATTGTTGCCCTCCGCATCGACGGCCACGGTCACCGGCATATCCTTCACGGTGAATTCGTAGATCGCTTCCATACCCAGTTCCTCGAAGGCGACGACCTTCGATTCCTTGATCGCCCGCGCCACCAGGTAAGCCGCGCCGCCGGTGGCCATCAGGTAGGCGACCTTGAACCGGCTGATCACTTCGACCGCGTCGTGCCCGCGCTCGGCCTTGCCGATCATGGCGAGCAGGCCCAGGTCAAGCATCATCTCGGTGAACTTGTCCATGCGCGTAGCCGTGGTGGGGCCTGCCGGGCCGACCACCTCGCCCATCACCGGATCGACCGGGCCGACGTAATAGATGGCGCGGCCCTTGAACTCGACGGGCAGTTCCTCGCCCTTCTCGAGCATGTCCTGGATGCGCTTGTGCGCGGCATCGCGGCCGGTCAGCATCTTGCCGTTGAGCAGCAGGCGGTCGCCGTGCTTCCAGCTGGCGACTTCCTCGGGCGTGAGGTTGTCGAGGTCGACGCGCTTGGCCTCGGCATCGGGCTCCCAGTGCACGTCCGGCCAGGCATCAAGGTCGGGTTGCGGCAAGTAAGCCGGGCCGGAACCGTCGAGTGTCACGTGCGCATGGCGCGTGGCCGCGCAATTGGGGATCATGGCGACCGGCTTGCCCGCAGCGTGGCACGGCCAGTCGAGGATCTTGACGTCGAGCACGGTCGACAGGCCGCCAAGGCCCTGCGCGCCGACGCCCATCGCATTGACGGCATCGAAAATGTCGATGCGCAGCTGTTCGATATCGGTCTGCGCCCCGCGCGCCTTCAGTTGGCCCATGTCGATCGGGTCCATCAGGCTCTGCTTGGCCAGCTTCATGCAGTGTTCCGCCGTACCGCCGATACCGATGCCCAGCATGCCCGGAGGGCACCAGCCGGCGCCCATCGAGGGGATCTGTTCCAGCACCCAGTCGATGATGTTGTCGCTGGGGTTCATCATCTTGAACTTGGACTTGTTTTCGCTGCCGCCGCCCTTGGCGGCCACGTCGACCCCCACGGTCTTGCCCGGCACCATCTCCACGCTCAGCACGCAGGGAGTGTTGTCGCGGGTGTTGCGGCGGGTGAAGGCGGGGTCTGCCAGGATCGAGGCGCGCAGCTTGTTGTCCGGGTGGTTGTAGGCGCGACGTACGCCCTCATCGACCACCTCCTGCAGGGACCGTTCGGATTCGAGGCGGCAGTCCTGACCCCACTTGAGGAAGACGTTGACGATGCCGGTGTCCTGGCAGATCGGGCGGTGCCCTTCGGCACACATGCGGCTGTTGGTCAGGATCTGTGCGATCGCGTCCTTGGCGGCCGGTCCCTGCTCGGCCTTGTAGGCTTCGCCCAGCGCCTGGATGTAATCCATCGGGTGGTAGTAGGAGATGTATTGCAGCGCATCGGCAATCGTTTCGATCAGGTCTTCTTCGCGGATCGTCACCATGTCGCTCATCGAGTCTGCCCTCCAATTGGTCGAACCCTGTTGGTCAATCTGGCCATAGGCGCGCCATGGCGCTCACGTCAAAACGCTTTCGCCTACGAGACGAAATGCGACAATGCCCCCATTGCGAGGCGCGGACCGAGGCCCTAAGGCACTTGGCGCCTCCTCAAACACAAGAGTTTGACACCGTGATTGCCGAAGCCCCCACAACTGACAACCGCGCCCGCCGCGCCATGATCGACAGCCAGCTGCGTACCAGCGGCGTGAACGCGCCCTTCGTGCTGAAGCGCATGGGTGAAGTCGCGCGGGAAGACTTCGTCCCCGCCGCGTCGAAGGGCATCGCCTACATGGACCGCGCCATCCGGCTGGAAAACGGCCGCGCCCTGCCGGCCCCGCTGGTACAGGGCAAGCTGCTCGAAGAAGCCGCGCCAAGCGGCAAGGAAAAGGCCATCGTGGTCGATGCTGGTTCCGGCTACCTAGCCGAACTGCTGAAGCCGCTGGTCGCCGAACTTACCGTGGTCAGCCCCGAAGAGGCTGTCGGCACCGGTCGCAAGGGCAAGGGTGCAGACCTGCTGGTGATCGACGGTGCGGTCGAAGAAATCCCCGCCAACCTCGCCAAGCGTCTGGCCGACGACGCGCGCATTGTTACCGGCCTGGTCAGCAACGGCGTCACCCGCATTGCCGTGGGCCGCAAGACCGCCGCCGGCGTTTCGCTGCTACCGGTCTACGATACCGGAATTCCCGTGCTGCCTGAATTCGCTGCACCGAAGGGCTGGAGCTTCTGATCATGCGCCTTCGCAATGCGAATCCTGCGCTGCTGGCCGGTGTGTGCCTGCTGGCCACGCCAGCCCAGGCCGAAACGCTGAAGGATGCGTTGCTTCGCGCCTACGAAGACAATCCGACGCTGGAATCCGCCCGCGCGCAACAGCGCGCGACGGACGAAAGCGTGGTGATCCAGCGCTCGCAGGCCCTGCCATCGCTCAGCGCATCGGGAACCTATTCTGAATTCCTGCGGCGCAGCAGCACCAGCTTCATTTCGCCCGAACGGCAACTCAACGCCAGCGTCGACCTGTCAGTGCCCGTCTACCAGGGTGGTGCAGTCCGCAATGGTATCCTGGCGGCCGAGAACCGCGTCGAGGCAGGCCGGGCGGGCCTCCGCAGCACCGAGAGCGGGCTGTTTGCCGACGTCGTCGCCATCTACATGGACGTGATCCTGAACGAGGCACTGGTCGCACTGTCGACCAACAACGTCAACGTGCTGGCGGTGAACCTTGAAGCCACGAGCGACCGTTTCGAGATCGGCGACCTGACGCGCACCGACGTGGCTCAGTCGGAAAGCCGCCTCGCGGTGGCGCGCGGTGACCTGCGCACGGCAGAGGCCAATCTCGTCAACGCCCGCGAGCGCTACATCGCGCTGGTTGGTGCGGCACCAACGAACCTCGAACCTCCGCCGCCGTTGCCGGGCCTGCCCGACAGCCCCGATGCGGCAGTAGAAGTGGCGCTGGAGCACAACCCCGACCTGATCGCCGCGCGCGAGCGCGCCGAAGCGGCCGGCTACGATATCGAAGTGGCAGGCGCAGGCCGCCTGCCCACGGTCAGCCTGTTCACCAACGGCGGCTACCAGAACTTCCTCGGGACGCTTGGCTCGCTGACCGGCGGCACGGCGGACCAGACGTCGACCAGCGCCACCGCCGGTGTGCGCCTCAGCGTGCCGTTGTTCCAAGGAGGGCGTGTCGCCGCCCAGCAGCGACAGGCCACGGCCACGGCGCAAAGCTCGCTGGAGCAGGTGATCGCCACCGAACGCAGCGTGATCGCACAGACACGCGCGATCTATTCCAACTGGCGCGCGTCGAACGCCATCATTGCTTCCAGCGAAGCCGCCGTCGCGGCAGCCGAACTCAGCCTTGAAGGGGTGCGGGCGGAAAGCACCGTGGGCAACCGCACCATTCTCGACATCCTCGACGCCCAGCGCGAACTGCTGCGCGCGCAGGTGCAGCTGGTGACAGCCCGGCGCAACGCTTACGTCGCCGGCTTCGGGCTACTCGCCATCATGGGCAAGGCCGAAGCGCGTGACCTTGGGCTGGATGAAGAAGGCGTGCTCTACGATCCCGTAGACAATTACGACCGCGTGCGCGGCATCGTGTGGGATTGGCAGAGCGATCCCGAACCGGTCGCCACCAGCTCGCGCACCGTTGACATTCCGGCACCTGACGGGGAAATTGTCGACACCAGTATCGACACCAGCGTCCAGGGGGACTGAATGCGACAGGAAGGCGAACCGTCGGTCGAGGAAATCCTCGCTTCGATCAAGAAAGTGATCGCGCGCGACGACGCCGAGCTGGCGCAGGCTGCCTCTGCTCCGCGCAAGCGGGCTGGCCTGGTGGCCAAGGACGATAGCGCCAACTCCGCAGACGACGTGCTGGACCTGGGCGTGATCGGATCGGCCATCGGTGATGACGGCGCGAACGAAGAGCTGATCGAAGACGAGATTGTGAGCGAAGGCCTCACCACTGATCGCGCGGCTGACGCCATGCGCCAGTCGCTTGCCGCTCTCGCCATGCTGGCCGAACCACCGGCCAAGCCGCAGATCGTCCGCCAGGGCGAAACCTCGCTCGAAGGCATGGTCCGCGAAATGCTGCGCCCGATGCTGGCCCAGTGGCTCGACGCCAACCTGCCGGGAATGGTCGAGGAAATGGTCAAGGCCGAGATCGCCCGCATCGCAGGCAAGAAGCGCTGACCTCCAGCCCGCGCATCGCCACTGCCCAAGCCAAGCTGGCCGAGATCGGCGGCGAGGCTATCCAGCGCCACATCTTCCTTTGCGCCATGTCAGAGAAGGGCAAGTGCTGCCCGCGCAAGAAGGGTGAGGCCTCGTGGACCTACCTCAAGAACCGGCTGAAGGAACTCGGGTTAACGGGACAAGGTGGGGTGCAACGCACCAAGGCCGATTGCCTGCAAGTCTGCGCCGCCGGCCCGGTCGCGGTCGTCTGGCCTGACGGGGTCTGGTACCACTCCTGCTCGCCAGCCGTGCTCGAACGAATCATCCAGGAACACCTTGTTGGCGGCGTGCCGGTGGAAGACTTCCGGCTCTATCCAGCTCCACCGGCGGGTTAGGACTGGTCCTTCCATCCCACGTTGCGGTGGTCGACGCGCTTGGCGTCGGGATCGAGATCATCCAGCGAATTCTGCACCGAGGCATCGTGCCCCGTGCCGTTCGACAAGAAGACCAGGCCCATCAGCGCGCTCATCAGCAGCATGGAAAAGCCGATGCCCAGTGCCGTGGCGATGAAGAAGTGCGGCGAGACGTCGTCGACCTGCTTGTAAACCACCACCAGCGCGATGATCACCGTCGCCAGCGTAATGCCCATCATCAGCCGCATCAGCCGCCGGAAGCGCGCCCAGGCGTGGGCAGCGTTTTCGGGATCGTCGAGGGGTGAGCGGTTGACCATGTGCGCGCCATGCCCGCCCGGCACCGCGCTGGCAACGGTCTTGCACACCAGATTTGCCCGGAACGGCCCTGTCGTGGCACAATCACGACAAGCTCCGCCAAGTGAGTCTCTTTGAGGGAGAGCAGTCATGTCGATCCGCAAGATAATCGAAAACAGTGATCACGCCGTTGTCTCGTGCAGCCCGCAGGACAGCGTGCACACCGCCTCCAAGCTACTGGCCGAGAAACGCATCGGCGCGCTGCCCGTGCTCGAGAATGGCGGGATCGCAGGAATCTTCTCCGAACGCGACCTGCTCTACTGCATTGCCCGCGAAGGGGCCGAGGTGCTGAACTGGGCGGTGAGCGAGGTAATGACCTCGCCCGCAATCACCATCGAGGCAAGCAATGACGCGCTCAAGGCCTTGTCGCTGATGACCCGCCGCCGCATCCGCCACCTGCCAGTGGTCGAAAACGGGGCGATGGTGGGCTTCGTTTCGATCGGCGACCTGGTGAAATACCGCATGGAAATGATCGAGGCAGAAGCCGAGCAGATGCGCGAATATATTACCAGCGCCTAAGGTGGAGCTTGAGGGTGGGGCCAGCCGTCCCTACATCAATCCCTGATGACTGCACCGCTCACTCTCACGGAAGCCGCCGCCACGCGTGTCGGACTGATCGCCCAGAAGCAGGGCAAGCCTGCCGTGCTGCGCTTGTCGGTCGAAGGCGGTGGATGTTCGGGCTTCCAGTACAAGTTCGATCTCGACGAGGCACCAGAGGCAGACGATTCGGTCAGCGAGACCGGTGGCGTAAAGCTGGTGGTCGATCCGGTCAGCTTAGAACTGGTGGCCGGCGCCACTGTCGATTACGTCGAATCACTGGGCGGCGCAGCCTTCCGGGTGGAAAATCCGAACGCTGCAGCAGGTTGCGGTTGCGGTTCCAGCTTCGGCATCTAGGGTTCGGGCGATGAAAATCGCCTCTTTCAACATCAACGGCATCAAAGCGCGCCTGCCGCGCCTGAAGGAATGGCTGGAGGAAACGCGGCCAGCAGTCGCCTGCCTGCAGGAAATCAAGACGCAGGACGAAGGCTTCCCGGCCGCCGAATTCGAGGACATCGGTTACCAGGCCATCTGGCACGGGCAGAAGGCGTTCAACGGCGTCGCCATCCTCGCGGACGGGCAGGCGCCGGTCGAAATGAAGCGCGGCCTTGGCATCGACGGCCCGAAGGACGGCGAAGGCGAACAGGCGCGCTACCTCGAGGCCGATGTGAACGGCATCCGGATCTGCAACCTCTACCTGCCCAACGGCAATCCGCAGCCGGGGCCGAAATTCGACTACAAGCTGGCCTGGATGAAGCTGCTCCGCACGCGCATGCAGGAACTGCTCGCTACCGAACAACCGACCGTGGTGCTGGGCGACTTCAACGTCATCCCCGAAGACAAGGATGTCTACGCCGTAAAGGCGATGGAAGACGACGCGCTGATGCAACCCGAATCGCGCGATGCCTACAAGCGCATGCTGGGCGACGGCTGGACCGACGCCATTGACACGCTCAACCCGCGCGGAGGAGTCTGGACCTACTGGGATTACCAGGCCGGTGCCTGGCAGAAGGACCACGGCTTCCGAATCGACCACCTGCTGCTGTCACCGCAAGCGGCGGACCGCCTCGTGGCAGCGGGAGTCGACAAGGAATACCGCGGCCGTGAAAAGGCCAGCGACCACGCGCCGGTCTGGGTGGAGCTGGAGAGTTAGCCCGATCCCGCCGAAGCGGGACCAGAACTCAAATCACCGATAAAAGATGTGCCGGTTGATCGTGGCGCGCGTGGTCATGCGGCCTGCCCAGCGCGGTCGCACGTGCGTCGCGTGGAAGTACAGCGCGTCCTGTGCCGGACTGTGCCACAGGTCGCGGTGAGCGATGCGGGCAATGGCAACGGCGCGGTCCCAGGCTACCGAAGACTGGTTCGGGGTCGGAATGCGGCCACCGCGGACGAAGGAGAACTGCGACCGCTGGGTCACCACCGAGCAGTAATCGTCCGGGAAGGTATCGCTTTCGGCGCGGTTGATGATCACACGGGCCACGGCCAGCTGGCCATCCAGCGGCTCGCCGCGCGATTCGAAATAGACCGCCTGTGCCAGGCACATCATTTCGCGGTTCAATTCACCGTGGGTATCGATACTGCCCACCAGCTCGCGCAGCGATGCGGCGTCGCTCGGCTGGACAGCCTCTTCGACCGGTTCTTCAGGAACGTCCTGCACCACTTCGTTCATGACGAAGCGAATGGCAGTGTCGGAACCTTCTTCGGTCGACTGGATTTCGTTGTTGGCCGTTTCGAGCGCGTCCTGCTCAGCCTGGTCCTGGGCTACGGCGCCGCTACCGGCGGCACCAAAACTTGCGGCAATAGTAATCGCGGCCAGGGCACCGAGCCCGGCCCGCTTGCTAACAATCTTCATCGATCCCGTTACTCACGGCGGTGGGCAACACGTGCAGGCCTGCGGACGCGGTACTTTTCTAGTGCCGTCTCTTCCCGCGATCCGTCCCTAACGGACCTGCCGGTTTACCCCCCGTCTGCGCGCTGCAAGGCGCCGCCGTATTGCGGCGCCAGGCAACCTACGCTGTCGGAAAGTCCGGGGCCAAATAGGGCCAATTGATTCGATGTCAACTTATGAACGGATCGGCGTCGATGAAGCGTTCCGCGTTTACGATATCCAACTCGACGATCCAGAGGTCGTCGTCCTGCTTGCCCCGCCGGTTGCACCAATCGGTGAATTCCTTCGGATTTTCCGTATCTTGGGTCTTCGAAAGAACCCATTTTCGGCTGCTGTCAAGCTGCGGCATACGTTCGTAAGCGCGTGCCGGAGTGGCCCGATCGCAACACACGACCATCAATGTCCCGGCCGTGCGTTCACCTTTTGAGACAACCGTAGCGAAGCCGCCTGCGGCGTCCACGGCGCGGATCAGGCCGCTGACTTCAAGATACGCGGGAAGCCTGTCGTCCACGGCCATCAGTCGGGCTGGTGGTAGCCGGGCAGGCCTGAAAGCGCGATGTGGGAGCGCATGAAGGTGCCCGTCCCGCGCCCGATTTCCTCGCCTTCCTCGTCCACCAGGTGCGCCTCGGCGATGAAAACCCGGCGCTTGCCGCTGATCCAGCGCCCCTCGGCCACGACCTTGCCTTCGCGCAGGGGCTTGGTGAAATGGAGGTTGAAGCCAGTGGTCAGCAGGAAACGGTCCGATACCAGCGAATTGGCCGCATAGAAGGCCGCGTCATCGAGCATCTTGAAGTAGAGCGTTCCATGCGTCGCCCCGGCAGCGTGGAAGAACCGCTCGTTGGCCGTGAACGAGATTCGCGAACGGCCCGGTTCGAGTACTTCGAGCTGGGATTCGAAAATCTGGTTGACCGGGGCGGAGGCGTAAAGCTGCTCCAGCGCGCGGAAATGGGCGTGCTGCCCATCTGCCGAAACGTCGTCAGGCGGCGTCACGATCCGTCACATTGGTCAGCAAGCCGAAAAGGGCTTCGGCGTCAGGCGCGTCGCTCAGCGCGTCATGTACCCGCTCGTCTCGCGCCAGGCGTGAAATCTCTGCGAGGGCATGGAGGTGCGTGGCACCGCTCTGCGCGGGCGAAAGCAGGCCGAACACCAGGTCTACCGGCAAGCCGTCCGCAGCTTCGAAGTCCACCGGGCGTTCCAGCTTGAGCATGGCGCCCAGCGGGCGATGGAGGTCCGGCACGCGGGCGTGGGGAATCGCCACACCGCGACCAAAACCGGTGCTGCCGAGGCTCTCGCGCTCTTCAAGGTGCTCGAGCACGTGCAGGGCATCGAGGCCGAACGAATCGGCAAAGGTGCTGCTCAACTGTTGCAGGATGTCGCTCTTGGAATCGGCGCGCACGACGCGAACCGACTGCGGCTTCATCATGAAAGTGGTATTCATAACTGCAAAATTTCTCGTATCATTCAATCCGATGCGCGCAGAACGGACGCGCCCACGGATACGGTGCCTTCCAGTTCCCCCCGGAAAGCCGCCAGATACCAGCTCTTAGTGGTGGTTGGC
>JAUIIG010000020.1 GCA_030431875.1 Alphaproteobacteria bacterium
CCAGCGTGATGAGCGCCACCGGCAGCTTTGACCACCGCGCCATCGATGGGGCGGACGGTGCGCAGCTGCTGAAGGCGTTCAAGGAACTGATCGAGGCACCGCTGGGGCTGGTGGCCTAAGCACTGCCATGGTCCTCCGCTGTCTCCTCGCTGCCGCCTGCCTGGCCATGCCAGTGCATGTAGCTGCAAGCGAGCGTGAGCAAGTGCCGCGCATCGGGCTTGATGGTCCGGAGCTGGACGCTTGCGGCGGGATTGGCTCGGTAACCCACTTCGAACCCGAGATTGCCGTGCTCGAAGCACCGGACGACTATGCTCGCGAGAAGGACCGGCTACCCCTCCGCACCCTCGTCTGGCTGTGTGAGGCCGTGGGTGATTACCAGGGCATCGTCTACGCTAAGGGCGAATTCCAGGACCTCGGAGATTGTCGCGTCAGCCGACCGATTGCTGCACCTCAGGCCTACGCAGGCCCTTGCGCAACCGGCTGGGTCCGGGCGCTGAACCTGTCGCTGGTGTCCGAATGACCGAAACCGTCGTCCACACGCGCCGCGATCCGGCCATGCGCGTTACCGCCATGCCCGCAGATGCCAACGCCTATGGCGACATCTTCGGGGGCTGGCTGATGAGCCTGATGGACTCCGGCGCCGGTCTCGTGGCTGCTCGGCGAGCGAAGGGCAGGGCGGTCACCGTCGCGATGGACGCCGTGGAGTTCCACAAGCCTGTGAAGGTCGGCGACGAGGTTTCGGTCTATGCCGAGATCACGCGCGTCGGACGCACCTCGATGGAAATTTGCACCGATGCCTTTCGCCGCGAGCGCCATTCGGAAAACGAGGAACTAGTGACCTCGGCCAAATTCACTTTTGTCGCGGTCGACGAAAATGGCCATCCCCGCCCGGTTGACGAGGTGCGGTCATGAGGAGCCTCGCCGCGATCACGGCGGCCGCCATGGCCGGCACACCGGCAGCCGCCCACGAACCTGCCGACGCCCAACCGGTGATGATCGGCCATGACGGCATGGACTTCGACGCTTGCGCAGGCTGGGGCGTTGTCAGCGGTCTCAACCCCGAGGGCGACAACTTCCTCGCCGTTCGCGCGGCGCCCACGACGCAAGCCAGCAAGATGGACGAGTTGCACGAAGGCGAAGGCATCTGGTTCTGCGATGGCACCGCAGACGGTGAATGGATCGGCGTGGTCTACGGCGCCGATCGTGAGCCCGGCGTCGACTGCGAAGTCTCTTCGCCGTACCTAATGTGGTTCCCTATATCGGCCCGTGCCGCTCCGGCTGGGTCTCCGCCCGTTACGTTACCCTGATAGCAGGATAGATCATGAGCAATTACGACGTCATCGTTCTCGGTTCCGGCCCCGGCGGCTATGTCGCGGCAATTCGCTGCGCGCAGCTGGGCCTGAAGACCGCCATTGTCGAGCGCGAGAACCTCGGCGGTATCTGCCTCAACTGGGGCTGCATCCCGACCAAGGCGCTGCTGCGTTCGGCAGAAATCCTGCACTACGCGCAACATGCTTCGGACTATGGCCTGAAGATCGCCGGTGCCATCGAGGCCGACCTCGAAGCCGTGGTGAAGCGCAGCCGCGGCGTTGCCAAGCAGCTGAACCAGGGCGTCACGCACCTGATGAAGAAGAACAAGATCGCCGTGCACATGGGCGAGGGCACACTGACCGGCCCGACCAGCCTTACCGTGAAGGGCGAGAAGGGCGAAGAGAAGCTGACGGCCAAGCACGTGATCGTCGCCACGGGTGCCCGCGCGCGGGACCTGCCGTTCGCTCCGGCAGACGGCAAGAAGATCTGGACCTACCGCACAGCCATGACGCCGCCGGAAATGCCGAAGAAGTTGCTGGTGATTGGCTCGGGCGCAATCGGCATCGAATTTGCCAGCTTCTACAATGATATGGGCGCCGATGTTACCGTGGTCGAAATGCTCGACCGCATCGTCCCGGTGGAAGACAAGGACGTATCCGCACACCTCGAAAAGGCACTGACAAAGCAGGGCATGACGATCATGACCGGTGCCGGGGTCGAAGAACTGAAGGCAACGGGCAAGGGCGTTACCGCCAAGATCAAGCCGAAGGACGGCAAGGCGGCGGAGCAGGAGTTCACCCACTGCATCGTCGCCATCGGCATCGTGCCCAACACCGAGAATATCGGCATCGACAAGCTGGCGGATCTCGATCGCGGCTTCATCCAGATTGATCCCTATGGCCGCACCAAGTCGAAAGGCCTGTGGGCCATTGGCGACTGCACCCCGGGACCTTGGCTGGCGCACAAGGCGAGCCACGAAGGTGTCACCACTGCCGAGGCAATCGCGCAGGAGCTTGGCAACAAGGACGTCCATCCGCATCCGCTCAATCGCGATGCCATTCCGGGTTGTACCTATTGCCACCCGCAGATCGCCTCTGTCGGCCTGACCGAAGCCAAGGCCAAGGAAGCCGGGTACGAGGTAAAGGTCGGCATGTTCCCCTTCATCGGCAAAGGCCATCGCACTGGGCGAGGCCGAGGGCTTCACCAAGACTGTGTTCGACGCCAAGACCGGCGAATTGCTGGGCGCGCATATGGTGGGCGCCGAGGTCACCGAGATGATCCAGGGCTACACCGTCGGCAAGACGCTGGAGACCACCGAGGCCGAGCTGATGCAAACCGTGTTCCCGCACCCGACCATCAGCGAATCGATGCACGAGAGCGTGCTCGCCGCCTACGGCCGAGCATTGCACATCTGATCCAGTGGAAGGGCAGGGGACACACAGCTACCTTCCCGATCCGCGCAACGCGGAGATCCTGATCGACGTCAACGGCACGCATTTCCCGCGTGACGAGGCGCGGGTGAGCGTGTTCGACAGCGGCTTCATGCTGGGCGACGGCGTGTGGGAAGGGCTGCGCCTGCATGGCGGGCGGCTCGCCTTCCTCGACCGGCACCTCGACCGCTTGTGGCGCGGGGCCAAGGCCATTGCCATGGATATCGGGGTGACCCGCGAGGAGATGGAACGCCGTCTCTACGCCGTGCTCGACGCCAACGGCATGACCGACGACGGCGCCCACGTTCGCCTTATGGTGACGCGCGGTGTTCGTTCCACGCCTTACCAGGACCCGCGCGTGGTGGTGACGCCAGCCACGGTGGTGATCATTCCCGAATGGAAGCAACCGTCGCCCGAAACCGCGACGCGGATGCTCAAATTGTTCACCGTCCATGTCCGGCGCGGATATCCCGACGTGCAGGACCCGATGCTCAACAGCCATTCGAAGCTGAACTGCATCACCGCCTGCATCCAGGCGACCGAAGCTGGCGCAGACGAAGGGCTGATGCTCGACCCGCATGGGTTCGTGGCGACATGCAATTCGACGCACTTTTTCATCGTGAAGGAAGGCGAGGTCTGGACCTCCAGCGGCGACTACTGCCTCGACGGCATCACGCGCGGAATGGTGATCGAGATTGCCCGTGAGGCCGGAATTACCGTGCGCGAACGCAATTTCTCGCTGACCCACGTCTACGGAGCGGACGAAGCCTTCACGACGGGCACCTTCGCCGGTGTAGCTCCGGTGGGCAGCGTCGATGGACGGGTGTTGGGCACCGAGCGCGGCCCGATGGTCGAGCGATTGCAGCAGCTCTATCTCAAGCGGATAGCCGAAGATGCAGCGGGGAGGGCGCGACCCTGACCATACGCATCGCCATGTGGTCTGGCCCGCGCAACATCTCCACCGCGATGATGCGCAGCTTCGGCGCGCGCGCGGACTGCGCGGTCTCGGACGAACCGTTTTACGGTGCCTTTCTCAAGGAAACCGGCGAACCTCACCCCATGGCACCCGAGATCATCGACGACATGGATTGCGACTGGCAATCGGTGCTGGCCACACAATCAGGCGATCCAGCGGGTGGTGAACCGGTCTGGTACCAGAAGCACATGCCGCACCACATGGAAGGCCCAGTGCACATCCAGCACATGCCGCACCACCGCCATGCCTTCCTGATCCGCAACCCTGCACGCATGGTCGCCAGCTATCGTCACAAGAACGAGCTGACCGGCCCGCAAGCGCTCGGCTACGCGCGGATGCGGCAGTATTTCGACACAGAAGCTGACCGGTTGGGCCAGGCGCCGCCTGTGGTCGATTCCGACGCGATCCTGGCCGATCCGGCTGGCGTGCTGGCGAAGCTGTGCGAGGCACTGGGAATCGCCTGGGACCCGGCGATGCTGAAGTGGAGGAAGGGCCCGCTGCCCGAAGACGGCATCTGGGGCCCGCACTGGTACGACAAGGTCAACGCTTCGACGGGCTTTGGCGCACCGCCGGGGCCGGTACCAGAACTGGACGACCATCAGCGGCAAGTCGCCGACGCCTGCCAAGCAGACTTCGCGGCGTTAGCGGCGCACAGCATCAAGGCTGATTGAGGGACGCTGCTGGCGGACAGGGTGGGATTCGAACCCACGGTGGGCTTGCACCCACGCCGGTTTTCAAGACCGGTGCATTCAACCGCTCTGCCACCTGTCCGACCGAGCGCGAGGCGGGTAGCGCCTTCTGTCGCAATTGTCACCTACTCGCCCGCGACTGGCATGGTGACAGCACCGAAAACAGCCGTTAGAAATCTCTTTGACTATGTCCAAGGAGCGGCAGTCTAGCCGCCTGTTCGAGAGGATCGCCTGACCATGACCCGCAAGTCCAAGAGCCTGAAGCTTTGCGCCGTTCTTGCTGCCACCGCTGCTTTTGTAACTGCCACGCCCGCACTGGCGCAGGGCGCCTGCACCCGCGACCAGCTGCAGGGAATGGCAGACGACTGGATCGAAGCCATCGAGCAAGGCACGATGATGACCATGCAGCTCGGCGAGTGGGTCGATTACAACGAGAATTTCGAACGTTCGTCGCTGGGCAGC
Organism: Alphaproteobacteria bacterium; assembly: GCA_030431875.1. GTDB lineage: Bacteria > Pseudomonadota > Alphaproteobacteria > Sphingomonadales > Sphingomonadaceae > Alteraurantiacibacter. The sequence continues at coordinate 4,869 of JAUIIG010000020.1, forward strand.
TTCCTCTACCCGGCGCGCGAAGTGAACTGGCACCTCGCCCTGCTCGACACGACCAGTTGCCAGGTCTTCGTCGAGGCGGTGATGAAGGACGCCGAAAACCCGATCGTCTCCGCAACCACTTTCGGCAGCGGATTTTTCGGTGTCGGCGGCTTCGAAAATATCGTCACCGACGAAGGTGACTGGCTGTTCGATGCCGAAGCGACTTACGAATATGCCCGCCGCGAGGACTGGGGTGACATCCCCGAAGGTGAGCGCGCGACACGCGAAGAACTGATAGCGGCCGCCGATGCCTATCTCGACCTGTTCAACGATCCGACGGTGGAAGTGCCGTGGGGCACGCCTTGCGCGCGCCTTGAAGGTGGCGTCTACACCGCTCGCGGCGAACCGACTGACAGCTGCAACGTCGGCGTGCCTGAAGGCGTTGAGCTGACCAATCGCCGCTATGTGGTCGACCCGGTGAAGGGCGCGGTGAACGTCTTCCTCGAATTCGGTGAGAACCGTCGTCCCGACAGCCACACGTTCCGCGTCGAAAACGGCACGATCCGCTACATCCACACCGTAACCTATTGCGAAGAGGACAATTGCGGCTTCACCCCATTCGCGGAAATGCTGGCCAACAACCCGGACATGCAGCCGCCTTACGCCCCGCTCGACGAGTAGGCGCACGCCAGCGGCATCTGGTCGCTTTTCCAATTTGGGGGATTCCATCTGCAGGGGCGGTGATCTAATCTCCGCCCCATGCAGTTCAGAACCCTGCGCCACCTTGGCGCTTTCGCCGCAATCTTCGCATTCACCGCAACGCCCGCCGCCGCGCAGGAGGAGCCGTTCGACGAATACCTCGCCACGGTAGCGCAGCATGCGCGAGCCGAGGGTGTTAGCCAGGCGACCATCGACGAAGTTTTCACCGGCCTGACGCCCAACGACCGCGTGATCGCGCTGGACACCCAGAACGTTTCCTCCGGCGGCTCGGTGAACCCCGCCACCGGCTTTGCCTGGATGTCGAGCTACCTGCGCCGTCACAACACCGCCTCGCGGATCAATGGTGGCAGGCGGAAACTGGCCGAAGTGCGGCCGATCGCCGCCGAAGTGGAGCGGGAATATGGCGTCCCGGCAGAGATCATCGTCGCCATCTGGGGCCACGAAACCGCCTATGGCGCCGTCATGGGCAGCTTCGACCTGCCGCGCTCGCTGGCGACACTCGCATGGGAAGGGCGCCGCCGCGACCTGTTCGAACGCGAGCTGATCGACGTACTCAAGATGGTCGATCAGGGCGTGCCGCGCAGCCAGTTGACCGGCAGCTGGGCAGGGGCCTTTGGCAATGGCCAGTTCCTGCCAAGCGTCTACCTCCGCCTTGCCGTGGACGGCGATGGAGACGGAGATCGGGACATCTGGAACAGCGACGTCGACACCATGCATTCGATCGCCAACTACTTCCGTGATGCCGGCTGGCGGACGGGAGAGCCTTGGGCCGTACGTGCCTATGTGCCCAATTCGGCGGATCGCAGCGGAATCGAAAATCTTGTCGATTCGCCCGTTTGCCCGCGCGTGCATGAGCGCCATAGCCGCTGGCTGACGGTGCGCGAATGGCGCGAACGAGGCATCGAACCGCGTGCACCGATTGGCGACGACGTCATGGCTTCGCTATTCGAACCTGACGGTCCGGCAGAACCCGGCTACCTCTTAACCCAGAATTATAGGGTTATCCTCGAATATAACTGCTCGAACTATTACGCGATGAGCGTGGGGTTGCTTGCAGATGAGATTGCCCAATAGCCGCATAGTCCGTGCGTTTCCGCGCACTGCCTTAACCATTCTCCTCGCCGCTGGCCTGGCCGGCTGCGGGGGAGGAAACAGTGCGCCAATTGCCAGCATTTCGGCCCAGCGCGCTACCACCGGGCCGGCTGCCGACTACCCGGTGACGGTTGGCGATCCCTATACCGTAAACGGCACGCTCTACACGCCGGTCGAGACGATGAACTATGACGAGGTCGGCTACCTTGCACTGGACGAGGGGGCGATGGGTTACACCGCCGCGCACCACACGCTGGCCTTTCCGAGCTATGCCGAAGTCACTTCGCTCGAAACCGGACGCACCGTGCTGGTGCGTGTCGAGCGGCGCGGTCCGATGACCTCGAACGCGCTGATTGCGCTGTCACCGGCTGCCATGGCGCAGCTTGGTGGCAATGCCGATACGCCGGTGCGCGTACGCCGCGTGAACCCGCCAGAGGAACACCGCGCCCTGCTACGCGCCAGCAACGCCGCACCACTGCGCATGGATACGCCCATGTCGCTCGTGAACGTCCTGCGGCGGCGCCTGCCAGAGAACGGCTCCGCATCGCTCCAGGCGAGCGCAACGCCGCGGCCCATCGAGAATGTAGAGGTTGCCGCATCGACGGCATTGGCCGCTCCGGCATTACCCGCAGCGCCTGCAGCGCCTGCCGTTCCAGCAACAGCAACTACGCCCGAACTTCCTCCGCTCGAACCGGTGACCGCTCCGGCATCACCCTCCGAGACGCTGGCAGAGGCCTTCGCCGAAGTTGCGGAACCCGAAGCGCCGACGGCAGAGCTTCCGCAGGTCGCAGAGGCCGCGCCCGAGCCCGCTGCGGCGCAGCCGGCCGAAGGCCGCTTCGTCGTGCAGGCCGCAGCATTTTCCAATCCGGACAATGCGCGCCGCGCGGCCAACGTGCTCGGCGGCGAGATCACCCAAGCGGGCGGCTTCTATCGTGTGCGCACCGGCCCCTTCGCCACCCGTGGAGAAGCCGAAGCCTCGCTCGCCAATGTCCGGCGCGCGGGCTATACCGATGCCCGAATCCTGACCAGCGGCTGAGACTGAACTTCCGCCGCGCCATGCGGTGGAGAGGCTGTGCAATATCCCAAGGTCCTGGCTCTGGCGGCAGCGGCGTTTGCTGCGCTCGCCAGCCATCCGGCCAGCCCGGCACCGGCTCCCGTCCCGGAAGAAATCCCGGTTGCGCTGCTGGTCGACCTGACCACCGGCCAGACGCTCTATGCCCGTGAGGCCGAGCGGCGCTTCGTCCCCGCATCGGTTACCAAGGTCATGACCGCCTACACAGCCTTCAAGCTGATCGAGCAGGGCGATCTGCATCCAGGCCAGCGCTTCCAGTACACGCCGGAACTGGAGGATGAATGGTATGCCGAGGGCTCCAACATGTTCCTTCGCGCGGGAGAGCAGCCCACCATCGGCCAGTTGCTGTTGGGGATCACCACCGTATCCGGCAACGATGCCAGCGTGGCGCTGGCGATTGCGGCGACTGGTTCACTGGACAACTGGCTGGAGCTGATGAATGCCAATGCCGAAGAGCTTGGCATGCATGACACGCATTTCGGCTCGGCGAACGGCTATCCCGATGGGGGACAGACCTATACCTCGGCGCGCGACCTTGCCTTGCTGGCGGAGGCCATGACGCAGGACCATCCGACGCTCTACCGCCGCTATTTCGGCCACCGGACCCTGCGCTGGCGCGACATTACCCAGGCCAATCACGATCCGGTCACCGGCGTTGTTGCAGGCGCGGACGGGATAAAGACGGGATACACCCGCGAGTCCGGCTTCACCTTCCTCGGTTCAGGGGAGCGCGATGGCCGGCGGCTGGTCATGGTGCTGGCAGGGGCGCCCGACGGACAGACTCGCGACGAGACCGCGCGCGAATTCCTCGAGTGGGGATTTTCCGATTTCGAGCAGGCCACCCTTGTCCCCGCCGGTGTCGAAGTGGGCATGGCGCTGGTCCAGGACGGCGCAGAGCGCAGCGTTCGCCTGCGGACCGCCAACGACGTCATCGCTTCGCTGCCACGCGAAGAATCAGACGACCGCTGGACCATGCAGGTGGTCTATCGCGGCCCCATCACGGCACCGATTACGGCAGGCGATCCTGTCGCGCGGCTGCAACTTAGCGTCGACGGCCAGCTGGCGCTGGAAGTGCCGCTGGAGGCCGCTGAAACCGTACCGCGCGCCAATGCCTTGCAACGCGTGCTCAATGCGGTGAGAAAGTGGACTTCATGAGCACGGGACGTTTCATAACCCTCGAAGGCGGCGAAGGTGTCGGCAAGTCGACCCAGGCGGCCATGCTGGCGGATGCCCTGCGCGCCCGCGGCATCGACGTGCTGCTAACGCGCGAACCGGGTGGCACGCCGGGCGCAGAGGCCATTCGCAAGCTGCTGCTGGACAGCGAGCTTGAAATCGGCGCCCGTACCGAAGCCTTGCTGTTCGCTGCCGCGCGTGCCGATCACGTGGAGAAGGCGATCGCGCCCGCGCTCGATCGTGGCACCTGGGTGGTCTGTGACCGCTTCATCGATTCCTCGCGCGCCTACCAGGGGGGTGGGGACGACCTGTTCGACGATGCCATCATGGCGCTGCACAACATCGGTTCGTGGGGGCTCATGCCTGACATGACCTTCCTGTTGACGGCTGACAACGAAGCGGTGGCAGAGCGCCTCGCGGCGCGCGATGGCGACAATTCGGACCGGATCGGTGGCCGTTCGGCGGCCTATCACGCCGCCGTAGCAGACCGTTTCCGCACGCTGGCCGTCAGCGATCCGGAGCGGTTCGTGTGCATTTCCGCCGACGGCACTCCGGGTGAGGTGCACGACCGCATCATGCGCGCCATGGCACCGCTGACAGGCGAGGGCGGGTGAACCAAGACGCCGCCTCCTACATCGGCCACGATGCCGCCTGGGCCGAATGGCGCCGTGCGCTGGCGGGCGAACGCATGCACCATGGCTGGATCCTCTCGGGGCGCAAGGGCGTGGGCAAGTCCGCCTTTGCGCTTGCCGCTGCGCGCGAGCTGGTAGCGGAGGACGGCATTCCGCAGCCTCCCGGCGATCACCCGGACATCCGCTACGTCACCCACCCGCCCAAGAACGATACCGAGGCGCGCAAGCGCGACGACGGCAAGCCCTACGAGCTGGCGCGGAACATCAAGATCGACCAGATCCGCGAGTTGCAACGCCGCCTGACCACCCGTCCGACGCTGGGCAGCCGCCGCGTGGTTATCCTTGATCCAGCTGACGACATGGAACCGGGCGCAGCCAACGCCCTGCTCAAGAGCCTCGAGGAGCCGCCGGTCGGTACCTATTTCATGCTGATCGCGCACCGGATCGGTCGCTTGCTGCCGACAATCCGCTCCCGCTGCCGCGTGCTGTCGTTCCCGCGTGTTTCCGATGAAGACATGGACCGCGTCCTTGCCCGCGAGAGCCCGCAGGCCAGTGCCGACATGCGCGAAGCTGCCATTGCCGCTGCCAACGGCTCTCCCGGTGCCGCCATCGACTTTGTGGAGCTGGACCTCGGCAAGGTGCACGCACTGATGAAGAAGGTCGCGGATCGCGGCGATCCCGATTTTTCGCTGCGCGGCCAGCTCGCCAGCGCCATGGGCGCACGGCCCAGTCGCGAGAAGCAGCTTGCTGCCATCGAATTGGCGCGTGCCGTCGTGGCCGAACGGATGCGCGGCGTTTCCGGCAAGCAGATCCCCGCATTGGTCGATACCCACGCCTCCCTGGTTAGGCTGGCGGGGCAGGCGCCCACTTACAATTTCGACGCAGGATTGCTGGTGATGGAAATCGGCACCTTGCTCGCCAGTCTTGCGGCTTCTAGGGAAGCCGCCAATGTCTGAGACCTTCTACCTCACCACCGCGATTCACTATCCCAACGGCAAGCCGCACATTGGCCATGCCTACGAGACCATTGCGGCTGACGTCCTCGCCCGTTTCCACCGCCAGATGGGACGCGAAGTGCGGTTCCAGACCGGAACTGACGAACACGGCCTGAAAATGGCGCAGAAAGCGCGCGACCTGGGCATGACCCCGCGTGAACTGGCGGACGAAATGTCCGGCTATTTCCACGCCTTGTTCGACAAGCTTGATATCAGCTACGACCGGTTCATCCGCACCACGGAAGACGAGCACCACCGCGCCAGCCAGGCGATCTGGAAAGCGATGGAGGCCAATGGTGACCTCTACCTTGATCGCTACGAAGGCTGGTACTCGATCCGCGACGAAGCCTACTACGACGAGAGCGAACTCGAAGTAGGGGAAGGGGGCGAAAAGCTCTCCCCGCAGGGCACGCCCGTCGAATGGACTGTCGAGGAAAGCTGGTTCTTCAAACTGTCCGAATATGGCGACAAGCTGCTGGCGCTCTACCGCGACAATCCGGACTTCATCCGCCCGGAAAGCCGGCGTAACGAGGTGATGCGCTTCGTTGAAGGTGGCCTGCGCGACCTGTCGGTCAGCCGCACCAGCTTTGACTGGGGCGTAAAGGTGCCTGGCAGCGAAGAGCACGTCATGTACGTGTGGGTCGACGCCCTCACCAACTATCTCACCGGCCTCGGCTATCCCGACGCAACCGAAAACATGGCCAAGTTCTGGCCGGCCGACCTGCACCTGATCGGCAAGGACATTGTCCGCTTCCACGCGGTCTACTGGCCCGCCTTCCTGATGAGCGCCGGTGTGGAACTGCCCAAGCAGGTATTCGGGCACGGTTTCCTGCTCAACCGAGACGGCAAGAAGGAAAGCAAGTCGGCAGGTAACGTCACCGATCCTGCCGAACTGGCGGACCGCTTTGGCGTAGACACCCTGCGTTATTTCCTGCTGCGCGAATTCAGCTTTGGACAGGATGGCAGCTATTCGCAGGAAGCTATTGTAAATCGCGCTAATTCGGAATTGGCCAACAGTTTTGGCAACCTCGCGCAGCGCACCCTGTCGTTGCTCTACAAGAACTGCGAAGGCAACCTCCCGCCGATCAACGGACACAGCGACGAGGACAATGCCCTGTTCGCCCATGTCGACCGTGTGATCCACGAGGAAATGCCTGCCGCCTACGCCGATCTCGCCTTTGCCCAGGCCCTGGAGGCATGGATGGGCGCTGTGTTCGCCTGCAACGCCTATATCGACGCACAGGCCCCCTGGGCACTCAAGAAGACCGATCCGGAGCGGATGAAGACCGTGCTGGCCACGCTCTACATCTGCATCGCCCAACTGGCCGTGGCGGTAATCCCGGTCATGCCGTCGTCGATGGGCAAGCTGCTCGAGGCCATGGGGATTGCGCCGGACCTGCGGACGCCCGAAGGCATTCGCTCGCACTGGTATTCACCGCTCGCCGAGTCCGATTTCCAGCTCGAGAAGCCGCAGGGCATTTTTCCGCGCCTCGAGCTGCCCGAAGCCGAAGGGGAGGGGGCGGAGTGACCCTCCACGCCCCCCTGATCGACAGTCACTGCCACCTCAATTACGAGGGCCTGATAGAACGGCAAGCCGACGTCCTCGCCAATGCCCGTGCTGCCGGCGTGACCGGTTTCCTCAACATCTCCACCCGCGAAAGCGAATGGCGCGATATCGTTGCCACGGCTGAACGCGAGCCTGATGTCTGGGCCACAGTGGGCATCCATCCGCACGAAGCCGACAAGCACGCCGACCTCGGCCGCCAGGTACTGCGCGACGCCACCAATCACCCCCGCGTAATCGGCATCGGCGAAAGCGGGCTGGATTACTATTACGACAAGTCTGACCGCGCGGTGCAGCGCGACCTGTTCCGCATGCATATCGGTATAGCGCGGGAAACCGGCTTGCCGATCGTGATCCACACGCGGGATGCCGAGGCCGATACGCTCGAGATCCTCGCCGAGGAAATGGAGCAGGGCGCCTTTCCCGCACTGATCCACTGCTTTACCGCCTCGGCGGATTTCGGTCGCAAGGTGCTGGAACTCGGCCTCACGGTCTCGCTCTCGGGCATCGTGACCTTCAAGAACGCGCGCGAAATACAGGAATTCGCGAAGGAAATTCCGTCCGACCGACTGCTGGTCGAGACCGACAGCCCGTTCCTTGCGCCGGTCCCGCATCGCGGCAAGACCTGCGAGCCCGCCTTCGTCCGCAACACTGCCGAATTCGTCGCTGAATTGCGCGGTCAAAACGTGGAACAGATTGCCGCAACAACTTCGCGCAACTTCTTCAACTTGTTCACGAAAGCCGAGGCCAGGGCGTGAAGCTGGTCGTGCTCGGCTGTGGCACGTCGACCGGAGTCCCGCGGATCGGCAACGACTGGGGCGAATGCGACCCCAACGAGCCGAAGAACCGCCGGAGCAGGGTATCTATCCTGGTCGAAAGCAAGGCCGGCCAGCGGCTGCTGGTGGATACTTCGACAGACCTGCGCAGCCAGTTACTTGCCAACCGTATCGAGCGCATCGACGGGGTGTTCTGGACGCATGACCATGCGGACCATTGCCACGGCATCGACGACCTCAGGCCGCTGCGCTTCGGCCGTGGCGGACCCATTGCCGGCTATGCGTCGAAGGAAACCTGCCACAGGCTGCGCAAGCGGTTCGATTACGTCTTCGCCGGGCAATACGGCTATCCAACGATTGTCGAGCTGAATTCTCTGGAGAACGTGCGCCTTTGTGCCGGATTTTCCGTAGAGAGCGTTGAAATGCCGCACGGGCCGATCACGACGACAGCCTACAGGTTCGAAGCTGACGACAAATCAATTGGTTATGCGACGGACTTCAGCGAGATTACCGACGACATGGTGGACCTGTTCGAAGATATCGACGTGCTTGTGACAGACTGCCTGCGCCGCGAACCACATCCGACGCACGCGCATCTCGGCATGGCGCTGGAACTGGCCGAACGTTGCGGTGCGCGAACCACAGTGCTGTCACATCTCGACAAGTCGATGGATTATGCCACCTTGAGTGGTGAAATCCCGGATAACGTCCTGGTCGGCTATGATGGAATGGAGATTGAACCATGAGCGGAGGCGCAATTGTCTCGATCGTTGCCATGCTTGGCTGGCTGGTCCTCGCATTCGCTTCATACCGGTCGTACCAGGTCGATACCTCGACAACGATCCGCCTGGCCTTGATCTGGGGCTGCATTTTCGTTGGTGTGGCGTTTCTTTTCAGCGTTTTCATGTGAGAGGGGGTGCTGAACTCAGCCCCTGAACCGCCATTCTTTATTTTACATAATATATATTATCATTCCAATATTCGCGAACCATGACTGACCAGATATCCCGCCTCCTCTCGATCATGGCGCGCCTGCGCGATCCGGAAACCGGATGCGAATGGGATGTCGCGCAAAGCTTCGAGACCATCGCGCCGTACACTATCGAAGAAGCCTACGAAGTCGCCGACGCCATCGAGCGCGCCGACATGGAAGACCTGCGCGGCGAGCTTGGCGACCTGCTGCTGCAAGTCGTGTTCCACGCACGCATGGCGGAGGAAGCCGGACATTTCGCATTCCAGGACGTCGCCAAGGCCATTTCCGACAAGATGGAAGCGCGGCACCCGCACATTTTTGGCGACGAAGGCGGCGTCATGGACGGCAAACGCTGGGAAGACCTGAAAGCCGCCGAACGCGCTTCCAGCGGGTCTGAAAGCGCCATGGACGGTGTTGCGAGCGCGCTCCCGGCACTGTTACGATCCGACAAGCTGCAGAAGCGCGCGGCACGCGTCGGGTTCGAATGGCACGATGTGAAAGGTCCGCGCGAGAAGTTGCTGGAAGAGATCGCCGAACTTGAAGCTGCACAGACGCCGGAAGAACGCGAGATGGAAGCCGGCGACATCCTGTTCGTCGCCGTCAACATCGTGCGCCGGTTTGGCGTTGATCCCGAATCCGCATTGCGTGCCTCCAACGGCAAGTTCGAACGCCGCTTTCGCGAGATGGAACGCCTCGCTGCCGCGGACGGTCAGGTTTTCGCTGACCTGTCGCTCGACGAGCAGGAAGAATACTGGCAGCGCGTCAAGCGCGCAGAAGCCTAGGCGTCCAACACCTCGAACCGGCCGAATTCCTTTTCGGTCAGCCGCACATCGATCCGCCGCATCGGGCCATCATCGCCCTCGCCGCCATCTTCATCCGCCAGCACCTCGCCATGCGCGTGAAGCCAGGCAATGCGCGCGCCGTCGCTGGCAGGGATCAAGAGCGAATGTCGTCGTGCACCCGCGGTCAAAACCGCGCCGAGCTTTTCCTGCAAGGTTTGCAGGCCTTCGCCGGTGATCGCGGAAATGGCCAACACCTTGTCATCAGCTTCGGCCACTGCGCCCAATTCCTCGGAGTCCTCCGGCGAGAGCAGGTCGAACTTGTTCCACACCTCGATAATCGGGGTGGTCTCCCCTTCCCCGTTGCCTTCGTCCGTGATCACACCGAGCTCGCCGAGCACGTGCAGCACCTGCTTCTTCTGCGCGGCACTGTCAGGATTGGCTATGTCGCGGACGTGGAGAATGATGTCGGTAGCGGTCACTTCCTCCAGCGTGGCGCGGAAGGCGGCGACGAGTTGCGTCGGAAGGTCGGAAATGAATCCGACGGTGTCGGACAGGATCGCCTTTTCGACGCCCGGCAACGATATCGCCCGCATGGTGGGATCGAGCGTGGCGAAAAGCAGGTCCTCCGCCATCACATCTGCGCCAGTCAAACGATTGAATAGCGTGGATTTACCGGCGTTTGTATAGCCGACCAGCGCAATGATGGGCCAGGGTGCCCTGCCCCGCCGCTTGCGGTGCAGCTCGCGCGTCTTGCGCACCTGTTCCAGCTCGCGGCGCAGCTTGCCCATCCGGTCGCGTATCATCCGGCGGTCAGCCTCGATCTGCGTTTCACCCGGGCCGCCAAGGAAGCCGAAGCCGCCGCGCTGGCGTTCGAGGTGGGTCCAGCTGCGCACCAGGCGGCTCTGCTGGTAGTCGAGGTGGGCCAGCTCGACCTGCAAGCGGCCTTCAGCCGTCGAGGCGCGTTCACCGAAGATCTCGAGGATCAGACCGGTGCGGTCGATGACCTTTCGCTTGAGCTTGTCTTCAAGATTGCGCTGCTGGATCGGCGACAAGGCACCGTCGACGATGACGAGCTCGGCCTCGTGCAATTCGCAGTCGGCGGCGATGCGCTGCACCTGCCCTTCACCAAACAGCGTGTTCGGCCGCACTTCGCGTACCGGCAGGACGAAAGAATGGGCGACGACAATGCCGATGGCGAGCGCCAACCCCTCCGCCTCTGCAAGACGGGCATCAGGATCGTCTTCGCGCCGGTGGCTGCGAATGTCGGGGCAGATGACGAGGGCGCGCGCACCGCGCGTCACCTCGCCTTCAATGTCATCGTCGAAAATCAGTCGTCGCTTTCGTTGTCGCCGTCATCATCCAGGTCATCGGTCAGGTCGACATGACTGGCGGGCTGGATGGTCGACACGGCGTGCTTGTAGGCGAGCTGCACGTATCCGTCACGCTCCAGCAGCATGCAGAACAGGTCATAGCTGGCGATCCGGCCCTGCAGCATCACGCCGTTGACCAGGAACATGGTCACCTGCACCTCCGCCTCGCGCACACGCGACAGGAAGATGTCCTGCAACAGTCGCTGCTTGCGGCTGCCGTCGGAGCCGCCGCCGAACTGGTCGGCATCGACCGGGGTGCCCGGCATGATGGTAGAGATCGCGTGCTTGTAAACCAGCTGCGATTGCCCGTCCCGCCGCAGCAGGATGGAGAAATTGTCGAACCAGGTAACGATCCCCTGCAGCTTTACGCCCTTCACCAGGAACATGGTGACGGGGGTCTTCTCGCGCCGCAGGTGGTTGAGGAAGACATCCTGCAGATTGGCATTCTTGCCGGTTGCCTGTGCCTTGGTCGCGGTTTCCTCCTCGCGAACCGGTCGCGGACGGGCGGAAAGGGTGCCTTTGGTCATTAGCCTGACTCCTATATCTTTTTGTTGGCGAGCCGTGGCCCGCATTCTGGTTTCGTCATGTGACAATCACAGGACTCACCGGGTAACACTTCTTGTGCGTTGCAACATAACCTCGTTGCAAGATGGCTTACAAGATCGTTTATACAAGTTTTGTCGGAGAAGTGTGTAGCAGCTTGTATCAGCCGGGCACGTTCTCGCAGGCAATCCGGGTGGTACTGTGCGAATCCCGGCGCACGCTGCCGCTTCGATCACGCAGCAGGGTGAAATCGTAAAGATTACAACGATCCGGGTTGACTGGATCGCGTGCGGCGATGGCTGCATCCCGCCGCTGGCCAACCACGCGACCGTTCTCGATCTTGTCGCGCCAGCCCGAAGTAACGTTGATGCGCATGATCTGCCAGTCGATGCCGCTGGTGCCCCAGGCCTGCCGGAACATGGCCTCTGCCGACGGATCGGTAGTGACCGCTGCCGGCATGCGAACGTTTCGCGCAGCCTCCAGCTCGGCAGCGTCCTCTGCGGCCAGCGCACCTGCCCGCGATCCGCCCAGTTCGTCCATTGCCGACTGCACCTGCGACCGCGCTGCGGCAAAGCTGCCATCCTGCGGAAACAGGCGCGTGGCGGCGTAAAGATAGGCATCATGGGCGAGCAGGAAGTTGTAGGCCGCATCTCCGCGGCCGATCCCGCTGACCATTCCGCGCGCCTGCTCGATCAACTGCGGCACCGACTGTGCAGCGCCCTGGTAATGCATCTGCAAGCCCATCAGCATGGCCTGCTTCTGGGCATCCGGGAGCGCATCGTAGCGACCTCCCGCGACACGGTCGGCCAAATCGCGGTAGGCCTGCACTTCGCCGTCGATGCGCTCGTTATCTGCGGTCGTGACGGTAGTGGTGTCGATCTGGACGCCCAGTCGCTGGGTATCCATGATGAAGTCCTGCAACACCTGCCCGCCTCCCGCGCCCATTTGCGACGCCGGCAGAAGCTCGGACGCAGTAGAAGCGCCTATAGCCGGGACTGCAACAGCCAACAGTGCCACGGCCGCGCAAAAGGTAGGAAAGGAACGCATCTCGACCTCCACGAAACTGGAAGGCCAGATGTCATTTGCTGCCGTTTCGCCTCAATACCACAAGCGTGGGATATGGCTGGCGAATGTCTGGCAGCCCTATTCCTTGTCCTCGTCGTTGCTGCTGCGCTCGTTCATGCCGAGCAGCTTCAGTTTGCGGTGCAGGGCCGAACGTTCCATGCCGATGAACCCGGCGGTCTTGGAGATGTTGCCCGAGAAGCGGCGGATCTGGATACGCAGGTACTCCCGCTCGAAGCTTTCGCGTGCCTCGCGCAGGGGAACACCCATCAGCGCCGAGATGCCACCGCCGCTGTCGTCCGAACCGCCGGTGATTTCCGGCGGCAGCATGTCAGGCGTAATGGTCGAAAAATCTTCACGCGGGGCAAGGATCACCGTCCGTTCGATCACGTTGCGGAGCTGGCGGACGTTGCCGGGCCAGTCGTAGGCCTGCATGGCCGCCAGCGCCTCGGGCGTGACCGTCGGCGGCTCCAGCCCCTGCTCGCGCGCGTAGCGGGTGAAGAAATGTTCGGCGAGCGCGGGGATGTCGTCCCGCCGCTCACCCAGCGGCGGGATTGCGATCGGCACGACGTTGAGCCGGTAGAACAGGTCTTCGCGGAAACGCTTTTCCTCGATCTCGGCCAACAGGTCGCGCGCGGTCGAGGAGACGACGCGGACGTCCACGCCGACCTGCCGGTTGCCGCCAACGCGCACGAAGCTCTGGTCTGTCAGTACGCGCAGGATACGCGCCTGCGTGCTCTCGGGCATGTCAGCCACCTCGTCGAGGTAGAGTGTACCGCCATCAGCCAGTTCCAGCAGGCCGGCACGAACCAGTTTGCCGTCGGCTTCCTCGCCGAACAGTTCATGCTCGAAGCGCTCAGGCGTGATGCGCGCCGAATTGACACTGACAAAGGCCTTGTCCGCACGCGGGCTCCAGGCGTGCAGCAGGCGCGCGGCGACTTCCTTGCCGGCCCCGGCGGGCCCGCTGATGAGCACGCGGCTACCGGTGTTGGCCACCCGCTTCAGCGTGGCGCGGACGCCATTGATGGCGCTGGAATTGCCGGTGAACTCGTCGGGCGAGACCATGCCTTCGCGCAGGCGTTCATTCTCGCGCCGCAAGCGTTCGGTCTCGGTTGCCCGCTCGACAAGGTGGAGCAGTTTCTCGGCTTCGAAGGGCTTCTCTATGAAGTCCATCGCACCGCGGCTGACAGCGGACACGGCCGTGTCGACATTGCCGTGGCCGGAGAAGATCAGCACCGGCAGGTTGGGCTCGCGCGCCTTGATCGCATCGAGCACTTCCAGCCCGTCCATCGGGCTGCCATGCAGCCAGACGTCGAGCAGCACCAGGCTGGGCCGCCGTTCGTCGACCATGGCCAGCGCCGAGACGCTGTCGCCAGCAGTGCGGCATTCATAGCCTTCGTCGCTGAGCACACCGGCAACGAGGTCGCGGATGTCGCGTTCGTCGTCGACGACAAGGATGTCGAGTGCCATTCAAAGGTCTCCTGAAGTAATCATTCGGCGGCCTCGTTGTGCTCGCCGGTTTCGGTTGGCCGGATGGCAAACCGCAATGTGGCTTTGGTGCCGCCGTGCTCGCGCGGCGAGAATTCAAGGTCGCCCGCATGTTCTTCGACGATCTTCTTGACGATCGCCAGGCCCAGCCCGGTGCCCTTCTCGCGGGTCGTGACATAAGGTTCGAACACGTTCACCCCGCCCTGCGGCAGGCCCACGCCATTGTCGCAAATGGTGATCGCAAGGTGCTCACCATCCAGCGCCATGCTGACGTCGATCTTGCCGCGCCAGTCAGCCGCCGCATCCGGGATGCGCGCATCGACTGCCTCGGCAGCGTTCTTCAGCACGTTGGTCATCGCCTGGCCGAGCTGGTGGCGATCGCATTGTACCGGTGGGATATCGTCCTCCGCACTGAAGCCGTAGGTGATCTCCGGATGGGCAACTTCCTGCAGGAACAGCGCCTGCCGCACGAGGTCGACCACGTCCTCCTGCCGGAACACCGGCTTGGGAAGCCGGGCAAAATTGGAGAATTCGTCGACCATCTTGCGCAGGTCGCCCACCTGCCGGATGATCGTGCCCGTCAGTTCGTCGAACAGCTCGACGTCCTTTTCGATCTGCTTGGAATAGCGACGCTTCAGCCGTTCGGTCGCCAGCTGGATAGGGGTCAGCGGGTTCTTGATCTCGTGCGCGATACGGCGCGCCACGTCCGACCAAGCAGCCTGCCGCTGGTCGAGCAGCTGGCGGGTGATATCCTCGAAAGTGATCACGAAGCCGCCCGCGGCCGGAGCCAGCTGTACGGCAAGCGTCAGGAGTTCGCCACCACGGCTCATCTGGATGATTTCGCTCTGCGTGCCATCGGCCACCAGTTGCGCCAGCTGCGGGGCGACTTCGGCCAGGCCGGTCTTCACCGGCACCGGCCCTTCGCTGTCCAGCAGCAGGCGCTGGGCGGAGCTGTTCATGAGCAGGATGCGCCCTTCCCCGTCGGTCGACACGATACCGGCGGTGACCGACTGCAGCACCGCCTCGATCAGCGCGCGGCGCTCGGCCAGCTGGTGGTTGGCACCGATCAAGGCGTCGGTCTGCCGCTCGATCTGTGCGGACATGCGGTTGAACGCCCGGTTGAGCAGGCCGATTTCGTCGGTACCCGTCCGCCCGGATACGCGCATGGCATAGTTGCCCGCGCCGATTTCCTGCGCTGCTTCCGCCAGATCCGCGAGCGGCTTCACCTGCCGGTCGGCAAAGCGCAGCGCGGCCCAGACCGCGAGTGCCACCAGGGCGAGAGACACGCCAAACAGTGCGAGATTGAACTGCAATTGCAGCACGCGCGACCGCTGGATGAGGTCATCGTAAGACGTCACGACGTTCTGCGCCTGGCGGTACAGCTGTTCGGCTTCCGGCCGCGCATCGCGCGCCGCGTAAAGGTAGATGTCGAGCTCGCGGTCGAGCAGGGCAACGGCCTCAATCCGCTCGGGCGAGGAGCTGACCACGAACGACTGGCCCTCGCGCAGCGGCGCGGTGATCTCTGCCGATATGCGCTGGCGAGCGCGATCATCATCCGGGTCCGCGAGCGCAATCAGCCGGCTCTCGCCGTCCTCGGTCAGGCGGATGATCGCCCCTTCGCTCAGGCTGCGGTTGTAAACCTGGAGGAGGAACTGATCGATGAATTCGGGACTCGATACCGGTACGCTCTGCATGATGAAGCGCATGTCACTGGCCATGAGCACGGTGTTGTCGCCGACATTGCGCAGGGTCTCGTCGTAGTAGCCCTGCGTCACGTTGTTCGCGTTCTCGAGCAGGCCGCGCGAATCGTCACTGAACCAGAATGCCACGCCTGACTGGAACAGGATCGAAGCGAAAACGGCGACAAACAGCGTCGGAATGGCGGCCAGCAGCGAGAAGAAGAACACCAGGTTCACGTGCAGGCGCGCCGTGGTGCCCCCTGCCCGCTTGATCGCAATCCGCCGCCCCCAAAGGACAATAAGCCCCAGTGCTGGCAGCAAGGTTCCCACCAGCATTGCCGCAGCTTTTTCGGACGGGACGGGATCGCCGTCCGCCGGATGTCCGGAGAAGTAGATCCACACCGTCAGCAACATCGCTGCCAGCGCGACGTAGCAAATTGCTTCCAGCCACAGGAACAGGTTGATCCGGCGCGCGGTCACCGCTGCCTGGCGCATCAGGCGCGAGCGTTTGGCCGTTTGGGGTACCGGATCAGTCATGGGCTCGGACGCCATGTTGCAAGCTTACAACAGGGCTGTTGCATCAGGGCAAGTGAAAACTGTCAATTGGCCACAGTCTCGCGATCAGCCGCGCGCAAAGCCTTCCGGATCGATCTCCAGCTCGGACAGGCGCTTGCGCAAGGTGTTGCGGTTGATCCCCAACATTTGCGCCGCTTTCAACTGGTTACCCCCGGTCCGCGACAAAGCGTGGGCAAAGATCGGGCGTTCCAGTTCAGCCAGCGCCGAATGGTACAATTCCCCGTCCGCAATGTCCTGCGATGCCAGCCATTGCGCTACCTGCTCACCGATATCGCGGACATCGCTCGTGCCCGCTTCTGCCTGCCCGCTATCCAGCAGCGAGCGGACGGTGTCGGCATCGATCACGTCCTCGCGCGCCAGCAGGGCGGCACGGAAGACCAGGTTCTGCAGTTCGCGCACATTGCCGCGCCAGTACTGCGCTTCCAGCAAGCGCGCCGCATCGTCGCCCAGCATGCGTTTGGGAAGGCCCTCGCCTGCCGCACGAACAAGGAAATGGCGGGCGAGCGGTGTGACGTCGCCTGTCCGTTCCCGGAGCGGCGGCAGTTTGATCGGCACAACGTTGAGCCGGTAATAAAGGTCTTCGCGAAAATCGCCGCGCGCGATCATTGGCTGGAGGTCGCGGTTGGTGGCGGAGATGATCCGCACGTCGACAGCGATTTCCTCGCTGCCACCCACGCGCCGGATGCGGCCCGATTGCAAAGCGCGTAGCAGTCGCGTCTGCGCCTCGGCCGGCATATCGCCGATCTCGTCGAGGAACAGCGTTCCCCCGCTCGCCTGCTCGAACTTGCCGATCGAGCGTGCCGTGGCGCCGGTAAAGGCACCCTTCTCGTGCCCGAACAGCTCGCTTTCGATTAGTTCACGCGGAATGGCGGCGGTGTTGACCGCAACGAACGGCCCCTGCTTGCGGTTGCCCAACTGGTGGATGGCTTCGGCCACCAGCTCCTTGCCCGTACCGCTTTCGCCGAGCACCAGCACCGTCAGGTCGTTGTGGAGCACGCGCGTAATCATGCGGAACACGTCCTGCATCGGCTGGCTGCGGCCGATCAGCGGCAAGCCCTCAACCGACTCGCCATCGTCCCCGGCCGAGGCGCTGCGCGACTGCACGGCCTGCAATGTTGCCCGCACCAGCTCGTCGAGGTCGAATGGCTTGGGGAAGTATTCGAAGGCCCCGCGTTCGGTTGCGCGCACGGCGGTATCGAGCGTGTTCTGTGCCGAGAGGATGATAACCGGCATGTCCGGATAGTTGTCGCGCACGGCACCCAGGGTTTCGATGCCATCACCGTCGAGCAGCATCACGTCGGTTAGCATGACGCTGTAGTCCTGCTTTGCCAGCGATTCATCGCGGCAGGCCACCGTGTCGCAGGTGTCGACCTCCAGCCCTTCGTCTTCCAGCGCGGCGCGGATGACCGTCGCAATCGCGTTGTCATCCTCCACCAGCAGCACGTTGTTGCTCATCTCTCGCTCTCCCTAGCGGGCCATGGGCAGGTGGACGCGGAAGTGCGTCCAGCCGGTCGCTTCGTCACGTTCGTGACTGATCCGCCCATCCATGTCTCGCACCAGCTTTTGCACCAGTGCCAGCCCAAGCCCCTGCCCGTTCGTCTTGCTGGAGACGAAGGGCTCGAAAATGTCGTCGCGAATGGAGGGATCAATCCCCGGCCCGTTGTCGCTGACCGAGATCTCGATCGGCAGCTTCACCGGTCGGCCAAGGCGGATCACGTTCATCACCAGTCCGCTGACAAAGCGGGTCTGCACCGTCACCTGCGGGGCAACACTGTCTGCGCAGGCATCGCGGGCATTGGCCATCAGGTTCACCAGCACCTGCACCAGGGCGCCTTCGTTGGCGAGCACCGGCGGCAGCGAGGGATCGAACTCCTCGCGCCAGGCAATCGCACTGTCGCTGGCGATCTTCACTGTCTCGTAGGCACGGTGGATGGCAGCATGCAGGTTGACCGGCCCGACTGGCTCCGCCCGCTCGCGTCCAAGCCGCTGCATCCGGTCGATCAGCTGGGCGATCCGGTCCACCTCGTCAGCAATCAGGTCTGTCAGTGGCTTCTGCGACTTGCCAGCCTTGCGGCCCAGCAATTGCGCCGCGCCGCGAATGGCAGCCAACGGATTCTTGATCTCGTGCGCCAGCACGGCCGGTCCGCGCAACGTCCCGCGCCGCTCGGTTTCCTCGAAGCGTTCGCCTTGTGTCGCATCGGAAAGGGTGGCCACGCGCCAGCCCGGATGGCTGTCGAGGGCGGAGAACGTGAGGTTCACGCGCAAGTCCCGCTTGCCGACTTTCACGTCCAACCCACGAGCATAAAGCTGTGCTCCGGGCATTTTCAGCCGTTCCAGCAGGTCGTCGTTCTCGAATGTGATAACCTCGCCAAACTGGCGCCCGAGCATGCGCTGCGAGCCCAGCGCCAGCAGGTCTTCCGCCGCCGGATTGACTTCGCAGATCTCGAGATCCGGCGAGAGCAACAGCATGGCGAAGCTGAGCCCGTGAATCTGCGCCCGCGCGGCGGGTAGCGCCGGATCAGCCCCGCTCTCGCTCACGCGGCGCGGCGCCTCAGGAACGGCTCGTAGAACTGCTCAAGCTCTTCCAGCACCACCTTCGCATCGTCGATGAAGTTCACCTTGTTGCGGAAGTCGGCGCTGCCGTGCATTCCCTTGGTGTACCAGCCCAGGTGCTTGCGAGCGATCTTCACACCCACGTTCTCGCCGTAGTGATCGAGCATTGCGTTGTAGTGCTCCACTACGGTCTCGTACTGCTCGTCGAATGTCGGGCTTTCTAGCACCTCGCCGGTCTGCCACCAGTGCATCACCTGCCCCAGCAGCCACGGCTTGCCATAGGCGCCGCGCCCGATCATCAGCCCGTCGGCACCCGACTGTTCCAGCGCGGTGGCGGCATCGCGGATCGAGCAAATGTCGCCGTTGACGATCACGGGAATGTTCACCGCTTCCTTCACCTTGCGGACGAAGGACCAGTCGGCATTGCCCTTGTACATCTGGTTGCGCGTACGGCCGTGGACCGTGATCATCTTCACGCCCAGGTCCTCGGCAATCTTGCTCAGTTCCGGCGCGTTGAGGCTGCCATGATCCCAACCCATGCGCATCTTCACCGTCACCGGCACGTCCACCGCTTTCACGGTGGCTTCCATCAGCTTGGTCGCCAGCGGCACCTCGCGCATTAGGGCGGAACCGGCATACTGGCCAACGACCTTCCGGACCGGACAGCCGAAGTTGATGTCGATCACCGCCGCGCCATTGCCTTCCTGCAGCTTCGCGGCTTCGGCCATCGAGTGCGGGTCACAGCCGACCAGCTGCATCGACACCGGGTCTTCGCTGGGGTGCCATTCTGCCTTCTGGATCGACTGGCGCGTTTCGCGGATCGCGGCCTCGCTGGCGATCATCTCGGTCACGTTCAGGCCCGAGCCGTAACGGCGCACCAGCGTGCGGAACGGACGGTCCGTCACCCCCGTCATCGGCGCAAGCACGACCGGGCAATCGATCCGCACAGGACCGATGTCGATGGGCTTCACAGCCGGAGGGGTTGGGACTTCGTTACTCATTTTCACCAGTGTGCCTAAAATATGGGCAGGCGCATAGTGGATTGCTAGGGCGCACTCAAGCAGGTAGCGCGCGTGGCGCATTATGAGTGACGCCGCCCCTCCTCCTGCTCCGGCCCCTGCCCCGCCCATCGCCGCCGTCATCGTGGCTGCCGGAAAGGGCCTGCGCGCAGGTCAACCTCTCCCCAAGCAGTTCGCGCCCTATCGTGGCAGCACGGTGCTGCGTAGTGCCGTTGAGGCGCTTGCTGGCGCTGGTGTCACGCGCTTCGCCGTGGCCATCCCCGAAGGTGCGGACGAAATCGCTGGCAGCGTTCTGGCAGGGATCGACGGCGTCACCTTGATCACCGGCGGTGCGACCCGGCAGGAAAGCGTGGTGCGCGGGCTGGAGACGCTGGCCGCTGACGCCCCCGAACTGGTGCTGGTCCACGACGCGGCCCGACCGGATTGCCCGCCCGAAGTGGTGGAGCGGCTGGTCGAGGCACTCGCCACACACCCCGGCGCCATCCCGGTCCTGCCAGTCGTGGACAGCATGGTGGTGGCCGATGGCGAACTGATGGGCGCAAACGCCGAGCGCGAGAGGCTGCGTCGCGTCCAGACGCCCCAGGCATTCCGCTTCGCCGACATCCTCTCCGCCCATCGCGCGTGGACTGGCAAGCCAACAGCTGGCGACGATGCGCAAGTACTGCGTGCGGCTGGCGGAGACGTGGCCCTGGTCGACGGCGATGAGCGGCTGCACAAACTGACCTTTGCGGAGGATTTCGTGACTGCGAGCAAACCCGTCCCCATCCGTATCGGCACTGGCTATGACGTCCACCGCCTGGCGGCAGGCGAAGAACTGTGGCTCTGCGGCGTGAAGATCGACCATGACAAGGGGCTCGCCGGGCATTCCGATGCCGATGTCGGCCTGCACGCCGTAGTCGACGCCGTGCTCGGGGCGATTGCGATGGGTGACATCGGCCAGCACTTCCCGCCCAGCGATCCGCAGTGGAAAGGCGCGCCCTCGGCTCGCTTTGTCGAACACGCGGTGATGCTTGCTGGCGAGGCAGGTTATACGGTCGGCAATGTCGACCTGACACTGGTCTGCGAAGCGCCCAAGATCGGCCCGCACCGCGACGCTATGCGCGCGCGGTTGGCCGAACTGCTTGACGCAAGCCTCGAACAAGTCAGTGTAAAAGCAACCACGACCGAGAAGCTCGGCTTTACCGGACGTGGCGAAGGTATCGCCGCCCAGGCCGTCGCCACGCTGGTGGCCAAGTAGAGGAGTCCTCGCATGCAGTTCCGCCGTAAATTCGTCACCGCGCTGGCCGCAGCCGTCACCGCAGCGCTGCCTGCGACAGCCGCAGCGCAGGAAGCCTGCCTTACCGAGCAGCAGGTCAGCGCCATGGTCGTCTATGGCGTGCCGCTGGCCATGGGCGGCCTGCAGCAGAGCTGCGGCGAAGTGCTGTCGCCGGACGGGTTCCTTGCAACCGGTGCCCCGGAAATGGTGGAGCGCTATGCCGCGCAGAGCGATGTCGCCTGGCCGGATGCCTTCTCTGCCTTCCTCACCTTTGCCGGTTCGGGCAGCCAGGAAGGCGTCTCGGCCATGCGCGAAATGCCGGAGGAAGCCCTGCGACCGTTCCTCGATGCATTGCTGACCGGCATGATCGCCAACGAGGTGAAGCCCGAGAAGTGCGGCAACATTGAACGCCTCCTGGAAGTCCTGGCCCCGCTTGAACCCTTCGAGGCAGGGCGGCTGGCTGCCGTGATCGCTGCGCTGGCAGGCGTGGAAGATCCGGACATCTGCGAAGTCTGAAGGTAGAAAATTGGATTCCCTCCTCCCCCCGGAAATCGTCGACCTCGCTCGCCGCGTGGTTGAAGAGAACGCTGCAGCAGGTCGCAAGGTCTCGCTGGCCGAAAGCTGCACCGGCGGCCTTGTCGCTGGCGCGATTACCGAGATTGCCGGCAGTTCTGCCGTGCTCGATCGCAGCTATGTCACCTATTCCAACGACGCGAAAATGGGCGACCTTGGTGTCGATTCGGACATCATCGAAGCCTTCGGCGCAGTCTCGGTCGCCTGCGTCTATGCCATGGCCAAGGGCGCGCTGGAGCGCAGCGGTGCCGACGTGGCCGTAGCGATCAGCGGGATTGCCGGGCCGGACGGCGGCACCGACACCAAGCCGGTCGGAACGGTCGTCTTCGCCCGCATGAAGCGCGGCGACGAACAGCCGACGGCTGAAGAGAAGCTGTTTGAAGACACCGGAAGGTCCGGTGTGCGGCGTCAGGCCACGCTTTGCGCGCTGGAGCTGTTGTTGCCGTAAAGCGCTTCGGCGCGGGCTTCGAAAGCGGCCACCATCTTGCGGAAGGCGCGGTCGATATATTGGCCCGCCAAAGCTTCGAACATCATGTTCTTGAACGAGAAATCGACAGAAAAGTCGATCTCGCACCCTTCGCCATCGCAGTCACGGAAAGTCCAGTTGTTATCGAGGTCGCGCAGCGGGCCGTCGATGTAGTGGACGTTGATGGTATTCGGACGGTCCTTCACTACCCGCGAGGTGAACTTCTCCCGCAGGGCCTTGAAACCCACCAACATGTCCGCCGTCATCTCGGTATCGCTGTCGTCCCGCACCCGCGTCGCCACGACCCAGGGCAAGAACTCTGGATACTTGTCGACATCAGCCACCAGGTCGAACATCTGTTCGGCCGTATAAGGCAGTCGGTGCGTTTCGCGGATCGAAGGCATCAGGCTTTGGCTGCTGCCTTCGCCAGCTTGGCTTCGCGCGCGGCCTTCATCTGGGCGAAGTCGTCGCCAGCATGATAGCTGGAGCGCGTCAGCGGGCTGCTGGCGACCTGCAGGAAGCCCTTGGCGCGCGCGATTGAGCCGAAGGCGTCGAAGGCCTGCGGCGTCACGAAGTCTTCCACCTTGGCGTGCTTGGGCGTCGGCTGCAGGTACTGGCCCATTGTGATGAAATCGACATCGGCGCTGCGCATGTCGTCCATGACCTGGTGCACTTCGAGGCGCTGTTCGCCCAGCCCCAGCATGATGCCGGACTTGGTGAAGATCAGCGGATCGTGGGCCTTCACCTCTTCCAGCAGGCGCAGCGAGGCATAGTAACGCGCGCCCGGGCGGATCGTGGGATAGAGCCGCGGCACGGTTTCGAGGTTGTGATTGTAGACGTCCGGCCCGGCTTCGCAGATCGCCTCGACCGCTGCGCGCATCTTGCCGCGGAAGTCGGGCGTCAGGATTTCGATGGTTGTGTCCGGCGTCTCGCGGCGCAGGGCCTGGATGACCTTCACGAACTGCCCTGCCCCGCCGTCCGGCAGGTCATCTCGGTCAACGCTGGTGATGACGATGTGTGACAGCCCCATCTGCGCCGCGGCAATCGCGGTATTCTCCGGCTCCATCGGATCGACGATCCGCGGCATGCCGGTCTTCACGTTGCAGAAGGCGCAGGCCCGCGTGCAGACGTCGCCCAGGATCATCACCGTGGCGTGCTTCTTGGTCCAGCATTCGCCGATGTTCGGGCAGGCGGCTTCTTCGCAGACGGTGTTGAGGCCAAGGTCGCGCATAAGCTTGCGCGTTTCCTGATAGCCCTTGCTGACCGGCGCCTTTACGCGAATCCAGTCGGGCTTGCGCTGGCGTGGCGGGCGATTGCCCTCGGGAGCGGAGGAAAGGTCGTTCATTGCGGGCCCACTTAGGAGCCTCGCTCCGCGCGGGCAAGCCGTATGGACTTTTGGCCTCTTGCCGAATCCCCGAAATCGCGGCAGCGGAGTGGACATGACTGACAAAACCCCCGCCATGAACAGCCTCGTCGATGGCTATCGCCGCTTCCGCCAGGGTGAATATTCGCGCGAACTCGATCGCTGGAAGAGACTGACCGAAGGCCAGTCGCCCAAGACCATGATCATTGCCTGTTCCGACAGCCGCGTAGACCCGGCGCAGATCTTTGACGTCTCACCCGGCGAACTCTTCGTGGTCCGCAATGTTGCCGCGCTCGTCCCGCCGTTCGAGACCACGCCCGGCCAGCACGGTGTTTCCGCCGCGCTGGAATTCGCGGTCCAGTTCCTGAAGGTGGAGCAGGTCGTTGTCATGGGCCACGGCATGTGCGGCGGCTGCCAGGCTGCGCTGACGCAGGACCTCCACGGCAACCGGCTAGGCGAAGGCGGCTTCGTCGCCAACTGGATCGACATGCTCGACCCGGTGCGTGACCCGATTGCAGCCGAGCTTGGCACCAAGGGCCGAGAAGCCGAACGCGCGATGGAACTGGCCGCCGTGAAGGTCAGCCTGCAGAACCTGCGTACCTTCCCCTGCATCCAGGAAAAAGAGCCGACAGGTGAATTGACCCTGCGCGGCGCCTATTTCGCCATTTCGGACGGTATCCTGCACCTGCTCGACGAAGAGAGCGGCGAATTCAGGCCTGCCTGATCCCGACCAGTCTGACCTCGCGCTATTTCTCGCGGAAACCAGTGAGCGAAACGAGCACCAGCATCAGCAAGGTCACCACCAGCGAAGCGGTGAAGTTTGTCACCAAGCTGATTGAGGGCAGGTCAACGTTGCGCACGGCGTAAGCGATAAACGGCGCTGTTGTGCCAAAGGTCGCCACTGCCACGCCTGCCCATGCATACTTACGCTTGCTCTCGGCGATCATGGGCACAGACATCAGCAACATGACTCCGGCAAGGATGATGCCGAAGAAAGCCACGGCTGACTCAATCGGAGTAAACCCCGCAGCGCGTAAACCATCGGCGCCGTGCGCCCACCTAATGGCCGCGTGCGAAAAATCGGCGATGCCGTAGCTGCCCCCGACCAGCAGGCCGGCAAGCGCAGTCGTCCGCATGACATCGAGCTTTCCCTGTGTCACCGAACCGGCGACGTCGATGGCCAGCACCTTGGCCAGGCGTTCGACGTCGAACGACCAACGCTCGTCGCTAATGGTGATGGCATTGCGCATGGCGAGGTCTGCAAGCCGTTCGGGAAGCTCTTCCTTGCGCGGCATGGTGGCACCGCCGATCAGCACAGGTACGACGACCACGCCGCCTTCCAGCGCCGCAGCGATCTCGCGCAGCACATAGTCGTTGGGATCATCCAGGCGGCGCGCGCCGGATTCGTCGGTCGCCGTCAGCCAGCCGTCGCCAATAACGACGACAATTGCGCAGGCCTGCTCGATGCGCTCGACGATGATCTTCTCGAAATCCTGCCCGTAATCGATGCCTGTCACGTCACGGAACACGCGGTCGCTGCCGAAATGCAGTGTCAGAGAGTCTGCCAGTCGCCCCGCAAACCCCTGGGCATCCGAGCGGCGATAGTTGACGAAGATCTTGTCTTTGCCGTCGCGTTTCCACGGAAGTTTCATCTTGGCTTGCCCCCTGTGATGCCCCGCACACGCTACAACAGCCGGAGGCATTGGGCCAACAGGCTTGGTGCACGCCCTTGCGCTATCCCCTCGCCGCCGCCATCTAACGGCCCATGCCAGAAGCGAATCTCAAGAATATCGCCCTGTTGATCGACGCCGACAACGCCAGCCACGCGGGCATCGACCCGGTGCTGACCGTGCTCGCCGAACTGGGGCAAGTGAACATCCGCCGGGCCTACGGCAACTGGGCCAAGCCCGCGCTTTCCAACTGGAACAAGATCACCCACCGGTTCGGCCTGCAGCCGATGCAGCAGTTCGACCTGACCAAGGGCAAGAACGCCACCGATATCGCCATGGCGATCGACGCCATCGACCTGCTCAACGCAGGAAAGGTCGACGGGTTCGGGATCATGAGCAGCGACAGCGACTTCACCCCGCTGGTCACGCGCCTGCGGCAGGACGGGCTGATCGTCTACGGGTTCGGCAGCGCCAAGGCGCCCGAGGCCTTCAAGACTGCCTGCACCCGCTATATCGATGTCGACCAGTTGATCCGCACCGCCTCGCACGACGATGACAAGAGCCCCTCGAACGGTGCTGCCATCGACGCTGACCTGATCGAACTGCTGGGAGCGGCATGGAAGGCCGCCAGCCGCGACGACGAAGGCTATGCGCGCCTCCACGAAGTCGGCCAGATCGCGGGGAACCGCTCCAGTTTCGATGTGCGCAACCACGGGTTCAAGCGCCTTTCCGACCTGATGCGGGCGGCCAGCGACAACTTCAAGATGGAACGCCGCGACGACAAGCAGCTGTACGTGAAACGCCTGCGCTGATCAGGCGCCGCAGTTGACCACGCCGGTGCCTTGGTAAATCACGCGGTCCCAGCGGTCGCGCAGCCAGACGGTTCCTTCGTAGAAATCAGCGCCCCCGTCAGCGCTCTCTTCGCCGGTACCCTTCTCGGCAATGTCGAGACGCAGGGAATATTCGCGGCCATTGTAGAGCGAGCGGGTGGCCGCAGGCAGTTCGCGCGAGCCCGGGTCGGCCGCGAAGCGAAGCACTTCGCCGTCGATCTTCACAAAGGCATCCACCTCGCGGGCGATCACCCGCGCCCCCATGCTGGTGCCCGGCGCATAGGAGCAGGCGAGGCCATAAAGGTCATTCGCCTCGATATCGTCATAGAGCAGCGGGTCAGGCACGACCTCGACCAGCGGCGGTGCCAGGTCGTTGGCTTCGCGCACCCGCTCCACCATGGCGGCATCTTCTGCGGCGCGTTCAGCGGCCGACATCTCGTCACCGCACGCAGCCAGCAACGCCGGAGCGCAGAGAATGATGGGCCAGCGCATCAATGCCTCCCGAACAGCTTCTCGACATCTTCCATGGACAGTTTCACCCATGTGGGGCGGCCATGGTTGCATTGCCCTGAACGCGGAGTCGACTCCATTTCGCGCAGGAGCGCATTCATCTCGGGCACGTTGAGCGTGCGCCCCGCCCGCACCGAACCGTGGCAGGCCATGGTGGCAAGCACGTGTTCGATCTTCTCGCCCAGCAGCAGCGAGGCACCGTGCTTGGCGAGATCGTCGGAAAGGTCTGTTAGCAGGGCGGCGGGGTCGGCGCGCTTGAGCGAAGCAGGCATGGCCCGCACCAGCATGGCAGAGGGGCCGAAGCGCTCGATTACCAGCCCAAGACTGGCGAAGTGATCGATCTGCTCTTCCAGCCTGTCACAGGCGGGTTCGTCCATTTCCACCACATCGGGCATCAGCAGGGCCTGGCTGGCCGCGACCTTGTCTCCCGCACCCGCTGCCCGTAGCCGTTCGAGCACGATCCGTTCATGCGCCGCATGTTGGTCGACGATCACCAGCCCGTCCGCAGCTTCGGCAACGATATAGGTGTTGGCGACCTGCCCGCGGGCGATGCCCAGCGGATAGTGCTCTGCCTCCTCTGGCATGGCCTCTGCGGCTTCGGCACGACCCTGCGGTGCGGCCAGGGTCTCTCCTGCCAAATCCCAGCCAACAGGCGTTTCTGCCACGCGTGACGGCGACGGAGCCGACCAGTCACGCCCGGCAAAAATCGAGCGCATGGTGGCAGCAGGTTCCGCGGCGATCGGTTCGGCCTGCCAGCGTCCCATGGCCCCGGAATCGGGAGCTTGCACACTGCGTCTATCCCCCGTCGAGAGTGCCTGCCGCAGGCCGCTGACGATAAACCCGCGCACGGCTGCCGCATCGCGGAACCGGACCTCGGTCTTGGCCGGGTGCACGTTAACGTCGACGTCGGCGAACGGGATGTCGAGGAACAGCGCCAGCACGGCGTGACGGTCGCGCGCCAGCATGTCGGCATAGGCACCGCGAACGGCGCCAGTGAGCAGCCGGTCTTTCACCGGGCGCCCGTTGACGAACAGGTACTGGTGGTCCGCCACGCCGCGGTTGTAGGTCGGCAGCCCGGCGACCCCACTGAGCCGCATGACTCCTTCCCCGCTCGGCCGCTCCAGTGCGATGGATACGCCGTTGTCGGCCAGCTCCCGCGCAACGATCTGCGCAACGCGCGCTTCGGTCTTGTCGCCAGCCTGCACCGAGAAGATGCGCCGGTCGCCATGCTGGAAAGTGAAGCCGACATCAGGGCGCGCCATGGCAAGGCGGCGAACGACATCGAGACAGGCAGCATATTCACTGCGCGGAGTGCGCAGGAACTTGCGGCGCGCAGGGATCTTGCCGAAGAGGTTTTCCACGCGGACGCGCGTTCCCGGCGGCAAGGCAGCCGGCCCCTGTTCCACTACTGAACCGTGATCGACGACCACCTTGTGCCCGTGTTCGGTTCCTCTAGGCCTGCTCTCAAGTGTCAGTTTCGATACGCTGGCGATCGAAGGCAAGGCCTCGCCGCGAAAGCCCAGGGTGCTGACCTGCTCGATAGCCTCGTCCGGCAGCTTGGACGTAGCGTGCCGCTCCAGCGCGAGGGCCATTTCGTCAGGCGACATGCCGCAGCCGTCATCGGTGACTTCGAGCGCGCCGAGCCCGCCCTCGACAATTGCGACCACGATCCGGCTGGCCCCGGCGTCGATGGCATTTTCGACAAGTTCCTTCAGCGCGGAGGCGGGGCGTTCGACCACTTCGCCAGCCGCAATGCGGTTGACCAGCGTCTCCGGAAGGCGGCGAATTTCGGGCATTTCGGGATACTATCGACCACTTGCCGCATTTTCGAGGCAAACCGGGAGAAAACTGTGCGCTTTTCTACAAATTTTTTGCCCTTTTTGCGCATGACGCGTTACAGAGCGCCACTTCACGCAAAACCTGTGGCTGCTGCGCGGAGTCTCTCCGTGAGCACGCCTACATAAAATACGGATTTTTCGATGGGTTCCTTCTTTTCCAATTTCTTCAAGTTCGGTTCGCAAAACATGGCCATCGACCTCGGAACGGCCAACACTCTCGTCTACGTGCAGGATCGCGGCATCGTGCTGAACGAACCTTCCGTCGTGGCGATCGAGACCCTGAACGGCGTGAAGCGCGTGAAGGCTGTTGGTGAAGACGCGAAGATGATGATGGGCAAGACGCCCGACAACATCGAAGCGATCCGCCCGCTGCGTGACGGGGTGATCGCCGACATCGAAATCGCCGAAGAAATGATCAAGCACTTCATCCGCAAGGTGCATGGCAAGCGCACGCTGCTGCGCTATCCGGAAATCGTGATTTGCGTTCCCTCGGGCTCGACCTCGGTCGAACGCCGCGCCATCCGCGACGCCGCCAGCAATGCCGGCGCGTCCGAAGTGTTCCTGATCCTGGAACCCATGGCAGCGGCCATCGGCGCTGATATGCCGGTAACCGAACCGGTCGGCTCGATGGTGGTCGACATCGGCGGCGGCACCACCGAGGTCGCCGTGCTCTCGCTCCGCGGCCTCGCCTACACCACCTCGGTTCGCACCGGCGGTGACAAGATGGACGAAGCCATCGTTTCCTATGTGCGCCGCCACCACAACCTGCTGATCGGCGATGCCACGGCAGAGCGGATCAAGAAGGACTACGGCGTCGCCACGGTTCCGGAAGATGGCGTCGGCGAAAGCATCATCATCAAGGGCCGCGACCTCGTGAACGGCGTACCCAAGGAAATCACCATCAATCAGGCACACATTGCCGAGGCGCTGTCCGAACCGATCGGCGCCATCGTCGAAGGCGTGCGCATCGCCCTGGAAAACACCGCACCAGAGCTGGCTGCCGACATCGTTGACCAGGGCATCGTCCTTACCGGCGGCGGCGCGCTGATCCGCGGCCTGGACGATCACATCAAGGAAGAAACCGGCCTGCCGGTCTCGATCGCGGAAGACCCGCTGACCTGCGTTGCCATCGGCACGGGCAAGGCGATGGAAATCCCGATCTATCGCGGCGTGTTGATGACCGCATAATTCAAACGGAAGTATCAGGAGGAGCTGGCGGTTATGGCACCGCCTTCGGCAAAGCAACGATCCGGATCGAACAAGAAGGCACAGCTCGGGCTGTTTGCCGGTTATCTTGCTGCCGGATTGGGTGCGACGCTGGGCGCCTTGTTGCTGGCCCTGTCGCTCTGGCGGCCGGACACCTTCAACGGACTGCGCTCCATGGCCAGCGATGCTGCCGCACCTGTGGGTGAGGTCGGTGCTGCGGGACGCGTGAACACGCGCAGCTTCTTTGAATCGATCGCCGGATACTACGATGCCGGCAGCAAGAACGCGGAGCTGGAGCGCGAGATCGAGATCGCGCGTGTCCGGCTCGTCGAAGCCGAAGCCCTGGCCCAGGAAAACGAACGGTTGCGGGCCATTCTCGGCCTGACCGAAGCGGACACCCGGCCTGTAGCCGTCGCCCGCCTGATCGGCTCCAGCGCGTCGAGCGCGAGGCGCTTTGCCTATCTCTCTGTCGGCCGGGATGACGGCGTGGAACGCGGCATGCCTGTAACATCGCCCATGGGCCTTGTGGGTCGCGTACTCGAAGCGGGCAGCGATACCTCGCGCGTCCTGTTGCTGACCGATACCGACAGCGTGGTGCCGGTCCGCCGCGCCACCGACAACGTGGTTGCTTTCGCTGAAGGCCGGGCTGACGGATCGCTTCGCATCCGCCTGATCAACCTGGGCATCAACCCGCTCGAGCCGGGCGATATCTTCGTCACCTCTGGCGCCGGCGGGCTTTTCCACCCCGGCGTGGCCGTAGCCATGGTCAGCGAAGTCACTGACGACGGCGCAATCGGCCAGTTGCTCAGCAACCCCGCTGCTACCGATGTCGTGGTGGTACAGCCGATCTGGCAAGGCGAAATTCTCGAAGCCATCGAAGAGCCGCTGGAAACCGGCGATCCGGTCGACTGATGGAGCGTCTGAGCGATACTGCCCGCCGCGATGCCTATGGCAGCAAGATCAATCGTCACCACTCGCCCGTGCTGGCCTACGGCATGCCGTGGGTTTCGATCATCCTTGCATCGCTAACTCCGCTGTTGCCGATCATTGCACCGGCCCCGATCCTGCCGCCATTCGGTTACATGCTGCTGCTTGGATGGCGCCTTTCGCGTCCAGGCCTCCTGCCGATGTGGGCAGGCCTCCCGCTGGGCCTGATCGATGATCTCTATTCAGGTCAGCCTTTCGGTAGCGGTATACTCCTGTTCAGCTTGACCATGATAGCGCTCGAACTGCTCGACGCGCGCATCCCCTGGCGCAATTTCTGGCAGGACTGGCTAACCGCATGCCTCCTGCTGCTAATCTACCTGGTTGTCGCGGCGCTGGTGTCGGGCGCTCAGATCACCCTCGGCCACCTATACCTCCTGCTTCCGCAAATTCTGCTCTCGATGATCCTTTACCCCGTAGTTGCCCGCTTTGTTGCCTTGCTTGACCGGCTGCGCCTGACCCGCATCCGGCGGATCGGGTAGCCCATGGAACGCAAGCTCACTTCGAACGCGCTGAAGCAGACCTTCACCAAGCGCAGCTTCATCGTAGGTTCGGTGCAAGGAGGCATCGGCGTATTGCTGGCCGCGCGCATGGGCTACATCGCCGTAGCCGAGAACGAGAAATACGAGATGGAGGCGGAGAGCAACCGGGTGAACCTCACCCTGATCCCGCCGCGTCGTGGCTGGATCCTCGATCGCAACGGGTCCCCCCTCGCCTCCAATCGCGCCGACTTCCGCGTCGACATCATCCCCGAGCGGCTGCACGACACCGAGGAGACGGTGGAGCTGCTTGGCGACCTGCTCGGCTTTACAGATCCGGAAAAGGCTGACCTGCGCGACCGGTTGGAGACCTCCGCCGGTTTTGCCGCCGTGCCGGTGGCCAGCGGCCTCGATTACGACAAGTTCGCGGCTGTCAGCGTCCGCATCCCGGAATTGCCCGGGGTGATCCCGCAGCGCGGGTTCTCGCGCTATTACCCCACCGGCCCGTCGGTCGGGCACCTGATTGGCTATGTCGGTGCACCCAGCCGCGAGGAATACGAGGAAGACCCGCAGCCGCTGCTGCTAACGCCCGGCTTCAAGCTGGGCAAGGACGGCATCGAGAAGCAGTTCGAGCAGGAATTGCGCGGGGAGCCGGGTGCCCGCCGGGTCGAAGTCACGGCTTCGGGGCGCATCGTACGCGACCTGGAGACGCGCGATGACGTGCAGGGCAACCCCGTCCAGCTGACCATCGACGGTCCGTTGCAGGACTATGCCGCCCGCCGCATCGGCCTCGAAAGCGGTTCGGTCGTCGTGATGGATTGCCGCACGGGTGACCTCTTGTGCATGGCTTCCATGCCCAGCTTTGATCCCAACAGCTTTTCCGACGGGATCGGCCGCGTCGAATATTCCATGCTCAGCGAGAACGAGCGCGTGCCGCTGCGCAACAAGGTCTTGCAGGGACTCTACCCGCCGGGTTCGACCGTGAAACCCACCGTCGGCATGGCGTTGATGGGTGCTGGTGTCGATCCGGAAGAAACCGTGATGTGCAACGGCGGCCTACAAGTGGGCAACCGCCGCTTCGGTTGCTGGAACCGCCGCGGACACGGCCCGGTCAACCTGGCCAAGGGCATTTACCAGAGCTGTGACGTCTACTTCTACGCCATGGCACAGCGCGTGGGCATGCAGCCGATTGCCGACACCTGCAAACGCTATGGCATGCAGCAGCAGTTCGACCTGCCGGTGGTCAGCCAGTTCTACGGGACCGTGCCGGACCCGGCGTGGAAGATGGAACGCTATGGCCGCGAATGGCAGGCTTTCGACACGGTCAACGCCACCATCGGCCAAGGCTACATGCTGGCGAGCCCGTTGCAGCTGGCGGTCATGGCCTCGCGGCTGGCCACGTCCGAAGTGGTTATGCCGCGCCTGTTGCTGAACGACACGGCTCCGCGCTTCGAATCGATGGGCGTCAGCCAGGAGTACAAGGCCTATATTCGCCAGGCGATGAGCGACGTGGTCAACGGCCCCGGAACGGCCGGCCGCGCGCGCCTGCCGATCGACGACGTATTGATGGCCGGCAAGACCGGCACCGCGCAGGTGGTCGGCCTGAACGTGTCTGACGGCCGCTCGGGCCCGTGGCGTTACCGCGACCACGGCCTGTTCATCTTCTTCGCCCCGTTCGACAACCCGCGCTACGCCGGTGCTGTCGTTATCGAACATGGCGGTGGCTCGGGTGCTGCCTATCCGGTGGCTCGCGACGTCATGACCTTCCTGTTCGACCCGCAGCGCGGCCTCGACGCCTTGCATGCGCTCGAAACGCAATGGGGCGGCACGGCGCAGCAGCGCCTCGACGCGCAATATGCCGCCTATGCCGCTGCCGCAGGTGTGGACCTGCCCCCTGCCCCGCCCCCCATTACCTTGGCCGAGCAGGTGGATGCAGAAGCGCGCGCTGCCGTGAACGAACCGGCCCAGGCCGTGACCGATGCGATCACACCGCGCGAGGAAGCCAATCCACGCGCCGAGGACACCTCGACATGAGGGGCGAGATCAGTCTTCCCCGGCCGATTGCCGAATTCCCGTGGCGCGTGGTGATCCCGCTCACCTTGCTGGTGGCCTTCGGAGCTGCCGTGCTGCATTCGGCTGCAGGCGGTTCCATGTCACCATATGCCTCGTCACACCTGCTGCGCTTCGGGGTCTTCTTGGTCATGGCCCTCGTCATGTCCTACTTCCCCGAGGACTGGGCGCGAATGGCGGCAATACCGGTTTACGCGGTCGTCGTGCTGCTGTTGCTGGCGGTCGAGGTATACGGCCAACTTGGTGGTGGTAGCCAGCGCTGGCTGGAGCTTGGCTTCATGCGCCTGCAACCGTCTGAGCTGATGAAGCCCGGCATCGTCCTGATCGTCGCAGCCTTCTTCCATTCGCTGCCTGCGGCCATGATCGCATCCTGGCGCGCGCTCCTGGTACCGCTGGGGATCATCGCCGTGCCCATGGGCCTGGTGCTGTTACAGCCAGACCTTGGCACGGCATTGGCCATCGGATTCGGTGGGATCGTAGTGATGTTCCTGGCGGGCATTCCGCAGAAGTGGTTCATCGGCGGCGGCGTGGCTGCTGTCATCGCCGTGCCGATTGCGTTCTTCTTTGTCCTGAAATCCTACCAGCAGCAGCGCGTTCTTACTTTCCTCGATCCTGAAAGCGACCCGCTGGGCACAGGCTATCACATTACCCAGTCGAAGATTGCCATCGGGTCTGGCGGCATCGTCGGCAAGGGGTTCGGCGAAGGCTCGCAAAGCCAGCTGGACTACCTGCCTGAGCCGCACACCGACTTCGTCTTTGCCACCATGGCAGAGGAATGGGGGCTTATCGGCGGGCTGTTCGTACTTCTGGTGTTCGGCATCGTGTTGCGCTGGGGCCTGCTGGTCGCGCGCGACGCGCAAACCCGCTTCGCCCGCCTGCTGGCTGCCGGCATGACAGCAACGATTTTCTTCTACGTTGCGGTCAACCTGATGATGGTGATGGGCCTCGCCCCGGTGGTCGGGATCCCCCTCCCCTTCATGAGCCACGGCGGCTCTTCGATGATGACCAACATGATCTGCGTGGGCGCTTTGATGATGGTGGAAAGGTGGAACCGGCAGTCCGCGAGGTCAGCTTTCTAACACTACCCCTTTTCACGCGCGAAACAGCCGCTATATGGACGCCTCTCGCGATTCGCAGCGCGCATCGTGATCCAGCGGTAAATCGCCGGAATGGACGCATAGCTCAGTTGGTAGAGCAGCTGACTCTTAATCAGCGGGTCCTAGGTTCGAGCCCTAGTGCGTCCACCATTCCCAAACTTAGAAATAGCGCTCCGACGCGATCTCTGCACCCTCAGCCAGCGCGGCCAGCTTGGCCCATACCACCTCGGCATCGACCGAGTTGCTGCCGGCGTGGACCGAGAAACCGCAGTCGACACCCGCCATCACCCGCTTGCGTCCAAGCAGGTCTGCATAGCGCCCGATTCGCTGGGCAATCAGGTCGGGGTGTTCGATGTAGGGTGACTGCGGTTCGACCATGCCGGGGCAGAGAATCTTGCCTTCTGGCAGGGGGTGCTCCTCGAAATAGGCAAATTCGTGCGCGTGGCGCGGGTTGGCGCCTTCGAGCAGCACGGTCTGCGGCTTGGCGCTCCAGACGATGTCGGCGATCTCCGCAAGGTCCACGTCGCAGTGGTGCGGGCCGGGGTAATTGCCCCAGCACAGGTGCATGCGGCACTGCTCGGCGGGAATGTTCTGCAAGGCGTGGTTGAGCGCGGCAATGTTCATGCCGATGCGCTTGCGGAAATCTTCCAGCGACAGGTGCGTGAACTGCACGTGGCGGCCCATGGCTAGGTCCGGGCAATCGACCTGCAGGGTGATCCCGGCATTGGCAATGGTCTCGTATTCGTGCCGCAGACCTTCGGCGAGCGCGAAGACATATTCCTCATCGCTGGCATAGTACTGGTTGGGGAAGAACAGCGCGGTCACGCCCGGTGAAGCCGCAGACATGAAAGTCGCATGGCCTCCGGCGAGCCGCGTCAGGCGCTCGGCATCGAGGCGCGGGGCGTCCATGTCGATGACTTCGATGGGTCCGGTGCAGGCAGGTGCCGAGCGCTTGGCCCTGCCCTTGTTGCCAAACACCTGCGCCTTGGCGCCGGGAAAATCCTCGAGGTCCTGGAACTCGTACTGCCCCGCTTCGCCGCCAAAGCCCGAGAGGCGGTGCTTGATGTAGGTAGCGTAGCTGGGCTTCGACATCTCGCCATCGTTCACGACATCGATGCCTGCCTGTTTCTGGCGCGAAACGATCTCGGCGGTGGCGCGTTCGACAGCCTCGTCGAATTGCTCCTGCGAGATATCCTCACCGCCTTCGCGAGCGAATACGAGATCGAGCAGGTAGTCGGGACGAGGCAGGCTGCCGGTGTGCGTTGTCTTGAAGCTCACGCCAACATCACCTCAGGAGAGTTCTTCGCGCACGATGCGGGCACCGTCGGCCATGGCCTTCATCTTCCCGAAGGCGACATCGCGCGGCAGGTACTTGAGGCCGCAGTCCGGCGCGACGATGACGCGTTCGACATCGACGTGAGGCAAGGCCTTGCGGATACGTGCGGCGACTGTCTCGGGTGTTTCCACCTCGTGGGTCGACAGGTCGAGCACGCCAAGGATGATGGTCTTGTCGGGCAGGCTTTCCAGCACGGTACAGTCGAGGTTCTGCTGCGCAGTCTCGATGCTGATCTGGCCGACGGCAGACCCCGCGAGTTCGGGCAGGAAGGAGTAGCCTTCGGGCCGCTCGTGAATCAGCGCCGCATAGCCGAAGCAGATATGCAGCGCGGTCATGCCTTCGACGCCTTCCAGCGCGCGGGCGAGTGCCTTGAGGCCATATTGCCGCGCCGCATCGGGCCGCGCCTGCATGTAGGGCTCGTCGAGCTGCACCACGTCGGCACCGGCGGCGTGCAGGTCCTTGATCTCCTCGTTCACGGCGGCGGCATAGGCCAGCGCGAGCGCTTCGGTATCGCCGTAGTAATCGTCCTGCGCCTGCTGGCTCATGGTGAACGGCCCTGGCACGGTGATCTTGATCGGCTTGTCAGTGAACCGCCGCATGAACTCGACGTCGCCCACCTGCACCGGGTGCTTGCGGCTGACCTCTCCCGACACACGCGGAACGGGCACCGGTTCGCCCGAACGATCGAGCGCGGTACCGTGGTTCTCCATGTCGATACCGTTGAGCGCCGTGGCGAAACGGTTGGAGTAGGATTCGCGCCGCATCTCACCATCGGTGATGATGTCGAGGCCCGCCTTTTCCTGCTCACGGATGGCGACAATGGTGGCATCGTCCCAGGCTTGCTCCAGCAGATCCGGCTCGACCTTCCATAGCTCCATGGCGCGGGTGCGCGGCGGAAAACGCCCCGCCAGCTTGGCGCGATCGATCAGCCAGTCGGGCTGCGAATAGGACCCGACCAGCGAACTCGGCAGCAACATCAGCTGGCCTTTTCGAGTTCGGAAGGACGCACGTCGTTGTTGGGCGTGTGATCGCCCGCGAGCCAGCGCTTGAGCTCCGAATGGGCATCCTTGGCACGGATGGCGTTGATCTGCTCCGCATGCGGCGCATCGCAACAGAACTCGCAGATCATGCCATCCGGATCGACGACATAGACGCTGCGGCAATAGCCATGTTCGAGAACGTAAGTTCCGGGAGGCTCGATACCGGCATCGGCAATGCGCCGTTCCAGCTCGGCCTGGGTTTCGGCGTCGACGTTGAGGGCGATGTGGCGGAAGGGGCTGGAGGCCAGCTCCGGCCCGAATTCAGCCTGGTCGTCGTCATGGGCAAATTGGAAGAAGGCCAGCGCGCTGCCATCGGCGAGGCCAAAGAAGCAGTGGCAATAGGTCCGTTCCTTGCCGAACAGTTCTTCCTGCTCGCACCAGGTGGCCACCAGCGGGAAGCCGAGCACGTCTTCGTAAAAGGCCCGGGTCTTCTCCAGGTCCTTGGAAACGTAAGCGGTGTGATGCAGCCGGCTGGGCAGCGAATTGGCCATTGTCCTTCTCCCTTGTCGTCGATTCTTCGACGGGTTTTTCCGGACATTATCAAACAGCGCGGTCTGCGCAACGCTGCTAGCGCCCGAGAATCTCCTTGTTGTGCTGCCCGAGTTCGGGTGGAGGCGTTACTTCATCCTCGATCTCGCCGTCGAAACGGATCGGGTTGCGGATGGTGCGGAAGGTGCCGCGCTGCCCTTCACCGCTGATTTCAATGCGGTGATGCTTGGCCAGGTCGCCTTCGAGCACTTCCTTGGAGCTGAGCACGGGTGAATGCGGTACCTCACAGTCCGCCAGCCGCTGCTCCCAGTACTCGCGTGGCTTCGCCGCAAACAGGGGAGCGAGGAACTCAATCACCTTCTCGTAATTCTCGATCCGCGCTGGACGGCTTTCGAACTCGGGCCGCTCAAGCATGTCGGGCTGGCCAACTGCCGTCGCGAGGTTTTCCCAGAACTTGGGCGGGCTCGACATGTGCAGTGCCACCCAACCGCCGTCAGCGCACTCGAAGACATAGCTCTGGGAGACATGCGGGCGGCTCCACGGCCCCATGACTTCGTCGACGCTGAGGTAGTGGGTGAAATCGTCGAGGTTGAAATGCGCCATGGCCTCGAACATCGAGGTCTCGACGCGGCGGCCCTTGCCGGTCCTCTCGCGTTCGTAGAGCGCCGCAAGGATACCGTAGGCGGTATAGAAACCCGTCACCGCGTCGCCGATAGCCGGTCCCACGACGCGCGGCTTGTGCGGGTTGACCAGCAACCGCAGGAAACCACTGCACGCCTGCGAAACGGTGTCGAAGGCCGGACGATCCTTCCACGGGCCATCGTTCCCGAAGCCGGAAATGTCGGCATAGATCAGGCGCGGGTTGATCCCCTGCAGCCGCTCGGCATCGACGAACAGGCGTTCGGCGACGCCCGGGCGGAAATTCTGGATGAAGACGTCGGCGCCCTTCACCAGCTCGTCGAAGGCCGCGAGATCCTCGGGTTTCTTCTTGGTGTTGAGCTCAATGCTCTTCTTGTTGCGGTTGTAGGTCTGGTAGTGCGGCGAATAGAGATCGCCCTTGAAGGCACGGAAGGGATCGCCCGTTTCGGGCATCTCGACCTTGATCACCTCGGCCCCCAGGTCCGCCAGCAACATGCCGGCGGCAGGTCCGGTGATAAAGGTGCCCATGTCGAGCACGCGCACGCCTTCAAGCGGTCTGGCCATTCGTCTCTCCCTTGCCTCAGCCGCGCATGGCTATAGGCAGGGAGCAGACAGGGCAACCGGCTTAGGGACTGGGAGAGACAGATTGCGCACAAGTAAGCAGGACACCGGCTATTCCGCCATCTGCACATCGGACGCCGACAGCATCACCGTGCGCGGGCGCGACCTGTGCGAGGACCTGATCGGCAAGATCGACTTCTCCAGTTACTTCTGGCTGCTGGTGACGGGCAAGGAGCCGGACGAGAACCAGAGCTTCTTCCTCAACGCCGTGCTGGTCGCACTCGCCGAACACGGCATGGTGCCTTCGGTTGCCGCTGCCCGTATGACGCTTGCTGCTGCGCCTGAGGCCGTGCAAGGCGCGGTCGCGGCAGGCATCCTCGGCTGCGGATCGGTGGCACTGGGTAGTGCGGAGATCGCGGGCAAGTTCTACGCCAGCTGCGTCGAGGAGCAGCGCAAGAGCGGCGATCCGGTGGACCAAGTCGCCGTGCGCTGCATCGAACAATGGCGCACCTACACGAAGGCTGTACCCGGCTTCGGACATTGGCAGCACACCGAGGGCGATCCGCGCGCTCTGAAGCTGCTGGCCATGGCGGAGGCGCGGGGCGTTTGCGGCGAACACGTCGCCATGATGCGCGCCCTACAGGCCGCACTGCCCCAGACCATCGGCCGCGAGCTGCCGGTCAACGTCAACGGCCCGATCCCCGCCATCATGCTGGACCTTGGCTGGCCGCTTCCCGCGCTCAAGGGCATCGGCCTGCTCTCACGCACCGGCAGCCTGATCGGCCACCTGACAGAAGAAGCCGAGCGGCCCGTCGGCTTCATCATGAGCGGCGCGGCCTCGGCGGCCATAGAATATGATGGCGATTGAGGCGCACCAGCGTTAGTCGCCCCGGCAAAGGTTTTGGAGGAGTACTGAATGTCCATTCTTGAAGGCCGCGTTGCCGTCGTCACCGGAGCCAGCTCCGGCATTGGCGAGGCCTGTGCAGTCGAATTCGTCAACAAGGGTGCCAAGGTGGTGCTCGCAGCGCGCCGCGCGGAACGCCTGTCCGGCCTGGTCGAGAAGATCGAAGGAATGGGCGGTGAAGCCCTGGCCGTAACGACCGACGTCACTGACGAAGATGCAATCGCCAACCTCTTTGCCGAAGCGGTGGCGAAGTTCGGCGGGGTCGACGTCCTCATCAACAACGCGGGCATTGCCGAGAACACTCCGGTGCACGAGACCTCGCTGGAGCACTGGCACAAGGTGATCGACACCAACCTCACCAGCGCCTTCCTCTGCGCCAAGCATGCCTGGCCGCTGTTCCTGAAGGCGGGCCACGGCCGCATTGTGAATATCGGCTCGATCTCGGCCAAGGTGCCGCGCAGCGAGTGTCCCAGCTACACCGCCAGCAAGTTCGGCCTGCAGGGCCTGACCCATGCGCTGGCTGTCGACGGACGCGATCACAACATCGCCGTGTCGATCTTCCACCCTGGAATCGTCGCCACCGAGATCATGCCGGGTTCGGTCAAGCTGCCCGAGAACTTCGCGGCAACGCCGGAAGAGATCGCGGAAGTCATCGTGCACATGTGCAACCTGCCCGACCACCTGAACTTCTACGAAGCGCTGGTGGTGCAGAACAAGCTGCCCTTCCTCGGACGCGGATAGTGGCTGGCGAAACGCTCGGCTGTTTCAATATTGCCGACCTGGCGGCCAAAGCGCGTCGCCGGTTGCCCAAAGGCGTGTGGGAATACCTTGAGCGCGGGGTCGAGGACGAGACCGGCATGGATCGCAACCGTGCCGCTTTCGATGGCCTCACCTTCAAGCCCCGCGTCCTGCGCAAGGTCGACGAGATCGACATGCGCACCACGATCCTGGGCAAGGAAAGCGCCCTGCCCTTCGCCATTGCTCCGACCGGAGCCGCTGGCATCATGTGGTATCGCGGCGATCACGACCTCGCCAATGCGGCGGCCAAGGCAGGCATTCCCTTCTGCATTTCCAGCGCCAGCACGATGGACGTGGAGGACTTCGCCGGGATTGGCGGACGGCTCTGGTTCCAGCTGTACATGTGGGAGAACCGTGAGCTCTCCTACGACGTGGTTCGGCGGGCCGAAGCCGTGGGCTGCGACACGCTGTTCGTGACGCTCGACCTGCCGGTGCCGCCAAACCGCGAATACCTGGCCCACAACGGGTTCGGCATGCCGTTCGGGTTCAATCACAAGAACGTGACCGATGTCATGCTCCACCCGCGCTGGCTGGCGGGCGTGATCGGCAGATATATGCTGAACGGCGGCATCCCCAAGCAAGCCAACCTGCCCAAGGCGATGAAGAACTCCGTCATGCGCGGAGCCAAACCGGGGGCATT
Source organism: Alphaproteobacteria bacterium (assembly GCA_030431875.1). Lineage (GTDB taxonomy): Bacteria > Pseudomonadota > Alphaproteobacteria > Sphingomonadales > Sphingomonadaceae > Alteraurantiacibacter. The sequence continues at coordinate 45,665 of JAUIIG010000020.1, forward strand.
GTTCAAGCAGGACGATCTAGACTGGGACGGTATCAGGCGGCTGCGGGATCTTTGGAAGGGTCAGTTCATCCTGAAAGGCATGCTACATCCCGAAGATGCCCGCATGGCGCTGGAAGCAGGCGCGGACGGCATCGTGGTCTCCAACCACGGAGCGCGCTCGCTCGATCATTCGGTCGCGGCCATTGACGCCCTGCCCGACATCGTCGCCCAGGTTGGCGGCAAGATGACCGTCTTCCTCGACAGCGGCGTGCGGCGCGGCAGCGACGTGGTGAAGGCGCTGGCGCTGGGGGCTGACGCCGTCATGGTCGGCCGCGCTACGCTCTACGGGCTGGCCGCGGCAGGTGAGCCGGGCGTTGCGCGCGCCATCGACCTGCTCGGCAGCGAGGTTTCGCGCACCATGGCCATGCTCGGCCTGTGCAGTGTGGGCGAGATAGACGCCAGTGCCCTCGCCTAGGTTGCGCCTCCGGCCTGCCCTGCTCGCGCTAGCGGCGCTGATCTGGGCACCGGCTGCACATGCCCAGGGCTGGGCCGAAGTCGAGGAGCAGGACCTGCGCCTGGCCCGTGTGGCCGAGCGAATCATGGTCGCCAATGTTGCGCTGTGTAACCAGACCATGCCGATCACCGGCCTGATCCTCCACAGCGCAGACCAATACGGCGATGGCGTGGCGGACAATCGCTTTGCCAACGGCCAGCTGGCCATCGCATCATTGCTGCCCGGTTCGGTGGCCGCCAGTGCGGGTTTGCAGCGCGACGATGCGATTGTCGCGATCAACGGCGTGGCCACCGCCAACCTCGAACCGCAGCCCGACGGCCACCTGCGTGAAGCGGCATTTGCCGTACTGGCAGACTCTTCTGAAGCGCGCGCGGTGACGCTTTCGGTGCAGCGGGACGGGCAAGTCATTCCCGTTTCGCTCGATGGTCCGCGCGGTTGCCGGTCGCTGGTGGAAATACTGCTGGGTGACGGGCCCAATGCGCGATCGGACGGGCGGATCATCCAGCTGCGTTATGACTTCGCGCAGAGCCTTTCCGACGATCAGCTGGCAGTGGCCTTCGCCCACGAGCTGGCCCACACCGTGCTCGAACATCGTCGCCGCAAGACCGAGGCGGGTATCGACAACAGCACTTTGCTCGCCAACCTCGGCCGCCACCGGCTCGCCAATCGACAGGCCGAGGTCGAGGCAGACCGCCTTTCGATCCACCTGCTGGCCAATGCCGGCTACGATCCGGGAATCGTCGAGCAATTCTGGCATTCCGATGCGGGCACAAGGGCCAATGGCACCATGCCCAGCTTCATCTACCCGTCTACTGGCTCGCGCGCTGACATCGTGGCGCAGGAAGTGCGCCGTTACCTGCCGCTGCAGCGCGGACCGACGTGGCCGGGCCACCTGCTGGAATGGCGGGAACGCGGATTTGCTGGCGACTAGTCGCCCGGTCGGTGCGGCGGTGCCTGACTGATGTCGATATAGTCCCGGTCAAAGTAAGTTAGCGGCGTGGCGTCCTCGCGGTGGCTTGCAGCCAGCAGTTCGCCGATGAAGATCGTATGCGTGCCATAGCTGTGCCGATCCACCGTCCCGCACACCAGGCTCGATTGCGCGCTCGCCAGGACCGGGACGTCATGTTCCTCAACCCAATCACCCACGCCGAAGCGATCGCCGCCAGGCTGCATGAACTGTGCAGCGACATCGCGATTGCCCATCCCCAGTACGTTGACGCAGAACCGCTCGGCGCGCTCGAGCGGATCGTGCAGCGATGCTGAACGGTTGATGCAGACGAGCAGCGAAGGCGGCTCGAAACTCAGCGAACTGACCGCTGTGGCGAGAATTCCGTAGCTTTGCCCCGCATGCGTTGTGGTGACAGCATAGACTGTCGCGGCGACGTGACGCATCGATTCGCGGAAGGCCTCAACCAGTTCCGCATGGCTCTGTCCTACATCGCTCATGCCGACTATTTGCGGCCTGCCCAATCGTGGCGCAAGAGGGAATATGCCCAGCCAATGTGATCTTCCAGCCTTGCGATCACATTACAATGTGATACAGGGTCGCCATGAACGACATCACGATAGCCCGCGTCCGCGAAATCATCGCTGACGGAAAGATGACCCGCGCCGGCCTCGCCCGCGCTGCCGGTCTCCACGCCAACACCTTGCGCGACTGCACCGACGAGGGGTGGAACCCCACGGCAGACACCCTTGGCAAGCTCGACCGCTTCCTCACGGACAATGACGAGACTCCGGTCCTCGTCGGGATCGAGGAGATCATCCAGGAAGCGCGCAACGGACGTATGTTTATCCTCGTGGATGACGAGGACCGCGAGAACGAAGGCGACCTGATCATCCCCGGCCAGATGGCGACGCCCGATGCGATCAATTTCATGGCGACCCATGGTCGCGGCCTGATCTGCCTTGCCCTGACCCGGAGCCGCGTCGAGGCGCTGGGCCTCGAACTGATGAGCCGCAAGAACCGCACTCGGCACGAGACCGCCTTCACGGTCGCAATCGAAGCCCGCACCGGTGTCACGACCGGCATCAGTGCTGCAGACCGTGCCCGCACTGTTTCGGTCGCCATCGACGCCAGCAAGGGCGCGGACGATATCGTCACGCCGGGCCACATCTTTCCTCTCGTCGCGCGCGAAGGCGGCGTGCTGGTGCGTGCCGGCCATACCGAAGCCGCCGTCGACATTTCGCGCCTCGCCGGCCTCAACCCCAGCGGCGTGATCTGCGAGATCATGAACGAGGACGGTTCGATGGCGCGGCTGGAAGACCTGATCGGCTTCGCCCGCAAGCACGGCCTCAAGATCGGCACCATCCGCGACCTGATCGCCTATCGCCGCCAGAACGACCATCTCGTCGAGAAACGCGAGGAGGAGCGTTTCGCCAGCCAGTGGGGCGACGACTGGCGCGCCATCGCTTTCTACAACACCGCCACCAAGGGCGAGACGCTGGCACTGGTAAAAGGCCACATCGACCCCGAGACCCCCACGCTCGTGCGCATGCACGCGCTGTCGCTGTTTGACGACGTCTTTGCCCGCAAGGGCGAGCGTAGCGACCTGCTGCAGGCTTCGATGCGCATGATCGCGGAAGAAGGCTCTGGCGTGGTCGTGCTGATCAACCGGCCCGGCGCGGACTATGTCAGCAGCGCCATCCGCCGCCTGGCCAAGAAACCGCCTCGCGAAGACGATATGCCACCGGAGGAACAACGCGACTACGGCGTGGGCGCACAGATCCTGACCGAACTGGGCGTGCGCGACATGGTATTGCTCACCAATACCAGCCATTCGCTTGTCGGACTGGACGGCTATGGCCTGTCCATCGTAGGCGAACGTCCGATTGTTCTTGAGGAGAAATAGCAGATGGCCCGCTTCCTGATCGTTGAGGCTCGTTTCTACGGCCATCTGAACGACATGCTGATCGACGGCGCGCGGGGCGCCCTGCGCGATGCGGGGCACGAAGTCGACGTGCTCACCGTTCCCGGTGCGCTGGAAGTGCCGGGTGCCATCGCCATGGCGGCAGAGAGCGCCCAGTACGATGGCTTCGTGGCCATCGGGGTGGTGATCCGCGGCGAAACCTATCATTTCGAGATTGTTGCAGGCGAAAGCGCGCGCGCGATCATGGCGCTGACCATGGACGGCATTCCCATCGGCAACGGCATCCTCACCACGGAGAACGAGGAGCAGGCGCTGGTGCGCGCTGATCCGGCGCAGAAGAACAAGGGCGGCGAGGCTGCGCAAGCGGCCATGCGCCTGCTCGAACTGCAGGAGCAATTCCGATGAGCAACCACCCCGCAATCGCTGGTATCCCGCTGGTCCTCGGCGGCAACGTCTTCGGCTGGACCGCGAAGGGCGACGAGGGGATGGCCGTGCTCGACGCCTTTTACGAGGCTGGCGGCCGTATGATCGACACTGCCGATGTCTACTCGGCCTGGATCCCCGGCCATGTTGGCGGCGAAAGCGAAAGCTTCATCGGCGAATGGCTGGCATCACGCGGTGTCCGCAAGGACATGCGCATCCACACCAAGACCGGAATGCTCAGCAAGAAGCAGCCGCTTGTGCCGGGGTCGGCTGGCGATCCCGAACTCTACCAGCCGCAGGCGGTGCAGGAGCACCTTGCGGCCTCGCTGGAGCGGCTGCAAACCGACTACATCGACCTCTACTACGCCCATCGCGACTTTGAGGAGCTGGAAGTGGCGCAGATCGTCGAGGTCTTTGACGCCACGACGAAGGACGGCACGGTGAAGTCCATCGGCGCGTCGAACTTCAACGCTGATCGTCTCAACGCGGCGCTGGCCCATGCCGACAGCACGGGCGCCCAGCCGTTCCGCGCGCTACAGAACGAGTACAACCTCGTCGCCCGAAAGGCCTACGGCGAGGACCTGCAGGCCATCTGCGTGGAGCGTGGCATCGCCATGCTGCCCTTCTTCGGCCTCGCCGCAGGCTACCTGACCGGCAAGTACCGCAAGCCGGAAGATTTCGAGCAAGGCCAGCGCGGCTATCGCACCAAGGACTACGCCGAAGTCGGTCCGCCCGTCCTTGCGGTGATGGACGAGATCGCCGCCGATACCGGTGCCTCGATGCCCGCCATCGCGCTTGCCTGGCTGGTTCGCCAGCCCGGCATCCCCGCCCCGATTGCGAGTGCACGAAACGTTGAACAGCTCACCGACTTGCTCGAATTCGTGTCGCTGGAACTGGACGAAAGCCAGCTGGAGGCACTGACCGAAGCCTTGGCCTAAACTAACAGGACATGGCGACGACATTGTAATGACATGGGTACAAGCATGTCATGACCGGGCACTCAGAAGCGCGGGGACCGGCTCGATGTGCATGCGAGCCGCAATCCTGAAGGCCATCACATCCGATCACAGTACAATGTGAAACCGTAGGATTCGCAGTGTGACAAACCGTAGGATTTCGGACCTGCCCTAAGGCTGTTCGATACCTTCGGCGATCGGCCAGCCGCCCAGATCCAGTTCGGGCGGGAAGATGCGGATATAGGCTTCGACCATGTGGATCTGGCCGTCATAGACCTTGAACATCTCCCACGCGGTCAACCGGTCCGAACCCGGCCCGCTGGCGTTCCATGACAGGCGCATCATGACGATGCCCATGCGTTCATCGACGACGATGTCGCGCACGGTCACGCGACCCAGCGTGTTGAAGATGCCCAGCGACTGGTTGCCGATGTCGTTGCAGCCGGGGATGAAAGTGCAGTCCGGCCCGGCCATCATCATGCCGTTCTCGATCCGGTAGGCGTCATCCGAGAAGGGCGTACCGACGGCGTTGAAAGTCTCTGCATTGGACAGGCCGAGCGGATAGAGCATGGCAATGGCAATGGCATCCTCGCGGCTTTCCAGCTGTTCGGGCCGGGGCGCGAGGTTCATCTCCAGCGAAGGCGCGCCGCTGTAGCGGTCGATGGCGAACAGCAAGCCCTCGGCGCGGCTGCGGGTGGTGACCAGTTCGATCTCGCTCAGGCGCTGCTGGTCGTCGACTTTCACGCGCACGACAAGGATGATCGGAGCGCCAGCCTCTTCCACCATGACTCCCGCCATGCCGACACCCGCATGTTCGTCGATGATGTCCTGACGGTATCCGCGCAGCCGCGTGACCGTGCGCACCAGCCCGACCTGCGCCAGGTCCTTCTCGATCCCGTCCTCCGTCACCCGCAGGTCCGGCGCGACGTCGAGGCTGCTGGTGTCATGATTGACCAGCGCGTGCAGCACTTCGGTGACCTTGCCGCGCAAGCATTCGCGGTCACAACCCTGCGCATTGGCAGATGTCGCCGCCATCAAGGTCGCGAAGACAGCCAGGCAGAATGCCAGAACCTTGCGCATCGATTTTCTCCCGTTCCCTCAAATCCTTGGTGGCAGTCTATATCGCCACCTCATGGGAAACGGAAGGAGCGGCCCCTGATCAGGCAAGCCGTCCGAAGCAGCCCTTGCCGGCGTAGGCGGCGCTGTCGCCCAGCTCTTCCTCGATGCGGATCAGCTGGTTGTACTTGGCGAGCCGGTCCGAGCGGGCGAGCGAGCCGGTCTTGATCTGGCCGCAGTTGGTGGCAACCGCGAGGTCAGCGATGGTCGCGTCCTCGGTTTCGCCCGAGCGGTGGCTCATCACGCTGGTGTAGCCCGCGCGCGTGGCCATATCGACGGCCGCCAGCGTCTCGGTCAGCGTGCCGATCTGGTTGACCTTCACCAGCAGCGAGTTGGCCAGGCCCTGCTCGATGCCCATGGCGAGGCGTTCGGGGTTGGTCACGAACAGGTCATCGCCCACCAGCTGAACCTTGTCACCGATCATGTCGGTCAGTGCCTTCCACCCGGCG
>JAUIIG010000021.1 GCA_030431875.1 Alphaproteobacteria bacterium
CTCGATATCCATGCCGCCTTCGGTCGACACGATCATGGCCACGCTGCTGCTGGCGCGGTCGACCACCATCGACAGGTAGTATTCCTTGGCGATATCGACACCGTCGGTGACGTAGAGGCGGTTCACCTGCTTGCCCGCTTCGCCGGTCTGCACGGTCACCAGCGTGTTGCCGAGCATCTCTTCGGCGTCCTTGCGCACGTCGTCGACGCTCTTGGCGAGGCGCACGCCGCCCTTGGCATCGGCACCCAGTTCCTTGAACTTGCCCTTGCCGCGGCCACCGGCGTGGATCTGCGCCTTCACCACGTAGAGCGGCCCCGGCAGCTTGCCCGCTGCTTCAACCGCCTCTTCCACCGTCAATGCCGGATAGCCCGTCGGCACACCGATGCCGAACTTCGCGAGCAATTCCTTGGCCTGGTATTCGTGGATGTTCATGGAGACGGACCTTCTTCCGATGCAGTGGGGGATTTGCGCGCGCTAAAGCATTATCGCGCCGCGCTTGCAATCGCTTAGCGCGGCGGTCATGGGCCTCGGCACACATGATTGACCGCTCGAAACTGGAAGCGATCTGCCGCGAGGCAGGATCGATGGCGCTACGCAAGTGGCCTGGTTCCGGCCATGCCTTGAAATCATGGGAAAAATCGCCCGGTTCGCTGGTCTGCGAGGCGGACCTGGAGGTCGATAGTTACCTCAAGCGCGAGCTGGGAGCGCTGCTGCCGTCTGCCGGTTGGCTCTCCGAAGAGACGGCTGACAGCACCGAGCGACTCGACAAGGGGCTGGTCTGGCTGGTCGATCCCATCGACGGGACACGCGATTTCATCCGCGGGCGTACCGGCTGGGCCGTGTCGGTGGCGCTGGTTTCGGCTGGCCGCCCATTGATCGGAACGCTGGTGGCCCCCTCGCGCGGCGAGGTCTGGTCTGCCACGGCAGGCAGCGGCGCCTGGCTCAACGGCGAGCGGCTGCGGGCCAGCACGCGCCTGGAATTTGCCGGCGCGCGAGTGCCCGCGCATGACTTGCCCAAGGAAGATGCCGACCTGACCAAGGTCGAACAACCCAATTCCATCGCCTTGCGCATTGCCATGGTGGCGGATGACCAAGCGGACCTTGTCGCCACGCTCCGCTGGGGTTTCGAATGGGACGTTGCGGCCGCCACGCTCATCGCACGTGAGGCGGGCGCCGCCGCGACCGACGCTTTCGGCAAGCCGCTGGCCTACAACAAGCGCGACCCGCGCGCCTTCGGCCTGCTCGTGAGTGCGCCAAAGATACATTTGGCCGCCGTCGAGCGATTGGCGGATCGCGCCAAGGTAATCGCCAGTCAATAGTTGGTTTGCGCACCGACCTCCGCCGGTGCGTCCTCGCTAGACGCGCTCCGCTTCGCTACGCGCCCGCTGCGGGCGGGCAGTCGCCCTTGCGGGCCTGCGGCCCGTTCTTTCTTGCCATCCCAGAACTGAAAAAGCCCGGGCGCGAAGCGGTAGCAAGCGCGACCGCGCGCCCGAGCTTTTGCGAGGAGCCAAGCGACCCGAACGGCCCGCGCCCGGCGCCTGAGGGCCCAAATCAATAGGCTGCGTTCACGTCTTCCTCGGTGATCGGGGTGATGCGGATTTCCACGCGGCGGTTCTGCGAACGGCCGCTTTCGGTGGAGTTGTCCGCGATCGGGTACTGCTCGCCGTAGCCGATGGTCTCGATGCGGGCGCGGGCAACGCCGCGCGAGACGAGGTAATTGGCGACCGATTCGGCACGGCGACGCGACAGGTCGAGGTTGTACTGCTCGCTACCGGTCGAGTCAGTGTGGCCCATGACGTCGATCAGCGAGTTCGGATAGTCGATCATCGACTGCGCCACACCGTCCAGCGTGGTGCGCATCTGCGGCGAGATCGTGGTCGAGTTTACCGCGAAGGTCACGTCGGGGAAGTTGACGAGGATGCCGTCGCCATTGGGCGTCTCGGTAACGTCTACACCGGTGCCGGCGGTGACTTCTTCCAGTTCGCGGATCTGCTCGTCCATGCGATAGCCGACGTAGCCGCCAGCAGCCGCACCGATGCCCGCGCCCACGATACGCGCGGTCTTGCCGCCCACAAGGCCGCCCAGCAGGTAGCCCAGGCCTGCGCCGCCGATGCCGCCGATGGCGGTGCGCGAGATGTGGCGTTCGCCGGTGTTGGGGTCCGTCACACAGGCAGAAGTTGTGCCTACCAGCGCCAGCGCTGCAGTGGTCGAGACGAGCATCTTGTTAAATTTCATATCGGCATTCCCTTTGCTTCTTGCGGCGACCAGGCCCGTCGTAAACCGTACCCAATTGCGGACTTGAGTCCCGCTATCCTCCTCCAAACGCCATAATGTGCGTGCCGTTCCGTGAATGAATCCTGTCGAAGGCTTTTGCACTACACGCCATTGCTGCTAGCGACACAAGCCTGATGAGCCCGTTTCCCTGGCACTACCTCGCCGCGCTAGCCTTGCTGATCGTGCTCAACGGCGTTTTCGCCATGTCCGAGCTGGCGATTGTCTCCGCGCGCACCGCGCGCCTGCGCATGGCTGCGGAGAAGGGCAGCAAGAGCGCCGAGGTGGCCATGCGGCTGGCGGCGGACCCGGGCAAGTTCCTCTCCACCGTGCAGATCGGCATCACCCTGATCGGCATTATCGCCGGTGCAGTGTCCGGCGCGACGCTGGGTGAGCCGGTGGGCGAGCGACTCGCCTTGCTGGGCATGGACCCGGACATTGCCGAGAATACGGGCTTTGCGCTGATGATCGTGCTGACCACTTTCTGCAGCGTGGTGATCGGCGAGCTGGTGCCCAAGCAGCTGGCACTGCGCAATGCAGAACGGATTGCCCTGCTGATGGCGCGGCCCATGGCGGCCCTTGCGGCTATTGCCGCACCCTTCGTGTGGCTGCTCGACGCCTCGTCCAACCTGCTGCTGTCGCTGCTGGGCATCCGCCACAAGGGTGACCACCGGCTGACCGCCGAAGAGCTGCAGATGATCTTTGCCGATGCCACCCGCACCGGGGTGATCGAGGAACAGGAGCGCGCAATCCTGTCCGGCATCATGCGCCTGCAGGATCGGGCCGTGCGCGAACTCATGACCCCGCGAACCGAGATCGACTGGATCGATATCGACGCCGACGAGGAGGAGATTCGCCAGACCATTGCCGATTCGCCGCATTCGCTGCTGCCTGTGGCGGAAAACTCGGCCGACAAGGTGCTGGGCGTGGTGAAGGCGCGCGAAGTGCTGGCGCTGCTGGTGGCTGGCCAGCCGGTCGTGCTGGAAGACCTGATGCGCAAGACCGAGGTCGTCCCCGACCGGCTTGACGCGATGGACGTGCTGCGCGTGCTGCAGCAGTCGGGCACCGGCATGGCCATGGTGCACGACGAATATGGTCACCTCGATGGCATCGTCACCACGGCAGACCTGCTGTCCGCGATCGCGGGCGACTTTGCCAGCCACCAGGACGAGGGCGATACGCCCATGGTGACCGAGCGCGAGGATGGCAGCCTGCTGGTATCGGGCGCGCTGGCGGCAGACGCCCTGGCGGAGCGGCTCGGCATCGACCTGCCCGAAGGCCGCGAATTCGCCACGGCAGCAGGCTACGCGCTCTACGTGCTCAAGCACCTGCCTGCCGAGGGCGAACACTTCAGCGACCAGGGCTGGCGCTTCGAGGTGGTCGACATGGACGGACGCAAGATCGACAAGCTGCTGGTGAGCGCTGAGTAGTTTGTCTGAGCCGGGAGGCTCGCGCGTGGATCACGCGGGATGCTTGCTTTTCGAAAGCGCCTCCGCGCTTTCGCCCTCGGTGCTGTTCCCTCCGCTGCGCTGCGGGGCACCTGCGGGTCGCGCGCTTGCGCTCGGTCGGTCGCTAGTCGCGACCGATACCATCACGAGATAGCTGGTTTGAACTTGCATCGGTCACGATAGTGACCGCAAGGGCGACCGCCCGCCCGCAGCGGGCGCGCAGAGAAGCGGAGCGCATCTAGCGAGGACGCACCGACGGAGGTCGGTGCGCAAGACAAATTATCCCGGGATCACGGCCCGTGCGGCCTGGCCGTCACCTTCGGGTGCGGCGAGGATCGTCTGCACGGCGGTGCCCTTGTCGACCGTGAAGGTCTCGGCATCGCCGACAGCGGTGCGGATGCCCGGAGCAGCTTCGCCCGCACGATCAAGCGCGCTGGTTTCGATCGCGCTGCGCGGGGCCGAACCGCCGAACAGGGCTTCGAGCGCCTGCTGCGAGGCAGTGCCTTCGACCGGACGCGGAGCACCCGGCTCCGGCGGGACGAGGTGGAAATCGGGCGGGATCACCAGCGGTGCCTGGCGCTGCACGGCGAACTCGTCCGGACGGTCACGACCGCCGATATTGATGCCGCCGCATGCGGTAAGGCCAAGCACGGCAGTGCTGGCGATGAGGGCGCGGGTGAGATTACGCATGATATTCAAGACTCCGGGCTTTCAGCCGATGGCCCAACCGTATTTCCAGGGGCGTCGCTTTCCGATGCCTCCTGCTCGTCGGGCTCTTTCTCGCGCATGAACAGGGCGCGTGCAAGGATAATCACGACGCCGGCGGTGATCGCTGCGTCGGCGACGTTGAAGATCAGGAAGGGGCGGAAATCGCCCAGGTGGAAGTCGGCATAGTCGATGACGTAGCCGTAGAGGAAGCGGTCGCGGATATTGCCCAGCGCCCCGCCCAGCACCAACGCCAGCGGCACCACGTCGCCCAGCTTCTTCTCGCGCAGCATCCACACCAAGACCACCAGCGCGATCAGCGCGGTGACGCCGACAAGGATCCAGCGCATTTCCATCGAGGTCGCCTCGAACATGCCGAGCGAGACGCCATAATTGTTGGTGCGGGTAAAGTCGAAGAACGACAGCAGCGGGTAATGGTCCCCCACCTGCGTCAGGCCGAGGTCCTCGACCACGTATTTCTTCAGCCACTGGTCCGCGATGAAGGTCAGCGCGGCCACGACGAGGCCGTAGAGGGCGTGCTTGCGGCTGGCGATCATGAGGCGGCATCCAGCTTGGCCACGACGTCGTCGCAGCGGTTGCAGAGGTCGCCGTCTTCCTCGACCTCGGGCAGCAGGCGCCAGCAGCGGCCGCACTTATGGTGCTCGGACTTCGTAATCATTGGCGTTTCAGTAGATTTCACAAACTGAACGGGCCCTGTGATGAAGAGTTCTGCGAGAAACGCTTCATCGATATCGCGATGGTTCTGAAGGATTGCCTCAAGGTCCGAGATTGCGACTTCAGCCTCAAGACTTGATCGGATGATCTTGTCGCGACGAAGCGGTTCGATCGCCTCGGTGACCTCTTCGCGCAGCTCCCGAAGTGCCTTCCAGCGGGCCATGTCCGCGCCAACGACAGAAATTTCAGGCCATTCGAGCAGGTGCACGCTTTCGCCATCGGGATAGCGCGTCGACCACACTTCCTCGGCAGTGAAGACAAGCACTGGCGCGGCGTAGCGGATCAGGGCCTGGAACAGCGTGTCGAGCACGGTCCGATAGGCGCGGCGCTCCAGTCCGTCGGGCGCATCGCAATAGAGCCGGTCCTTGCGGATATCGAAGAAGAAGGCCGAGAGGTCTTCGTTCATGAAGTCCACCAGCGAGCGGGTGTAAGCGTTGAAGTCGTAGTCGCAGGCCGCCTGCCGCAGCTTGCCGTCGAGTTCGCCCAGCAGTGCCAGCACGTAGCGTTCCAGCTCGGGCATGTCGGCCACGTCCACCTTCTCGGCGTCGGTGAAGCCGTCCAGCGCGCCCAGCATGTAGCGGAAGGTGTTGCGCAGCTTGCGGTACTGGTCGGCCACGCCCTTGAGGATTTCCGGCCCGATGCGGTGGTCTTCGGTGAAGTCGACCGACAGCGCCCAGAGGCGAATGATGTCGGCGCCGTATTCTTCCATCACCTTGAGCGGATCGACGGTGTTGCCGAGGCTCTTCGACATCTTGCGCCCGTCGGCCGCCATGGTGAAGCCGTGGGTGAGCACCTGCTGGTACGGCGCACGGCCGCGCGTGGCGCAGCTTTCCAGCAGCGAGGACTGGAACCAGCCGCGGTGCTGGTCGGACCCTTCGAGGTAGAGGTCGGCAGGCGACTGCAGGTCGGGCCAACGCTCGCTTTCGAGCACGAAGGCATGGGTCGAGCCTGAATCGAACCAGACATCGAGGATGTCGGTGATCATCTCGTAGTCGTCGACACTGTAATCGTTGCCGAGGAAGCCTTGCGCGTTTTCTTCGCACCAGGCGTCGACACCGCCCGCCTTCACCGCTTCGACGATGCGCGTGTTGACGGCCTTGTCGACCAGGTATTCGCCGGTCTCGCGGTGGACGAATAGGGTGATCGGCACGCCCCAGGCGCGCTGGCGTGAGAGCACCCAGTCGGGGCGCCCTTCGACCATTGAACCAATACGGTTCTTGCCCTTGGCCGGAACGAACCGCGTCTTTTCGATCTCGGCCATGGCCGTTTCTCGCAGGGTTGCGGTGTGATCGGCCTGCACGCCCAGTGCCACGGCGCCGCCGATGCCACCCAGGTGCGCGACATCGAAATCGAACGGCGAAACCGGCTGGTCCATGGGCACGAACCACTGCGGCGTACAGCGGAAGATGACCTTGGCCTTCGAGCGCCAGCTGTGTGGATAACTATGTTGATAGTCTGCGGACGCGCTGAGCAAAGCTCCAGCAGCCTTGAGGTCCTCGCAGATCGGGCCGCCAGTCCCTTCATCATTAGGCGGCGCGTTGAACTTGGGATTGATGACCGAACCCGAACGCTCGTCGGTGCGCGGCAGCCACAGCCAGTCTTCGCGGTAGCGTCCATCGTCGTCGACCACGAATTTGGGGCTGATGCCGTTGGCCTTGCACAGGTCGAAGTCGTCTTCACCATGGTCGGGCGCCATGTGCACGAGGCCGGTACCGCTGTCGGTGGTGACGAAGTCGCCTTCCAATACTGGGCGCTCAACGGCAAAAAAGTCGCCAAGGGCACGCATTGGGTGAGCAACCGTCGCACCGATAATAGCAGAACCGTCAAATCGCTCGCCAGTGTCGCGAACAAACCACCGAGCATTTGGCCCGGGATTGAGCCGTGCAACAAATGCTTCAATAAGTGCCGAGGCAACGACCACGGACTTATCCTTGGAGTGATCTTTGATCGGTGGTTCGGTCCCGCGGGGAGTCGTCGGGATTATCTCAATCGGAGAGATATCCAGAACGGCGTATTCGATGCCGCTCTTTGCTGCCAACGCTTGGTTGACGGGGATCGTCCATGGAGTTGTCGTCCAAATGACTAGGTGCTTGCCCAGCAATCGCTGATCAAACGCCGACTTTACTTCGAAAGCCACATCGATCTGCGTCGAGACGATATCCTCGTACTCGACCTCGGCTTCGGCCAGCGCGGTCTTTTCGACCGGGGACCACATCACCGGCTTGGCGCCGCGATAGAGCTGGCCGGTCTCGGCGAACTTCAGCAGCTCGGCAACGATGCCCGCTTCGGCCTCGGGCGCCATGGTGAGGTAGGGATTGTCCCAGTCGCCCGTCACGCCCAGCCGCTTGAACTGCTCCCGCTGCACGTCGACCCACTTGGCGGCGTATTCACGGCATTCCTGCCGGAACTCGACGGCGGGCACTTCGTCCTTGTTGCGCTTCTTCTTGCGGTAGGCTTCCTCGATCTTCCATTCGATCGGCAGGCCGTGGCAGTCCCAGCCGGGCACATAGGGCGCGTCCTTGCCGAGCAGGGTCTGGGTGCGCACCACGGCATCTTTCAGCACCTTGTTCAACGCGTGGCCGATATGGATATCGCCATTGGCATAGGGCGGGCCGTCGTGGAGGATGAACTTCTCGCGACCAGCGCGGCTTTCGCGCAGCTGCTTGTAGAGGTCCTGCTCTTCCCAACGCGCGAGGATGCCCGGCTCCTTCTGCGGGAGTCCGGCCTTCATGGGGAAGTCGGTCTTCGGCAGGAAGACCGTGTCTCTGTAGTCGCGCTTCTCAGTCATTGCGCGCGCCACCTAGAAGGTCACGCGCTTGCTCGCAATCCTGTTCCATCTGGCGCTTGAGTGCCTCGAGGTCGTCGAACTTCGCTTCGGGGCGCAGGAAGTGGTACAGGGCGACGTCGATCTGCTGGCCGTAGAGGTCGCCGGAGAAATCTAAGAAGAAGGGTTCGAGCAGCTCCTTCGGCGGGTCGAACTGCGGGCGCACGCCGAGGTTCGCCGCGCCGAGCAACTCTTGTCCGGTCGCCAGCACGCGGCCGGTCACGGCATAGACGCCGAAGCGCGGCCGCAGGTAGGCGCCCATGTCCATGTTGGCGGTGGGATAGCCGAGCTCGCGGCCGCGCTTGTCGCCGTGGATCACCGTTCCGCGCACCGTAAAGGGGCGGGTGAGCAGTTCCGCGGCCACCTGGCACTCGCCCGCCTTCAACGCATCGCGAATGCGGCTGGAGGAGACGACCTGTCCGCTGGCGCCGACGGGGCCAATGGCACGCGCCTCGATGCCGCAGGTCGCGCCGACATCGCGCAACACCTGCACATTGCCGCCACGCCCCTTGCCGAAGGTGAAGTCCTCGCCCGTCACTACGCCTGCCGCGCCGATATGCTCGCCCAGCAAATCGCGCACGAAGCTGGTTGCGCTCATCGCGGCAAGGTCGTCGTCGAAGGCGAACACCAGCATGGCGTCGGCCCCGGCTTCGCGGAACAGTTCGTGCCGCTGGTCGAGCGAGGTCAGGCGGAAGGGCGGCACGTGCGGGGCGAAATGGCGCACGGGGTGCGGATCGAAAGTGGCGACGATCGCGGGACGCCCTTCGGCGCGCGCCCAGTCGACCGCTTCGGCAACCACGCGCTGGTGACCAAGGTGGAAGCCGTCGAAGTTGCCCAGCGCGATCACCGCGCCGCGCAGACTCTCCGGCACGAGATCGCGGTGCGAGAGGCGGGTCAAGCCAAAGGCTCCAGGCCTTCGCGCAGCACGCGCAGGGCGTTGAGGCCCATGACCGCACGGATCTCGTCCTCGCTCCAGCCGTCTTCGAGAAGGGCATGGGTGACCTGCACCAGCTGCGAGGTGTCGAAGCGGGTGGTCACCGTACCGTCGAAATCGCTGCCCAGCGCCACATGCTCCACGCCGACAAGGTCGCGCACATGACGCATGGCAACGACAATGGCGGTAGGCGAGGTGTCGCAGACGGCACCGGGCCAATAGCCGATGCCGATCACGCCGCCGGTGGCGGCGACGCCGCGAATCTCTTCATCGGTGAGGTTGCGCACGCCGGGGCAGGTAGCCTGCACGCCGCCGTGGCTGGAAACCACCGGTCGCCGCGCCAATGCCAGCACTTCGGCCACGCACTGGTGGCTGCAATGGGCAATGTCGATCACCATGCCCAGTTCTTCCATCTGCACCATCACTTCGAGGCCGAATTCGGTCAGCCCGTCCTTGTCGACGCCGTGGGCAGAGCCGGCCAGTTCGTTGTCGAAGAAGTGGGTGAGCCCTGCCATGCGCACGCCTGCGTCGTAAAGCACCTGGAGGTTGGCGATATCGCCTTCGAGATCGTGCAGGCCTTCGACCGAGAGCATGGCGGCGACAGGTGCGTCGTTACCGACCTCTGCCAGGTCAGAGACCGTGCGCACTGCGAACAACTGCCCCTCCGAGCCAGCGACCGCCCGGTCCAGCTTCTCGCCATGGTAGAGCGTGCGTTCGAGCAGCGAGGTCCAGGTCCGCACCGGCTGCAACTGGGCAAATACCAGCAGGGTAATGTTGTCGGTTTCGTCGGTGTTGTTGTCGTAGTTCTGGTCGCGCGGGGTCTTGGTGACGCTGGAGAAGACCTGCAGGGCTACGTTCCCTTCCTGCAAACGCGGTAGGTCGATGTGGCCGTGATGCGCCGGTTCCAGCAGGTCGCGGTCCCACAGCAGGGTGTCACCGTGCAGGTCGACGATGGTCAGCGTGTCGTGCAGCGCGCGCGCTTCGGCGCTCACTTCGGGCAGCGGCTCTCCGTCGACCACGTTGCGCTGGTAGTCGACGTAGCCCGGCGCGAAGCCGAAGAAGCCGACGAGGACCAACGCCAGCCCCAGCCCGATGCGGATGGCCCAGGTCTGCATCAGCGGACCCGCTCGAAGGTGACGAAATCGTAGGGCGGCCAGCCGTCCTTGGCCGGACGACTCTCGCGGGAGACCTCGCGCCAGCTTGGGTCATCGCCGGGGCCCGGCATGGTGACTTCGCCGACGGTATCCTCGAACACTTCGGTCAGCTCGAAGGTCGTGGCCACGTCGTCGAACAGGGCGAATATCTCCGCTCCGCCGATCACGGCAATGTCCTCGTCACCGACAAGCTCCAGCGCAGCTTTGGGCGTCAGGGCGACTTCTGCGCCTTCAGCTTGCCAGTCCGCCTGCCGCGTCAGCACTATGTGGCGGCGGCCCGGCAGCAGGCCCGGCAGGCTGTCGAAGGTCTTGCGACCCATCACCATGGGCTTCCCTTGACCTTCTTGGCCCATAGTCAGCCGCTTGAAGCGCCTGAGGTCCTCGGAAATCTTCCACGGCACATCGCCGTCCTTGGCAATCACGCCGTTGGTCGCCCGGGCGACGATGAACAGTACGTCACGCGCCATTACCCGACCCGCGTGATGTGGCCCATCTTGCGGCCTTCGCGCGCTTCGGTCTTGCCGTAGAGGTGCACATGGGCACGAACGTCGGCCATGTGGCCTGCCAGGTCGAGCGCGTCGTCGCCCAGCAGGTTGTCCATCACCACGCGGTTCGACACGCTGCTGGTATCACCCAGCGGCAGGTCGCAGATGGCGCGCACATGGTTCTCGAACTGGCTGGTGACCGCGCCTTCGATGGTCCAGTGCCCGGAATTGTGCACGCGTGGGGCCATCTCGTTGAACACCGGCCCATTGGCGGTGGCGAAGAATTCCAGCGTCAGCACGCCGACGTAGTTCAATGCCGCCGCGGCCGTCTTGGCCAGTTCGCGCGCCTCGGCGACCTGCTGCATGACGATCTCGGGCGCCGGCAATTCGGAATGGGCGAGCACGCCATGGACATGGCGGTTGCGGGTCGAATCCCAGAACCGCACCTCACCCGAGCGGCTGCGTACGAGAATGACCGAGAATTCGCACTCGAAGCTGACCATGCCTTCGTAGACACAGCCGCTGACGGGAACGCGCGCGCCGTGGACGTCATGGCGTTCGGCGATCTTCCACTGGCCCTTGCCGTCATAACCGTCGCGGCGGGTCTTGAGGATGCCGGGGACACCGATGCGGTCGACTGCGTCGGGCAGCTCGCTGTCGTGATCGACCGCTACGAAGGGAGCCGGGCGTCCGCCTGCCTCTTCGATGAAGCGTTTCTCGCGGACGCGGTCCTGCGCCACTTCCAGCGCGCGCGGCGAGGGGGCGAGGCGTTCCTGCGGCAGCGCCGCGAGCGGGGCGACGGGCACGTTCTCGAACTCGTAGGTGATCACGTCGCAGTCGCGGGCAAATTCGATCAGGGCAGCGCTGTCATGCCAGCCGGCGCAAGTGAACTTGGCCGCCACTTCGGCCGCGACCGAATCGCGTTCGGGCGCGAAGACATGGACGTGGTAGCCCAGCTGCGCAGCGGCCATGGCCATCATCCGGCCCAGCTGGCCGCCACCGAGGATGCCGATTGTGGAGCCGGGAGGAAGCGCGCTCATACCCTGTCCACTCAGGCGTTGTCGGAGGGGCGCTCGGCCACCTTGTCGGTCTGCGCCGCGCGGAAATCCTGCAGGCGGGCGGAGAGACTTTCGTCACCGAGGGCGAGGATCGAAGCGGCCAGCAGGCCAGCGTTGGTGGCCCCGGCTTCGCCAATGGCGAGGGTGCCGGTCGGCACGCCCGCCGGCATTTGCACGATCGACAGCAGGCTATCGAGACCGTTGAGGGCTTTCGACTTCACCGGCACGCCCAGCACCGGCAGGTGCGTGAGCGCGGCGATCATGCCGGGCAGGTGGGCTGCGCCGCCAGCGCCAGCGATCACCACCTTGAAGCCTTCCTCGGCTGCACCCTTGCCGAAGGCATGCAACCGGTCCGGGGTGCGGTGGGCGGAAACGATGCGCGCGTCATAGGCGACGCCCAGCGCGTCCAGCACTTCGGCGGCCTTCTGCATGGTGGGCCAGTCCGACTGGCTGCCCATGACGATAGCGACTGGAGCACTCATCGTATCAGCTGTCCTTCAGGTAATAACGTTCGCCGGGCTGCATGTTCTCGTCGAAGTCGTAGACGATCGGCTGGCCGGTGGGAATCTCCAGACCGGTGATTTCCTCGTCCGAGATATTCGACAGGTGCTTCACCAGTGCGCGCAGCGAATTGCCGTGGGCGGAAATGATCACCGTCTCGCCAGCTGCCAGCTGCGGCAGGATGTCGCTTTCCCAATAAGGGAGCACGCGCTCGATGGTGAGCTTCAGGCTCTCGGTCTGCGGCACGTCGATGCCGGCGTAGCGTGGATCGTTGCCGGGATCGTACTGGTCACCCTTGGGCATCGGCGGCGGCGGCACGTCGAAGCTGCGGCGCCAGATGTGCACCTGCTCGTCACCGTGCTTCTCGCGCGTTTCCTGCTTGTTGAGGCCGGTCAGCCCGCCATAGTGGCGCTCGTTGAGGCGCCAGTCCTTGGTCTCCGGAATCCACAGCCGGTCGCAATATTCCAGCGCCAGGTGCAGCGTCTTGATCGCGCGCTTCTGTACAGAAGTGAAGGCGACCGTCGGGAAGACGCCCTTCTCTTTCAGCAGGCGGCCGGCTTCCTTGGCTTCTTCCACGCCCTTTTCGGTGACGTCGACGTCCCACCAGCCGGTGAAACGGTTGGCGAGGTTCCATTCGCTCTGGCCATGACGGACGAGGATCAGCTTGGGCACGGGTCAAAGGTCTCCTGTTGAAGCGCGCGCCCTAGCTTTCGCCGCCGGATTTGGAAAGGTCTGGGGAAGCGCCAAGTGATTCGCGATCTGCCGACCTCTGGGCATCCATCGCTCGCGCCTGCGACTTGCGGCGCTTGAGGTTGGCGCGCAATTGTGCGGCGAGACGCTCTTCCCGGGTAAGATCCTTGCTCATGGGGCGCATATCTGGCGCAAGGCGCGCTGCACCTCAAGCTTGGCTTGACTTTCCTCTCCTGCGCGACAATAGCGCGCGCCTGTTCCCGCACCTGACGGTTTTTCGGGCCATATGCTGCTGTAGCTCAGTGGTAGAGCGCACCCTTGGTAAGGGTGAGGCCGGGAGTTCAATCCTCCCCAGCAGCACCACCTCTTGTTTTTCGAAAGCGCCTCTGCGCGAGCGGCCCCGGTGCTGATCCCTTCATTCAGCTGACGCCTTCATTGCGGGTGACCTGCGCACGGGCGGTCGCCCTCTCGGGCCTGCGGCCCGACATCACCCCGATTTCGCTTCAAATTAGGTGTCTTGCGCCTATAGTGCACCCATGGACGCCGAACCACTCACCCAGCTCGACCCTGCCTATACCACTGTCATGCGGCTGGAAGGCGCGCTCACGCTCCTGCCGATCCTCGCGGGGACTATTGCGCTCTATGTCTCTTCGGTCCTGCCGATCTGGGTGCCGGGGCTGCTGTTCCTGCTGATCGCGGCGCTTCTCGTGATCTACCTGCCGATGAAGCGCTACCGCTCGCGCGGTTACCATATCAGCGATGACCGGTTGCGGGTGGTGAAAGGTGTCATGTTCCATGCCGACACCGTGGTGCCGTTCAGTCGCGTGCAGCACCTTGATGTCGAGCAGAACCCGCTGGAGCGGATGTTCGGCATTGCCCGGCTGATCCTGCACACGGCGGGCACGCACAATTCCTCGGTCACCTTGCCGGGTCTCGCCCATGCCGATGCCGTTGCCATGCGCGAGGAAATCCGCGCCCATGTGAAGCGCGAGTCGCTGTGAGCGAAGCAGTTCCGCCGATGGCTCCCGAGGACGGCTGGCAGCGCGTCAACAAGCTCTCCATGCTGGTGCAACTGGCGCGGCTGGGTTTCCAGGCCGTCATCCCGGCTGCCTTCGTGCTTTATGGTTCGGCATCCGAAGCCAAGAACCTCGCCACGGTCGTGCCGATCCTGTTCCTGGTGGGCACGCTGATTGTCGGCGTGGTGGGCCTGTCGACCTGGCTGAATTGGTACCGCCTGCGCTATCGCATCGGTGACAGCGACGTGAAGGTGGAGAAGGGCATCATCAGTCGCCAGGCGCGCTCCGTCCCTTATGACCGCATCCAGGACGTCAGCCTCGAACAGAAGCTCGTGCCGCGCTTGCTTGGCCTGGTGCAGGTCAAGTTCGAGACCGGCGCGGGCGGCAAGGACGAGCTGGCGCTGGCCTATGTCTCCGAAGCCGAGGGCGAGCGCCTGCGCGAAGTAGTCCGTGCACTGGTAGAGGGCGAACAGGCCGCCGAACCCGTAGCGCAAGAGGCCGAAGACACGCCGGCTGTCGCCGCAACCCCACCCGCGCGCACCCTGTTTGCCATGGGACCGAAGCGGCTGTTCACTTTCGGCCTGTTCAACTTCTCGCTGGTGATCTTCGCGGTCCTGCTGGGTGCGGCACAACAGTTCGAGTTCCTGCTGCCGTTCGACCTGTGGGACTATATCGGGTCGTTCTTCAGCAACGAAGCCGTCAACGACGCCGGCACCTATCTCTCCTCGCTCGACATGTTCGCGCGGATTGCAGCCATCCTCTACGCGGTCGGCGTGGTGGTGGTCCTCGGCGTGGGCACAGGCGTGGTGCGCACCTTTATTCGCGACTGGGAGTTCTTGCTGGAGCGGACGGCCAAGGGCTTCCGCCGCCGCCGCGGCCTGCTGACCAAGACCGACGTCGTCATGCCGGTGCACCGCGTGCAGGCGCTGATCGTCAAGACCGGCTGGCTGCGCCGCCGCTTCGGCTGGCACGGGCTGAGCTTCATCAGCCTGGCGCAGGACTCGGGCAGCGCCAACCACGATGTCGCGCCCTTCGCCAAGATGGACGAGATCGCGCCGATCGCTGCGGAGGCCGGCTTCACCCTGCCGGACGAGGCCGAGGAGTGGCGACGCGCCAGCCCGAAATATTACACCGACAGTGCGGTGATAAATGCCGTGGTGATCGGCCTGCCGGCCATGGCCGTGATTGTCTTCGGCAATGTCTGGCTGGGTATCGCGCTCGGCTTGCTGGCAC
Organism: Alphaproteobacteria bacterium; assembly: GCA_030431875.1. Taxonomy (GTDB): domain Bacteria; phylum Pseudomonadota; class Alphaproteobacteria; order Sphingomonadales; family Sphingomonadaceae; genus Alteraurantiacibacter. The sequence continues at coordinate 15,055 of JAUIIG010000021.1, forward strand.
TTGTCCTGGTGCTGCGCGAGTTCTTCCTGTGGAATTTCGACCGGCACGCGCTCGATCCGGCGCAAGTGCTGTCACGCCGGGGCTGGCTCGCCCCGCGTGTGCAGGTTGCCAACCGGGTGAAGCTGCACTCGGTGGAGATCGCGCAAGGCCCGCTCGCCCGCCTGCGCGGCTACTGTAATCTCAAGTTCGGCATGGCGGGCGGCACTTTCTCGTTCGACGGGCTGGCACTGGACGACGCGAAAAAGCTGCGCGCCGCCGTGCTCGATTCGATTGCCGAGGTCGACTTCGCCAAGCTGCCCAGATGAATTGAAAGCTGCTGACACAAATGAGGGCCCCGACCGAAGCCGGAGCCCTCCTTCTTCGTCTTTCAGCTGCCAGCGTCAGTACATGACGCCGTAGTATCCGAAGACCTGGCGACCGTAGTTGTCGCTGAAAATCGGGGTCTCGCTGGGCGCGTAGCTTGGCGCGTCGCGCAGTTGCGACTTGTTGATGTTCACGACGTAGCCGTCCTTGGCGACGTCATAGTCAAGCGCGTCCCACGGCACCGGGAAGTGACTTTCGCCGATCCCCAGGAAGCCGCCGAAGCTCATGACCGCATATTCGACGCGGCCAGAGCGCTTGCCGATCATCAGGTGGGCGATCTTGCCGATCTCCTCACCATCGGTGGCGAAGACCTTGGTGTGTTCCACCTTGCTCGATGAAATCAGGTTGTCGGCTTCATCCCGCTCCAGCGGGCGCGAGCGGTCGAACTGGGCGCGGCGCTCAAGTTCGGCCTCGGAAAAGGTCGGGCGGGCTTGCATGGTTGTCTCTGTCATGGAGTGACCTCCTTGCTGACCGATGACGCACGCGATCCCGGGTGGATGCTTGTTTCGGGGGACGAACCCCGCAGGCGCGCTTCGCCTTGCGAAGATGGCTCGATCCGCAGTTGGCGGAGAGCACGGCGCCAGCGTCGAAAAACGCCATCGGCATGTTCAAGAGACTAACGGCCCGCCGCCGCGAGCGTTCCAAGAAACCCCGATTTTTCCGAAACTTGATCAGGCGCGCAGGTCTGCCCACTCGGGGTGTTTGTCGAACTGCACCGCGACATAGGGGCAGGTCGGCTTGATCCTGAAGCCCTGCTCGCGAGCGTCGGCGATCATGGCTTCGACCAGTTTGTAGGCGATACCCTTGCCGCGGGCCTCGGGCGGGGTGAAGGTGTGGTTGGCGATCCGTACGCCGTCCTCGCGCTCCCGCCAGGTCAGCTCGGCGCGGGTCTCGGTGCCTTCGACCTCGGCGTAGTAGGCGCCCTTGTCGCCTTTTTCCTCGGTGGTGATTTCAAGATCGGTCACGCTATCTCCTGTTGATCTATTCTTGCGCAGAACGGGTCATGCGGCCAATGCGTTCCGGCATGCAGTTCCTGTCCGACAACGCCGCGCCCGTCCATCCCAAGCTGTGGGAGGCCATGCGCGCTGCCGATAAGCCAGATACGCCTTACGATACCGACGCGCTCAGCCGCGAACTCGACGCGCGCTTTACCGCGCTGTTCGGGCGTGAGTGCGCCGCCCTGTGGGTGGCGACCGGCACGGCGGCAAATTGCCTGGCGCTGGCGACCATGGTCGATCCGCACGGCGGCGTGGTTTGTCACGAGGAAGCCCATATCGAGATGGACGAATGCGGCGCGCCCGGCTTCTACCTGCACGGGGCCAAGCTGCTGCTGGCGGGCGGCGCGGGGGCGAAGCTGACCGTCGAGACCATCGGCGAGGTGCTCTCCGGCATCACCCGCGGCGTGCACCAGGTACCCGCGCAGGCGATTTCGATCACCCAGGCCAGCGAATACGGCATGGTCTACCGGCCTGACGAACTGGCTGCAATTGCCGCACTGGCAAAGGAACACGGCCTCGGGCTGCAAATGGACGGCGCGCGGTTCGGCAATGCCGCGGCTTTCCTTGGTTGCTCGCCTGCCGAGGCGGCAGGATCGGTCGACGCGCTCAGCTTCGGCATGGTCAAGAACGGCGGCATGGGCGCCGAAGCGGTGATCCTGTTCGATCCGGCCAAGGCCGACACGATCCGCTATCGCCGCAAGCGCGCGGGACACCTGCAAAGCAAGGGCCGCTACCTCGCTGCGCAAATCCTCGCCATGCTCGACGATGACCTGTGGTTGCAGAACGCCCGGGCCGCCAATGCGCTCGCAACCGAGATTGCCGCATCGGCAGGCGACCGGCTGATCTACCCCGTGGAAGCCAACGAGCTGTTCGTGCGGATGAACCAGGAAGAGCGCTCGGCGCTGCGTAGCCAGGGTTTTGCATTTATCGACTGGAACGACACCTGCGTACGCATGGTCACCAGCTGGGCCACCAATCCCGACCACGCTACGGCGCTCGGCAAGGCGATCGCTGCGCTGTGAGCACGGCCCATGCCAATATCCTGAGCTGGCGGGTGATCATCCCCTTCGTGCTGACCGGCACGATCTGGGGTTCGACCTGGTTCGTCATCACCGGTCAGATCGACGGCGTGCCTGCCGCCTGGTCGGTGTTTTACCGCTTTGCCCTGGCTACGCCCGCCCTGTTCGTGGTCGCCATGCTGATGAAGCGGCGGTTGCGGCTCACTCGGCCCGAAATGTTGCTGGCCATGGGCGTAGGGCTGGCGCAGTTTAGCGGCAACTTCCTGTTCGTCTACCACTCCGAGCTTTACGTCACGTCGGGCATTGTCGCGATGATGTTCGCCCTGCTGATGGTGCCCAACGCGCTTTTTGCAAGGCTCTTCCTGGGAGAGCGGGTGCAGGGCGGTTTCGTGCTTGGCAGCCTGGTTGCGATTGTCGGCGTCTCCTTCCTGCTGTGGCACGAATGGCAGGCTAACCCGGATGCGGGTGTCATCGGCGGCAACGTCGGGCTGGGCATCGTGCTAGCTGTGATCGGCATCCTTTGCGCTTCGCTTGCCAACGTGATCCAGGCCAACCCCACGGGGCGCGGTGTGCCCATGGTCAGCCTGCTGGCTTGGGCGATGCTTTTCGGTACGTTGTTCGACCTCGGTTTCGCGTGGTTGACCGCCGGACCACCCCCCTTGCCCACGGCGACGACCTACTGGGGCGGCATCGTCTATCTCGCGCTGATCGGGTCGGTAGTGACTTTCCCGCTGCACTATAACCTTGTGCGCGAGATCGGCGCCGGGCGAGCAGCCTACAACTCGATCATCACCATCGCCGTGGCCATGCTGCTCTCGACCCTGTTCGAAGGCTACCAGTGGACCCTCCTGACAGCGAGCGGGATGGTGCTCGCCGTGCTCGGCATGGTGCTGGCCCTCCGCGCCAGGAAGCAGCCGGGCGTGCAGGTGCAGCAGTCTGGCCGACTGATGCGCGGCGAGCCGTCAGAGCAGGGCGAGTAGCCCTTCGCGATAGGTCGGATAGTCGGGCTGCCAGCCAAGCACCCGCTTGGCCTTGCCATTCGCTACCCGCCGGTTCTCGGCATAAAACCCGCGCGCCATCGGCGAGAGGCCTGCCTCATCGAGCGTCTTTAGAGGCGGCGGCTCCCGCCCCAACAGCTGGCAGGCCTCTTCGATCACGGCGTTTTGGCTGCACGGTAGGTCGTCCGACAGGTTGTAGGCGCCCGGCGGCGCGTCCCTTGCGATGGCCTTCATGACGCCACTGGCGATGTCATCGACATGGACCCGGCTGAAGACTTGTCCTGGCAAGTCGATCCGGTGGGCCTTGCCTGACCGGACCCGATCGAAGGCGCTGCGTCCCGGCCCGTAAATGCCCGGCAGGCGAAATACCCGCGCCCCCATGTCCAGCCATGCCACATCGCAATTTGCGCGTGCCGAGCGGCGGCCGGTGCCTGTAGGTGCCGTTTCGTCGACCCAGGCCCCTTCTGTGTCCCCGTAGACCCCCGTTGAAGACAGGTAGCCGAGCCAGCGTCCGCCTAGGTCCGCGCCATAGCTTTCCAGCACCGGATCACTACCGCTTTCGCGTTCTGGCGGGACGGAGGACAGCACGTGACTTGCTCCGTCGAGCCCCTCCAGCACGGCATTACGGTCAGCGAAGTCGACATCGCCATCAGATCCCGTTGCCGAAAACTGCCAACCAGCGCTTTCCGCCGCCACCTTGATGCGCTTGGCCGTGTAACCCAGCCCGAAAATGAAAAGCTTTGCCATTTGCCGCGTTCTACCCCCTCGACGCTGCGAAGGAAGGGTCTTAGGTCATGCCCATGGATATTGCCCGCACCCCATCGACCATCGAAGGCAACGACCAGCTGGCCGATGCCCCACCCGAACCCAAGGACCCGCCCGTCATTCGTCGCGAGGACTACAAGCCCTTTCCTTGGCTGGTGCCGCAAGTGGAACTGCGCTTCGACCTTGGCATTTCGTCGACCAAGGTGCAGGCCAAGCTTTCCGTCGAGCGCAACCCGGCAGCCGATGCCAACCCGGTGATCCACCTGAACGGCGACGGGCTGAAGCCGCTGACGGTGCTGATCGACGGGGAGCCGACCGACAGCTGGCACATGGAAGATGCCGACCTGCTGTTGTCGCTACCCGGCGCCTGCCACGAGGTGACGGCCACCACCGAGATCGATCCATCGGCCAATACCCAGCTGATGGGCCTCTATGCCTCGGACGGCATGCTCTGCACCCAGTGTGAGGCCGAGGGTTTCCGCCGCATCACCTTCTTCCCTGACCGGCCAGACGTGCTGTCGACCTACCGTGTCCACATGACCGGCGATGCCGAGGCTTTCCCCGTCCTGCTGTGCAACGGCAACCTCGAGGCCAGCGGCGCCAACGACGACGGCACGCACTGGGCCGAGTGGCACGACCCCTGGCCCAAGCCGAGTTACCTCTTCGCACTCGTGGCGGGCCAGCTGGTCGCCAACACGGACAGCTTCACCACGATGAACGGGCGCGAAGTCACGCTGAACATCTATGTCCGCGACGGCGACCTGCCGCGCACCGGCCACGCGATGGAATCGCTCAAGAAGTCGATGAAGTGGGACGAGGAAGTGTTCGGCCGCGAATACGACCTCGACCTGTTCAACATCGTCGCCGTCTCCGATTTCAACATGGGGGCGATGGAGAACAAGGGCCTCAACGTCTTCAACACCAAGTACGTGCTGGCGGACGAGGATACGGCGACCGACGGTGACTTCGACGGCATCGAAGGCGTGATCGCGCACGAATACTTCCACAACTGGACCGGCAACCGCGTGACCTGCCGCGACTGGTTCCAGCTGAGCCTGAAGGAAGGCTTCACCGTGCTGCGCGACCAGTTGTTCAGCCAGGACATGGGTAGCGCGCCGGTCAAACGGATCGAGGACGTGCGCGTGTTGCGCGGGGCACAGTTCCCCGAGGACTCGGGTCCGCTGGCGCACCCGATCCGGCCGGACAGCTACCGCGAGATCTCCAACTTCTACACCGCCACGGTCTACAACAAGGGTGCCGAAGTCATTCGCATGATGCGCACTATGGTGGGCGAAGAGCGTTTCCGCGCGGGCACCGATTTCTATTTCGACACGCACGATGGCGAGGCTGCGACCTGTGAGGACTTCGTCCGCGCCATCGAGCTGGGTGCCGATGTCGACCTCGAACAATTCCGCCTGTGGTACTCTCAGGCTGGCACGCCGAAAGTCACCGTACGGCTGGAACATGAAGGCGACACGGCGACGCTGCACCTGACGCAGGAAGTCCCCGCCACGCCCGGCCAGCCGGACAAGCAGCCCATGCCGATCCCCCTCAAGCTGGCGCTGTTCGACCGGGAAAGCGGGAACCACCATGGTGAACAGCTGGTTACGCTGACCAAGGCTCAAGATAGCTTCAGCTTTGCCGGATTCGCCCGCCCGCCGGTGCTTTCGATCAATCGCGGCTTTTCCGCGCCCATCACCATCGAACGCGACACGCCAGTGGAGGACCTCGTCTTCCTTGCGGCCCGGGATGACGATCCATTCGCCCGCTACGAGGCCTTGCAGGACCTCATCGTCGGCCATCTCAAGCAGGCCGTCGACGGCGCGCTTGATCCGGCGGCGATCCAGACCGCCCGAGAAGCAATTGCCGGGGCGCTGGGCGCCGTGCTGGCAGACGACAGCCTCGACGACCTGATGCGCGGCGAGCTGCTGGTGCTGCCGAGCGAGACCTACCTCGCAGAGACCATGCTGGTCGCCGATCCGGGTCGTATCCACGAAGAGCGCCAAGCCATGCGCGCGGCGCTGGGCAAGCTGTTGGAAGCCGAGTTCGTCGCGCTTCACCAGCGAGCCTCCGCCGTGCCGTTCAGCCTAGAAGCCGAGGCACGCGGCGCACGCAAGGTGAAGACGCAGGCGCTGATCTACCTTGCCGCCGGAAATCCCGAACTGGGCAAGCAGATGGCCTGGGCGCAGTATCAGGGCGCGGACAACATGACCGATCGCCAGGGCGCGCTGATGGTGCTGACGGGCCTGACGGGCATCGAGCGCACCGACGCGCTGATGGATTTCTACAACCGCTACCAGGGCAATGCGCTGGTGGTGGACAAGTGGTTCGCCCTGCAGGCGAGTTCGATGCACCCGTCTTGCATGGCGCATGTCGAATCGCTGGCCAAGCACCCGGACTTCACCCTGAAGAATCCGAACCGCGTGCGCTCGCTCTACATGGCCTTCGCCTACAACCCGCACGCCTTCCATGCGGCGAGTGGCGAGGGATACAAGCTGATCGCAGACGTGATCCTGGCGCTCGACCCGATCAACCCACAGACGGCGGCGCGGTTCGTGCCGCAGCTTGGCCGCTGGCGGCGGATCGAGCCTTGCCGCTCGGCGCTGATGAAAGAGCAGTTGGAGCGGATCATGGCCGCGCCCGAACTGTCGCGCGATACCTACGAGCAGGTGAGTCGCAGCCTTGGCTGAGGTAATCCGCGCGGACAATATCGGCGTCCCGCACGGTTTCCTCGATGCGGCGCAAAGCGATGCGCATGAGCTTGCCCTTGCTGTCGGGGATGCGTCGGTGGTTCTCGTCACGCAGGTCCACTCGGCCGAAGCCATCACGGTGGATGCGCCGTTTCCCGACGAATCGCGACCAGAAGTGGACGCCATGGCGACGGCCACGCCCGGTCTCGCGCTCGCCATCGTCACTGCCGATTGCGCGCCAATACTACTGGCTGACGAGGAGGCCGGGGTGATCGGTGCGGCCCATGCCGGCTGGCGTGGTGCGCAAGGCGGCGTGGTTGCTGCCGTGGTCAGGCAGATGGTCTTGCTGGGCGCGCAGCCGGGGCGGATCGCGGCTGCGATCGGCCCCACTATCGCCCAGGCGAGCTACGAGGTGGGTGCCGACATGCGCACGCATTTCGACGCCGCCGACCACGACCTGTTTCGTGAAACCGGCCCCGACAAATGGCATTTTGACGTCGAAGGCTACGTGGCCCGGCAGTTGGCGGCTGCGGGTGTGGTCTCGGTCAGGCCCCTTGGCCTCGATACCTACGCCGATCCCGCACGCTTCCATTCCTACCGCCGCGCGACCCATCGCGGGGAGCCGACAACAGGCCGCCAGATTTCGCTGATTGCCTTGCCGGAATAGCCACAGGTGCGAGCAACATTCGCTGCCGCTAACATAAGTGTCACATGGCGGGTTGGCATGGCGGATTTGCTCGTCTATCAGCCGCGCCAAGCCGCCACCCGGCAAGGGCTCCCCGTGCGGCTATGACAGGGTTCTCATCACGCGCGCCCAAGGCTAAGGCCAAGCGGGCGCAAGTGGCAGGCAAGGCAAGGGTATGGCAACCACCACGGGCAATGCTGAAGTGGCAGACGTCACCGGCGAAGACGGCGTCCGCCGTCGCGACTTTATCGAAATTGCAGCAGTTTCGGCGGCTGGCGTAGGCGCGCTGGCTACGCTGGTGCCGCTGGTCACGCAGATGGCGCCGTCGGCAGACGTGCTGGCCGAAAGCACGACCGAGCTGGACATCAGCGCGCTCGATGTCGGCCAGTCGATCAAGGCCGTCTTCCGCAAGCAGCCGGTCTTCGTGCGTCGCCTGACGCCGGCGGAAATCACCGCTGCCAACGATGTCGACGTCGATTCGCTGCGCGACCCGCAGACGCTGGCCGAGCGGACCCTGCCCGGCCACGAAGAACTGCTCGTGGTCATGGGCGTCTGCACCCACCTCGGCTGTGTGCCGCTGGGCGCTGCCGAAGGTGAGAACAAGGGTGAATTTGGCGGCTATTTCTGCCCTTGCCACGGTTCGCACTACGATACCGCTGCGCGCATCCGCAAAGGTCCCGCGCCGAAGAACCTGCAGGTTCCCGAATATTCCATTTCCGACACGACGCTCGTGATCGGCTGAGGCGAGAGAGAAGAACATGAGCTTTCCCTGGGCCAAGGACTACCAGCCGCAGAACCCGTTGATGCGGTTCCTCGACGAGAAGCTGCCCCTGCCGCGTCTCGTGTACAACGCCGTGGGTGCCGGTTACCCCGTGCCGCGCAACCTGTCGTACTTCTGGAACTTCGGCGTCCTCGCCGGTTTCTTCCTGGTGCTGCAGATCGTGACTGGCGTGGTGCTGGCCATGCACTATGCGCCCAACACCTTGGTTGCTTTCGGTTCGGTCGAGCACATCATGCGCGACGTCAACTGGGGCTGGCTGATGCGCTACACGCACGCCAACGGTGCCAGCTTCTTCTTCATCGTCATCTACATCCACATCTTCCGCGGCTTCTTCTACGCTTCGTACAAGCCGCCGCGCGAAATGATCTGGCTGCTGGGCGTTGTCATCTTCCTGCTGATGATGGCCACCGCCTTCATGGGCTACGTGCTGCCGTGGGGCCAGATGAGCTTCTGGGGTGCGCAGGTCATCACCGGCCTGTTCGAGGCCATTCCGCTGGTCGGCCCGGGCCTCAAGACCTGGCTGCTGGGCGGGTTTGCGCCGGATAACGCCGCGCTCAACCGCTTCTTCAGCCTGCACTACCTGCTGCCCTTCGTGATCGCGGGCGCGGTTATCCTGCACATCTGGGCGCTGCACATCCCCGGCTCGTCGAACCCGACGGGCGTGGAAGTGAAGCAGGAATCGGACACCGTACCGTTCCACCCCTATTACACCGCCAAGGACGGCTTCGGCCTGGGCGTGGCGCTGATCATCTTCTTCGCCTTCGTGTTCTTCATGCCCAACATGCTGGGCCACCCGGACAACTACATCGAGGCGAACCCGCTCTCGACCCCGGCGCACATCGTGCCCGAATGGTATTTCTACCCGTTCTACGCGATCCTGCGCGCCTTCACCTTCGACTTCATCCTGCCGGCGAAGCTGTGGGGCGTGCTGGCCATGTTCAGCGCGATCCTGGTGTGGTTCTTCCTGCCGTGGCTGGACAAGTCGCCGGTGCGTTCGGGCCACTACCGTCCGCTGTTCCGCAAGTTCTTCTGGTTCGGCCTGATCCCGTGCATGGCCGTGCTGTTCTACTGCGGCGGTGCACCTGCGGAAGAACCCTACGTCATGATCAGCCAGATCGCGACGGCATACTACTTCCTGCACTTCCTGGTGATCCTGCCGATCGTGTCCTCGATCGAGCGGCCCGATCCGTTGCCGTTCTCGATTACCGAGGCGGTGCTGGGATCCGACGACAACGCAGTGCTGGGCGACAAAGCCCAGGCCACGGCCTGAGCTAAGGGAAAGACGAGAAAATGATCCGCCTTGTTGGTATCCTGATCGGTCTTGGCTTCAGCTTCATCGTGCTGCTGGCCTTTGGTTCTGGCGTCCTGACGGTCATCGACCAGGGCTACCTGAAAGAAGAGACCGCCGAACACGCCTTCCACCAGGAGGCCCACGGCCCCGACGGTGGCTTCCAGTTCGAAGGTCTCCTCGGCACCTGGGACTATGCCCAGCTGCAGCGCGGCTACCAGGTCTACAGCGAAGTCTGCTCCGCCTGCCACTCGCTCAACTTCGTCGCCATCCGCGACCTGCAGCAGCTTGGCTACAGCGAAGACCAGGTGAAGGCCGAAGCCGCCACGATCACCGTGCCCGGCATCGACCCGAACACCGGCGAGGCCACCACGCGCCCGGCCCTGCCGACCGACTACTTCCCGGCACCCTATGCCAACAGCGTGATGGCGGCGGCAGCGAACGGCAACGCCATTCCGCCGGACCTTTCGCTGATGGCCAAGGCCCGTCACGGCGGCCCGAACTACATCTACTCGCTGCTGACCGGCTATGCCGCGCCGTCGGAAGAGCTCCTTGAAGAGTTCCCCGATTCCGCACCGGGCGCCGGCCTGCACCACAACCCGTATTTCGCCAACCTCAACCTCGCCATGGCTCCGCCCCTGACGACTGACGGCCAGGTGACCTACGCCGAAGGCAACCCCGAACCGACCATCGAACAAATGGCGGCTGACGTGTCGGCCTTCCTGATGTGGACTGCCGAACCGCAGCTGGTGAAGCGTCGCCAGACCGGCTGGGCCGTGCTGGGCTTCCTGCTCTTCGCTACCATCCTCGCATGGTTCGCCAAGAAGCAGGTCTGGGCTGCGGTAAAGCCGCGCAAGCACTGAGAGCCAGAAGGCTGAACGGAGGAACCGGGATTTGACGCGAGACGAGCTCAAGGCGCTCATCCGCACGATCCCGGATTTTCCCAAGGCCGGCATCCAGTTCCGAGACATCACCACGCTCCTCTCCCACGGAGAGGGGTTGGCTGCCTCCGTCGACATGCTGGCTGACATGGCCGCCCCGCTCGGTGCGACCAAGGTCGCCGGGATCGAAGCGCGCGGTTTCATCTTCGGCACGGCGCTGGCCCTGCGCCTCGGTGTGGGCTTCGTGCCGCTGCGCAAGGCAGGCAAGCTGCCGGTCGAGACCATCGCCGAGGATTATGCGCTCGAATATGGCGTCGCCACGCTTGAGCTGGACCCCACCATCATCGACAACGGCGAGCAGGTACTGGTCATAGACGACCTGCTGGCAACCGGCGGGACGGCTGTGGCCGCTGCCAATCTGCTGCGCCGTGCCGGTGCGGTGGTTGATCACGCCCTGTTCGTGGTCGACCTGCCCGAACTCGCCGGCTCGAAGGCGCTCGACGCGGCACGGGTCAATGCACAGGCGCTCGTGGAATTTGCCGGCCATTGACCCTTGCGGGATATTCGGGCCTGTTAAGGCGTTGATAGACCAACTCTAGTTTTCTCGCGCGACAGGACGGGCTCTCAATGGAAGAACAAGCGCTGGTAATTGCGCTCGTTGGCGTGCTTGGCATAGGCGCCCAATGGATCGCCTGGCGCACCGGCTGGCCAGCCATCGTGCTGATGCTGGCGGCAGGCATCCTTGTTGGGCCCGTGCTCGGGATCATGGACCCGGAGCATGCCTTTGGTGACCTGCTGGAGCCCATGGTTTCCATCGGTGTCGCGCTGATCCTGTTCGAAGGCGGGCTGAGCCTCGATTTCCGGGAGTTCCGCAAATACGGCGGTGGCGTGTGGCGGCTGGTGGTCTTCGGCGTGCCCCTCGCCTGGTTGTTCGGTTCGCTCGCCGGATACTATGTCGCCGGCCTCGTCTGGCCGATTGCCATTCTGTTCGCCGGTGTGCTGGTGGTAACCGGACCAACCGTGGTCCTGCCGCTGCTCCGGCAAAGCTCGGTCCAGCAGCGCCCTTCGACACTGCTCAAATGGGAAGCCATCGTAAACGATCCCTTCGGCGCACTCTGCGCGGTCATCGCTTACGAGGTGCTGCGCGCGACTGCCAGCGGCAGCTCGGTCTACGAAGTCGTTCCCGAAATCGCCATCGCCGCAGGTATCTCGGGCCTGATCGGGTTCGCTGCTGCCTGGTTGATCGCCTGGAGCTTCCCGCGCGGCTTCGTGCCCGAATTCCTCAAGGTACCCATGCTGCTGGTGGCGGTCATCGGCACCTTCGTCTTCTGCAACCAGATCGAGCATGAAGCAGGCCTGCTCGCCGTCACGGTGATGGGCATTGCGCTCGCCAACATGAACGTCTCCAGCCTCCGCTCGATCCATCCCTTCAAGCAGAACATCGCGGTGCTGCTGGTCTCGGGCATCTTCATCCTGCTGTCCGCCAGCCTCGATCTTGACCAGCTGCGCCAGCTCGAATGGCAATTTGCCCTGTTCCTGCTGGCCGTACTGTTCCTCGTGCGCCCGGCCACGGTCCTGCTCAGCCTGCTGTTTTCCGATGTGCCATGGAACGAGCGCCTGTTCCTCGCCTGGATTGCCCCGCGCGGCATCGTGCTGGTCGCCATTTGCGGCCTGTTCGCCTTGCGGCTGGAGGAGCTGGGCTATGCCAACGGCACCATTTTGATCGGCCTGAGCTTTGCGGTCGTGGTCACCACGATTGTCGCCCACGGCTTTACCATCGACCTCGTTGCCCGCCTGCTGAAGGTAAAGGGTGCCACGCGCCCCGGCCTGCTGATCGTTGGTGCTACGCGCTGGACCATCGCCCTCGCCAAGCAGATGCACGAGCTCAAGACGCCGGTCATGCTGGTCGATTCCAGCTGGCAGCGGCTCAAGCCTGCGCGGGTAGCGGGCATTCCCACTTATCACGGCGAAATCCTGAACGAAGCGACCGAGCATAACCTCGATCTTGCGCCCTACCAGGTGTTGATCGCGGCGACGCACAACGAGGCCTACAACACGCTGGTCTGCTCGGAATTTGCGCCTGAAATCGGCACTGACAGCGTCTACCAGCTGGGCGAGGAAGGCGACGAGGACGATCCGCGCGCCATGCCCGAATCGCTGCGCGGCCGCTCGCTGTTCAGCTCCGGCTTTGGCGTGGAAGATGTACAGCAGCGCCAGACTGAAGGCTGGGAATTCCGCCGCACCAAGCTGTCGGACCAGTACGATATCGAGGACGCGCGCGAGAACCTGCCCAAGGCCACCAACATGCTGTTGCTGGTCAAGCCGGACGGGGCCTTGCGCTTCTTCACCCACGCCGCGCGGCCCGAGCCCGAGCCGGGCGATACGATTGTCTCCTACTCCCCGCCGCGCACCGCGGCCGCCATAGAGCAGGCCGAGAAGGAGACCGAGAAGGAGGCCGGCGATTCGGGCAACCGGTCGCCCGCACTATGAGGATGCAGGATATGCCCAAACCCATGACCATGGTCGCCGCTGGTGTGCTGGCGCTTTCGCTGGCAGCTTGCGATGTTCGCCGCGCCGGCGAAAATGATGGCGAGACGCCGCTCGAAGAGCCTGACGCGACAGCAGAACCATCGGCGACGCCGAGCGCCACGGAATCTTCTCCCGCTGCCTCGATCCTCCGCGATGATGAAGCGGTCGATGTGCCGCTGGTGGAAGAACCGGCCGAGCCGGTCGAGCTCACCATTCCCTTTGCCGACGGTCCCGAAATCAGCGCCGCCGCCGCCCGCCTGCTGGAGCAGCTGCTGCGAGAAGATGCCCTCGACGAGGACTGGCCGGTGATCCTTGCGGGCCACACCGATTCGGGCGGTAACGACCAGGCCAACCTGCGTTCGTCCCGCGCCCGGGCCGAGGCGGTGGCTGCCTGGCTGGTGGAACGCGGCGTGGCTGACGAGAGGATCGAGGTCATTGCCTTCGGCGAACAGAACCCTGTCGCCCCCAATGCCTTGCCGGATGGTACGCCCAACGAGAGCGGGCGGCGCGCCAATCGGCGGGTCGAAGTGCGAATCGCACCGCCCCCGGCGGACGATGATGGCGCAGGCTTTGATCAGGGCGCTTGACGACAGGCCCAAAGCGGTGGCAATCGCGCCATCGAGCGGGCGGGTATAGCATAGTGGTAATGCTCCAGCCTTCCAAGCTGGCTAGAGGGGTTCGATTCCCCTTACCCGCTCCAGCTCACTCCCCTTTCCGCATCGCCTGAATAAGGCACCAATCCTGTGGCATTTTCTGCCGCGCGCAGTTGTTCCAACCTCTTGCCTGTTACGGGCAACAGGAGTGTGGGAATGAGCGAAGGACGGGCAATCGGGCAGGTGCCGTCAAGCGGCTGGAAACTATGGGCATCGGGCTTTGCTGGAGCTCTGCTCGCCTTTGCCATCGGCAAGCTGTCCGGCGCGGGGTCTGGCGAGGTATTCTACCAGCCAGGGCAGGATGTCGGCTTTGCCGTGGGCTATGGCCTCGGCATCGGGGTGCTTGTCTGGCTGGCCTTCAACTTCACCACACTGCGTGGCAGCAGGTGGCCGCGCAAGCTGCCGGTCTACCTCGTCATCGCACTGGGCGGCACGCTGGGCGTACTGTCCAATATCTAGCGGGGCGCAGGCGGACCCATCAGGGCTTGAAGCGTCCGCCGCGGATGTGGGTAAAACGATTGCCGCTTTCGTCGAGGTCGTACCAGGCGATGGTTTCGACTGTGCGCACGTCTCCCGCCTTGGTGGCACCGAATTCGTAGTCCGGCCAGTCGACCAGCGTCTTGAACGTCGTGCGGCAGTACATGGCGACGTTGCGCGGTCCTATCAGGAGGCCTTGCAGCACGACTTCCTCGTCGATGCGGCTGCGCACAACCTTGTAGAAATCGACAATCCCTTGCCGACCCTCGATCCGCTTGGTGCTGCCGAGTTCGAACACCACGTCCTCGGCGTAAAAGCGGCTGAAGCCGTCGAAGTCTGCCGCATTAAAGGCGGCGACGTACTGGCGGAAATCGTCTTCGGTCATGCTGTCACCGGCTTGTTGTCGATCAGGCGGGTGCCGCCGATGCGGGCGGCGACGAACAGGCGGGCGTTGCCATTCTCGTGGTCAAGCGGGGCAATCGAATCGGCATCGCGCATTTCGGCATAGTCGACGTTGGCAAAGCCGCCGTCGAGCAGGGCCGCCTTCAGCAGGCCAAGGACCTTGGCCACCTCAGCGCCGCCGGTGATCGCGGCAATGGCCATGTCCATGGCGCGCGGCAGCACGGCGGCAGCGGCGCGGTCTTCGGCCGAAAGGTAGGCGTTGCGGCTGCTCTTCGCCAAGCCGTCTTCATCGCGCACGGTCGGCACGCCGTGGATTGCATCGACATGTGGCAGCACCAGGTCGAGATCGCGCGCCATGCGGCGGATAACCGCGAGCTGCTGCCAGTCCTTCTCGCCGAACAGCGCCATGTCGGGACGCACCTGGTTGAATAGCTTGCACACCACCGTCGCCACGCCGTCGAAGTGGCCGGGTCTATCGGCACCACAAAGGCCCGCACTGACACCAGAGACGCTGATATTGGTGGCATAACCTTCGGGATACATGGCCTCGACCGTCGGTGCCCAGAGCAGGGCCACGCCTTCCGCTTCCAGCTTGGCTGAATCTTCCGCCAGCTGGCGCGGATAGGCATCGAGATCCTCGTTCGGGCCGAACTGCCGTGGATTGACGAAGATCGAGGCGGCCACGTGGTCCGCCTTCTTTGCTGCCTCGCGCACCAGCGTCAGATGCCCTTCGTGGAGCGCACCCATGGTCGGCACCAGGGCGATCGTGCCTGACGCGCGCAATTCATCCACAGCTTGGCGCAGGTCTTTCAGGGTAGTGGCGGTTTGCATGCGGCTGGACCTCGGATAGACTACGGGCTCTGGCCTAGCGGCCTGCAACCCCGAGAGAAAGGCCAAGCATGGCAGCACCGCACCGGATTGTCTTCGCCAACGAAAAGGGCGGCACCGGCAAGTCCACCACTGCGGTGCACGTGGCCGTTGCACTCGCCTACCAGGGGGCGAAGGTTGCCGCGCTCGACCTCGATACGCGGCAGAAGACCTTTTTCCGCTATTGCGAGAACCGCGCCGAGACCCAGCTCCGCCGGAACGTGGAGCTGCCCGGCCCGGTGTTCGACATCTGCCACGGCGACACGATCGAGGTGCTGGAAGAAGAGGCCGAACGTATTGGCGAAGGCGCCGACTTCTTGCTGTTCGACACGCCGGGCCGCGACGATCCCTTCGCGCGCCACGTCGCCGCCAGCGCCGATACGCTGGTGACGCCGATGAACGACAGCTTCGTCGACTTCGACCTGATCGGCCATGTCGATGCCGAAAGCTTCAAGGTGCGCAAACTCTCCTTCTATGCCGAGCTGATCTGGGAGGCGCGGATCAAGCGCAGCCGGGCGCAGATCGAGCAGCAGCGCCGCGAGATGGACTGGGTGGTGGTGCGCAACCGCACCGGCTTCACCGACGCGCGCAACCAGCGCCGTATCGACCAGGCCCTGACCGAGCTTTCCAAGCGCGTTGGCTTTCGCGTATCGCAGGGCCTGTCCGAACGCGTGATCTACCGCGAGCTGTTCCCCTCGGGACTGACCTTGCTCGACAAGGGGCACCTGGGCGAGCTGGGCACCAGCCACCTCGTTGCCCGCCAGGAAGTGCGTAGCCTGGTAGCGAACCTGCGGTTGCCCATGCCTTCGGGCCGGGAAGAGGCGGCGCGTCCAGCTACCCGTCCCGTGGCAGAGATGGCGTAACGGCGGTGGCCAAGTTCGTCGTCCTCGCCGCGATCGGGGTGATCTTCTTCCGCTGGATCACGGGCCGCTGGCCGTGGCAGCCCAAGGTTTCCACCCGCAACCAGGCGCTGTTCCGCGCCCGCCGCCTGCTGGGCGTGGAGGCGCGCGCTAAGCGATCTGACATAATTGCCGCGCATAAGCGGCTCGTTGCCATGGTCCATCCAGACAAGGGCGGCACGAACGATCAGGTGCACGAGGCCAACGCCGCGCGGGACCTGTTGCTGGACGAACTGCCCGACGGCGTGGAATAGCGCCCTGGGCCTGTCGCCAAGGAGCTGAAATGAGTCACCAATTCCATCCCACTGTCCTGCGCGAGTACGATATTCGCGGGATCATTGGCGAGACGCTGGGCCCGGACGATGCCCGCGCCATTGGCCGCGGCTTCGGCACACTGCTGCGGCGCGACCTGGATGGCGTTGTGGATCGACCCATGGTGGCAGTAGGTTACGACGGCCGCGTCAGCTCCCCCATGCTCGAACATGCCCTGATCGAAGGGCTGACGGCGAGCGGCTGCGATGTGCGCCGCATCGGCATGGGCGCGACCCCCATGCTCTATTATGCCGAGGCGTCAGCCGAAGAGGTGCATGGCGGCATTCAGATAACTGGCAGCCACAATCCCGCCAATTACAATGGCTTCAAGATGGTATTTCGTGGCCGTCCCTTCTTCGGGGCCGACATCCAGACCCTTGGTGTCATGGCGGCAGAGGGGGACTGGATCGATGGGACCGGCAGCGTCGAAAGCGTCGACATCATCGAAGAGTATGTCGAGCGTATGCTGGCTGCACTCGCGGGGGTGGACGAGGCCGTCCTCGCCGGCCTGAGGGTCGGCTGGGACGCGGGCAACGGCGCCGCCGGGCCCGCGCTGGAGCTCCTCGCCCAGCGCCTTCCGGGTGAGCACCACCTGCTGTTCACTGAAGTCGACGGAAATTTTCCCAATCATCACCCTGATCCCACTGTCGAGGCGAACCTTGCCGACCTGCGCAAGCTTGTCGCCGAGAAGAACCTCGACTTCGGAGTGGCTTTCGACGGCGATGGCGACCGGATCGGCGCCATCGACGGCGAAGGCCGCGTCATATGGGGGGATCAACTACTGATGATCTATGCAGAGGATCTATTAGCGAGAATACCTAACGCCACGGTCATTGCCGACGTAAAGGCCAGCCGGGCACTGTTCGATCGCGTGTCGGCCTGCGGCGGCAAACCGGTGATGTGGAAGACCGGCCACTCGCTGATTAAGTCCAAAATGAAGGAAGTTTCTTCGCCTCTCGCTGGCGAGATGAGCGGACACGTCTTCTTCGCCGACGAATATTACGGGTTCGACGACGCGCTCTATGCCGGTGTGCGCCTGCTCGCCGCCTCGGCGCGACTGGGCAAGTCGGTGACCCAGCTGCGCGGCGAGATGCCCGCAATGCTCAACACGCCGGAAATGCGCTTCCAGGTCGATGAAAGCCGCAAGTTTGCCGCCATCGACGAGGTCAAGGCGCGCTTGACCGGCGACGACGTGCCTGAGGGCATCGAGGTCAACGCTACCGACGGCGTGCGCGTCAACACGCCCGACGGCTGGTGGCTGCTGCGCGCTTCCAACACGCAGGACGTGCTGGTGGCCCGCGCCGAGAGCGACAGCGAGGAAGGCCTTGAGCGCCTGCTCGCGCTGATTGATGAACAACTGGCGCTGAGCGGCCTCGAACGCGGCGAAAGCGTGGGACACTGAAAGGAATGACCATGTTCGGCAAATTTATCGGTTCTGCGGGCCTTGCCCTTGCTCTGGCCGTGGCACCTGCGCCGGTGCTGGCACAGGATGATGAGGCCGAAGCGGCGCTGGCGGCTCTCGCGGCGGGCTTCGAGGTCGAACCGCTGACTCCCGAACAGGAAGCCCGCCTGCCGCTGGCCCGCGAGATTGTCGAACGGGTCCTGCCCGAAGGCACCATGGGCGAAATGATGGGCTCCATGTTCGATGGCATGCTGGGTCCGCTTGCCGAGCTTGGTGCACAGGACAGCGACGGCGCGCTTGCCAATGCCCTGGGCTACTCCGCCAGCGAGCTGGGCATTGATGACGAGGCGACCGAAGCAGCGCTGGCGATCATCGACCCGGCCTGGCGCGAGCGTGATGCCCTGGCCGTCGAGATGACCCAGGCCATGATGGGCGACATGATGACGCGGATGGAGCCGCTGATGCGCGATGTCATGGCGCAGCTCTATGCCATCTATTTCGACGACACCGAGCTGGCCGATATCAATGCCTTCTTCGCTACCGAAAGCGGCGCCAACTATGCCCGGCAAAGCTATCGCATGGCTTCCGACCCGCGAGTCATGGCGGCAGTTTTCTCCAATCCCGACCTGCTTTTCGGCCCGATGATGGAATCGGCGGCAGAGATGGAGGCGGCCATGGAAGCCGTTCCCGCGGCGCGCGGACTGGCCGATCTCAGCGATGAAGAGGTGGCGCGGCTGGTCGAACTGACCGGACTGGAACGCGAGGATATCGAATACGGCATGGAATATGCGGCCGGTACGGGCGGCGGATTCTAGTTTCCCGCAGCGGTTCGCCATGGTGGACCACACAGGCACACCATAAGCGCAAGGATTGACTCATCGGCGCTTCGGTGTTCGATTGCGCGCCTGCTTAACCAAAAGGGGGCTTTTATGGGTGGTTTTTCTTTCGGCGATCTTTTCCAGTTCGAAAAGATGGTGGCACCGGTGGTGCTCAAGGTGGTCTACTGGCTGGGACTGGTCGGCATCGTCATCTGGTTGCTCATCGCGCTGGGCGCGGCTGTAACGATGATGGACTACAACGTGGGTGGCGGTTTGCTGGGCGTACTGGTTGCCGTGGTCGGATCGGCCTTCGGTGTGCTTGTCTGGCGCATCATGATCGAAGTCTACATGGTGCTGTTCGGCATCCACCAGCGTCTCGGCGAAGTACGTGACGCGCTGAAGGGCGACAAGGAAACGCCCGCCGAATAACCAATTCCCGCTCCCGCCGCACCGACGTGGCGGGAGCGGACTTGGCCACTGGCCATTCGGCCATTACCTCCGGGTCTGTGAGCAAGGCTGCAGTCCCTCCCGAAATTTCCGACTGGTTCGCCGGCAGGGGCTGGCGCATTCGCCAGCACCAGCTGGACATGCTGGCTGCAGCCGATGCGGGCCAGCACGCCATGCTGGTGGCCGATACCGGCGCAGGCAAGACGCTTGCCGGGTTTCTGCCGACACTGGCGGACTTCTGCCCCTCGCGGCTGGGCGATAGCGCGCCGCCGGACGGTCTGCACACGCTCTACGTTTCCCCGCTCAAGGCGCTGGCGCACGACGTGCAGCGCAATCTCGTCACCCCGGTGGAGGAGATGGGCCTGCCCATCCGTATCGAGACGCGCAGCGGCGATACCCCTTCCGACCGCAAGAAGCGCCAACGGGCACGCCCGCCGCATGTCCTGCTGACAACGCCCGAAAGCCTGTCGCTCCTGCTCAGCTTCGAGGACAGCCTCACCCTGTTCGCGGGCCTGAAGCGGGTGGTGGTCGACGAGATCCACGCCTTTGCCACGCAGAAGCGCGGCGACTTGCTCGCGCTGGCCCTGTCACGGTTGCAGGCGATCGCGCCCGATATGCAGCGCGCCGCTCTCTCGGCCACGGTTGCCGATCTCGAAGGCTATCGCGGCTGGATCGCGCCCTGGGGCGACGTGGGTTCGGTGGAGCTGGTGCAGGGCGAGAAGGGCGCCGAGCCGGAGCTGGAGATCCTGCTGCCCGATGGAGAGCGGGTGCCGTGGGGCGGTCACGCGGCGACCTGGGCGATCCCGCAGCTGTACCAGCGCATCCGCGACAACCGCACTACGCTGGTCTTCACCAATACGCGGTTCCTCGCCGAATACATCTTCCGCAACCTGTGGGACGCCAACGAGGACAACCTGCCGATCGGCATCCATCACGGGTCCTTGTCGAAGGAGGCGCGGCGCAAGGTGGAAGGGGCCATGGCGCGCGGAGAGCTGCGTGCGCTGGTCTGTACCGCCAGCCTCGACCTTGGCGTGGACTGGGGCGATGTCGACCTGGTGGTGCAGATGGGCGCACCCAAGGGTTCCAGCCGCTTGCTCCAGCGGATAGGCCGCGCGGGGCACCGGCTCGATACGCCAAGCCGCGCGTTGCTGGTGCCGGGCAACCGCTTCGAATTCCTCGAGGCGACCGCCGCCTTGCAAGCCGTGGAGGAGGGGCGGCGCGATGGCGAGGACTTTCGTCCAGGCGGCCTCGACGTACTTGCCCAGCACGTCATGGCCTGCGCCTGTGCCGCGCCGTTCCACGAAGATGAGCTGCTGGCAGAGGTGCGTTCGTGTTGGCCCTATGCGCACTTCGACAAGGAGCAGTTCGGCCGCGTGCTCGAATTCGTAGCCACCGGCGGATATGCGCTGCGGGCCTACGACAAGTTCAAGCGCATCACGCGGGACAAGCACGGCAACTGGCGGCTTACCCATCCCGAGCAGGCGCAACGCCATCGGATGAATGCCGGCATCATCGTCGATTCCGAGATGCTCGACGTGCGCTTTCGCAATGGCCGCTCGCTCGGCAAGGTCGAGGAACGCTTCGCTGCCGCGATGCGGCCGGGCGATACCTTCCAGTTCAGCGGCGTGAACCTCGAGGTCGAGCAGCTGAAGGACATGGAACTGGTGGTGCGGGCGAGCAAGAAAGCCGCCTCGATCCCCAGCTACAGCGGTTTGCGGCTGCCTCTCACCACGCACCTGGCCGACCGGGTGCAGGGCTTGCTGATGGATCGTGCGGGCTGGGGCCGGTTCCCTGACGACGTGCGCGAATGGCTGGAGGTGCAGGATTGGCGCAGCCACCTGCCCGGGCCAGAACGGCTGTTGGTGGAGAGTTTCCCCCATGCCAAGCGGCACTACACGGTCTACTACACCTTCACCGGTTGGAACGCGAACCAGTCGCTCGGCATGCTGATCACTGCGCGGATGGAGGCGCTGGGCCTGATGCCGGGCGGGTTTGTTGCCAACGACTACTCGCTCGCGGTCTGGGGGCTCAAGCCCGTCATCGATCCGCGTCCGCTGCTGTCGCCCGACATCCTGACCGAGGAGTTCATCGACTGGGTACAGGAATCCCACCTGCTCCGCCGCGCCTTCCGCGAGGTCGCGGTGATCGGCGGGCTGGTGGAACGCCAGCATCCGGGCAAGCGCAAGACCGGGCGGCAGGTCACCTTCAGCACCGACCTGATTTACGACGTGCTGCGTAAGTACGAGCCAGACCACGTGCTGATCCAGGCGGCCTGGGCCGACGCCCGGTCGAAGATGACCGACGTGGCGCGGCTGGGCGACTTGCTCGACACGGCGGCGGAGCGGCTCGACCACGTGACGCTCGACTATGTCAGTCCCCTGGCGGTGCCGGTCATGGTGATGATCGGCCGCGAAGCCGTGCCGCAAGGCGGTGCCGACGACGAACTGCTGCTGGAGGCGGAGACGCTGGCCGGGGCGGCCATGCGCGTTGCCGAACCTGACGAGGATCCTGAAGGCGGGTGAGCGGCAAGGTGTTACAGGTGTGACAGTGTCCTGACGGGAAAAACCGGGGAGGCCGAGCGGGGGCTGTAAGCGGCGGAATTCTGCGAATGCTGGCAAGGCTGCGCACATGCTGGGCAAGCTGCGCGTTCACCGGGGTTGTAGGAAAGTTTTCAGGGGCGGACGGGGTGGGTCAGCAGGCTTACTTGCGGATATCCGGAAACCTGCGCGATGGAGATCACTCCGCCAACACAGCGCCAGGGGGTGGTGGCATCGGCACGAAACTGGAATGCTAGCGGTCTTGTCTGTGGCAGCCGGAGATAGGCGCTTTCCGCCGTAAATGAGGCTGCAACAAAACTGTCGAGGCGGTCGAAAGCGCGTGCGTACAGTTCGCCTGAACTGACCGGGTGGTTGTCGTCGAGGTAGACGAGGCATTCTCCGGTGCCGAGTGTCCGGCGGGGAAACTCGCCCTCACCGATGCCGCCCGGATTAGCGGTCGTTACGGTGACGACAAAAGCCGTGTCCGGCGGGGCAGCGGGTGTCGCTGCCATGATCGGCAGGTTGACGTCGACGAGCCTTGGTTCAGCCGCATGCCTGGCAAGGGCCCAGGCGATGACGGCAAAGATTAGCGCAGTCAGCGCCACCGTGAACACGTTGTGCGGCGGGACGTGCGCGATCGATCGCGGATTTTCGCAGGACGGTTGGCAGCATCCGCGATAGCGGTGCGCCCGCGCCCGCGTATAGGGCATCAGTCGTTGGCCCACTCACGGTAGCGATGGTTGCCGATGAAGGCGAACTTGTCGATGCCGGCATCGCTGACTTGGTTGATGACCTGCACCGAGGCATCGTAGCTCGCCAGCGCATCGGGCTCGAACCTGATGACTGGCGTTTCCGACCAGGCTGCGGCGGCCTGCAATCGCTGTGCCAGCTCTTCACGGCTGACGGCTTCGCCATCCCACAGCACCGCACCGTTCTCACGCACGACGAGGGAGACTTCGGGCTGTTCTGTCAGGGTGATTCCGGGGCCCTGCGGCAAGTCGACATCGAGCCGGTTTACGGCAATCGGGATGGAGAGGATCAGCATCACCAGCAAGACGAGCAGCACGTCGATCAGGGGGGTGATGTTGAGCTGGCTCATCGGCTCCGGGAGCCGGTTGAAACTGCGCTCTAGCATGCGGGAACGGATTGCCATGAAATGCCTCCTCTCCAATATGTAACAGCATAACATCACATAATCAGGGAAGGGTCAAGGTTTGGACACGCATCGTTCATTAGCTCATGCTTGAGCTCAGCCTGCAGCGCATAAAAAAAGGGGCGGATCGCTCCGCCCCTTTTCCGATTCGTTGATCCGCAGAACTAGTTGTTCTGCAGGCTTTCGTACGGTGGACAGCCACCGCAATCGAAGACGCGGTACCGTTCGTTGCCGACGAAGCCGAACTTCGTCACGCCCGAGCTCTTGATGATATTCAGCACGCGGGCTGCGGTATCATAGGCTGCGTATTCTTCCGGCTCGAACTGCAGTTCAGGCTCAACTGCGAAGCGCAGCGTTTCCTGCAGGTTACGAACCAGTTCACCTTCGTTGATCGCCGTGGCGTTCCACAGGATCTGGCCGCCCTGGGTCAGAACGATCTTGTTCTTGATCGGATCGATCTGGTCCTCTGGCGGAGGGTTCGGATCCGGCGAGGGCAGGTCGATATTCACCGCATGGGTCGCGACCGGGATGGTGATGATGAACATGATGAGGAGCACGAGCAGGACGTCGATCAACGGCGTCATGTTCATGTCCATCATCGGTTCGCCATCATCACTGCCGCCTGACATTGCCATGGTAGCTTACTCCTTGATTTCTGGTCCGCGCGCCGATCAGCCGTTCGGATCGACCGGGTTCGAGATGAACCCGACGGTCGGGTAACCGGCCGCCTGCACGTTGAAAATGGTGCCCGCAACACACTTCCACGGGGCGTTGATGTCGCCGCGAATGTGCACCTGGGGGATCAGCTCGGGGTTCTCGCGGATGGCATCCGCGCCGCCGGCATTCTGCACGATTGCATCAAGGCGCTCGAAAGCGACACGACGCAGGTCGGCGGAATCCACCAGGGTGGTGTTGTTGAGGAAGACCCGGCATTCGCCCTGGCGGGTGGCACCGGTGAATGCGGAGCGGATCGTGCCTGGCGTGCGCCCTTCTGCGTCGGTCGTCGTGACCGTGATCAGCAGGTTCTCCACCTTGTCGTCCGACTCGATCGATTCAAAGATCGGGATCTCGAGCCGCTCAACCGTCTGGATGGCCACCGGAACCGCGATCAGGAAGATGATCAGCAGCACCAGCATGACGTCCACCAGCGGCGTGGTGTTGATGTCCGACATCGGCGTATCGCCGGCGCCATCTCCCATCGCTATGGCCATGTTTCTCGTCCTATCTCACGTCTGAAACCTGGTGGCGGGCGCTCGCATGCGAAAGCGCCCGCCAATGCATTATTGCCTTGGGCCTATCAGGCCTTCGGAGCGGCCGGCTTGGCGGTTGCCGGGGCCGTCTTGGCCTTGGCAGCCGGAGCGGCAGCAGCGCGAACGGCCGGCTTCACAACACCGTGCGAGGTAATGTTGGCCTGCAGGTCGGTCGAGAAGCCCGACAGCATCGCCTGGATGCGACGGTTGCGGCTCATCAGGTAGTTGTAGGCAAACACGGCCGGAACAGCCACGAGCAGACCGATGGCGGTCATGATCAGGGCTTCACCCACCGGGCCGGCAACCTTGTCGATCGATGCCGAACCCGACATGCCGATGTTGATGAGGGCGCGGTAGATACCGGTGCGGTTGCACCGACGGTGGCGAGGAACGGCAGGCCGCCATTCAGTTTGGCCATGATGGCGCTTTCCGAACGCGACAGGGTGCCGTGCAGCCAGTCATGCGATTCGAGGCTGTCGCTCATCTTTTCCGATTCTTCGCCGGCACGGATGCCGTCGTCGACGAGCTGGCGCCATGCGCTGTCCTTGTCGAACTTGGTGGCGCCTTCCTTCAGCGAACCGGCACGCCAGAAAGCGGCGCGGTTGGTGCGGTATTCCTTCATCACCTTGTTCTGTTCGAAGATCTTCGTGAACAGGATGTAGAAGGAGCCGACCGACTGGATAACCAGGATGGCAAGGATGGACCAGGCGACGGGGCCGCCCTGTTCCATGGCTTCCATGAAGCCGAAGTTCTGGGTCGGGGCCTCCGCCCCACCTGCGGCAAGAATTTCGATAAGCATGCGAGTTAGTCCTCTTCCTAGAGAAAATCAGGTAGATCAGTTGATCTGGTAAACAATGTTGGTCGACCAGCTGCCCGTTGTCGGGCGACCGGCGTCGTCGAGAGCCGGGTTGAAGCGGGCATAGCGCGTGATGTCATCGCATGCTGCCTCATCCAGGATCGGGTCGGCCGAGCGGGTCACGCGGCAGGATGCCACGCGGCCATCGGCACCCACGGTAACGGCAACGCCGACCGTGCCTTCGATCTCGCGACGCAGAGCGCGCGACGGGTAGTTCTCGATAATACGACGCGTCCAGCGGGCCTGGCCGTCCGGGCTGGCCGGGCGTGCCTGCGAAGGCGGCGGCGGCGGTGCCGGGGGCGGGGCCGGCGGGGCCGGCGGCGGAATCGTCAGTGCGGGCGGCGCAGGCGGCGGAATACGCGTCTGCGTCTGGATCGGCGGCGGGGCCACGCTCACATTGATCGGCGGCGGCGGCGCAACAGGCGGCGGCGGCGCGGTTTCAGGTTCGGGCGGTGGCGGGGGCTCCTCCTCCGGCTCCGGCTCGGGCTCCTCAATATCCACCGTGGTTACTCGCTCCACGATCTCCTTCACCGCCGACATGGCGAGTCCGGTGACCAGCAAATAGCCAATCGCAACGTGGATGAGGGCAACGATGACAATCGATACTATTCGACTGCCGCTCATTTCTTGGTCAGCGTAAGCCATCCAGTCCCTTCACTCCGTTTAACAACCGACCGGATTCGCACCCGGCCACTATGGGTCCCAGGATTCACACCCTGACAGTCCCTGTGATTTCTTGTCCAGCCCCAAAAGGGCTGCGGCATCTAAATGACACAATGATTAGCTGTGCCCGAAGTGCCACGCCCGCTGTTTTTTTCTGTGCGCGGGGCAGACCTCGGCGGCTCTTAACGGGCATGAAGGACTCTAGCAAACCCTTTTCGGATTAAGTGCAGATTCAGCAATGAATCGCTCGTTTAGGCTGGCAAAACTATCCTCGAGGCAGATTCTTGCGCTAGACGCGCGGTCCTGACCCGTCTCGAGGTTAACCTTTGAAAGCGCTCAAATGACTCCCAGCACCCGCCTGAAATCGACAGTCATGAAGTCCTTCGCCGCAGTCGGTGCGGCCCTGCTTGCCAGCGCCTGTTCCACGGTCAGCGTGGCCCGGCCGCAGGCGGAAGTGGTGCCCGAACTCCGGGCCTCGCAGGCGCCGACCTACGCTGACCTGGTGACCATGGCCATGCGTGCCGACACGGTTGCGATCGTGCAGGTGGAGGACCAGATTCCCTTCCCGCCAGAGCGCGCCCCGGGGGTCGGTCCGGCAGATGTGCGGCTTTACGTCGAGTCCTTGACCCAGGCCCTGCTGAAGGCGCCGACAAGCGTCAGCGAATCGATGGTCTTCGTGGTCGACCAGCGACGTCTTGCCGATGGCGACCCGCCTGACCTGGAAGAACGCCGCTTCCTGCTGATGGGCGATCTCTCGACCACCCAACCCGGTGCGCTGCAGCTGCTCTCCTCGCGTTCCATGCTGCCCCACGGCCCGCGAATCGAGGCCCGCGTGCGCCAGGTGCTGACGCAGCTGGCCGCGGCCGATGCGCCGCCGGGAATCACCGGCGTGCGCGACGTGATCTCGGTGCCCGGCAACCTTGCTGGCGAATCGGAAACCCAGCTGTTCGTCGAGACGGACAGCGGGGCCCCGGTGTCGCTGACAGTGATTCGCCGCCCCGGAATGGCGCCACATTGGGGCGTTTCGTTGGGCGAACTGGTCGACGCTTCGGCTCGCCCGCCGGAGCCGGAGACACTGGCATGGTTCCGATTCGCCTGTTTCCTGCCGCGCGAACTGCCGAACGAGGCGTTCCTCCAACGTGACCGTGCCTCGCAGGATCAGGCCCGCGCAGACTATGCCTTCGTGCTTGCCGAACTGGGGCCGTGTGAGCGGCGCTTTACCTGAGCGAAGGCGAACTGCACTGGCCAAGCGGGCTGACACTGCCTAACGGGTGCCGCCGGACACCAAGGATAGAGGGCGGACAGGAATCTCGATGGCCGAAACACTGCGAATCGCATTGGCGGGACTGGGCACCGTGGGGGCAGGCGTGCTGCGCCTGCTGGCCGACAATGGCGACCTGATTGCTGCCCGTGCCGGCCGCCGGATCGAAGTCGTCGCCGTATCGGCGCGCGACCGGTCCAAGGATCGCGGCGTCGACCTGTCGGCCTATGCCTGGGAAGACGACATGACTGCCTTTGCCGAGCGCGACGATGTCGACGTGGTGGTGGAACTGGTCGGCGGATCGGACGGCCCGGCGCTGGCCCTGGCGCGCAAGGCGCTGGCCGGTGGCAAGGGACTGGTGACGGCGAACAAGGCCATGGTTGCGCACCACGGGCTGGAGCTGGCGCGGCTGGCCGAGGGCCGCGACGCCCCGCTGCGTTACGAAGCTGCAGTTGCTGGCGGCATCCCGGTGATCAAGGGGCTTGGCGAAGGTGCCGCAGCCAACCGCATCGAGCGCATTTACGGCATCCTCAACGGCACCTGTAACTACATCCTCTCCGAGATGGAGGGCACCGGCCGAGACTTTGGCGAAGTACTGAAGGACGCGCAGGAACTGGGCTATGCCGAGGCCGACCCCACTTTCGACATCGAAGGCGTCGATGCCGCGCACAAGCTCGCCATCCTTGCCAGCGTGGCTTTCGGCACCGAGCTCGACTTTGCTGCCGTGGACACTTCCGGCATCACCCGCATCCGCGCTGCCGACATCGCCCAGGCCCGTGCACTGGGCTATGTCATCCGCTTGCTGGGCATCTCCGACTGCGACGAGAGCGGCAGCGAGCGCAAGCTGTTCCAGCGCGTTGCGCCGTGCCTGGTGCCGCGCAGCCACCCGCTGGCAAGCGTCGACGGCCCGACCAATGCCGTGGTCGCCGAAGGCAACCACGTCGGCCGCTTGCTGTTCGAAGGCGCGGGCGCTGGTGACGGCCCTACTGCCAGTGCTGTCGTTGCTGACCTGATCGACATTGCCCGCGGCAATGCCACCGCGCCCTTCTCGCTGCCCGTGGCTGCGCTGGAGGCAAGTACCCCGGCTGACCCCGGCAACCGCCGCAGCCGCGCCTACCTGCGCTTCATGGTGGCCGACCGTCCTGGCGTGCTGGCCGAGATTACTGCTGCCATGCGCGATGCCGGAGTCTCGATCGAGAGCATGATCCAGCAGGGCCACCCGGACGACGGCGATGGCGATCCCGTGCTGGTGACCATGGTCACCCACGAAGGACCGGAAAGCGCAGTGACTGCGGCGCTCAACGTGCTCGACGGTTCGCCCAGCCTGGTGGAAGAGCCGCTGGTGATGCGCCTGCTCGGCTAGTCGGCGCTTTCCGGTTCAGCCGGGACATGTCTTCCGCGCGCATGACCTGCGCAGCTTCGGCATCGGTCAAGGCTTCGGGAATCGCGTCGAGGTCGATCAGGTAGATCGGCGGCGGGGCATAGCCCACGCGGCCACAGGGCCACCTGCCGGTGACCCAGCACGGCGGCTCGCGCAGCCCGTCGAGCTGGTTGACGTGTACTTCCACCGCGCGCGGCAGCACCGACATATAGCGTTCGGGGTCTTCCAGCTCGCGGCAGACAACGATCGTTCCGTCCTCCTGTGCTCCTTCTTCGCAGGGCCTTGCCTCCAGCATCGATTCCGGTGCGGAGCCGTCAGACATGCCGAACTCGGTAGGGCCGTAGACCTGCCTCGCACTGGCCGCGCCGGCGCCGGCCAGAACCCAGCCGGTGCCGAGGCCGAGCAGGGCAAGACGGCAGGACGGGCTCATTCGTCCTCGCTCAGGTCGATGGGGATGCGCTCTCCGGTCAGGGCGCGGGGTTCGCGTTCATTGTCGAGGGCGCTCACGGCGGCGGCTTCCTCTTCGCTCAGCGGTTCGGGGAAGGCTGACAGGTCAATGATCGGCGGATATTCGGGCACGCTGCCAAAGCGGACGCAGACTCCGCCTCGCGGCTCGACCCAGCATGGCGGATCGGTGAGGCCGGGGATCACCGTCCGGTCCGATTCGACCGGCTTGGGCAGGGGTGACATGTAGCGCTCGCTGTCGGGCAGCTCGCGGCAGACCACGATGGCGCCGTCCTCGCGGATCTCTTCCGCGCAGGGTTCGGCCTCGACCAGCGGCACCTCGGCGTCGGGATCGGTCTCGGTCGCAGGATCGGCCGGACCGTAAGAGCGCGGGGCAGATTCCTGCGCGAGGGCGGGAGTCGATAACAGCAGGGCAGCAAAAAACAGGGGCAGCCTTCTCGACATTGTCGCAGCTCCAACCTAAGCGCCCACCGTACCCGTTGGGGGCCAAATTCAGCCGGGAGCATGAATTGCCAATGAACTCTGCCGAAAACAAAGAGAGCGTGCTTGACCGCGTGCTGGTGCTGGAAATGGTCCGCGTGACCGAAGCCGCCGCCATTGCCGCTTCCGAGCTGATCGGCCGCGGGGACGAGAAAGCGGCTGACGCTGCCGCCGTCGAAGCCATGCGCAAGTCGTTCGACACCCTCTATATGGACGGCACCGTCGTTATCGGTGAAGGCGAGCGTGACGAAGCGCCCATGCTATATATTGGCGAAAAGGTTGGCGGCGCGCCGGGCAAGGGCCCTAAGATCGACATCGCGCTGGACCCGCTGGAAGGTACGACCATCACCGCCAAGGCTGGCCCCAACGCGCTGGCCGTGCTGGCGGCTGCCGAAGAAGGCTGCCTGCTCAACGCGCCGGACGTCTACATGGACAAGATCGCCGTGGGTCCGGGCTATCCCGAAGACGTGATCGACCTCGCCAAGACCCCGACCGAGAATGTCGAGGCGGTTGCGGCAGCCAAGGGCGTGAAGCCGTCCGAGATCATCGTTTGCGTGCTTGACCGCCCGCGCCATGCCGAGCTCATTGCAGAGCTGCGCGGCATCGGCTGCGGCGTCGTGCTGATTGGTGATGGCGACGTGGCTGGCGTGATCGCCACCACTGACGAAGACACCACCATCGACATGTATATGGGCAGCGGCGGGGCGCCCGAAGGCGTGCTGGCAGCCGCCGCGCTGCGCTGCGTCGGCGGCCAGTTCAACGGCCGTCTGCTGTTCCGCAACGACGACGAACGTCGCCGCGCACACAAATGGGGCATCGAGGATCTCGACCGCATCTACAAGCTGGAAGACCTTGCCAAGGGCGACTGCATCTTCGCCGCCACCGGCGTCACCTCCGGCTCGCTGCTCGACGGCGTGAAGCGCCTGCGCCGCAACGGCAAGACCGTGATGACGACGGAAAGCGTGGTGATGCGCGCCAGCAGCGGCACCGTCCGCTGGGTGCAGGGCGAGCATCGGTTGTAGTTTGTTGGTCGGTAGCCCTTCGGTCTGCTGATGACCCAATTGCAGATGACGTGAGGAGCTATCAGTTTCTCGGCGGCATGGTGTCGCCGTGAGGCTCTTCACGCGGACCAGTAATGCGAAATTTCTCGATGGCTGCCCAAGCATCGCCGGAAACTGCGATCTTGAACGGGTGACTGAGCAGCCAGCGAAAGCGGGGTGATCGTCGCGCTTCAGCCTCGATGCGGCCCAGCATTACCGGCGAAGGGTCACGGAGAATGTCTTCAAGCTGGCCGCATGCCATCATACCGATGAACGCCGCATCATCTGTTCTGGCGGCCGCCAGCACCACATATGCCAGCGCCTTCTCGGGATCGAGGTGACCGCAAGAGACGATCTCGCCAAACGCCTCTGCATACTCTTCGGGCCATGGGCCTTCAAAGTGAGCGGCATAGGCGTCTATCAACTCACACATCTGCTGAGCATCTGAGCGAGCAAGGGCTACTTCAAGCTCGTAAATGTCGGCCTTCTTCCCCATGCACTTCCTCTATCAGCATTCAGTGAAGAAATGACGAGCATCCAAGTCCCGGTCCCCTCCACCTGACGACAACCGGCACCCTCTCCGTTGCAATTCCATGACGCTCCGCTAGGCGGGGAGCCAGCCGCAGCAAACAGGGATTCGCACCACCATGAAAATCATGTCCGGCAATTCCAACCTGCCGCTGGCCCGCGCCATTGCCGCCTATCTCGAAGTCCCGCTGACCGACGCCAGCGTGCGCCGGTTCGCCGATGAAGAGGTCTTCATCGAGATCCACGAGAATGTGCGCGGCGAGGACGTGTTCATCTGCCAGTCGACCAGCTTCCCGGCCAATGACAATTTGATGGAATTGCTGATCGGCATCGACGCGCTGAAGCGCGCCTCGGCCAAGCGTATCACGGCGGTGATCCCTTACTTCGGCTATGCCCGGCAGGACCGGAAGCCCGGCCCGCGCACGCCGATCTCGGCCAAGCTGGTGGCGAATATCATCACCCAGGCCGGGGCCGATCGCGTGCTGGCGGTGGACCTGCACGCCGGACAGATCCAGGGCTTCTTCGATATCCCCACCGACAACCTCTACGCCGCGCCGACCATGGCGGCGGACATTCAGGCCCGCTACGGCGAGAAGGACCTGATGGTCGTCTCGCCCGACGTTGGCGGCGTGGTGCGCGCCCGTGCGCTGGCCAAGCGGCTCGACAACGCTCCGCTGGCCATCGTCGACAAGCGCCGCGATCGTCCGGGCGAGAGCGAGGTCATGAACATCATCGGCGACGTGCAGGGGCGTTGCTGCATCCTGATCGACGACATCGTCGATTCGGGCGGCACCCTGTGCAACGCCGCGCAGGCCTTGCTCGACCAGGGTGCCAAGAGCGTTGCCGCCTACATCACCCACGGCGTGTTGTCGGGCGGCGCGGTGGCGCGGGTCGACAAGTCGGCGCTGACCGAGCTTGTCATCACTGACACCATCCAGCCGACCGACGCGGCCAAGGATTCGGACGGCATCCGTGTGCTCACCATCGCTCCGCTGCTGGGCGAGGCAATCCGTCGCATCGCCGACGAGAGCAGCGTCTCGAGCCTGTTCGACTGATGCGCGCTGCTATTGCCCTCCTTGCTGTGGCATTGGCGGGCTGTGCGACCACGCAGTCCCCACCAGCGGAAACACGCTGGGTACCGGACTTTGGCTCCAACAATGTCTTCAACACCGAACCGGGCGCGGCACCGGGCCACCGGCTGGTGGTCGACGACCTGCGACTGCCTGCAGGTGCCGTCGGCGCGACGCATTACCACCCGTGGGAGGAATACCTCTACGTGATCGAAGGTAGCGCCGTGCTCGACATGGTCGGCCAGGAATCGCGCACCCTGATGCCGGGCGAGAGCGTGGTGATCCCCGCGCGGCAGGTGCATACACCGCGCGCCGGACCTGACGGCGTGCGCGGAATAGTGGTGCGCGTCCACGACCTGGCCGACCCGATCCGGGTCGAGGTGGACGAGTGAGGCTCGACGCCGAGATCGCCCTGGCCCATCGGCTCGCCGAGGCAGCGCGGGCAGAGATCAGGCCGCTGTTCCGCACTTCGATGGACGGCGAAGCCAAGGACGATAGCACGCCGGTCACCATTGCCGATCGCAATGCCGAAGAGGCCATGCGCAAGCTGATCGAGGCGGAATTCTCGGGTGATGGCATCATCGGCGAAGAGTTTGACGAGAAGCCGGGCGTCTCGGGTCGGCAATGGGTGCTCGATCCGATCGATGGCACCACGGCCTTCCTCGCCGGTCGACCGATCTTTGGCACCTTGATCGCGCTAGTGGTGGAGGGCTTCCCCGTGCTCGGCGTGATCGACCAGCCAATCCTCGGCGAACGCTGGCTGGGCATTGCCGGGCAAGGCACTACCTTCAACGGCCAGCCGGTGAAGACGCGGCCGTGCCCCAAGCTCGACATTGCCACCATTGCCACCACCGGTCCGCACTATTTCTCGGTCGAGCAGGGCGACAAGTTCATGGCGCTGGCCGGGCAGACCGATCACAAGCGCATGGTCATGGGCGGCGACTGCTACAACTACGCCGCATTGGCGAGCGGACATCTCGACATCGTCGCCGAGGCCGGCCTCAAGCTGCACGACTATGCCGCGCTGGTGCCGGTGGTCGAAGGCGCAGGCGGGGTTATGAGCGACTGGTCGGGTGAACCGCTGCACGCGGGGTCCGACGGGACGGTGCTGGCGCTTGGCGATCCGGCGCGGCTGGAGGATGTGGTGGAGGTGCTGGCGTGACTATGGCGAAAATGTGGCTGGCTGCACTGGCAGTGGGAGTAGCGGCAATGACGACTACGGGTGGCGCATCGGCGCAGGAGGGCGACAGCCCCTTTGTCTGGCAGCCTGCTGCCGAAGATGACGCACCGCGCCCCTGG
Source organism: Alphaproteobacteria bacterium (assembly GCA_030431875.1). Taxonomy (GTDB): domain Bacteria; phylum Pseudomonadota; class Alphaproteobacteria; order Sphingomonadales; family Sphingomonadaceae; genus Alteraurantiacibacter. The sequence goes on from JAUIIG010000021.1 coordinate 48,312, forward strand.
GCGGTTATCATTCCCGGCGGCGGCGGCCTCGCCGTGTTCCACGATACCGACCACTATTACCGCTGGGCGCGCTGGCTGAATGATCGCGGCATCGACGTCATGATGATCGACCATGTGGCCTTGGCGGCACGCCCCGGACCGGAGGGCGAAGTTCCCGGCGACATGCTGGCACGTTTCGCGGCGGAAGGGCTGGCGGAGGCCCGCGCTGAAGGTCGGATGGACCTGCGCTGCCCCGGCGTGGTGATGGGCTGGTCCTTCGGCGGCGAAGGCACCCTGAACCTTGCTGCAGGCGGAAGGGTGCAAACTCCCGGACTTGTCGGCGCGATTGCCTTCTACCCGCTCGTTGCTTTTCAGCCGCAGGACTATACCGCCAGCGTCCCCGTGCTCGTCCTGCAGGGCGAGGCGGATGACACCACCACGCTTGAGGACCTGCAAGCCTTCGTCGGGCGCGCCGAGGGCGGCCCCATGGCAGTCAAAACCTATGCCGATGCGCACCACGGGTTCGATGCCCAAGGGCTGGTCGAACCGGTCGAATGGAACGGCGGGACTTTCCAGTATCACCCGCAGGCCACCGCCGATGCGACCGCGCGGATCGACCGGCAACTTGCCGAATGGGGCATGACCGATGGCATTGCCGGCTGCGCGCTTGATTGAGGTGCTGCCGATGTTTGCGCAGATCCGCACCCGCTTTGCCGCATTGCTGCTTCTCGCCATGGCCAGCCTTGGCCTTGCCGCCTGCGACTTGCTGGCAGCGGCACCTGAGGACCCGACCCACCGCTTCGTCATCCAGGCCGACCTCGCCGAGCTTGAAGCCTTGGTCGACGAGGACACCAGCCTCGATGACCTGCTCGTCGAAAGCACGCAGGTCATCAGCCGCCGCGTGGACAGCACCGGCAGCCGCATCCGCTCGATCAGCTACACCGCCGACGGGGCCATCGTACTCGAGGTGACCGGACCGGTGGATGGCGCTGCCCTGGCGGCACTGATCGGGCCCACGGGCGAACTCGAATTCCGCATGGTCGACTCAACTGCACTGCCGATGGATGTCTATGACGGCGTTGCCCCACCGGGCAGCGAAATCCTGCGGATGTCGGACGAGAATTACGACCAGCCGCTGGCCGTTCGCCGATTGGGCGGGATCAGTGGCCAGCGGCTGACCTCCGCGATGACGGGCATGGATCCCATGACCAACGAACCGGTGGTCAACCTCGCTTTCGACGAGCGCGGCGGTGCGCAGCTGGCCCGGCTGACCAGCGAGAATGTCGGCGGGCAAATGGCAGTCGTGCTGGATGACGAGGTGCTCATGGCGCCAATCATCAACGAACCTGTCCTTGGCGGGCGGCTGCAGGTGGCTGGCGGCTTCACGGTCGAAGAAGCCGACCGGCTGGCCATCATCCTGAACTCCGGCGCCTTGCCCCCGACGCCGTTCACCCTTGTTGAAGAGAGCGTGATCGCTCCTGCGGAGTAGCCGCTCCCCAGATACGGGTTGCATTTCGCGCACAATTGCGTAGATGCGCGCCCTTCACTGACACGTGATTCACTGCCGGTCTGGCCGTTAGGGCTGCCAGGGCTGGTTCGGACGTGTCTCTGTCTAGGAGATGAAAATGCCCAAGCTGAAGACCAAGAGCGGCGTGAAAAAGCGCTTCAAGCTCACTGCCACCGGCAAGGTCAAGCATGGTGTCGCCGGTAAGCGCCACCGCCTGATCAGCCACAATGCCAAGTATATCCGCCAGCAGCGCGGCACCAAGGTTCTGGCCAAGGCCGACCAGGCTGCCGTGAAGAAGTGGGCGCCCTACGGCCTCGATTGAGCCGGGTTCAAGGAGACTAAGATATGCCTCGCATTAAACGTGGTGTGACCACCCGCCAGAAGCACAAGCGTATTCTCGAACAGGCCAAGGGTTACCGCGGCCGTCGCAAGAACACGATCCGCGTCGCCCGTCAGGCCGTCGAAAAGGCCGGCCAGTACGCCTACCGCGACCGCAAGGTGAAGAAGCGCAACTTCCGCGCCCTGTGGATCCAGCGCATCAACGCAGCCGTTCGCGCCGAAGGCCTCACCTATTCGCAGTTCATGCACGGCGTTAAGCTCGCCGGCATCGAGCTGGACCGGAAGGTGATGGCAGACCTCGCCATGAACGAGGCCGCAGCCTTTACCAGCATCATCAAGCAGGCGAAGGAAGCGCTTCCCGCCTGATTGCTGAATGCCTAGAAATTCAGGAAGCGCCATCCGAAAGGGTGGCGCTTTTTGTTTGTCCTCACTAAGCGAGCGACCACTATGAGCAGCGAACACGAAAACAAGGTTGCCGATACGCTGGCCCGGCTGGCAGCGGCGAACGATGCCGATGCAGTCGAGGCGATCCGGATCGAGGCACTGGGCAAGCAGGGCTGGATTTCCGCCTTGCTGAAGACGCTCGGCAAGATGACGCCGGACGAACGGCAGGTGCAGGGTCCGGCGATCCAGGCCATGCGCGCGCAGGTTGCTGATGCCATCACCGCCAGGAAGGCCGAGCTGG
>JAUIIG010000022.1 GCA_030431875.1 Alphaproteobacteria bacterium
CGAACCCTCGATACGGGGTTACCGTATACACACTTTCCAGGCGTGCGCCTTCGACCACTCGGCCACCGCTCCGCATGCCAATTGTCCGTGCTACCGCTTCGCTGCTTGAGCACGGTGGTCTGGCAGAGCGGCGCGTCTAGCCAAGGTGCCTGCTGATGACAAGCACTCGTGCCATGCCTATTGCACTTGCATGACCAGGACTATCGGGCTGGCCCCGTCGATCGCCGAGATGGAAGAGATGGCGCAGGCTGCTTTCGGGCGGATTCCTGCGGGTTTCGCTGAGCACCTCGGCGCGGTGGTGATCGCGGTGGAGGACTTCGCCGATGACGAATTGCTGGCCGAAATGGAGATCGAAAATCCGTTCGAGCTTACCGGCGTCTACGAAGGCCTGCCCATGACAGAGCGCTCGATCGAGCATTCGGGCACCATGCCAGACCGGATTCGCCTGTTCCGCCTGCCCATCCTGCTCGAATGGTGCGAGCGCGGCGACGAGACGCTGGAGCATCTTGTCGGTCACGTGCTGGTGCATGAAATCGGCCATCATTTCGGGCTTTCGGATGAGGACATGCACGCGCTGGAGGAACAGGTCCTCTAGCGCTTGCCAATTGCCCTCGCGGTGGCAGGATGCGGGCATGAAGAAACTCCTGGCACTTGCCGCCGTCACCCTCACCGCCCCTGCCTTGGCGCAGGAGGACGAGGCACCCGTCACCCCCTCCTCGGTCGTCGCTGCCGCCAGCGCGGAGGAATGGCTCGCCATTGCGCCCGAAGACCTGCTGGTGATGGAACTGGCCCCCGACGCGCGCGGCAACCCGCGCTCCGTGGTGATCCAGCTGATGCCGCCGCCGTTCAGCCAGCCGTGGGTGGAGAACATCCGCTTGCTCGCCCGCGCCCATTGGTGGGACGGGACCTCGGTCAACCGGGTGCAAGATAACTACGTCACCCAGTGGGGTGATGTGACCGAGGCGAAGTCGCTGCCTGAGGGGGTAGTGTCACCGGCAAGCGAATACGTTGTTCGCTCTTGGTGCGATGGGCATATTTGTCCGCCTCTCGCGCCAGTTGGCGATATGCAAAGATATCTGACGTCTGAGTACGGAAGGAATTCCTTTCTAGAAGGCTGGCCAGTAGGTCATTTTGATAGACGCCAGGAAGTATGGCCCATCCACTGCTACGGCTATGTCGGTGTCGGGCGAGGGTACGCGCCAGACACCGGAACCGGGGCGGACCTCTACACCATCATCGGCCAGCCGCAGCGGCACATGGACCGCAACCTCGCGGTCGTGGGCCGGATCATCGAGGGGATGGAGCATATGTCCAGCCTGCCGCGCGGGCATGGTGACCTTGGCTTCTATACCGACGATGAAGCGCACCTGCGGGTACCAATCCTCTCGGTCAGGTTGGCCAGTGAAATGGATGACGCTCCTTCCTTCGAATATCTCGACACCGCCAGCGAGAGTTTCGCCGCCTATGTCGCAGTGCGTGCCAACCGAAACGATGCCTTTTACACCGTGCCCGCAGGCGGGGTGGACGTGTGCAGCGTGCAGGTGCCGGTGCGCCGCGTCAGCGAATGACCGAAGTCAGCTTCACCGCCCCGCTGCTCGGCTGGACGGGTAGCGAGAACATGCTCGCGACCTATTGCGAGCTGCCCGAGACTGTCGGCAAGCAGGTTGCCGATCACGAGATCCACCAGCGCATCCTCACCGGCAAGCGGCGCGGGTTCGGCTCGGTCAAGGTCGAGGCGACGATTGGCGGCAGCACCTGGTCGACGAGCCTGTTCAAGCAGAAGTCGGGCGTGTGGTTCCTGCCGGTCAAGGCTGCAGTCCGCCGGGCCGAGGGGCTGGAGGAAGGCGACGAGGTAACTGCGAACATGGTCTTGCTGTGAGCGATACCCTCTCCTTCACCTCTACCCTCTGGCGCTGGTCGAGTGACGGCTCGCCAGCGGGCGGGTGGTTCTTCCTCACCATCGATGGCGAGGCGGGGGAAGCGATTGCCGCGCATGAGGCCATGCGGCGGATGGAGCTTGGCCGGGGACGCGGGTTCGGTTCGGTCAAGGTGCGCGCCTCCATTGGCGGGAGTGAATGGGCGACCTCGGTATTTCCCAGCAAGGATCGCGGCGGATACCTGCTTCCGGTGAAGGCGGCGGTGCGCAAGGTCGAGGTGCTGGCGGAGGGGGACGAGGTCGAAGCCGCGCTGGAGCTGCTCTAGCCAGCCAGCAGTAGGAATGCCCTAGATACGATCCGCCTGCGCCACGGCATCGTTGGCGCGCAGGGCGCTGGTGATGCGGGTGAGGTGCGCGAGGTCCTGCACTTCCAGGTCCACGCAATAGGTGTGGAACGGATCGTCGCGCTGCTGCAGCTCGAGGTTCATCACGTTGGCCGTGTTGCGCGCGAAAACGCCTGCCATTTCCGCCAGCGTGCCGGGCCGGTTGTAAAGCACCACGTTGAGCCGCCCCACCGCGCCGTGCGAACGTTCGCCCCATGACAGGTCGACCCAGTCGGCATCAACGCCGTTGGCGAGTTCGAGGCAGTCGATGGCGTGCACCTGCACCGTCTCGTTCGGGCGGCGCAGGCCGACGATGCGGTCGCCCGGTACCGGGTGACAGCATTCGGCGAGGGTAAAGCCCACGCCCGGCGTCAGCCCCTTGATCGAGATCGCCCGCCCCTGGTCGGCTTCCTGCGGCAGGTCTGCCGTGGAGCCGGGGACGATGGCTTCCATCACTTCGCGGTCGCTGATCTTGCCCGCGCCAATGGCGAACATCAGGTCCTCGGCTTCGTCCATTTCCAGCCGTTCGACCGCTGCCTTGATTGCCTTCTTGCCCACCTTGGTGGGTAGGCGGTCGGCGATTTCCTCGAACAGCTTGGAGCCGATCTCGGCGACCTCGGCGCGTTCCTTCAGCCGCACCGCGCGGCGAATGGAGGCACGTGCCTTGCCCGTCACCACAAAGCCCAGCCATGACAGCTGCGGTTCGGCGTTCTTGCCCTTGATGATCTCCACCACGTCGCCATTGCCCAGCGGGGTGCGCAGCGGCATGTGCCGCCCGTTGATCTTCGCGCCCACGGTCTGCGCGCCGAGGTCCGTGTGGACGGCAAAGGCGAAATCGACCGCCGTTGCGCCCTTGGGCAGCTGGAACAGCGCGCCCTTGGGGGTGAAGGCGAAAATGCGATCCTGGTAGATCGCCAGCTTGGTGTGCTCGAGCAGTTCCTCGGCATCGTGGCTGGCATCGACGATTTCGATCAGGTCGCGCAGCCAGCCAACTGCACCGTCGGGCCGGTCGCCCTGCTTGTAGGCCCAGTGTGCAGCCAGGCCGAACTCGTTGGTGTGGTGCATCTCGCGGGTGCGGATCTGCACCTCCACGCGCATCGACTGGTCGTAGAACAGCGTGGTGTGCAGGCTGCGATAGCCGTTGTTCTTGGGCGTCGAGATATAGTCCTTGAAGCGCCCCGGCACGAACTGGAAGGCCTGGTGCAGCACGCCCAGCGCGCGGTAGCAGTCCTGCGGGCTGTCGGTCAGCACGCGGAAGGCCATGATGTCGGTCACCTGCTCGAACGGCAGGTGGCGTTCGGCCATCTTCTTCCAGATCGAATAGGGATGCTTCTCGCGGCCCCAGACCTCGACCTCCATCCCGTCGGCAGCCAGCGCCTGCTTGATGTCGAGCGCGATGCGGTCGACCTGCCCGACGTCCGACTGGCGCAGGACCTCCAGCCGGTTGTTGATTGTGGCGAAGGCTTCTGGCTCGAGTTGCTCGAAGGCGAGCAGCTGCATTTCGCGCATGTATTCGTACATGCCCACCCGCTCGGCCAGCGGGGCATAGATATCCATCGTCTCGCGGGCGATGCGGCGGCGCTTTTCGGGGCTGCGGATATGGTGCAGCGTGCGCATGTTGTGCAGCCGGTCGGCCAGCTTCACCAGCAGCACGCGCAGGTCCGCACTCATGGCCAGCAGGAACTTGCGCAGGTTCTCCGCCGCACGCTCGTTCTCGGGCATGGCCTCGATCTTGGAGAGCTTGGTCACCCCGTCGACCAGCCGCGCGACTTCGGTACCGAACTTCTCCTCGACATCCTCGATCGTGGCGAGCGTGTCCTCCACCGTGTCGTGCAGCAGCGCGGTGATGATGGTTTCCTGGTCCAGCTTGAGATCGGTCATCAGGCCCGCGACTTCGACCGGGTGGCTGAAATAGGGATCACCCGATGCGCGCTTCTGCGTGCCGTGCTTTTGCACGGTATAGACATAGGCGCGGTTGAGCAGCGCCTCGTCGGCGTCGGGGTCGTATTCCTTGACCCGCTCAACAAGTTCGTACTGGCGCAGCATCACTTGCAAATGTGCGGTGCAGCAGGCCATTCGGCAAGGAGAAAACGCGTCGCAGTTGCAAGCAATGCAAGTTGAACAAATACATGCGCTATTCGGGTCACAGGGGGTGTGCGAAATCTCCGGCGGCAGGGCTGTGGACGCAAGGTGCATGGGACCGACTGTGGGCGGGCCCGATTGCTGTAGGAAAGGGATAACGCACTGCGCGAAAACAGGCTTTTGCCAGCTTAGCCGGCTCTCCGTCGCCGCAACATAAGCCACACCGAAGAAGCCAGCGCCGCAGCAATCAGGGCGCTATTTGCCGTGCTCATGTGGCTCGCAAGCGAAAGGTCCCCCTCAACGAGTGCGGACCGCACCCGGATCGCCAGCCAGAAATAGCCCCCGACGAAAACTGCAAAAGCGACCACGAACAGCGCCGCGGCGAGCGTGCCGAATTTTCGCAGCAAATAGCGCGACAGGCTGAAGGTACCGGCCAGGATCACAATCCACATGGCCACGTAGAGCCACGTTTCCGGATATCCCAACAGCCAGATCACGTGCTGGGCCCATGCCGACCCTGACGCCAGCAACATGGCTACTACTCCGCCTCGTACCCCACGATCTCGTCCACGTTGCCACGGGTCATCGAGTGGTAGCGGCCGCGCGTGGCTTCGTAGATGCGGGTTGCCAGCGGACGACCCCAGCCGCCGGTGTCCCACATGGCGCGGAACAGCGGGGCGACGAACTTGTTGCGGCCTACCTCGGCAAGGAACGCCTCGGCCTGCGGCACGGCCGGTTCGTATTCGTTGCGCAGCGCCATCTGCAGCCACAGGAACAGCACCTCGTTGTTGCCGTTGCCCGACAGTGCGAGGCTCTCGTTGAGGCGGGTGAGCTGCTCATCGCTCATCGTCTCCGGCAGTTCGCGCAGGAAGCGCTGCTGCTCGGCGCCGGTCCAGCCGGTCCATGTGCCGGCCATCGGCAGGGTGCCGTCTGCCGCATAGGCAGCGGCGGCCTCGTCCACGGCGGCGAAGGCTGCCGGATCGGGTGCCACGGCATTTTCGGGCAGGCCGGTGCCATAGACCCATTCGTCCAGCATCAGCGCCTCTTCCAGCTCCGCGTCACCATCCACCAGGTGCTCGCGCAGTTCGGCGAGGAACATCTCGCTGGTGGCGGGCTGGAAGGCGTGGCGGTCGAACCAGCCGCGCATGAACTCGTCGAACCGCTCGCGGCCGACGATGGTCTCGACAGTGCGCAGGAAGACCGTGCCCTTGTCGTAGATCGCCTCGCCCACGGTATCGAAGGGGCTGATGCCTTCGGGCGTGCGCATCGAGGTGTTGGGATTGTCCGCGCCGTTCTCCTCCACGGCCTCGACAAGGCTGGCATAGCTGAGAGCATATTCCTGCTCGGCACGCGCTTCACCGAAGACGGCTTCGGAAATGCGGCTTTCGAAGTAGGAGGTTACGCCTTCGTTCAACCAGCCATCGCGCCAGCTGGAATAGGTGACGAGGTTGCCCGACCAGCTGTGCGCCAGTTCATGCGCGACGAGGCCGGTGTTGGACCGGTCACCGGCGATGAAGGTCGGCGTCAGGAAGGTCATGACCGGGTTTTCCATACCGCCATAGGGAAAGGACGGAGGCAGCACGATCATGTCGTAGCGGCCCCACTGGTAGGGACCGTAGATCGCTTCCGCGGCGTCGATCATGGCTTCGGTGTCGATCAGTTCGGCGGCGGCTTCTTCCAGCACGGCGGGTTCGGCCCAGACGCCCGAACGCGGGCCCAGCTCGGCGAAGTCGATGTCACCGGCAGCGAGCGCGATCAGGTAGGGCGGCACCGAATTGTCCATGACGAATTCGAAGGCGCGCATGTTCTCGCCCACGTCTTCCGGCTCGCCCCGGCTGATGCCGCTCATGACCACGTCCAGCGGCTTGGGTGCGGTGATGCGCGCTTCCCAGGTCTGGCGGATGCCGGGGCTGTCCTGCGTCGGGATCCAGGTGCGGTTGAGGATCGCCTGGCCCTGGCTGAAGACGAAGGGATATTCGCCGCCGGCGGTCTGCTGCGGATCGAGCCATTGCAGCGCCTCGGCATCGGGGCCGCTGGCATAGGTGATGACGACCTGCTGCAGGGCGGGGCCGGTCAGCTCGCCCAGCTGGACGGTGATCGGCTCGCCCTTCTCGCCTTCGCTTTCGCCGATGGTGAATTCAAGGTCGTTGCCCAGTCCGTCGGTAATGCCGCCGATCACCAGCCCGTTGGAATCGAGCACGATCTCCTCGACGCCGTCAGCCGCCTGCACGTCGAGCGTGGCCGTGCCGTCGACCCGGCGCCCTTCGAAGTCGAGCACTAGGTCCAGCGCCACGTGGGTGACGCGGGCCTCGGTCGGGCGGGCATAGGTAAATTCGTCGAAGGCCTGCTCGCTGGTGAGGATCGGGGCGACGACGCGCTCTTGTTCGGGCAGGTCGCCGTTGCAGGCAGAAAGCGTGGCGCTCAGGGCCAGGACGGCAGCAAAAGGTGCGGCAAGACGCATGGAAACTCCGGGGGGATGTAATTGGTATCGGCGGCAACAATAGGTAGGCGAAGCGGCCCTGTCACCCTTCGATCCTGCCGGATTCAACGCTTGGTCGATTGCCGTCGAATTTCAGCGCCTTGCGTGGTATGGGGAGGAACAACTGGCACACCCAGCCATGCAGGAGCCCTTATGACCCGCCCTTCCCTCTTCGCACTCGGAGCCGCGCTTTGTGCCGCCATGGCCGTGCCCGCCGCGGCGCAGGACTATGTCGATCCCGACACGGTGGAGCGCGATGGCCGCGGCAATATCGTGGTGGAAGGCGAACGCCAGATCGACGGGCGGGAGGTCAACCGGCTGGGCCGCGACATCACCACCCGCCCCGGCAGCAGCCAGGAACCGCTGGCCCGCTTCCAGCGGCCGATCTGTCCGGGTGTCTGGGGCCTGTCGCCGGAGAACGCGCAGGTCGTGATCGACCGCATCTACGACAATGCCGAGCGCGCCGGGGTGGAGGTCAACGAGGACCCCGAATGCGGGGCCAATGTCTGGGTGATCCTGGTCGACGATCCGCGCGAGACATTCCGGCAACTGCGCCGCGAAAGCGCCTTCCTGGTGGACGGGATGGATTATTGGCAGCGCAAGGCCGTGGCCGACCAGGAAGGCCCGGTGCTGGCCTGGAACGTGGTCGTGATCCGCAACGATGACGGCACGAGAGTCGCCCCGCCCAGCGAAACTGCCTTGGCCTTCGCTGAGACGCGCGCGCTCGACAGCTCGCCGCCGAACAACCCCACCACCGTGATGAGCCGCACGCGCAGCGCGGTGCAGCTGGAAATCGGCATGTCGGTGATGCTGGTGCAGCGTTCGGCCATTGCCGGGCTCGATGCCGTGGCCCTGGGTGACTATGCTACCATGCGCACACTTGCCCGCACCGAACCGCCGACGCGCGAGAACGCCTATGACACGGTGCTGTCGCTGTTCGACGACGAGCTCAACTACACGCCGCCGGACCGCCTGACCGACTTCGACCTAGCCTACCTGCAGAGCCTCTACACCAGCAACGAATTCCGCCCGAGCCGGCAGGCCCTGCGCAATGTCGACGAATTCATGGAACTGGAAGCGCGGCGGTCGGAGTAGTTCTGCGGCGGATATCCGAAGCGCAAGGCTATTCGAGAACATTAAAAAATCAGTTCTTGCATCATCCCGCAAGAGGCCGGAATGTCAATGAGTTGACGAGCCTCTTTAGTTTGCGAGGGTGGCATGGACGAAAAGAAACCAGACAATGGCGAGAAGGCGAGCTCGCCAGCCAAACTGGACCGCAAAGAAGTCATTAGTATCGCTTGTGCGATTGTCGGAACGCTTTGCGCACTGGCCAGCGTCCCAAGCGCCATAGTGAGTTACGTCAACTCCGCGAATACGGAAGATGATGCTCAAAGAGCAGAACGGACCTTGCAGCAGGTCGAGTCCTTGGCCCAATCTTCTCAGCAGCAAGCGGAATCTATCAACGAACTTGCCGACTATATTGCCGTCCTCACAGACGAGGCAACAGAACAGTCTGAGGCATCCGAAGCAAGCAGCGAAAGTTCCCAAAGGTCAGCCAGAGCCTCGGAATTGATGGCAGAGATTGCCCGCCAGCAGCTTGACCGACAAAGCAGCTCTGAAAGGAACCGGCAGGCGCGCGTGGAATTGCGCAGGTTGGGTGTCAACAACCTGCATCAGGTCGGCCAACAACCCTTGTATTTATCGATGTTTGTCGAAAACACCGGCCCAACACCCGCAATTCAGGCGCGAGTTTCACAGCATGCGGTCATCCTGCCATTGGGGTCACGCCCCCAGACAAGTGAACAATGTGTCGGCACCGACACCATCACAGTCGGTAATTTGAACAGCCTTGTAGAGACCGAAGTTGGGGGGATGACCCAGTGGACAAGTGAGAGGCTTAGCGAAGACCTGTCACAAGGCAACCGAGGTTTGTTCTTATATGGAGACGTTTGCTACCGCGATCAGAGCGGTGTTCGGCATGCCTTGAGATATTGCGCCGCAGTCCACAAACCTTCAAATACTGATGGTTACGCTTGGACTTATTGCTAAGGTAATACGAGTCGTGCCAGAGACGGCTGAGCACAACTACCCCCAGGTAACCTCGGGCGGCAGGCTCATCAGGATGGCGTCGATATTGCCGCCGGTCTTCAGGCCGAACAGCGTGCCGCGGTCGTAGACGAGGTTGAACTCGACGTAGCGTCCGCGCCATTCCTTCTGCGCGGCTTTTTCTTCGTCGCTCCATTCCATACCCATGCGCTTGCGCACGATGGCGGGGAAGGCGTCGAGGAAGGCTTCGCCGACGTCCCTGGTAAAGGCAAAGTGGCGATCAAAGGTCGCGGTGTCCTCACATTCGAGGTGGTCGTAGAAGATCCCGCCAACGCCGCGCGCCACGTTGCGGTGGGGGATGAAGAAGTAGTCGTCCGCCCACTTCTTGAACTTCTCGTAATAGGTCGGGTTGTGCGCCGAACAGGCCGCGCGCAGGCGGGCATGGAAGGCGTCGGTATCCTCGGCATATTCGATCGGCGGGTTGAGGTCCGCCCCGCCGCCGAACCACGCCGCCTGGGTGGTCAGGAAACGGGTGTTCATGTGCACGGCGGGCACGTGCGGGTTGGCCATGTGTGCGACGAGGCTGATGCCGGTGGCGGTAAAGTCCGGGTTCTCCGGGCTGGCGCCGTTCACCTGTCCGGCGAATTTCTCGGAGAACTTGCCCGAGACGGTGGAAACGTTGACGCCGACCTTCTCGAACACCTTGCCCTTCATCACCCCGCGCACGCCGCCGCCGCCATCGCTGTCGGCCCCCTCGTTATCCAGGGTCTCGCGGTCCCAGGCGATATATTCGAAGGCAGCGTCAGACCCCGCCTCGCGCTCGATCGCCTCGAACTCCGCGCAGATACGGTCACGCAGGCTTTCGAACCAGGTCCGGGCCTCTTTGCTCTGTTTGCTCCAATCCATGGAAAGCGCTCTTGCCAAACCCGCGGGCAGGCGGCAAGTGAGAGCCGTGGTTCCCGTTTCGTTCACATTCCCCTTTTGCGGCGACGAATTCGTCCTGACCAAGGCGAACGCGCTCTACTGGCCGCGCGAGCGGGCGCTGCTGGTGGCGGACCTGCACCTCGAGAAGGCGAGCTTTTTCGCCACGCACGGGCAGATGCTGCCGCCCTACGACAGTCGCGAGACGCTGGGCCGGCTGGCCGAAGCCGTGCGTACCTTCGATGCGCGGCGGGTGTTCACCCTGGGAGACAACTTCCACGATTCGGACGGCTCGCACCGGCTGGAGGAGCACGCGGCGGGAATGCTCTCCGCCCTCACCCGCGTCACCGACTGGGTGTGGATCACAGGCAACCACGATCCCGCCATGGCCGCGAACAGCGGCGGCACCATTGCCGAGGAGCTGGAAGTCGCAGGGATGATCCTGCGGCACGAGGCCAAGCGCGGCGAGACGCGGCCGGAACTGTCCGGCCACTTCCATCCGCGCGTGCAGCTGACCGTGCACAAGCGCCACATCCGCCGCCCCTGCGCGGTGGTGAGCAGCGATGGTGCGGGCAGCGGGCGGATGATCCTGCCAGCTTTCGGCGCGCTGACCGGCGGCATGGATGCCAGCGACCCGGCGATCCTCGATGCATTGCAACCCGCCAGCAGGATTGACGCCGTGGTTCCGACCGCGACGAAACTTGCCCGTTTCCCACTGTGGCGGGACGCTGCCTAGGTGAGCCAGGCCAGGGCCCAGGCCGCATAGAAGCTGGCCAGCGCGGCGAGTGTCGCGGCATGCACCTGGCGCAAGGCCAGCCAGTCGTAAAGCAGCAGAGACATGAAGAGGAGGTGCCAGATGACGCCTTCCACCAGCCAGAACACCGGCTCGACCTCCGCTTCGGGCCAATGCGACAGTGGACCGTAAACAAACGGATCGAGGCTGCGGGACAGCATCGGCTCGAGCATCTGCAGGGTGCCTGCCAGCACCAGCCGCTTGTGCCAATCCGCCCGGCGGCGCCAGCGCCAGGCCCAGAACAGCGCGGCAGCAAAGGCGATCAGGGCAATCCGGTTGTAGCGCACGAACGGGGGCATTTCCGACCAGTCGCGCCAGACCACGGCAAACAACACTGCGGTGCTGACGACCAGGCCCGCACCGACAAGGAAGCCCCACTTGCCGATGCGCTGGTGCAGCGCGAACTTCCGCCACCGGATCAGCAGCGGCTGCAAAGCCAGCAACACCATCCACGCCAGCGCGAATAGCCCGTGCACCACGCGCACCGGATCGCTGTTGCTGGGTTGGCCAATGTCAGTGAAGAGGTTGTCACGGAAGGCGAACAGCGCGTTTGCCAGCAGCAGCGCGCCCACGACCCAGAAGTAGTTTCGCCGGTAAGCCGCGCCGAAACCGATGCCGGGTTGCGTTTCCATGGTTTCTCATTCCCCCGAGCCAGCCGCCATGCCTGTTACCACCCCTGCAGGGCCGTCCCAAGCCAATGCGCAGGCCCTCTAGCGTTCCCTCTGGGAAATCCCTACATAGCGCGCACGAACCACAGCAGAATCAGGAGCGTTCACATACCTCGTCCACCCCGCCGCATGATGGCACCGCCGGTCAAATCCGGCCCGAAATATGACCACCTTATCCAATCCGACAAGGTTCGCGTGATCGACGATCAGGGCGAAAACCTTGGCGTGATGTACACCAATGAAGCGATCGAACAGGCAGCCGAAGTCGGCCTGAATCTCGTCGAGGTTTCGCCCAATGCGAACCCGCCGGTGTGCAAGTTCCTCGATGTCGGCAAGTACCGCTACGAAGCCCAGAAAAAGGCCAATGCGGCGCGTAAGACGCAGAAGACGCAGGACATCAAGGAGATCAAGATGCGTCCGAACATCGACGATCACGATTACGATGTGAAGATGCGCAACGTGAACAAGTTCATCGAAAACGGCGACAAGGTGAAGGTCACCCTGCGCTTCCGTGGCCGTGAAATGGCGCACCAGCACCTGGGCATGGACCTGCTCAAGCGCGTGCAGGACGACGTGGCGGAAATTGCCAAGGTCGAAGCCTTCCCGCGCCTCGAAGGCCGCCAGATGCTGATGGTGCTCGCACCCAAGTAGGGCCGCCCGGTCGGGAGCGACAGACAGCCCGAGCGCGAAAGCGGCACCGCGGCTGTCTCCTCCCGACAAATCCCTCGCACTTTACCCCCTGCATGCCACACCTATGGCATGCGTTGCAGACAGCCAGCGTTCAAAAGGGGCCCGCTAACCGCCTCAAGCGCAGGTGCGGTCCGAAGCAGCCGGTAGTTCAAGGGGGAACGTCATGCCAGCAGAGCAGCGCAGTACGGTCATGCCCGTAGCATGGTTGCGGGCGCTGCTGGCTGGTGCGCTGGGCGTGGTGCTGCTGCTGGGCAGCCAGATCCTGTCGGAAAGCCTGTCGCGCGCCGGACCCTATTCCTTCGATCCCGAACTGGTTCTCATCCTGCCCGGTCCGGAGGACGCGCCGCGGGCCGAGCCGCAGCAGGTGCGGCCCGAATACATCAACACGCCCGCCTATTTCTACGACGACCCTGCGGGCGATGGCGTGGGCGTGTTCCAGACCACCTTCGAATGGCACGAAGGTGACGGGCAGCAGGCACTGCTGCTGGCCTTCTACCGGCGGCTGGACGCGGTGGAACTCAACGGCAACCCGGTTGCCTTGCAGAACCTGCGCAACCAGTCGCTGTTCGGAGCCTGGCGCCCGGCCTCGATCCTGCTCGATGAAGAGCACCTGGTCGAAGGCACCAACACCCTGCGCATCACCGATCCGGGCGGGGTGCGCAAGGTGCTCTCGGCGTTCAAGGTCGTGCCCGCAGAAGAGGCGCAAAGGGCGGCCTTCATGGGCGAGTTCTTCGAGCTGCACCTGCCGCTGGCGGTGACCGGGATCATGCTGTTCGTCGCGGTGTTCTGCGCCTTCATCAACTGGTCGAAGGACGAGCGGCTACAGATCCGCTGCTTCATCGCCCTGCTGCTGGTCTGGTCGCTGCGCAATGCCATGGGGCTGGACCTGCTGCTGGCTGACCTGTCCAATCCGTGGCGCCTCTTTTCCGCCTACTGGATCGGCTTCGTGCTGGCAGGAGCCTTCGCGGCCTACTGCTTCTCCTGGGCGGGGCGCGACCGCCGCTGGGTCTGGGGCAGCTGGGCCGTCACGGCAGCTGCCATCCTGCTGACCCTGGTGCTGGGCTACGATGACGTGGAGGCCGCCTTCGCCAGTTCCTATGCAGTGGAGATCTGGTTGGTTCCGGCACTGGTGCTTTCGGGGCTGGCAATGGCCGTCCATGGCGAGACGACCGGTTCCAGCAAGCGCTTCGTGCAGCTGTTGCTGCTGGTCGGGGCCGGCACCGCGCTGTTCATCGACGTCATCGACGAACACTTCGATATCTCGCTCGGCCTCTTCGATCCGCAGCCGTTCATCTACTACGCCACGCCGCGCCACGGCCTGCTGCTCGCGCTCGGCCTGCTCGGCGCCATGGTGTACCAGCAGGTGCGCGCGCGCCAGCTGTCGGAGAACATGGCCGAGGAACTCAACCGCCAGCTGGACCTGCGCACCGCCGAACTCGACGAAGCCCACCAGCGCGAGAAGGGCCTGCTGCGCGACCAGGCACGGGTGGAGGAACGCCGCCGGATCATGCGCGACATGCACGATGGGGTCGGTTCCAGCCTGATGTCGCTGCTGCTGGGCACCCGCAGCGGGCGCATGGACAAGGACCGGATGGCACTGGGCCTGCAATCGGCAATCGACGAGCTGCGCCTGATGATCGATTCGATGGATTCGATGGGCGACAACCTGCACACCGCCTTCGCGCTGTTCTGCGAGCGGGCCAGGCGGCGCTGCGACGATGCCGGGTTCGCCTTCGAATGGTCCGACGAAAGCGACGGGGAAGCGCCGCCGCTCAGCGCACGCGATATCCTGCAGGTCTACCGTGTGCTGCAGGAGGCCGTCACCAATGCGCTGAAGCATTCGAGCGGCGACCGCGTGCACGCACGGCTGCTACCCGGTGCCATCGAGATTGGCGACAACGGCTCGGCCTTCGGGTCTCCGCGGCAGGGCGGCCGCGGACTGGAGAACATGGACGTTCGCGCGCAGTCTATCGGTGCCACGCTGACCGCCGGCCGGCAGGGCGAGGAGACGGTCGTCCGGCTGGAGCTTCCTCCAGCCGCAGCGGACCAGAGCGCGGACTAGAGTTCGAACCCGACTTCGAGGCCGAAGGAGGTCTCGGCCAGGAAGACATTGGCCTCGCCGCCGCCATAGGGCGCGGGGATAGATCCTTGCCCCAGCACGTCGTTGCGCGGGGCGCGCATGGCGAAGGCAGTCACTTCGGTTCCGCTGTTCACGCGCCAGGTGGCACCCACGGTGAAGTGGTCCTGCACCACGCCGGGCGCGAGAATGTTGAGGAAGGTTTCCGACGACGGGACCGGGTTGTCCGAGCGGCCATAACCGGCGCGCACGGTCACCGCATCGCTGATGTCGTAGGCCGCGCCGAACTTCACCACGGTCACGTCGTCCCAACCGAAACCGGGGCCATTGGTGCCGCCGAAGGGAACGCCGGTGAACAGCACGCCGAGCGGGTTGCCGACCGAGTTCACGTCCGAATACTCGATGCGCTTGATGTCCGCCGCCAGCACCAGCCGTTCGGTTGGGCGGATCGCGATGCCCGCGCCATAGCTCGCTGGGACGTCAAAGCCGCCCTGGTCGGCGAAGAGGCCGGCGTAATCGTCGAACTCGGTCGCCCAGACCTCCGACTGGTAGAAGGCGCCGATGGCAATGTTCTCGGTCAGCTCGCCGTAGTAGCCGACACGGAAGCCCGCGCCGAACGAGACGTCGGTACCGTTGTCGGTAAAATTGGCCGGATCGGCAGACGCCTGGGTGAAGGGCTGGATGCCGCTGGCCCGGAAGCCCTGCACCATGCCGACCGCAGAAACGCCCAGCGAGTGGCCTTCGGAAAATTCATAGGCCAGCGTGGGCGCGATGAAGACCTGCTTCAGGTCCACGCCCGCTGCACCCTGCGCGCCGAAGGCGGCATAGGGATTGCCGTTGTCATAGTCGGTGTTCATCCCGCCGTTGCCATTGATGGTGAGCGAGAAGGTCAGGCCATCCGACAGCGGGCGAACGTAGCCGAATTCGGGCAGGATGAAGGGGTTCGCGCCGTTGCCGTCATAGGATCCATCCAGCCCCGCGCCGTTGCCTTCGATGGTCGCGCCGCGATCGGGCACGAAGACCTCGACCCCGAAATCCACGCGCGGGCTGTCGATGGCGCTGATCGTGGCGGGGTTGTTGGCCCCGGTCAGGGCGTCCTGCGGCAAGGCGATACCGACACCGCCCATGCCCTTGGCCTTGGCCCCGACACCGTTGAGGAAATAGCCATCAGTCGCGGCAGCAGGCGCGCTGGCGAGCGCGAGGACACCGGCACCGGCGAGAGCGGCGTTACGGAGCAATGTAAGGGTATGGGAAAAAGACACGGCGGACCTCGATATTAGGATGTTCTGATCTGTCCGCGCAGATGTGGCCGGAGGCCGGCAATTGAAACCTACCCTTTCTAGCGTAGTGCCAAGCTCAGCTTTGGCCGGCGATCAGGGGCGGGGAGATCAGGGCTCCCACAGCTCCACCGGGTTGCCGTCGCAGTCGTGGACGCGGGCAAAGGCACCGACACCTTCCATGGCTTCGCGGTGGCTGACCTCCACGCCCGCCGCTTCCAGCCGCGCGAGCAGCGCATCGAGGCCTTCCACTCGCAGGTTGAGCATCACCTGCCGGTCTGCCGCGAAATAGTCGCTGTCGGCCTTGAAGGCGGCAAAGACGGTCGGTCCGGCATCCTGCATCCATACCCATTCGCCGTCAGGCGTGGGCTGGCCGCTTTCGGTGGCAGCGATGCCGAGGTGATCGTGGTACCATGCCGCCAGCGCCGCCGGGTCCGCCGAGCGGATGAACAGGCCGCCAATCCCCAGAACCTTGCCCTCTGCCATCATCAGCTCCTTGTAACACCTGCCCCGCTGCGTCAGGATTGACGCCTGAGGGAGGTAACACGGATGACAGCCGCACGCATCGGCTTCTGGCTGGGACCGGCGCTTTTCGCGCTGACCGTGCTGCTGCCCGTGCCCGAGGGCATGTCGCCCCCCGCCTTCCACGTCGCCGGACTGGTCGGCTGGATGGCCAGCTGGTGGATGACCCAGGCCGTGCCGCTGACCGTCACCGGCCTGCTGCCATTCGTCGTGCTGCCCTTCTCCGGCGGCGGCAATGCCAACGAGGTGGCGAGCGACTATTATTCGCCGATCATCTTCCTGCTGCTGGGCGGGGCCTTTCTCGCGCTCGCCATCGAACGGACCGGGCTGCACAAGCGGCTGGCCACTTTCATCCTCGACCGGATCGGCGGGCGCGGCGGCGAATTCGGGCTGCTGCTGGGCTTCATGATTGCCGCGGCGATCCTCTCCAACATCATCTCCAACACCTCCACCACGCTGATCATGATGCCGATGGTGCTGGCCGTGCTCGCCGGGGGCACCATGGCGAGGGAAGATGGCGAAGTCTCGACCGAGGGGCTTTCCGGCGCGCTCCCCATGGGCCTCGCCTTTGCCGCAAGCATTGGCGGGCTCGGCACCATCATCGGCTCGCCCACCAATGCCATTGGCGTGGCGCTGCTGCGCGATGTCTCAGGGGTCGAGATCAGTTTTGCCAAGTGGGCCATGTTCGGCGTGCCCGTGGTGCTGATCGGCATCCCGCTGGCGGCGTGGATCATCGCCAGGGTGCAGGACATTGCCCACCACCCCTTCGACATTGCCGCCGCGCGCGACGCCATCGATCCGCACGGGCCGTGGACCGAGGCGGAGAAGCGGCTGGTGCCGGTGATCGCGCTCACCTTCGTGGCGTGGATGCTGCGCGGCTGGGTCGCGCCATACTTCCCGCCCGGCTCGCTGACCGACGGCACCGTGGCCATTGCTGCCAGCCTCGCCCTGTTCGTGCTACCCGACGGCACCGGCAGGAGGCTGCTGGCGTGGAAAGAGGCGGACCGCGCGCCATGGGGCGTGCTGCTGATGTTCGGTGGCGGGCTGGCGCTGGCAGGCGGCATGATGCGCACCGGGCTGGCAGACTGGCTGGGCGAGGCCCTGCTGCCATTGTCCGGCCTGCCGATCATCGTGGTGGCGCTGGCGCTGGTCGCCATGGTGGTGCTGATCACCGAATTCGCCAGCAATGTCGCCACCGCCAGCGGCATCATGCCGGTGGTCGCCGCGCTGGCCGTGGCGCTGGGCGGCGATACCGATACCGTGCTGCTGCTGGCCCTGCCGGTGGCGCTGGCAGCGAGTTGGGGCTTCGTCCTGCCTGCCGGCACCGGCCCCAATGCCATCGCCTGGTCGACAGGACGCCTGCAACTGCCCAAGCTGATCAAGGCGGGCCTCGCACTCGACGTCGCAGGCATATTCCTGATCGTCGGGGTCGTGTTTGCGCTCGCACCACTGGTGGGCTAGCCTTTCGCGAAAGCTACCGGGGGGAAGCAGTTGACCGATTCCGTGGCCGAATGGCCCGCGCGACCGCGCAAGGTTCCGAACATCTTCACGACATGGCTGGCCATCCCGGCGATCATCGCCACGCTCGGGATAAGCTTCCTTGGCCCTCCGATCCTCGGCCTGTTCATCGTCGTCGCCTTGCTCGCGCCGCAATACCTGCTGTTCGTGCTCATCCCTGCGGCTGTCGTTGCCGCCATCATCTATCCCTTCGTCCGCTTCGTCATCAAACGGCGCAAGAAGCTGTTCATGGAAATCCAGGCGGAGCGCGACGCATTTGCCGTCGAGGTCGCAGGGATCCTCGAACGCGGGGAAAGCCCGCCGCCCTACAGCCTGTACCTGCGTCCTTTCTTCACGGACGGGCACCTGACGGCCGACGAGGGCGCTGCCCGGCTGCTGGCCATCGACCCCACCGAACTCGCAGAAGTCGGCCAGGTCCGCGACACCGAGCGCGCCATGGCCAATGCCCTGGAAGAGCATGCGCCGCTGGTCTCGCTTGGCCGCCCGTCCGACAGGTTCGGCGCAGGCCGCATCGAAACCGATGACGCGAACTGGAAAGCCCTGTTCGAAAAGCTGATCGCTCATGCCGAACGCGTGATCATGGTGCCGATAGGCCAACCGGCGACGATGGAGGAAGTGCGCACCATTGCCGCCACGCCCGAACTGCTGGAAAAGACTGTCTTCGTTCGCCCTGCCAACCGCAAGAGCAAGTCGTTCAACTTCACCCCGGACGAATCGGTCAACACTATTGCAGGCATGTGGGAATGGACGCGCGGCGAACTGGCCGAGGTGCTTCCCCTGTTTCCCGCCTTCGGCAGCGCACCGCGACTGATCACCTTCGACGAGGAAGGAACCCCTTCGGAATATCGCGGCAACGGCATGGCCTCGCCGCAGCTGCCTTCAGGGCTGCGTACCTTCATGACCGAAGGCCGGTCCGCAATCGCCGACAAGTGGCTGGTCCCGGCCCTGCTGTTCGTGGCGTTCCTGGTGGTAATCCCGTACTGGGCGGTACCGATTGGATACTACATCGACCTGGCCTCGCTGCGGTCGGCAGACCTCACGCCTTTTGACGCCCAGCGTGCTTCCTACCTGTTCCAGCTGATGGGCATGTGGTCGCTGGTGCTGGTAATCTACAAGTTCGTGACCGGCGATATCCCGACGCGGTTCATCTGGCCGGGAGTCCTGCTTTCCATCACCTTCCTCGCCGCCTCGAGCGCCTACACCTACTTCTTCGATGCCACGATGGACATGTATGATCCTTACGCGACGAACACCGTCGCCAGCGAAGAGGAGCTGTGGCTGTTCGAGGCGGGCACCATCGCGCTGGAAGTGGCGATCATCTGGAAGGTCGCCATTTTCGGATGGCTCTCTACCGCCGTCATCACCGGCAACTCGCTGCGCTGGCAACACATCGCCATCGCCCTCGGGACACACGTGGCGATCAGCTTCGTCGCGCACACTTTCGCCGAAGGCACCTCAGGCGGTGCGCTGATCTGGGTGGCGCTGGTCCTGCCGTTGCTGCTGGCCCCCATCCTGCCGATCTACGCACGAGCGACCATCGGCCAGGTGGCGCTGTGCCTGATGGCCCTGTTGCTTTGCTACGGCGCTTCGGCACTGCTCCTGTACGCCGCCTCGGACACCTTGCTGGCGGCGACATCGATGACCTACGGGCTCGAAACGGGAATCTGGTCCATCGTGTTCGTGCTTGCGCCGGCTGCGCTGCCGCTGATCGGATATGGCTACATTGCCCGGATGATCACCGGGCAGGGACAGGCGCGGCAATGGTCGCACGCATTGCCCCGCTACGAAGGGTAAGGGCCGCAGGGCTTGCACCGCGCCGACCTCCAATATAATTACGCCTGAAACCGGATTCACGGGTAGAAGCGTTCCTGCGGAGGTTAGGAGCGGGCGGCCCGGAACTCCTTGCCTTCCCCTGCCTTCCTAGGGGTGAGACCAAGGAAGGAGCCTGACATGGCTGACAACCACGACGATCCGCTGAACGCTGTCGACACCCCCACCCCGCGCCGCAAGCCCAAGCCCGAAGTGCCCTCCATCGGCGGGCGCGAGCTGAAGCCGTCGACGCTGATGATGGGCCTCGGCTACGACGCCTCGCTGTCCGAAGGCTCGCTCAAGCCGCCGATCTTCCTCACCTCCACCTTCGCCTTCGAGAACGCTGCCGCCGGCAAGCGCCACTTCGAAGGCATCACGGGCAAGCGTCCGGGCGGGGCCGAAGGCCTCGTCTATTCGCGCTTCAACGGGCCGAACCAGGAAATCCTCGAGGATCGCCTTGCCGTGTGGGACGGCGCCGAAGACGCACTGTGCTTCTCTTCCGGCATGACCGCCATCGCCGTGCTGATCCTGGCTGCCTGCAACGCCGGCGACGTGATCGTGCACTCCGGCCCGCTCTATGCCGCGTCCGAAGGCTTCGTCGCCAAGGTGATGGCAAAGTACGGCGTCACCTATGTCGCCTTCCCCGCCGGGGCCAGCCGTGAGGAGCTGGACGCGGTGATGAAAAAGGCCAAGGCCATGGCCGAGGAACAGGGCGGCGAAGTGCCGCTGATCTACCTCGAAAGCCCGGGCAACCCCACCAACGCGCTGGTCGATATCGAGGCCGTGCGCGATGCCCGCGACGCGCATTTCGATGCCGACCGCTGCCCCATCGCCATCGACAACACCTTCCTCGGCCCGCTGTGGCAGAAGCCGCTGGATCACGGTGCGGACCTGGTCGTCTATTCGCTGACCAAGTACGTCGGCGGCCATTCGGACCTCGTTGCCGGCTCGGTTTCCGGCGACAAGAAATGGATCGATGCGATCCGCGCGCTGCGCAACACCATGGGCGGCATTGCCGACCCGAATACTGCGTGGATGCTGCTGCGCTCGCTGGAGACGGTCGAACTGCGCATGCAGCGTGCGGGCGAAAACGCGGCCAAGGTCTGCGCATTCCTTAAGGCCCATCCCAAGGTCGAAGGTCTCGGCTACCTCGGCATGATCGAGAACGCCCGCCAGCAGGACATCTACGATCGCCACTGCCTGGGTGCGGGATCCACCTTCTCGCTGTTCATCAAGGGCGGCGAGGCGGAATGCTTCCGGTTCCTCGACGCGCTGCAGGTGGCCAAGCTGGCCGTCAGCCTCGGCGGCACCGAGACTCTGGCCAGCCATCCGGCCTCGATGACGCACCTCTCCGTACCCGAAGGCCGCCGCGCGGAGCTGGGCATTGCCGACAACCTGGTGCGCATTTCGATCGGCATCGAAGACCCCGATGACCTGATCGCGGACTTCGAACAGGCACTGGAAGCGGTGTAACCACACATTTGGCACCTTGCCCTGCCTGCTTGCAGACAGCTAAGAGCAAGGTCGAGTGGCTTAGGTCACACCAAAGCTTTCGGAAACGGACGGAATTATAGTGCTTCGCAAATATGCTCTTTTTGTCGGCGTCGCCGCCCTTGGCGCCCTGGTCACCTCTTGCGGAGGCGACGGCACCGCGAACCCGACGCCGACTCCCACCGGCACGGGAACGGCCACCCCGACTCCGACGCCGACCAGCTCGCAGGTGGACTATTCGGTTACCGAGGCCTTCACCGCAGAGAGCATCAACGCCAATGCGGTCTTCGCCTATTTCACCGCTGACGGTTCGATGGACGAAACCTTCAACGGTGCCTCGCGGTTGAACGGGGTTTCCGCCATCCGCTTCGAAACCGATCCCGAAGCCGTGACCTTCGTTTTCCCCGACCTCAACGACCAGGTGGTGTTCGACGCCGCCGATTTCGTCAGCGTCAGCGCCACCCAGCGCGACTATGCGCGGGCGGGCGAGAAGCTCACCATGCTGCTGCCCTTCACGCACATCCTGCAGGTGAGTTATGAGCAGACGCAGGATTTCACCCGCGACACGACCGACGGCTCCCTGCGCTCGACGCGCGCGGCCTTCTTCTTCAACCGCGTTGAAACGACCGACGATGTCACGACCACGTTGAATTACACTGGCACGGTCCAGGTTGCGGGCGGCGATCCGGAGGTTACCGCCTCCGACGCGCTCTCGGCCCCCAATGTCACCTTCAACCTGCAGAATACCGGCAGCAAGGTGGTTGGCACGATCGAGATCTATGAAGACGTCAACGGTACCCCGACGCTGATTGCCACCCTGGATTTCGACGGGGCGGTGAACAATACCAGCACCTTCTCCGGCGATCTTGAAGACGCGACCAACAATTTCACCGGCAACTTTGCCGGGGCCATCGCCGGGCCGAACCGCGAAGAGCTGTTCATTCTGTTCTCGATTTCCGGCGTCGAAGGCGAAGACCCGGACGATGCCAGCGACGACGACCTCGACGCCCGCCGCATCGTGGGCCGGTTCATCGGCGCCCGCTAACAGGCAAACATCCCTGACAAGCGTTCAGGGCCGTTCTGTGAAAAACGGGGCGGCGCTGGTTTGACTAAGGGGGTCGCATCGCCGCCCCGCAAGGTTGGCGACCGCACGTAAATGCGATCGATGACATGCGGCAGGATTCCCCTGTCCGGGCGATGCATGGCGCTCGCCCGCCTATCGGGGGAAGCGGCATGGAGGCACGCCGCTCCCGCAGATCACGCAGCAATTATTCGCGCAGCCCGATGCGCCGGGCCATGCCATGGCCATGGCAAAACCCGCGCACACCCATGGTGGCGAGCTCAGAGCTTGGCGAGAACGTCTTTCAGTGCGGCGACATGCTCGGCATTGTGCAGCTTGCCCGCTGCCATGTCGAAGGCATCGTAGAACTGCGGCAGGGACCAGGTGCCGCGCAGGTCGCCGCCGAAGATCGGCGCCGCCGTTGCCGCGACTTCCAGCACCCTTCCGGCGCCGCCCGGGCCGCCCGAAGTGGCGAGCAGCACCATCGGCTTGCCCTGCCACACGTCGCGGTCGATCCGCGTGCACCAGTCGAACAGGTTCTTGAAAGCGGCCGGATAGTAGCCGTTGTGCTCGGCCAGGCCGATCAGCAGCGCGTCAGCCCCGGCAATCCGGTCACGGAAATCGTGGGCCAGCTGCGGGATGCCATCGGCTTCCTCGCGATCATGCCGGTACAGCGGCATCTCGAAATCGTGCACGTCCAGCGTTTCGATCTCGACATCGTCGAGCAGCGAAGCGGCATAGGTCACCAGCTGGCGGTTGATCGAGACAGAGGAATTGCTGGCAGCGAAAGCGAGGACCTTGCGGGACATGGGTGACTTTTAACCTTTCCATTCGCGGCGTTCTTCTGCCGCCTTGAGCACTTCGTAGGCGAGTTGCAGCTTCTGGAACTCGTCCGCTGCTTCCTTGTCGCCGGGTTTCACGTCAGGGTGCACCTTCTTGGCGCGGGCGCGGTACTCGCGCTTGATTGCGTCGAAATCGGCATCGGCTTCCAGCTCGAGCACTTCGAGCGCGCGCATCTCGTCGGCGCTTCGCGATCCGTCGCCACTACCGCCCCAGCCGTAATGCTGCGCTTCGGCATAGCCGGCGCTTTCCGCCTGTTCGGCCTTGGCGCGGCTGGCGGCCTCTTCCTTGTCGAGGCCTTCGAAATAGTCCCAGCCCTTGTTGTATTCCGCCGCGTGCTTCTCGCAGAAGTACCAGCGGTCCTTGCTGTTGGGGCTCTTGGGTGCGGGGCACTTGCCCGGCTCGTTGCAGCCATGGCGGTCGCAGATGCGCACCTCGACCGCATCGCGGCCCTCGTCATAGCCACGCCAACGCGGGAATCCCCAGTCGTTCGACCGGCCAGAACGCGCCATCAGCTATTGGTCCCGCAATGCAGCATGGCGCCCATATAGGGAGGTCTTGCGCCCGCGTGAACCGGTCTTGTTGGCCGTAGGTCAGGGCTTGCATCAATTGATCGCTGCGGCATGATGGCGACGGGGGTAATCATCATGAGCGAACTCGCCGAATGGCCGCGTGCACCGAAGCGGGTGCCGCATATCCTGAAAAGCCCGGCCGCGGTGCCGGGCTTGATTGCGACTTTCCTGGTGCCGTTTGGCGTGCCAATTTCCATCGGCTTGTTCCTCTATGAGGTCATTGAGGGGCGGTGGCTGACCGGCCTCATCCAGTTCATCCTGACCATGGCGGTGATCGCCGGCTTCGTGTGGTTCACCGTCTGGCTGCGCCGCCGCCAATATGCCGAGGTGCAGGAAGAGCGGGACGAATTTGCCAACGCCGTGGCGGACCTGCTGTTGCAGGGCCATGAGCCGCCGCCCTACAGCCTGTACC
Source organism: Alphaproteobacteria bacterium (assembly GCA_030431875.1). Lineage (GTDB taxonomy): Bacteria > Pseudomonadota > Alphaproteobacteria > Sphingomonadales > Sphingomonadaceae > Alteraurantiacibacter. The sequence goes on from JAUIIG010000022.1 coordinate 23,517, forward strand.
TGCGCCCCTTCTTCACCGACGGCCACCTGACCGCAGACGAAGGCGTGGCGCGCTACCTGACCTTCGAAGCAGACGAGATCGCCGATATCGGCCAGAAGCGCGACATGGAACGGGCAGCGGCCAAGGCGCTGGAACAGCATGCGCCGCTGATCTCGCTGGGCCGCCCCAACACCCGGCTGGGTGCCGGACGGATCGAGACCGAGGACGAGAACTGGAAGGCTCTGTTCGAAAAGCTGATCGCCCATGCCCAGCGGGTGATCATCGTCCCCATCGGCCAGCCCGCGACGATGGAGGAGATCCGCACCATCGCCACCACGCCGGAACTGCTGGAAAAGACCGTTTTCGTGCTGCCGAAGGATCGCCGCAACAAGCAGTTCTCCTTCACTCCGGACGAGAGCATAAAGTCCATCGGCGGGATGTGGGATCACACCCGCGAAGCCGTGAAGGACGCCCTGCCTGCCTTCCCGTCCTTTGCCGGCGGCGCGCGGCTGGTAACCTTCCCCGCGCCGGACGAGGCGGTGGAATATCGCGGCAACGGCATCTGCGCCGTCCAGCAACCGTCAGGCATCAAGCGCTTCCTGACCGAAGGCAGGGCCACCACGCTCGACTGGCTGATGCTGCCGGTGCTGTTGCTGGCCGGCAGCATCGCCACCATGAACTACGTCGACATCGGCATGCCTCCGCCAGAACCCAGCGGTCGCAGCTATGTCCAGTGGATCGCGGAAGGAAACGTGGGCCGGTTCTTCCTGCAGAACGTGGTCATCCTGCCGATGATGCTGATCGGTATCTACAAGATGGTGACCGGGGACCTGCCGCGCAGGATAGGCCGTCCCATGGGCGGGGCGCTGTTCCTCTATTCCATCGGTTGCATCGTCTATTCGATCTGGCTCAACGTCGTGCTGCGCGGCGATGGCGCGGCCGATGGCTTGGACATGCCGTTGTCGGATGCCGCCTCCTTGCTGGGCTCTTTCATGAACGCGCTGGTGGGCTATGCAGCGGTTGCGCTGATCCTGCAGCGGGACATGCGCAAGATGGACCTGCTGTTCATCCTGCTGATCGCGCTGGCCTTGCTCTCGCGTCGCTATCTGATCCCCGAATTCGAGATTGAAACCCGCGCCGATCCGCGCTGGATCGCCACCTTCCTGCTTACCAGCACCCTGACATGTATCCCGCTGGCCCTGCCCTTGCTGCGCACCGGGGGACAGGTTCCGCGCTGGCTGGCCCTGGTCGCACCCTTCACGGCAGTCCTGTTCGCCAACCTGGTGTTCAACTTCCTGTTGTGGGAAAATTACATCGAATGGGTGATCGCCGGGCGCGAGTGCGAATTTACCTACGGTGAGGAAGAACTTGCCTGCTATTCCGCCCGGGCGTGGAAGCAGATCGGCTGGTACGTCCTGATGGGGGTAAACCAGATGTTCTGGATCATGGCCATGGCCATCGGCTTGCGCCATTACACCGGGCTTGGCCTTCCCCAACGCTGGGCCGAACCGCTGCCGAAGTACGACGAGGCCTGAAGCTCGCGCCGCTGGAGAAGTCGCACCTTTCACACAATTGATACAAACTAGTGCAAAATGCTGCATTGCAATATGGGCGGCATCGCCTATCTGCACCCCAGACAGAGTCAACCAGCAGGACCTCATGAGCAAGCAGCTCGCCATTTCCGCCGCCTTTTCCGTCTTCGCAATGGCGGCCTTTTCGCTGTCGGCCACGGCCGCGCAGCCGAACCCGCTGGCGGACACGCAAACGGGCGCGGAAGCCCTTGCCGCCGCGCCCGCTGCCAGCCCGTCAGCGACGGGCCTGTTTGATTTCATCCGCTAATCAGCGTTCGATCATCACCGTCACGGCACGACGGTTGCGCGCCCATGCGGCTTCGGTCGAACCGGTCGCAGCCGGACGTTCCTCACCATAGCTGACAGTCCGCAGGCGGCTTTCGGGCACGCCCAGGCTGACGAGGTAGTTCTTCGCCGCATTGGCACGACGCTCGCCCAGGGCGAGGTTGTAGTCGCGCGTGCCGCGTTCGTCGGCATGGCCTTCAACAGTGGCGCGGGCATTGCTGAACTGCAGCAGGTATTCGGCCTGTCGGCGCAGGGCAGCACCGTCCTCGTTGTCGATATTGTACATGTCGGTGTCGAAGTAGATCGTATCGGCACCCTGCATGGCGGCCGCGAAGTGCGACTGCGAACCCGGCTGCGGGCCCGGAGGCGTAGTCGCAGTCGGCGTCGGGGTCGGGGTCGGTGCGACCGTATCCTGCGGAGCGTCGGGCACGATGACCGGCGGTTCCTTCTTGCAGGCACTGAGCGCGAGTGCGCTGGTAAGCGTAACAGCAATTATCAGGCGTTTCATGTTTGGCTCTCCTTGAACCAGGTTCGGCGAATTGAACTCTTATTGCGACCCTTATGGGGAACTAACGCTATTATGGCAAAACCGGTCCCCACGCCGGGTCTGACGCTCCAACCGGAGTGCGCAGGCGGCGTTCGTTTTCTCCGGTCAGGTCGACCTGCCAGATGGACGTATTACCCGTTCCGCGTTCAGTCCGGAAGAACTGGATGATGCGGCCGTTGGGCGCCCAAGTCGGCGCCTCGTCGTGCCATGCATTGGTGAGGGTGCGCATGTTGCGCCCGTCGGTATTCATTACCGCGATGTGGAAGTCGCCGGCGATGTGGGTGAAGGCGATCTGGTCGCCGCGCGGGCTCCATTCCGGCGTGGCGCAGCGCCCGCCGAAGAAGCTTATGCGGCGCTGGTTCGAACCGTCGGCATTCATGATGTAGCACTGCTGCGCGCCCGACTGGTCGCTTTCGAAGACAATGCGGCTGCCGTCAGGCGAGTAGGACCCGCCGACCTCGATCGCCGGGCTGAAGGTCAGCCGCTCGGGCCGACCGCCACCCGACGAGGGAACGCGGTAGATGTCGGTATTGCCGGCAATGGCCATCGAATAGAGGATCCAGCGGCCATCCGGGCTCCAGCGCGGGGCGAAGGTGGGATTGCTGCTTTCGGTCACCAGCGTCTGCCGCCCGCTGTCGATGTCGTAGACATAGATGCGCGGGTTGCCGTCGACGTAGGACAGGTAGGCAATCTGCGAATAGTCGGGCGAATAGCGCGGGGTAAGCGCGGTCGACTGGCCATTGGTGATGAAGCGGTGGTTGGCACCGTCGCTGTCCATGATGGCAAGGCGCTTGATGCGGGCCTCGGGCGGGCCGGTCTCGGCGATATAGGCGATACGGCTGTCGAAGAACGGATCCTCGCCCGAGAGGCGCGAATAGACGAGGTCGGAACACTTGTGCGCCGCGCGGCGCCATTCGCCGGGGTTCACTACCCAGCCTTCGCGCACCAGCTCGATCTCCAGCTCCACGTCGTAGAGGTAGCAGCCCACGGTCAGGCGGCCGTCGTCGTTGGCGCGCACGTAGCCATGCACGAGCATTTCGGCCGAGCGCCCGCGCCAGGTGCCCCAGGCCGGATCGGTGATCTGGTCATAGCTGGGCCGCGGCAGGCTGTCGGGGCCGACCGGGCGGAACAGGCCGTTGAAGCGCAGGTCGTTGTAGACCACGCGCGACAGTTCCAGCCCCAGCGCCGCAGTGCCGCTGGAGTTGGCGGGCGTCGGCACGTCGCGGTTGGTGGCGAAGCTGGCAATGGCAATGCCGAGGTCGTTCCAGCTGTCTGCTGTGACCGTAACGACCGTTCCCTCGCCTTCGCCTTCACCTTCCTGCGCCATGTCCTCGGCCTCGTCGGGCAGGTCGAGCACCTGCTGTGCTGCCGCAGGCATGGCCGCAAAGGCGACGAAAGGCGTCAGGATCGTAACGAGGGCGAGTCTGAAGTTCATTGGGCAAGCCTGTTGTCAAAGTTGGATGTTACCACGCTCCAGCCGGAATAGAACCGTTCTGGCAGGTTGAAAGGTGCCGCCAGCCGCACGGCGCGGACCGCCTGTTCCTGGTGCCGGTTGACCTGGTTGCGGTTCGATGCCGTCACTCCGTTGGTGCTGAGCACCTCGGGATTGCCGCGCAACGACCCGTCGCGGTTGAGGCGGAAGCGGACGACGGTCACCAGCCGATCCACCTCGGTCCCCGATGGCGGGTTCCAGTGCGGCTTGAGCTGGCGGACGATTTCGGAATCGATACTGGCCTGTTGCCGCGCGTTGGGGCGGTCGCTGGGTGAGCCTTCGTCACCATCGTTCTGGCTCAGCCCGTTCAGGTCGAGCTCGCGCGTCAGGTCACGCGGTGCGCGTTCCGGCGGCGGAGGGGCGGTGCGGGTCGGCGGCGGAGTCGGCGTGGTGCGCTCCGTGGTCCGGCGCGGCGGGGTGGTTACCGGCCTTTCGACCGCGCGCTCCACCGGCGCAGGGGCCACATCGGGCTGCGCTTCCGCCACCTCTGCCGGCTCCGGCTGGGCCGAGGCTGCGGCCGGGCCGGCACTGGGGTCAGGCGCAGTGCTTTCCAGGCTGATGTCGGTTGCCAGGCTCACCTCGATCCGTTCGGGCGGGGCCAGTTCGGGCGGCTCGCGGGTGGCGTGCCACACCAGTGCGCCCGCAAGCGCCAGGTGCAGCACCACGGCGACGCCGATGCCGACGCCTTCTTCGCTGGTGAGGTTGGCCATCTGTGCCATGGTGCGAAAAGCTATTCGCCGACTTCTGAACCGTCGGTGACCGGCTCTGCCACGGGTGCGGGAGCGGGAGCCGGAGCAGGCGTAGTCGTCACCAGCGAAATCGAGGTGAAGCCCGCCACGTTCAGTTCGCCCATCACCGCCATCACACGGCCATAGTCGAGGCTGCGGTCCGCGCGCAGGTTGATTAGCGGCGTCTGTCCGCCAGCCTCAGCCGCGATATTGTCCAGCACCTGCGGCAGCACGGCCTGCTCCACCAGTTCGTCGTCGACGAAGATGAAGCCTTCCTCGTCCAGCGCGATGGTGACCTGGTCGGGTTCCTGGTCCAGCGGGTTGGCATTGCTCTCGGGCAGGTCAATCGGCACGCCGCTGGCGAGCAGCGGAGCGGTGACCATGAAGATGATCAGCAGCACCAGCATCACGTCCACGAAGGGCGTGACGTTGATCTCCGCCATCGGCGCGCGCCGGGCTGAACGCCCGCGCCGCGAGGAAGACATGACGCCCATCCCCATCAGATGGCTTCCATCTCGCGGCTGATCTGGGCGTGGACGCGGTCAGCAAAGCGTTGCAGCCGCGCTTCATAGCCGTTCACCTTGTTGGAGAGGCGGTTGTAGGCGATCACTGCCGGGATGGCGGCGAACAGGCCCACAGCCGTGGCGAACAGCGCCTCGGCAATACCCGGCGCGACCACGGCCAGCGACGAGTTCTGCTGCATGCCGATCTGGAAGAAGCTGTTCATGATGCCCCAGACGGTGCCGAACAGGCCCACGAATGGCGCGACCGAGCCGGTGGTGGCGAGGAAGTTGAGCCGGTTGGCCATGGTGTCCGCCTCGTGCGCCACCTGTCCTTCCAGCGCCTGCGCCACGCGGTTGCGCGCGGCAGCGGGGTCTTTCAGGCCAGCCTTGTGGCTGCGGCGGAACTCGGCGATGCCGGCGGCGGCCACGCGGGCAGAGGGGCTTTCCTTGCTGCGCTTCATGTCGAGCACGGAATCGACGTCTTCGTGCGTCCAGAAGTCCTGTTCGAAAGCGTCGGAGCGGCTCTTGCTGCCGCTCATGCGCAGGGTGAAGCCGACGATGATCGCCCAGACCCAGATGGAGGCCAGCACCAGGCCGACGATAACCGCCTGCACCACGATATCGGCGTCGAAGAACAGCTCGATCGGATCGAGTCGGGTCGGCGCAGCGGCAACAGCGAGGGTATTCAGCAGGTCCATTCTCACTCTTTCTCGGCAAAGGTTGCGAAGGCGGCACGCCAGGCTTCGGGCTGGCGGCGCGGGCGGCCGTCAGGCCCCAGGAAGGCGGCCACAATATCCACTTCGGCCAGCAATTCACCCCCTCGCGTGATCTTCTGCGACATGTGGGCACTGGCGGCGCGAATCTGGCTGGCCGTCGTTTCCACCACCAGCTCGTCCTCGAAGCGCGCAGGGCGACGCCACTTTATCTGCGCCTCGGACACGGCATAGAAGCCCTCGCCCGCCTCGTGGGCGGCGCGCTGGTCTATGCCCAGCAGGCGCAGGATGTCGGATCGGGCGCGCTCGCACCATTTCAGGTAGTTGGCGTGATAGGCGATGCCGGACAGGTCAGTATCCTCAAAGAAGACGCGCACCGGGTAAAGGTGTCGCGACCCCTGGATTTTTCCGGAGGGTGGTTTGGGATGCTCTTCCATCTATGAACGGCGGCTTACAGGGGGTGCGCCGCCAAAAAAAGAGCGTTTGGCGATGAGGCGAGTCTTTTCGACGACGTATCGCCCGCCATACCCACCCCGCTGCGACTAACCTCGCCTTCAACTCGGCAAGTCTCGCTCCCCTCCCGCATGCGGGAGGGGCCGGGGGGTGGGTTAAAAGCTTACCGCGCCAGCATCGGCCCCAGCGGGCCGCCGCCGAAAAGGTGGACGTGCAGGTGCGGCACTTCCTGCCCGCCGTTGCGCCCGATATTCGCCAGCAGGCGATAACCGCGCACGGGCAGTCCCTGTTCGCGCGCGACATGGCCCACGGCGCGCACGAAACCGGCAATCTCTTCTGCCGGAGCCTTTTCGGAAAAGTCGTCCCAGCTGACATATTCACCCTTCGGGATCACCAGGATATGCACCGGCGCCTGCGGGGCGATGTCATGGAAGGCGAGCGAGAACTCGTCCTCGTAGACCTTGTTGCAAGGAATCTCGCCGCGCAGGATCTTCGCAAAGATATTGTCCGGATCGTAGGGCTTGGTCGGGTCGATTGCCATCAGCCTGCGCTCCTCGAAGCTTTTTCGTCCAGGCCCGAGGTCCCCTCGCGGCGGTCGAGTTCGGCCACGACGTCGGCCAGCGATACGCCCTTGGCGTTCAGCAGCACCAGCAGGTGGAACATGAGGTCCGCCGCCTCGCCGGTCAGCTCGGCCTTGTCGCCCCCGAGCGCGGCGATCACCGTCTCGGTGGCTTCCTCGCCCACTTTCTGGGCGATCTTGGGCAAGCCCTTGGCATTGAGCCGGGCGACATAGCTGGTGTCGGGATCAGCGCCCATGCGCTGGCAAATCGTCTGCTCGAGGCGTGTCAATGTGTCCATCGCCGCTGCAAATGGGGCACTGTTGGGGCTGCGGTCAAGCAGGGAAGCGTTCAGCTGTCGTCGCGGTTCTTGTCGGCCTTGCGCATCGACAGACGGCGGCCAAGCAGGACACCGGCGGCGCCGAGCGCGAAAAGCGTCAGGCCGGAACCTTCGGGCACCTGCGCCGCGCTGCTCGCCCATGCGGGTGCCGAGGACGAGAGGGCGATTGCTGCAAGTGCGAGACGCGAAAGCATAAGACCGCAAAGCGCTTCATTCGCGGAAATTACAACGTGTGACTGGAGACTGTCCCGAAGCGGAACCGTTTCAGCTGCGCGCAGGCAGTCCGGCGGCGCGCAATGCTGCGTGCGCCTCGGCGATCGTGTGGGTGCCGAAATGGAAGATGGAGGCCGCCAGCACCGCGCTGGCATGGCCCTTGGTGACGCCCTCGACGAGGTGCTGCAGGTTGCCCACACCGCCACTCGCCACCACCGGTACGGATACGGCATCGGCAATGGTACGCGTCAGGTCGAGGTCATAGCCCGCCTGCGTGCCGTCACCATCCATGGAGGTGACGAGCAATTCGCCTGCCCCCAGCTCGGCCAGCTTCACCGCATGTTCGACCGCGTCGATCCCGGTTTCGCGTCGGCCACCATGGGTAAAGATCTCCCAGCACCCCTCGCCCACGCGCCGCGCGTCGATCGAGGCGACGGCGCACTGGCTGCCCATCTTCTCGGCAATGTCGGCCATGATTTCGGGACGGCGGACTGCTGCGGAATTGACCGCGACCTTGTCGGCCCCTGCCAGCAAAAGCGCGCGCGCGTCCTCCACCGAGCTGACGCCGCCGCCCACGGTCAGCGGCATGAAGCACACCTCCGCCGTGCGCCGCACGATATCGAGCAGCGTACCGCGATTCTCATGACTGGCGGTGATATCGAGGAAGCACAGCTCGTCCGCGCCCGCCGCGTCATAGGCCTGCGCCTGCTCGACCGGATCGCCCGCGTCCTTGAGGTCGACGAAGTTGACGCCCTTCACCACGCGGCCATCGGCCACGTCGAGGCAGGGAATGACGCGGATGCGGACGGTCATGTTGGCTCAACTTCAATCGTGAGAGTGCAAACACCATCCTCGCCGCAATCGGCGGGAGTGACCAACATCGAGAAAGTTACGAGAGCCGAGAATGCGGCAATCAAAGCCTCCGCGCTTACCAAGATCCAATAGAAAACGGGCCTTTCTGCTCGACGCAAAGTCGTGAAAACCAACCCAGCATTTCTCGCAGCAATGTCTCGCACAAATAACGCGCCAAAGGCCAATGCCAGGACGCCGAATAGGACGACTAGATGCGTCACCGGTTCGCCATCGCAATCGCAGTCGCGAGGTCCAGCCGGCCTTCATAGAGCGCCCGTCCGGTAATCACGCCTTCGATGCCCTGGTCCGCTTGAAGCGCGAGCATATGGATATCGTCGAGACCCTTCACGCCGCCGCTGGCGATTACCGGGATATCGACCGAGCGGGCCAGTTCCACCGTCGCCTGGACGTTGCAGCCTTTCAGCAAGCCATCGCGACCAATGTCGGTGAACAGCAGGCTGGCAACGCCGGCATCCTCGAACCGGCGGGCCATGTCGACCACGGGAACATCGGAGACTTCGGCCCAGCCTTCGGTGGCGACCATGCCATCGCGTGCGTCGACGGCAACGACGATGCCGCCTTCCCACTCGCGGGCCATCTCTTTCACGAATTCGGGATTCTTCAGCGCGGCAGAGCCCATCACCACGCGCGCCACGCCAAGGTTGAACCAGCCTTCGACGCCCGCCGCATCGCGAATGCCGCCGCCCAGCTGCACGTAGCCCGGGAAGGCCTCGATAATGGCTTCCACCGCCTCGCGGTTTCGCGCCGCGCCCGCGAACGAACCGTCAAGGTCGACCACGTGGACATGCTGCGCGCCAGCTTCGGCGAACAGCAGCGCCTGCGCTGCAGGATTGTCACCGTAAACGGTGGCGCGCTCCATGTCGCCTTCGGCGAGGCGCACGACTTCGCCGCCCTTCAGGTCGATGGCAGGAAATACGATCATGGGTGCGCCCTATCATTCTTCGTCATTCCCGCGCAGGCGGGAATCCAGTCGGTACGACAGTGGCTCCGCTCTGGATCCCCGCCTGCGCGGGGATGACGAGTGAGAAAAATCAAGGCTGCCATTCGAGGAACCTCGCCAACAAGTCCAGCCCGTAACGCTGGCTCTTTTCCGGATGGAACTGCACGCCGAGGATATTGTCGCGGGCGACAGCTGCCACCAGTCCGCCGCCGTGATCGGTCATGGCGGCGACATGGTGCCCGTCGTCGGGCTGGAAATGGTAGGAGTGGAGGAAGTAGGCCTCGCCCTCCTCGATCAACTCGCTGCCGTCGTGGTGATGGGCATGGATCACGTCGTTCCAGCCCATGTGCGGCACCTTGATCTCGGGATCGGTGCGCTCGATCAGCTTCACCTCACCGGAGATCCAGCCGAGCCCCTTGTGGCTGCCATGCTCCAGCCCGCGCGTTGCGAGCAGTTGCATGCCGACGCAGATGCCGAGGAACGGCACGCCATCGTTCAGGACACGCTCTTCCAGCGCCTCGACCATGCCGGGGATGTGCCACAGGCCGTCGCGGCAAGCCTTGAAGGCACCGACGCCGGGCAGCACGATCCGGTGCGCACCGCGAACCAGCACGGGGTCATCTGTGACGGTGACGTGCTCGGCCCCGGCAGCCTTCAGCGCGTTGTGAACCGAGTGTAGATTGCCAGCGCCGTAATCAATGAGCGCAATGGCCTCAGCCACCGAGCTGCCCCTTGGTGCTCGGCACGGCCCCGCCCTTGCGCGGGTCGAGTTCAACCGCCTGCCGCATGGCACGGGCAAAGCCCTTGTACAGCGCTTCGCAGATGTGGTGGTTGTTCTGGCCGTAGAGCACCTGGCAGTGCAGCGTCAGCCCGGCAGCCTGCGCCACCGAGTGGAACCAGTGCTCGATCAGCTCGGTATCCCATTCGCCCAGCTTTTCCTGCGTGAAGCGGGCTTTCCACACGAGATAGGGGCGGCCGGAAATGTCCAGTACCACCCGCGCCAGCGTCTCGTCCATCGGCGAGTGCGCCTCGCCGTAGCGGCCAATCCCGGCCTTGTCGCCGAGCGCGTCGGACAATGCCTGACCCAGCGCGATGGCGCTGTCCTCGGTGGTGTGGTGCTGGTCAACATGCAGGTCTCCCTGCACCTTCAGCGTCACGTCGATCAGCGAATGACGCGAAAACTGCTCCACCATATGGTCAAGGAAGCCGATTCCGGTGGAAATCTCGTATTTCCCCGACCCGTCGAGATTCACCTCGACAAGGATGTCGGTTTCGGCCGTTTTTCGCTCTGTTCGCCCGGTGCGCATGGGCGCATGCCTATAGGCGGATAACGGGCACGCGCAAGCCGCGAAGAGGGGGAATCCCGCCGATTCCGGCTTGATTTTGCCTCGCGGCGAGGTCACCTAGCCCCCATGAGCGACGATGCACCCGACAGCCTGATCCCGTACGACGAGATCGTACAGGAGGCTCTGCGCGCCGTGGTGGGCCGTGTGCTCGGCACGGTGGAGCGCGATGGCGGCACGCTGCCGGGCAACCACCATTTCTACATTACCTTCAAGACCGGCGCGCCCGGCGTGGACATCCCTGCGGCCCTGCGCGAGCGGTTCCCCGACGAGATGACCATCGTCCTGCAGAACAAGTTCTGGGACCTGAAGGTATCCGATCGCGGCTTCACCGTGGGGCTGAGCTTCAACCAGATCCCGTCGAAGCTGGACATTCCCTTCTCGGCCATCACCGCCTTTGTCGATCCCGCGGTCGATTTCGGCCTGCAGTTCCAGGCGGCTGCCGAGGACATCGAACCGGCCCTGCACGACGATGCCGAAAACGATGCGCCGGACAGTGACGAGGTATCCGTTTCGAGCGAAGATGGATCGAATGTCGTCACCGTGGATTTCGGTAAGAAGAAGTAACCGGTCCATTCCCTGCAAGAGGGGGCACAGATGAGCGAAGAACTGAGCCGCGAGGAAGTGCGCCGCCGCGTTCGCGAGCGGGCGGGCAAGCCTGCGCTGCCCGGCCCCAGCGAGAACCCCGCCACCAACCTGCTGCTGGCCGATGTCGTGATCCGCATCGGCACCAGTTTCCTGCGCGCCGGAGTGGAAAAGGCCTTCCTCAAGAACCGCTACGACCCGGAAACCGCCAGCGCCATTGTCGACAACCGTTCGGCCCTGCGCACGCTGGGAGCCGTGGCCGTGGCCAAGTTCGCGCGCAAGTCGCTACCCGGCGCGGCCATCGTCGGCACGGGGATCATCGGCAAGCTGCTCTACGACAGTTCCAAGACGCGCCGCGCCAACCAGCGCAAGGGCGATACCCAGCTGCTGGAACAGGCGGCAGAGGATACCGACACCCCAAAGGGTTGATACTGGCACCCGTGCCGCGCAATAGCACTACATGGCCGACTCCGCTTCCCAATTGCCCCGTCGGGGCCTGATGTTCATCCTTTCCTCGCCTTCGGGCACGGGGAAAACCACCATCGCGCGCAAGCTGCTGGCCGAGGTGGACGGGCTGGGCCTGTCGGTCTCCGTCACCACCCGGCCCAAGCGTCCGGGCGAGGTTGAGGGCAAGGACTACATCTTCGTCGACCAGGCGCAATTCGATGCCATGGTCGAGGCGGGCGAATTCCTCGAATGGGCGGTGGTCTTCGGCAACAGTTACGGAACGCCGAAGGCACAGATCAAGGCCGGCCTGAAAGCGGGCGAGGACTTCCTGTTCGATATCGACTGGCAAGGCACCCAGCAGCTGTACCAGCGCATGGAAGTGGACGTGGTGCGCGTCTTCCTGCTGCCGCCGAGCATCGAGGAACTGGAACACCGCCTGCGCGGGCGTGGCACCGACAGCGAAGAAGTGATCCGGGGCCGCATGGACCGCGCGCGGTTCGAAATCAGCCACTGGGACGGCTACGACTATGTCGTCATCAACGACGATATCGAGGCATGCTATCACAAGGTGCTGACCATCCTCGAAGCCGAACGCATGAAGCGCGCGCGGCAGGTGGGCCTGGTGGACTTTACCCGCAAGCTGATGAGCTAGAAGTTGCGGCTCCAGCGCAGCGCCACGCCGGCATCGTCCGGCGCGGCTTCGTAATGCCCCGGCTCGCGGCGATAGAACAGGCTGACCATGGCATTGCCGCCACCGAACCAGCCACGCCAGGCAAATTCGCTCGCCAGTTCGCGGCCTTGCGGCGAGAGGCTGAGATATTGCGGCGCATAGGTGGGGGTCAGCGTCTCGTAGCTGAAGCTGTCAGGCAGGCTGAGCGTGATCCCGCCAGAGGAAACGCGCAGCGGCTGTGACAGGCGGAAAGCCAGCGCGTCGTTGCCGGCGAAGACCCCGCGCCGCTCCACGTCCAGCGACCAGGCATTGCTCGTCAGGTCCGCACCCTGTGCCAGCAGCGGCGCATTGCGCAGGCGCGTGAAGCCTTGCCGGTAAGCCGCGCCCAGCCGCCATTCGGGGGCGAAGCGCCAACCGAGATCGGCATCGAGGAACAGGGTATCGCTGCCCGCAAGGCCAAAGCCCTCGTGGAAGCGCGCGCCGAGCACGGTGCGATCCTCGCCGAGCAAGGTGACGCCCAGCGCACCGTCAACCGGGCCGAATTGCCGGTCCAGGGCAATGCCGAACCGCGCAATGTCCTCTTCGCTACGTTGCCCGAGCAATTGCGCCGCGCGGCGCTCATTGGCTGCCGTGATGGTGGAACCGGTTTCGGCACTGATGGTCAGGCCCCAGCTGCCCAGCTGGCGGCGCAGGGCAATGGCACTGTCCGTCTCCGCCAGCATGCCGCTTTCGCCCGCGCCGGTCTCGGCGATCATGAAGGCCGGGCGATCCCGCCCTTGCAGTCCGGCGACGAGGCCTTCCGCGCCCTGCCGGTAGCCGAAGCCCAGTTGCAGGTCCGGTGCGAGGTGCAGGGCCACACGAGCAGCCAGCACGCGGGCCTGTTCGGCATCCTCGCTGCGCAAGTACAGCGCCTGCGCGCGCGGGGGCTCACGTCCCGTAGCGTCGATCGAGAAGGCCACAGCGGCGCTGTCCGAGCTGGCCGATAGACTGCGGCTACTCGTGGCGAGCGCGCCGTGCAGGCGTTGCGGCAGGTCTGCCCCGCGCAAGGTGCCTGCGAGGTCGGTCGAGAAGGCGCGGCGATATTCGTCGGTCACCACGGCGGGCAGCGAGGCCGTGCGGAAGGCATCGCCCATGGCGGGAGACGAAGTCGCCGTGCTGTCTCCCAGCGCCATGGCCACGTTTTCTCCGGCCAACTGCGTGGTGCCTACCGGCTGGAAGGCCGCGTTGATATCGAGGATGCCGCTGCCATAGACACTGTCGTCGCCCGTGGCCCCGGCATCGAAGGCCGTGCGCAGCAGGATCTCGGCAATCTCGGTGCCGGTCAGGTGCGGGAAGGCCTGCGCCAGCAGCGCCGCCGCGCCTGCCACCTGCGGGGCGGCGAAGCTGGTGCCGGAAAAGAGGTAGGCAAACCCCTCGTTGTCGACGAAGATCGTGCCGTCCTCGTAGACACAGCAGATCGTTTCACCGCGCGCGGCGATGTAGAAGCCAGTGTTCGATCCGGCGCGGTTGGAGAAGTCGGAAATCTGGTAGTTCTCGTCCACCGAGCCGACCACGATCACCCCGCCATTACCGGCTTCACCCATGCGGCGGGCAAAGGCCGTCAGCTCGCCCTGCCCGTCATTGCCGGCGGCCACGACCACGAGCACGCCAGAGGCGACCGCGGACTGGATCGCGGTTTCCAGCACTGCCGTGATCCCGCCGGGCCCGCCAAGTGAGATATTGATGACCTTGGCATCGTTGGCCACGGCATAGTCGATCGACAGGGCGATGGCGGTATCGGTGAAACCGCATTCGGAATTGGGGTTGGTCGGATCGTCGCCCGCGCAGGTGCCCGGCTCGTCCGCGCGGATCGCCAGCAGGGTCGCTTCCCAGGCCATGCCGAGGATATCCGTGCCGTTGCGACCTGCTGCTGCCACCAGCGAGACGAGGTTGCCGTGATCGTCCGGTCCCTCGATCCCGCGGTTGCCGAGGATATCGGTCGAATTGGGCGAGATGCGTCCGGCAAAGTCGGGGTTGTCCGGATCGATCCCGGTATCGATGACCGCGATGGTCACCCCGTCCCCGGCAATGCCCTGTTCCCATGCGGCCACGGCATTGTGCTGTCCCGGCCCGTCCGACAGGCGGAATTCCTGCGTATTGAACTGCGCGGGGACCGGCACGACCGGGAAACCGGCGCTGGTGGGAGTGGGCGTAGGGGTTGGAGTAGGCGTCGGCGTCGGCGTGGGAGTCGGGGCGGGCGTCGGCGCGGGCATGTTCACGACAGGGCTATTGCCGCCGCCGCAGCCGGTCAGCAGCGCGGCCAGCACCACCAGCGATGCCCCGTGCCAGCTTTTCCAGCTGCCTGTGCGCCTGTTGCGTCCCACTTAAGTCCCTCGTTCGAAACAGCTGCCTGCCCGGATTCGCACTAACCATGGCTGAATATTGGCGAATAGCCCACAAAAGTTGCGCGCTTGTGCACGGGGGCGCAAGGCGCTAGCCGCGCTGGAAACGGAACGATGACACCGTCGATTCCGACCTGAGGGAGCTTTTGCAATGTCCGCCGACCTTATCGCCACCATCGAACAGGCCTGGGAAAACCGCGCCGAAGTGACGCCCGCCAGCAGCGACGTGCGCGCGCCCGTCACCGAGGCGCTTGGCCTGCTCGACAGCGGCGAAGCCCGCGTGGCCGAACCCGACGGCAAGGGCGGCTGGCAGGTCAACCAGTGGCTGAAGAAGGCCGTGCTGCTGTCCTTCCGCCTGCACGACAACCACGTGGTAGAGAACGGTTCTGCCGGTACGCCTGCCTATGACAAGGTTCCCAGCAAGTTTTCCGGCTGGGCTGACGCCCGCTTCGCCGAAGCCGGTTTCCGCGTGGTGCCCGGTGCCGTCGTCCGCCGCGGCAGCTTCATCGGGCGCAACACCGTGCTGATGCCCAGCTTCGTGAACATCGGCGCCTTTGTCGATGAAGGCACCATGGTCGACACCTGGGCCACGGTCGGCTCTTGCGCCCAGATCGGCAAGAACGTCCACCTGTCCGGCGGCGTGGGGATCGGCGGCGTGCTGGAGCCGCTGCAGGCCGGGCCGGTCATCATCGAGGACGGTGCCTTCATCGGCGCGCGCAGCGAAGTGGTGGAAGGCGTCGTGATCGGCGAAGGCGCGGTGCTGTCGATGGGTGTCTACATCGGTGCCTCGACCAAGATCGTCGACCGCGCCACTGGCGAGGTCCACTACGGCAAGGTTCCGCCCTATGCCGTGGTCGTGCCCGGCTCCATGCCCGGCAAGCCGCTGCCCGACGGCAGCCCCGGCCCCAGCCTCTACTGCGCGGTGATCGTCAAGACCGTGGACGCGCAGACCCGCTCCAAGACCGGCATCAACGAGTTGCTGCGCGACTGACCTTGGCGCGGAGGGGAGAAACTTTTGCCTCCGCGACCCGTTGCGTTACACTAGGACAGAATCAGGAGAGCTGAATATGAGCGAAGAAGAAAACGGCCAGATCCACATCGACGCACAGGACGCGTCGGCAGGCCGCAAGACGGGCGTGGTGCGCTGGATCCTGCTTATCAGCATGGTCTCGCTCATCATGATCTTCGCCATCGTCCTCATCGTTGCGCCCGCCATGGCGCCTGATAGCGGAGACGCCTTTGGTGCTGCGGACATTCTGGAAGCGCCTGCGGTCCTCGCCTGACCCGTTCGAACTTGACCGGTTCGTCGAGGCCCAACGACCGGTCTACAGGCAAGCGCTTGAGGACTTGGTGCGCGGCAAGAAGCGCGGCCACTGGATGTGGTTCGTCTTCCCGCAACTGCGCGGGCTGGGTCGAACCTCTACTGCCAGTTTCTATGGTATTTCGGGGCGTGAGGAGGCCGAGGCCTACCTCGCCCATCCGCTGCTGGGCGCGCGCCTGCACGAGTGCACCGCCGCCGTGCTGGACCATGCAGGCAGGCGCTCGGCCGAGCAGATGCTGGGTTTTACCGACGCGCTCAAGTTCAGAAGTTCGATGACCCTGTTCGAGGCGGTCGCCGAGGAACCGACGCTGTTCGCGCAGGCGCTCGACGCATTCTACGATGGGGAGCGCGATCTCATGACACTGGACATGTGCGGTTAGCCGACCGGGTACTCGATCGGCGGTTCATCCGCATGGGCTGCGGCATAGGCCTCTGCCCCGCGCATCACCCGCAGCATGTTGCGGTAGGAAATCTTCTCCAGGTCTTCCTGCGAATAGCCCCGCCGCGCCAGTTCGGTGAACAGCGCCGGGTAGCCGGTGACGTCTTCCATGCCGACGGGGCCGCTGGCCATGCCGTCATAGTCGCCGCCGATGCCGATATGATCGATCCCCGCCACGTCGCGAACATGGTCGATATGGTCTGCCCAGTCCGAAATGGTCGCCTCGGGCGTGGGATTGGCTGCATCCCATTCGGCCATGCCCGCCTCGACCATGTCAGGGCGGCCCTGCCACCATGCCGCCAGTCGCGCCTGCTCCGCCTGCCGCGCGGCGTACCACACCCGCTGGCTCTCGCTGAGATAGCCCGGCAGGCCCACGGTCATGACGATGCCGCCGTTTTCGGGAAGGCGTTCGAGCACCGAGTCCGGCACGTTGCGCGCATGGCCGTTCACCGCCTGCGCACCCGAGTGGCTGAAGATCACCGGCGCGCCGACCACGTCGAGCGTGTCGTGCATGGTCTCCGCAGAGACGTGGCTCAGGTCCACCAGCATGCCGAGGCGCGCCATTTCGCGCACCACCAGCACGCCGAAGTCGGTGAGGCCGCCATGCTCCGGGTCAGCCGTGGCGCTGTCGGCCCAGGGCGTGTTCCGCGAATGGGTAATGGTCATGTATCGCGCGCCGAGATGGTACATCTGCCGCAGCGTGCCGAGGCTGGAGCCGATCGAGTGGCCGCCTTCCATGCCGATGAGCGAGGCGATGCGCCCGCTGGCCACGGCAGCCTCCACATCGTCGGCAGTCAGCGCCAGCATCAGGTCGTCCGGATAGGCTTCGACCAGCCGCTTGGTGATATCGATTTGTTCCAGCGTGGTCTGCACCGCCACTGGCTCTTCGAGGCTGGCGGAGACGTAGACCGACCACCACTGCGCGCCGACCATGCCTTCGCGCAGGCGCGCAAGGTCGGTGTGCATCTGGCCCGCTGACCATTCGTCGCCTTCCAGCGTGTCGTGGAAGTCGAAGTCCTGCAGCACGTTGCGATACTGCCCGCGCAGGCGGCCCGGCACGTCGTTATGGCCATCCCACACCGGCGCGGCTTCAAGCGCAGCGGCGGCGATGTCCTCGGGTGTCTGCTGGGCGGAAAGCGGGGTGGCGATCAGGGCGGCGGCGGCCATCATGGTGGCGCGGATTGCAGTCTTGCTCATGCCGCGGACTATGCACCAGCACGCCAGCGTGGCAAGACTGCTGGCAATATGAGCACGGCCCGCGACCTGATCGACAAGCTGGAACTGATGCAGCATCCCGAAGGCGGGTGGTTCCGCGAGACCTGGCGCGCCGAGGCGCCCGAGGGCGAACGGGCGAGCGCGACGCTGATCCATTTCCTGCTCGAGAGCGGGCAGAGGTCGCATTGGCACCATGTCGACGCGGCGGAGATCTGGCTGTGGCACGGCGGTAATCCGCTGCAATTGTCGATCAGTGATCCGGACAATCCGCAAGTTGTGCACCACCGCCTCGGCCCCGATGTCGCGGGGGGCGATCTTGCCCACTACGTGATCCGTCCGGGTGACTGGCAAGCCGCCGAACCGCTGGCGGGAGCGCACGACTATACGCTGGTGTCCTGCGTCGTCTCGCCCGGTTTCGAGTTTTCGGGCTTTACCCTCGCCCCGCCGGGCTGGCATCCCGGGGCATGATCCGCACCATTCTCCGCTTCGTCCTGGCGATTTTCTACGGCTACGCCGGATACCGCCACCTGGTCGGCCCGGAACCCTTCCTGCAGATAACGCCCGGATGGGTGCCCTTCCCCGAGCAGGTCATCTGGTGGACCGGCATTGCCGAGCTCGCCGGAGCCGTGGCCCTGGCCCAGCCGCTATCGGCAAGGTTGCAGAAGGCAGGCGCGATCGGCCTTGCGCTCTATGCCCTGTGCGTCTGGCCCGCCAACGTGAACCACATGCTGATGGACATGGCATCCGAGGACGGCGGCTGGGGCATGGCCTACCACGTCCCGCGCATGGTGGCGCAGCCGCTGATCATCTGGCTGGCCCTGTGGACCGGGAGTGTGGTGGACTGGCCGTTCGGGAAGCGACCTGCCTAGCCATCCCAGCCGAACACGTCCTCCACCCCGACACCGAAGACCCGCGCGATACGAAAGGCGCTTTCCAGGCTGGGAGAATACTTCCCCAACTCGATGGCAATCACGGTCTGGCGGGTGACACCGATGGCGTCCGCCAGTGCTTGCTGGCTGATACCGCCGTGCGCCTCGCGCAGTTGCTTGACGCGGTTGGTGATGGGTGGTGCCTTGGCCACGACCTAGACCCCCCGCCGGAACAGCCAGATCTGGAATGCATAGTCAGCGACCTGAGCCACGATCAATGCGCCGATGATCGCCTGCAACAGCAGGTTGCCATTCTCCCATACAAGGTAGCTGGCTGCCGCCGAGAGCACGCCCACCGCCAGCACCACGCCAGACCAGTTGCCTGCCCGGTCAATCACGATCCGCTCGCGTTCGTCGGCAGGCTTGCCGGCGTCGCGGCGGTAGGTGATCGCGAGGACCGTCTGCACTACGATCGAACCAATGATGACGGCGCCGACATAAGGCACGATCACGCCCAACTGCGCCATGGGTGGTGCTTCGGCAGGGATGGCTCTGGCGAGGTAAGCGAAGAAAAGTCCCGTCACGAGCATGATGAGAGCCATGATCCAGGCGGACCGTTCACGAAAAGTCATATTTGGTTCCTTGCGACTCGATGTCTGATATCTTTTACATAGTCGAAGATTTTTGACTGTCTAGTATTTTTGACATCGGGCCTCTGGAATTGTTGCGTCCGAACGCGCGAAGGCCGCGGTCGCCCAATGGCAGCCGCGGCCTTCACCTGACCCGTTCACGGGCTGGAAGGAGCTAGTCCTCCTTGCCCGCCACGCCGTAGTTGATCTGCGCGTTGCGGGTCTTCTGGAACTCGGGCACGCTCATGCCCTTCATCGCGGCGTAGATGTCGATGTTGCCGATGCCGGTCACCGCGCCGAGCTTTTCCAGCATGAAGAAGATCACACCGTAGTGGATCATGCCGATCCAGTCGCGTTCGCGCACAAGGCGCTTTTCTTCCTCGGTCAGGCCGCCCTTCTCGTAGGCGGCTTCTTCGTCCTCGCGGAACAGCTTGCGCATTTCCGGATCGGTCAGCGAGTGCAGGAAGTGGTTGAGGCGGAAGCCCTTGACCGAACGTTCGATGGTGAAGGGATAGGTGCCCTCCATCTTCTCCGCGCCGTCATAGTCCCAGTTGATCCGCTCCAGCGTCTTTTCCGGTGTCTCGACCGGCGCGTCCGAACGGCGCTCCTCGAAGATCATCGTCGCAATGGGGCACATCGATGGGAGGAAATAGGTCTTGTGCGTGGCTTCCACGTCAGCCGAGAGCGCGCCGCGCATCATCAGCCACATGACGACTTCCGCGCCTTCCCAGCCGCCCAGTTCGGCGAGCTTGGCGATCGGGTAGTCGAGCAGCGCCTCGGGGTCCTTCTCCAGCATTTCCATGAACTGGTGGTCCCACTCGGGATTGTTGAAGCCGCAGCCTTCACCGTGGACCTGGTGCGACAGGCCGCCGGTACCGGCGATGGCCACCTTGATATCCTCCGGGTAGGAAAGGATCGCCTGGCGCAGGCTCTTGCCAAACTTGTAGAACCGGCGCGCCGATGGCAGCGGCACGGTCAGCACGCCGCAGACGACGGGCAGCAGCTTGCAGGCCCAGCCGTTGGCGTCGTCGTAGTCGACCATCACCGACAGCGGCGAGAAGGCGCCATGATCGAGGCCCTTGCCCTGGAAATAGGACAGGTCGAATTCGTTGGCGACCATCACCTTGGCGACGTGTTCGGCGAACTTGGGATCGCCCTTGATCGCCGGGATATCGCGCGGCCCGCCGCCTTCGTCGGCCGCCTTGAATTCCTCGCCCACGCCCAGCGCGAAGTGGCTGTAATGGTCGAAGAACGAGGTCATGTGGTCGTTGTAGATGTAGACCAGCACGTCCGGCTGCTTCTCGCGGAACCACTCCTGCACCGGCTCATAGCCTTCGAAGATCGGCTTCCAGACGGGATCGTCCTGCTTGCCGCCGTCCTTGGCGAAAGCGATGGTGGGGGTGTGCGACGTGGCGACGCCGCCAACGATAGTGGCCATGAGATCGTGCCTTTCCTCTACCGCGGGCGCGTTGAATCGCCCGCCTTATGTCTTGCTGTCACTTTGCCATGTGGGCGCAGGCGGCGGCAAGTCAATTATCCGGAAATGCGAAAAGTTCGGATATGCGAAGAGTGCGCGGTGGGTTAGCCCCCGCGCATTTCCTCAGGCTCCCCGCGGCTCACCTCCATGGTGGTCTGGGCGCGTAGCTGGCCCACCTGCACCACGACTTCGCCATCCGGGGTGGCGTCATCCACCACCAGCTTGACCCACAGCCTGCCGTCGTCGCGGAACCAGGCATTCTCTTCCGCAGCGCGCAGGGCATCGAGGCTGGCCGCCTCCATGCCGCCGCTGGCCGTGGTGAAGCCGGGCAGTTCGAGCACGACAAAGCCGCCCTCGTCCATTTCGCGTAGCGACAGCGTCATCTCGTCGCGTGCCGTTTCCAACCGCAGCTGCGAGCCGCTGGCGACGGTGGTTTCCTCGTTATACTCGAAGCGGCTGCCATCGCGGTCGAGGATGATCGGGTCGATCACTGGCGGCGCACCGAAGGTGAAGAAGTCACCGTCGATGTTGAAGCGGCCCATGTCGCCCGGGCAAATCGCCGCCCCCCAGTTCGAGACGATTTCACACTCGTCCTCGTGCGTGGCGATGCCGTTGTCGATCACCACGGTCGCACCAGGCCTGCCGGTGATCGAACCGTCGCTGTCGAAGATCGTGGCGCTGCGATAGGCCGAACGGCGCCCCCAGTCGGAGGCCCAGCGACGGTCCACGCGCGGGAAGCTGACCGGCTGCGAATTGACGAATTCCACGTCTTCCACCGAGTTGCGCGTGCTCATGCCGAAGCTGGTGTAGAGCAGGTAGGACAGGGCCCCCGCGTCGCGCTGCTCGTTGGGCTGGTAGTTCACGAAAGTCGTGTTCACCACCTCGTGCAGGTAGTCGTAGTACTCGTAGCCGCGGATCGGGAAGTCGGCAGCGGCGGCGGGCAGGCTGCGGCCATAGGCGACCTCCTCCGGCCGCGAGGGATTGCCCACGTTGTCGCTCTCACCGACGAACAGCGAATTCTCGACGCGCGAGGTATAAGGCGCCACGCCTGGCGAACCGGCAGCATGGGTGAAGCCGATGGCATTGTCCGCCATCCGAAGGTTCGTGAACAGGTGGTACTCGCCACGCCCCCAGATCCCGCCGTTGCGGTTCTTGTAGGCGGTGTAGTCGCTCACCACCGAGGGCACCGGCGGGCTGGTTTCGTCACCCGGATCGGCAAGACTGATGTGGGCCCCGCCGCCAATGGTGAAGAAACCTTCGGGGTTGGGTCCACGGTCGAACATCAGCCCGTCGAAGTTGGAGTGCGCACGGTTGCCGCTGAACTCGCGCAGGGCGGTGCGGCGCGGCCAGGTCTGGGCGCTGATTTCGGTGCCTTCGAACTGCCCGGTCGGGTGGACCGGCAAGGCGATCCAGAAGCCGATCTGGTCGGACCCGGCTGCCACGTTGTCACGGTAGACGTTGTCGGGATTGGTGATCCAGAAGGTCGAGGCCGTATTGTCCGACGGGATCAGGATATTGTCCGCCCGCTGCCCTTCGGTGCCCTGGTGCGGCAGCGTCAGGTTGGTCGGGTCGCAATCCATGGTCGGGTGACACTTGGTCTGGATGCCCAGGTTGCGGACGAACTGGTTGCCCGTCTCGATCCCGTCTTCGAGGAAGAAGCAGTGGCCCACGGTGTTGTAGGTCACGTTGTTTTCCACCTGCAGGTTGTTGGTGCCGTGGACGGTGACGCAGCGGCTGTAGGTGTCGTGGATGGCGGCGTTGCGGATGTACTGGCCCGCGCCCTCCCCGATCAGGTGCCAGTGGATGGGATAGCGCGCCAGGTTCATGTGCTGGCCCATGCGCGAGAGCTCGATGCCGGAAACGTACATTTCCGAGCCCGCCATCGCCATGATGTGACCACCGAAATAGTCCTCGTCCGCGTCTTCCGAGGCCTGGATGCGGATATTGCGGGTGAGCAGGCCAACTTCGCCGCGCTCGTCGACGCCGAAGGTGATCTCGCCAAAGTGCATGTATTCGAGCGGGCGATCCAGCGTCAGCATGTTGCCGCTGATCGCCGTGATGTGGCGCCGCTCGGCCTGCCGCGGATTGTAGTCGGTGGAAGCCAGTACGATCTCGTCACCCACGCGCCAGTCGCCCGCGTCGAGTACCTCGATCTGGTTAGCACCTGCCGCTGCCGTGGCGGCCAGCTGGGTCCAGGTGTGCTCACGGTCGCCATGCAGGTTGAGCGTGCCGTTCATCAGCATGATGCCGCGATCGCCCATGGTGTTGAGGTCTTCACCCGGTACTTCGTTGGTCAGGGTGATGCTGGCGTTATGGGTATAGGGATCGTCCGCCGTGCCGATCTCCAGCTCGCCGCCGGGAACGTAGATCCATTCCGAGGCGAGGCCGATGTCGCGATCGTCGGCAAAACTGAGCTTGCCCTGGATCGTCAGGCTGCGCAGCGACAGCCCGTCAACGTCGAGCACCACGTCCATGTCACGGCCGATGGTCACGGCATCGCCGTCGCCCGGCACCTCGCCCGATGGCCAGGTGGCCGGATCGGACCATCGGTCCTGCGCATTTGCACCGGCAGTCATGCCAAGCAAGGCAGTGGCAGGCAGGCACATGGAAGCAACGAGCAGGCGGAACTGCTTGGCCATATCAATCATCCCCTCGGTCGGGACTTCGCGTCCCGTTGATTTTGTCCGAAATGGGATACTGCAATGCCAAGGAGGTTTTGCCAAGTCCCCTTCGAACCACGCGAAAAATCGACAACCCGCAAACGAAAACGGGCAGGAAGCGCGAAGCTCCCTGCCCGTTCGTGTTACAGCGCCGCAAGGCGCCGATGGCTTAGCTGAGGTGCTTGGAGACCGCAGCCGTCATCTTGAACATCGAGATCTGGTCATTGCCGATCACCGCGCCGAGCTTGGCGTCGGGGTTGATCTGGCGCTTGTCCTTCGAATCCTGCAGGTTGTTGGCCTTGATGTGTTCCCACACCTTGCTGGTGACCTGCGCACGGGTCATCGGGCCCTTGCCGATCACTGCTTCCAGAGCAGGCGACAGGGTCACCGGCTTGTTGAGCGCGTTATTCTTGGCAGCCATTTCCATTGGTCCTTTCAGTCAAATAGCTGGGCGAGGGTCTAGCACCCTTCAATCGGCCCCGTCTTCCTCGTCCCAGTCGTAATCCCCGCCTTCTTCGCGGGCATATCTTGCGGTCAGCAGCGCCATACCCATCACGTGGCCCTGCATTTCCGATTCGAGTTCATCCAGCGTCGCACCGGGCATCAACACCAGCGGCAGGTCCAGGGCGAAAAGCTGGAATACGTAGTCGTGCGGGTCGGCCCCGGTCGGCGGGTCGGGCAGCAGCCATTCGGAATTGCCGAAGCTGTTCTTGCCCACGCGCGGCGGGGTTTCCCCTTCGAGGATCTGCCCTCTCTGGCCGGGCATGCCCCAGACCAACCAATGACAGAACGGCTTGTCGCCGGGAGCATCGGGGTCTTCCACCACCAGCACCAGCTCCTGCGCGCCCGGAGGCGGCGCAGTCCATTCCAGCGGCGGGGCGACAGCATCTTCCTCGTCGGCGGTAAAGCAGGGATCGAGGTCCCCGCCATCATTGAAGGCGGCCGAGGTCAGCTTGAAGCCGCCCTTGCCCAGCACGGCCTCGGACCCGACGCGGGCAGCGACAAGCCCTGCATGGCCCGCGCGCACTTCACCAAGTGCATTTGCCAGCCAACCGGGAATCGAATCTGCCATGACGGGTCCTTGCGCTCCTACTTATCCGTATGAAGAGGCTGCCCTGTGCCGGTTGCCGCGCGGCATTTCAAGGGCATGGGCCGTTCAGCCTGTCGAAGGATTTCATCTGCCACTTGTTTGCGGCCGCTTGCAAGCGGTGGAGAGCGGGCTTGCCCGCTTGCCAGTCGGGGGTCTGCAGGTTAGGCCTGCAATATCAGTGAGGGCCGCGCCAAGGCGCTCAAAATTTGGGATATTTTCATGCGCACTTCGAAGATTGCACTTTCCATTGCTTGCGCCGCGATGGTGGCTTCCTGCGGTGGCGGCGGCACGCCCTCGCCCACGGCCACGGCTGCCCCTACGCCGACGCCTACTCCGACAACATCGACCTGTGCGCTGTCCAACCGCCAGCAGTTCGCGAACGACGTGCTGCAGGAATGGTATCTGTTCCCCGAATTGCTGGCGAGCGGCGTGAACCCGGGCTCCTTCAACGACGTGCAGGGCTATATCGACGCACTTGTCGCGCCCGCCCGCGCCCAGAACAAGGACCGCTTCTTCAGCTACATCACCTCGATCGCCGAGGAGAACGCCTTCTTCAACGGTGGTGCCAGCGCGGGTTTCGGCTTCCGCCTTATCTACGACACCACCAACCGCCGGGTCTTCCTGGCCGAGACCTTCGACGACACGCCCGCGCTGGCAGCCAACCTCGAGCGCGGCACCGAGATCATCGCCATCGGCACGGCGAGCAACAACCTCGTCACGGTCAACAGCCTGATGGCCACCGGTGGCCCGCAGGCGGTAATCGACGCGCTCGGCCCGTCCGATCCCGGCGTCTCGCGCGTGCTGGACGTGAACGATGCCAGCAATGTGCGGCGCGAAGTCAACCTGGTGAAAGCGGAATACGACCTCGATCCCGTCCCGCGTTACGGTGCGCAGATCATCAACGATGGCGGCAAGCAGGTGGGCTATATCCGCCTAACCAACTTCATCAATCCAGCCATCGCCGACCTGCAGGCGGCCTTTGCCGACTTCCGCGCGGCCGGCGTCACCGAACTGGTGATCGACCTGCGCTACAACGGCGGCGGCGGCATCAACGTCAACGAAGCCTTCGGCGACCTGATGGCCCGCAACCTTGGTGGCCAGGTGTTCGAGACCATCGCCTTCCGCGCTTCCAAGGCATCAAACAACGAGACCTACCGCTTCCAGCCTAACGCCTCGTCCGTCGCGCCGACGCGCGTGGCCTTTATCACCACCAGCGGTTCGGCCTCGGCATCGGAAGCGCTGATCAACGGCATGCAGCCCTACCTCGGCAACAACCTCGCCATTGTCGGGCAGAACACTTTCGGCAAGCCAGTGGGACAGTCAGCCTTCGACCTGACGGCCTGCGACGACCGCTTGCGGATCGTCACCATCAAGCTGGAAAATGCCGACGGGCTGGGTGAATACTTCAACGGCCTCGCCGCCACGGTGCCCAATTCGTGCCGCGCCAACGACGACATACCCCAGC
>JAUIIG010000081.1 GCA_030431875.1 Alphaproteobacteria bacterium
GATCGGCGCACGGAGGCTGGCGAGAGCAGACATGGCCTTGGCAAAGTCCTCTTCCGCGATGGCCTTGGCGGCCTGCGGCTCGGCAGCATCGAGCGCGTCGATCAGCGCCTTTTCGGCCGGGTCCGGCGTGTAGGACAGAGCCTTGGCCTGTTCCGCGTAGACCTCGCGCATTTCGGGATCGTCGACGTTTTCCATCGGGTCTTCGTCGCCAGTGTGCACGGGTTCGCCGGTGGTCCAGTCTTCCTTCTTGAGGATGTTCGCCGCACGCTTGTACCCGGCAAGCAGGTTGGTGCCGTCCTCGGTCTGCACAAAAGCCTGCAAGGCATGGACGCGGGCGAGCAGGCGGACGAGATCGTCCTCTCCGCCGAGCGCGAAGACTGCGTCGATCAGGTCGTGGCGAACGCCAGCCTCGCGTTGCTGGACCTTGAGGCGGTCGGCGAAGAAATCGAGCAGGTCGCCTTCGCCCGCGCTCATGCGCAGACCATTATCGGTCAGCAGGCGGATCACACCCAGCGCGGCACGGCGCAAAGCGAAAGGATCCTTTGACCCGGTCGGCTTTTCGTCGATCGAGAAGAAGCTGCGCAGCGTATCCAGCTTGTCCGCCAGCGACACCGCCAACGTTACCGGTGCAGTCGGGACATCATCGCCCTGCCCCACCGGTTTGTAGTGATCGCGGATCGCGTCGGAGACTGCCTGCGGCAGGCCTTCCTTCTCGGCGTAGTATCCGCCCATCAGGCCCTGCAGTTCGGGGAACTCGCCGACCATTTCGGTGACGAGGTCCGCCTTGGCGAGGCGCGCGGCCTGTTCGGTCAGGTCCGGATCGGCGTTCGGGACAATGCCTTCCTCAACCAGCCAGCGGGCCAGCTTGGCCACGCGCTCGACCTTGTCGGCGACGGTGCCAAGCTTCTCGTGGAAGGTAATGCGTTCCAGCTTTTTCGCCTGCTCGGCCAGCGGTGTCTTCTGGTCCAGTTCCCAGAAGAAGCGCGCATCGGAGAGGCGCGCGGCCAGCACCTTGCGGTTGCCGTCGACAATCGCTGCGCCGCCGTCTTCGGCAGCGATGTTGGCGGTGCAGACGAAGGCATTTGCCAGCTTGCCCGCGCTGTCTTCGCAGACGAAGTACTTCTGGTTCACGCGCGCGGTCAGCTGGATGACCTCGGGCGGGACGTCGAGGAAAGCCTCGTCGAAGCGGCCGAGCAGCGGCACGGGCCATTCGGTGAGGCCGGCGTTCTCGATCACCAGTCCCTCGTCTTCCACCAGCTTGAGGCCAGCATCGGCAGCAGCCTTGGCGGCCGCTTCGCGGATCAGGTCCTGCCGTTCCTCGTGGTTCACGATGACGTGGCAGGCGCGCAGCTTCTCGGCGTAGTCGTCGGCGTTGCCGATGGTGATTTCGCCTGGGCAATGGAAGCGGTGGCCCCTGGTGGCATAGCCCGAGGCGATCCCGGCCACTTCGCATTCGACCAGGTCTTCACCCAGGATCGCGACAATGCCCGACAGCGGACGCACCCAGCGCTGGCTCTCGGTCGAGAGCGAGGCAGCGCCCCAGCGCATCGACTTGGGCCACGAGAAATCGCGCACGATGGCAGGGATGGCTTCAGCCAGCAGATCCTTGGTCGCGCGGCCCGGAACGTTCTTCACCGCGAAGTAGGTCTCGCGGCCCTTTACCTCACGCACTTCGAGGTCGCCGCGCTCGACGCCGTTCTTGCGGCAGAAGCCGTCGACAGCCTGATCTGGCGCACCAACGGGCGGGCCCTTCTCTTCGGTGCTGACCGCTTCGGTCGCTGTAGGCAGGTCGCGGGCAATCAGCGCGAGCCGGCGCGGGGTCGACCAGACGGTGAGTTCGCCCGTGGCAACACCGGCAGCGTCCATCTCGCGGCGGAACAGCTTTTCCAGTTCGGCGCGGGCGCCGGCCTGCATGCGCGCGGGGATTTCTTCGCAGCGCAGTTCGAGGAGGAAGTCGCTCATGCCAAATCCTCCCTCGTCATCCCCGCGAAGGCGGGGATCCAGTGCGGAGCTACTTCGGTTGGAAGCTGGATTCCCGCCTTCGCGGGAATGACGAATTTGGAATGGAAGTCGCTCACAGGCTCCACTCCGGATACTTGGCCTGCCACTCGGGGGCGAGTTTCTCGGCGTATTTCTCGCAGGAACCGCGCGCCAGGTCGCGGACGCGGCCCATATAGCTGGCGCGTTCCTGCACCGAGATCACGCCGCGGGCCTGCAGCAGGTTGAACACGTGGCTGGCCTCCACCGCCTGCTCGTAGGCGGCGATGGGAACGTCAGCGGCCAGCGAGTTCTGGCACTCGGCCTCGGCCTTGTTGAACAGGTCGAACAGGGCATCGGTATCGGCGACCTCGAAGTTCCACTTCGACATCTGCTTCTCGTTTTCGAGGAAGACTTCACCGTAGGAGACGCCCTGCCCGTTGAAATCGAGGTCGTAGACGTTGTCGACCCCCTGGATGTACATGGCGAGGCGCTCGAGGCCATAGGTCAGTTCGCCGCTGACGGGCTTGCAGTCGAAGCCGCCCATCTGCTGGAAATAGGTGAACTGGGTGACTTCCATCCCGTCGCACCAGACTTCCCAGCCAAGGCCCCATGCGCCCAAAGTTGGGCTTTCCCAGTCGTCCTCGACGAAGCGGATATCGTGCTTGAGCGGGTCGATACCGATCACGCGCAGGCTTTCGAGGTAGAGATCCTGGATGTCAGCCGGGCTCGGCTTCAGGATCACCTGGTACTGGTAATAGTGCTGCAACCGGTTGGGGTTTTCGCCATAGCGACCGTCGGTCGGACGGCGGCACGGCTGCACGAAGGCGGAGTTCCACGGCTCCGGGCCCAGCGCGCGCAAGGTGGTCGCGGTGTGGAAGGTGCCGGCACCCATGCGCATGTCATAGGGTTGCAGGATCAGGCAGCCGTTCGCGCTCCAGAAATCGTGGAGGGCGAGGATCATGTCCTGGAAGCTCTTTTGCGGATTGCGGTCCATGGGCGCGGCCCATGACGGATGGCCTGTTTTTCGTCAATGCTGCACACGCGCAGAACGCTTGACAGCGAACCCCTCGCGGGTGTCATCTGCGAGCATGATTTCGCGTATGCTGAAGGTCTTGCCGCACGCCGTCGCCCTGCTGGGCGCCGCCTTTGCCCTCCCCGCTGCCGCGCAAGAGGCGGAGGACCGCTACGCCTTTACGCAGGACTACGATCCCGCCCCGGCGCTGTGGCGCCTCGCGGACGAAGACACCACGATCTACATGCTGGGCACGATCCACCTGCTGCCCGAGGGGTTCCGCTGGCGCAATCCGCAGCTCGACGCGATCATCGACGAGGCAGACGTGCTGGTGGTGGAAACCAGCGATGCCGACAGCGAAGGCGCGCTGGAGGCGATGAGCCCCAAGTTCCAGCACATGCTGGCCAACCGCACGCCGACCTCGCGCCAGCTTTCGGTGCAGTCGCGCCCGGCCTGGCGCGAACTGGTGGCCATGTCGGGCATGCCCTTCGATGTGGTCGACAACATGCCCTTGATGGTGGCCCTGCTCGGCTTCGGTCAGGCGACCATCGAGGGCGATCCGTCCAGTTACGACTACGGCGTGGAAACCGTACTGGAAGCGGAATTCAGCGAAAGCGGACGCCCGATCGAATCCATCGAGGATTTCGGCGAGGTCATGTACGGCCTGTTCCGCGTCAACGATGCGGAGGCCGTGCGCGAACTCGACATGCAATTGCGTGGCTGGGGCGGCAAGAGCGTCGACGGGCTGTACGACGAGCAGGCCGACGAGCTCACCGGCGATGCCTACTGGGCGATGGAACATGCCTGGGCGCGCGGTGAAGTGGCAGAGGACTTCGATCTCGGCTTCGGCGAAGGCGCTATTGGCGAGGCGTTCAGCGAAGTCCTGCTCAACCGGCGCAACACGGCCTGGGCCGAATGGCTCGACGCCAGACTCGACCAGCCCGGCACGGTACTGCTGGCAGTGGGTGCGGGGCACTTTGAAGGCCCTGATTCGGTGCTGGTAAAGCTGCAGGATCACGGCCTTGAGGCTGAGCGGATCAACTGATCCACTTCTGGAAATTCGCGATATCCCAGTGCCTTGGCGCTCCCAAGTCGCACATGGGTGACTTTATGTCAGGTTATGTTGACACGGCCATCGATTGGCGACATAAAGTAAGGGTAACCTGACACTTGGTCAGGATCACATGACAGGAGCAAGCACGTGCCGAAAGAAGTTGATCCCGCAATAGCCTGCCTCGCAGTCTTTGCCGTCTGGTTCATTCTCGGCTTTGCCTACAACGCTGGCGAAGCGGTGGGCACAGCGGCGCACTACACCGGCATCCTGGCTTAGGGATTCCCGGTGAACAACCGCCTCAAGGTCCTCCGCGCAGAGCGCGACTGGAGCCAGGCCGAGCTGGCCAAGCGGCTCGAGGTCTCGCGGCAGGCCGTCAACGCCATCGAGACCGGCAAGCACGATCCCTCGCTGCCCCTGGCCTTCCGCATCGCCCGCCTGTTCGACATGCCGATCGAGCAGATTTTCGACGACGGCAACCACTAGTTCAATTTTCGATTGCTAAACCCCTCTCTCACCCGAAAGGAAACAGAATGTTCCGCAAGCTCACCCTCTCCGCCTCCGCCCTCGCCTTGTCGGCTATCGCCTTCCCTGGCACCGCCCTGGCCGACCACCACGGCGAAGCCGCCAGCGGCCCCGCGCTGTGGCAGTTGAGCGACGAGGACACGACGATTTACCTGTTCGGCACGATCCACGTCCTGCCCGAAGGTGAGACGTGGTTCGATGATCGCATCTCGACCGCGTTCAATTCGGCGGACGAACTGGTGTTTGAAATCAACATGGACGACGTTGCCGGCATGCAGGCACAGGTCGCCGGCATGGCCATGCTGCCCGAAGGCCAGACCCTGCGTAGCCTGATGACCGAAGAGAACCTCGGCGAATACGAAGCCGCCTTGACCGGCCTTGGCATTCCCGCTGCTGCCCTCGACCCGATCGAGCCCTGGGCCGCCGCAATGACCCTGTCCCTGCTGCCCCTGCAGATGGCTGGCTGGACCCCCGAACAAGGCGTCGAAATGCAGCTGCGCGGCATGGGTGAAGGCAAGGAAAGCGACGCGCTCGAAACCATCGAGGAACAGATCGCTATCTTCGATACCCTGCCGATGGACGCCCAGCTCGAATACCTCGACTCCACCGTCGAAGGCATGGACGAAGTCGTCTCCAGCCTCGAAGAACTGAAGGCCGAGTGGCTTGCAGGTGACGACGTCGCGCTGGGCGAATTGATGAACGAAGGCATGGAAGACCCGGAGGTCTACGAACGCCTGCTCGTCAACCGCAACCGCAACTGGGTGGGCTGGATCGAAAACCGCCTGGAAGAACCCGGCACCGTCTTCATCGCCGTAGGTGCTGGTCACCTAGCCGGTGAAGGCAGCGTGCAGGAACTGCTCGCCGAACGCGGGCTCGAAGTGGAGCGTGTGGGCCATTGATCAGACGCCTGTTCCGCCACGCAGCACTTCTGGGAGCGCTCTGGTTAGCCAGTTGCGCTCCCTACGAGTCTGACGACCAGTGGCCAGACCCTTCACCGGCAATCTGGGAAGTGACCAGCCCGTCAGGCGAGAAGGGCTGGCTGTTCGGTACTGTCCATGCCTTGCCTTCCGACATGGGGTGGAACACGCCGCTGCTGGACGAGACCTTCGACCGGGCCGGCGTGCTGGTAGTCGAAATTGCCGATCTCGATGCGAGCTACGGCCAGCGCCTGATCGCCGAACTGTCCACCACTCCCGGCCAGCCGCCACTGCCGGGCCGGGTTGACGACGAAGAGCGCCCCGCCCTGCTCGCCCTGATGGACGACGCGGGCATGGACAGCGAAGACTTCGCCGATATCGAGACCTGGGCCGCCGCGCTCACGCTGTCAGGCGCCACCCGCGTGGGCGATCCGCGCAACGGCGTGGACCGCACCTTGCTGTCGGTAGCCGATAGCGAAGACATGGAAGTGATCGGGCTGGAGACCTACGGGGTGCAGTTGTCGCTGTTCGATACCCTTTCCGAAGAGGCGCAGAGCGACTTGCTCAATGGTGTGGCCCAGGCCCACGCCCGCCAGTCCGAAGATGGCATGCTGGTGGCCTGGGTCACCGGCGATGCAGAAGCCATGGGGGAACAGGTCAACCTCTCGCTGGCAGGTTCGCCCGAACTGCGGCGCGTCCTGCTGGTCGATCGCAACCGCAACTGGACGTTACAGATCATGCGCCTGGTCGATGCTGGCCGCGCGCCCTTTGTGGCGGTTGGGGCCGGCCATGTCGCGGGCGAGGATAGCGTGGTAGAGATGCTGCAGGAGCGCGGGTACGAGACACGCCGCATCCAATAGTTGCAAATGCAGGCATTCCTGCTAAACGCGCGCCTCCTTTGCCGATGTCATCCCTGGAGGCGCGGCGGAGAGAAAAAACCGCAATCGAAAGGCAATACTGATGAGCGACGCTCTGAACCTGCCGGCCGAGTTGCGCGAACGGGCTGGCAAGGGAGCCTCCCGTGCGTTGCGACGCGAAGGCCGCGTACCCGCTGTCATTTATGGCGGCAAGGAAGAACCCACTCCCATTCACGTGGAAGAAAAGCTGCTCGTGCAGCAGCTTGGCACGGGTCACTTCATGAATTCCATCGTGATGATCGAAGCCGACGGCAAGAAGATCCGCACCCTGCCCAAGGATGTGGCCCTGCACCCCGTTTCCGATCGTCCCGTCCACGTCGACTTCCTGCGCCTGTCCAAGGACGCCAAGATCGAAGTCGCCATCCCGGTTCTCTTCGTCAACGAAGAAGCCAGCCCGGGCCTGAAGAAGGGCGGCGTTCTGAACGTTGTCCGTCACGAGCTCGACCTGGTTTGCGAAGCCGACAAGATCCCGAGCGAGATCCAGATCGACGTCACCGGCCTCGAAGTCGGCGATTCGATCCACATCAGCGCGCTTACCCTGCCGGAAGGTTCAGAAAGTGCGATCACCGATCGCGACTTCACCATTGCCACCGTCGTGGCTCCGTCGGCGCTCAAGCGTGCCGAAGGTGCTGCAGCCGGTGAAGAAGGTGAAGAAGCCGAAGGCGAAGAAGCAGCTGAAGAAGCCGCTTCGGACGAGCAGGAAGAAGGCGGCGAATAATGTTTCGTCGCTCTCTTGCCGCTTTCGCTGCAATGAGCATGGGGCTGGCCGCTGCGCCGGCCCCAACCCTCGCCCAGGCCGGGCAAGGCGTGCTGCCGTCCAACCCGCAGGACTTCCAGTGCTTCGTGCTGATGCAGCAACGTCGCACCCTGCTGACGGCCGATACCTCGCTGCCCGCTGCGCAGCGCGTCGATATCCTCAACAACCTGACGATCATCGCCGCGTTCTACGCTGGCCGGATCAGCCATTACAGCTCGGCTGAGGCGGTATCCCAGTTCCAGTCGGCCAATGCCGCCCTGCGCGGTGCCTCGCCGGCCCAGCTGGACAATTTCGCCAACACCTGTGCGAACTTCTACCTTTCGGTGATGCAGATCCTTGCCAACACCGATGCGCAGGCCAATACGGTCCAGCAGGCGCCGCAAACCGGCATTCCGCCGCAGGGCCCGTCACCGCGATAAGGGTCGCAGCGTTTAAGGGGGCAGCCCCATGCAGCTTTGGGTAGGCCTGGGAAATCCCGGACCCAAATACGCCATGCACCGGCACAATGTCGGCTTCATGGCCTGCGACCTGCTGGCTGACATGTACGACTTCGGCCCGGTGCAGAAGAAGTTCCAAGGCTGGCTGCAGGAAGGCCGCATCGGCGGCGAGAAGATCCTGCTGCTGAAACCCGCCACCTTCATGAACGAAAGCGGTCGCAGCGTGGCCGAGGCCCTGCGCTTCTACAAGCTGCCGGTCGAAGCGTTGACCGTCTTCCATGATGAGCTCGACCTTGCCCCGTTCAAGGTGAAGGTAAAGGTCGGCGGCGGCACGGCGGGCCACAACGGTCTGCGCTCCATCGACCGCCATCTCGGCCCTGAGTTCCGCCGCGTGCGCCTGGGCATCGGCCATCCCGGACACAAGGACCGTGTGCATGGCCACGTGCTCGGCAACTTCGCCAAGGCGGAAT
>JAUIIG010000023.1 GCA_030431875.1 Alphaproteobacteria bacterium
TTCCCACGCGTTACGCACCCGTGCGCCACTCACCCCGAAGGGTTCGTTCGACTTGCATGTGTTAGGCATGCCGCCAGCGTTCGTTCTGAGCCAGGATCAAACTCTCAAGTTTGTGTCACTCACCAAACAGGCACAACCGAAGCTGCCAACCTGCAAGGCAAGAGCTTCAAGGAGCCGATACCTGCACTGTCAAACGTAATGGATACGAATGAACATGCATCATCTCACGGAAAACGTGGAGCTTTCCGAGGATGTGGCGTCGGCTTGGTTACCCGTTACTGCGACCTTGAGCTTCGCAGACGGGGCGCCGTCGCCCACATGTCCCTTCATCAAAAACCGACAATGTCAAAGAGCCACCGACACATTAAAGCGGACAGCTATTGGTTCCCCGATTTACACCGGGGGAGCCGGCTGTCCGATTAGTGTTGGCGACCAACGCGTTGTGGCGGTGAGAAACCGTCAGCGCCGCGTCGGTGGAGCCCATCTAGGCGTGGTCCGAGATTCGGTCAACGCCTTTTTGCAATTTTATTTCGCCGATGCGGAAAAAATCCAAAAATGGTCGAAACTCCATAGGGTTAGATGGGATGGCCGCACCCTATTTCAAGCCTTGGAGGGGCAAAAACAGCAAATCCGGAGTAACTTTTTCGCCCCGAATCCGGCGTGAGACCGCCCCGGAAGCCCCGAAAAGCGCCGTTTTTGCGATCTGCAGCGGGTGAATCGGACTGGCGGCTGCCACGCCATTAACCCCCGTCATCCCCGCAGACCGCGCATTGAGGTTATCTTTACGCGCGCGCGGTTAAGCAATGCGGACAACAAGGCGAATCCCGGGTTCCATGAAAGCAGAGCAGATCCGTGGCGCAGCAGCGCCAACTGACAAGGGCAGTCCCCGAGTGGCAGTCATCGTGCCCGCCTATGGCGTGGCGCACCTGCTGCACGAGGCGCTTGATTCGCTGTTGGCGCAGACCCTGACGGAATGGGAATGCGTGGTCGTCGATGACGGCGCGCCCGATGACGTGGCCACAGCCGTCGCTCCTTACCTCGACGATTCGCGCATCACCTTCCTCGCCACCGACAACGCTGGCGTCTCCACCGCGCGCAACCGTGCCATCGCCGCCACCAGTGCTCCCTATGTGGCCCTGCTCGACGGCGACGACATGCTGCGCCCGGAATACCTGGCCCGCACTGCGGCCGCGCTTGAGGCCGATCCGGCCGCGCGGCTCGTCACTGTCAACGCGCGCATCTTCGGAGCCGTGCCGCAGGAGCGCCTGTGCTTCACCGGCAAGCAAGGCTCCGGCGACGGCAAGCGCGGATCGCTGGCCGACGTCTTTGACCGCAGCTTCGGCGTCTATATCGGCTCGACCTTCCGCCGCGCCGACTTCGACGCCATCGGCGGCTTCGATGCCGGCATGACCCATGCCGAGGACTTCGACCTGTGGGTGCGGCTGATGCTGCTGGGTGGCCACGCGCTCTACCTTGATGAAGTGCTGGGCGACTACCGGGTGCGCTCGCGCTCGGCCTCGGCTGCCTCGCAGAAGATGATCAAGGGCAATATCCGCACCTTCGAAAAGGCGCTCGAACAATTGCCCGCCGACTCCCTCGATGCCGAGGTGGCGCGCGCCATGATCGCCGAGAACACCCGCGAGCTGTGCTTCGAGATGGCCATCGACCGGGTAATCGACGGCGAGCACGCGGCCATTGCCGACCTGCGCCAGAGCTGGGGCGACAAGCCCGTGGGGCCCGTCTGGCACGCCAGCTTCCTGCTCTGGCGCCTGCTCCCGCAACTTGCCTCGCCGATGCTGGCCTACCGCAACAAGCGCAATGCCCGCGGCGCCGGTGCGCCGGACGCGGAAACCAGCACCCGCAGCAAGCAGGTGGCCTGAGCCATGGCTGCCGATAATAACCGCAGCATGTCCGTGCGCGGCGCGGCGCTGCTGGCCATGGCGAGCCAGATGGGGGCCTTCTCCATCCAGTTCATTGCCAGCGTGGTGCTGGCGCGCTGGTTCATCGACCCGGACGAGCTGGGCCTGTTCACCATCGCCTTCTCCTTCGTCAGCCTGCTGGCCGTGCTGCAGGAGTTCGGCATCAACCGCTACGTGGCGGGCGAGAAGGACCTCGACGACGACAAGATCCGCACGGCCTTCACCGTCTCGCTGATCGTCAGCTGGACGATTGCCGTGCTCTGCGTCGTGCTGAGCTGGCCCGCCGCCGCCTTCTATGACCTGCCCGGCCTGCTGCCGCTGCTGCTGGTGGTGGCCGCCAGCTATTTCTTCGTGCCGCTGGCGACCGTGCCCATGGCGCTGCTGCACCGGAACATGGATTTCCGTTCCAACACCATGATCGAAATCGGCGTTGTGCTGACCAATGCCGCAATTGCCATATCGCTGGCCTGGCAGGGCTACGGCGCGATTGCGCTGGCCTGGGGTGCCTTCGCCCAGCAGGTGGCGCGCGCCGGGATCGCCCAGTGGCGTGTCGGCGGCAGGTTCCCCATCCCGCCGCGCCTCGACGGGGCCATGCCGGTGCTCAGGTTCGGCGGGGCTTCGACGATCCTGCAAGCCCTGTCGCAACTCGGCTCACGCTTGCCCGAGCTGATGATCGGGCGGCTGCTCGATACCGTGGCGGTCGGCCTGTTCGCCCGCGCCTATGGACTGGCCTGGCAATTGCGCTGGCTGGTCTCTGGCGGGCTTGCCACCGTGTTCTACCCTGCCTTCGCCCGCTTCCGTGACCGTGGTGACCCGCTGGGTCCGCATTACGAGCGCGTCACCGCCAGCTTCACCGCCATTACCTGGCCGACCATGGCCGGCCTTGCCGCCTGCTCTGTCCCTGTGATCTCCATCCTCTATGGCGAACGCTGGATCGGGGCCGCGCGGCCGCTGGAATGGATCGCGCTTTCGCAGATCCTGTTCATCGCCCTGCCCCTGCACGTCGAGCTGCCGATCCTGCTCGGAAAGATGCGCCCGCTGCTCTGGCGCTTTGGCCTTGATACGCTGGTGTCGGTCGCCTTCCTTGCTGTGGGTGCCTTCTACTCGCTGGAAGCAGCTGCTGCGAGCCGCGTGTTCTACGGCCTCGCATGGCTGGCAATCCACGCGCCCTTCCTCCACTCGGTGGTCCACTTCCGCTGGAGCACCCTCGCCCGCGTCTGGCTGCAGTCGGCAATTGTCACCGGCATGGCCGTGCTGCCGGTGTGGCTATCCTATGTCTGGGTGGCCCCGGCCGCCGAGGCGACCTTCCTGCAGGTCTTCGCTGCCGCCATGGTCGGCGTGATGCTGTGGCTGGTGACACTGCGGCAGATCCGCCACCCGGCCTACGAAGAGATCCACCACTTCGCCAGCGAGGCCCTGTCGCGCCTCGGCCTTGGCCGGTTCTTCCCCGCTCCGCGGCAAGCCAGCTGATCAACGCGGGATTTGGGCCTTTGCCCACCGCGTGATATCTTCCCCATGCTCGCCGCAGCCGGGACGCGTCGGCGAGCGGGAGAGTTGATATGGGCTGGACAGCCTTGAGTGCCGCGCTGCTTGCCAGCGGAACCGCCAGTGCACCGACCATCGCCGAGACCGTCGAACCCGTCGACGTACCGCAGGCCGGCGAAGCCGCAGCTGGCGCCACCGAGACCGCCGCCACCGAAAGTGCCGAAGTGCCGGTGATCGATCCGGTGGCCCTGCAGATCGCCATGGAGGTGGAACGCTATCGCCGGATGACCGTGCCGGTCACCATCGGCGGCCAGGGTCCTTTCTCCTTCATGGTCGATACCGGCGCGCAGGCCACCGTGCTGTCGATCGAGCTTGCCGACCAGTTGCAGCTGCATGACCGCGAACTTGCGACACTGGTGGCCATGGCCAGCACCCGCGAGGTGGAAACGACCATGGTCCCGGACTTCGTGCTGGGCGATCGCAACATGACCATTCGCACCGCGCCGCTGGTGCAGGGTGAACATATCGGCGGGGCGGATGGCATCCTCGGGCTGGATGCCCTGCAGGACCAGAAGGTGCTGCTCGATTTCGAGGCGGGCACGATGCACGTGCTCGATTCGCTGCCCGAAGGAGCCAACACCTACGATATCATCGTGCGCGCGCGCGAGCGGCTGGGCCAGCTGATCATCCACACGGCCGAAATCGACGGCATCCGGGTCGACGTGATTGTCGATACCGGCGCGCAGGGATCGGTCGGCAACATGGAACTGGAGCGCCGACTGCGCCGCCGCCAGAGCCTCGACGATGCCACGATGACCGACGTGAACGGCGTTACCGTTTCGGGCGAGACGCGCATTGCCCGGCGATTGCAACTGGGCCGCGTCTTCGTGAACAACCTCGTCGTATCCTTCGCCGACTCGCCGACCTTCGAAAGCCTCGACCTCAATGACCGGCCAGCGCTGATCCTGGGCATGAGCGAGCTGCGCATCTTCCAGCGCGTGGCCATCGACTTCCGCACCCGCCGCGTACTGTTCGACCTTCCCGGCGACGTGCCGCTGGACGCTGCCTTCCGCTTCAACAGGCGGGCTTCGCGGCTGAACTGATCCGGCAGCAGCAGCACGCGGGCTTGCCGCTGCGCCAGCCAGCCCCCAAGTTACAGGGGTGCGGGACATGGGCAACAACACGGCAACGGGCGAAAGTGCCGACTGGGCGACCATGCGGCGGTTCCTGCCGTACATGTGGCCCGAGGGCCGCCCTGACCTCAAGCGTCGCATCGTCATTGCCGCCTTTTTCGTGCTGGCGGCCAAGGCCGTCGTCCTCACCCTGCCCTTTGCCTATGCCCGCGCGGTGGACACCATGGGCGCCGACGGCGACCCCGCCCTGTGGGTCGCGCTGGCGCTGGTGATCGCCTATGCCGCCGGACGCTTCGGCACCGTGCTGTTCGACCAGCTGCGCAACATCACCTTCAACCGCGTGGGGCAGGATGCCGTGCTCGGCCTGACCGAGGATGTCTTCGCCCGCCTGCACAAGCTGAGCCTGCGCTTCCACCTTTCGCGCCGCACCGGCGAGATCACCCGCGTGGTTGAGCGCGGCACCAAGTCGATCAGCTCGATGCTCTATTTCCTGCTG
The DNA here is from genome assembly GCA_030431875.1 of Alphaproteobacteria bacterium. Lineage (GTDB taxonomy): Bacteria > Pseudomonadota > Alphaproteobacteria > Sphingomonadales > Sphingomonadaceae > Alteraurantiacibacter. Next base: position 5,034 of record JAUIIG010000023.1, read on the forward strand.
TTCAACATCGCCCCCACGGCGATCGAACTGGTGGTGGTCTCGGTCATCTTCTGGACGATCTTCGGCTGGGAACTGGTGGCCGCAACAGCCGTCACCGTAGTCAGCTTCATCTGGATCACCCAGCGCATCACCGAATGGCGGGTAAAACTGCGCAAGGAGATGAACGACCTCGACGGGCAAGCCATGGCCCGCGCGGTCGACAGCCTGCTCAACTACGAGACGGTGAAGTACTTCGGCGCCGAAGAACGCGAGCGCGAACGCTATGCCCGCAGCGCCGGACAATATGCCGAGGCCGCAATCAGGACCGAGAATTCGCTCGGCATGCTCAACATCGTGCAGGCCTCGATCCTCAACCTGATGATGGCCGGCGCCATGGCATGGACGGTCTGGGGCTGGTCGCAGGGCAAGCTGACACCGGGCGACCTCGTGCTGGTGAACACCTACCTGATGCAGCTGTTCCGACCGCTGGACATGCTCGGCTGGGTGTATCGCACCATCCGGCAGGGCCTCATCGACATGGCCGACATGTTCCGCCTGATGGATACCTCTGTCGAAGTGGAAGACGCCCCAGGCGCCCCCGCGCTGGTGATCCGCCGCCCCTCGGTCACCTTCGACAATGTCAGCTTCGGCTACGACAAGGACCGGCAGATCCTCAAGGGCCTCAGCTTCGAGGCACCGGCAGGCGCGCATATCGCGCTGGTCGGCCCCTCGGGCGCGGGCAAGAGCACCATCGGGCGGCTGCTGTTCCGCTTCTACGATCCGTGGGAAGGCCGCGTGCTGATCGACGGGCAGGACATTCGCGAAGTGACGCAGGAAAGCCTGCGCCAAGCGATCGGCATTGTCCCGCAGGATTCGGTGCTGTTCAACGACACTATCGGCTACAACATCGAATATGGCGCGCCCTGGGGCCAGGGCGATCCCTCGGCGGAGGCCATCCGGCAAGCTGCTGCCGATGCAGCGATCCTGCCTTTCATCGAAAGCCTGCCCGAGAAGTTCGACACCGAAGTGGGCGAACGCGGGCTGAAGCTGTCAGGCGGCGAGAAGCAGCGCGTGGCCATTGCCCGCACCCTGCTTAAGGACCCGCCAATCCTGCTGCTGGACGAAGCCACCAGCGCGCTGGATTCGCGGACCGAGCAGGATATCCTCGCCACCCTGCGCAACATCAGCTGCAACCGCACCACCTTGGCCATTGCCCACCGGCTGTCGACCATTGCCGATGCGGATTTGATAAATGTCATGGATGCCGGCCGGATTGTGGAGCAAGGTTCACATGCCGAATTGCTGCGTCATGACGGGCTCTATGCCGACATGTGGAACCGGCAGCAGAACGAAGACAGCGCGGTACAGCAAGCCGCGGAATAGGGAGACGCGCATTGATGAAGCTGGCCAACACGGCAATGGGACTGTCCGTCCTCGCCTTTACCCTCGCTGCCTGCGCCACCACCGCCTCCACACCTGCGAGTGACGCGACACCCTATTACGTGCGCGAAGGCATGGTGAACGGGCTCAACCCCTCGATCACGGCCATCTGGGACATGCAGGTCGAAGTCATGGACGACTATGGCAACTTCGATCCGGCGCTGATGGACGATGCCAAGTGGGAGAGCCTGCTGGCCAATGCCCGCGAACTGCAACACCAGTCGGCGCTGATGGGCGAAGCCACGCGCTATGTCGCGGCGGACCCCAATGGCACCCTGACCGACCCGCCCGAAGGCACGGACCTGGTCGCGATCCAGCAGCGGCTCGATGCCCAACCGGACCTTTACCGCGCCATGTCGATGACTCTCGCGGGCCATGCCGGACAACTGGTGATCGCCGCCGAAGCGCGCGATGCAGAGCGGGTCACCGCGCTGGTCAACGACGCCCAGCCGGTGTGCAAGGCCTGCCACGACGTGTTCTGGTATCCCGAGGAATATACCGACTAGGCCGGCAGCGGCTTGTCCCTTGGGGGTTGCTTTTTGTGCAGTGCAGCATCTAGGGCAGGATCAAACCTGATCCCGCGCGCGATCTCGCGTGCCGCAAACCAACGGACAAGCACATGTTCAACCCCGGCGCGCTCAAGCGCGACTGGCTCGCCAATCCGCGCGCCGATATCCTCGCAGGCATCGTCGTTGCCCTCGCCCTGATACCCGAAGCCATCGGCTTCTCGATCATCGCCGGCGTCGATCCGCGCGTGGGGCTTTACGCCTCGATCGCCATTGCCATGGTCATCGCCTTCACCGGCGGGCGACCCGGCATGATCTCGGCCGCGACGGCAGCCGTGGCCGTGGTGGTGGTGCCGCTGGTGCGCGACTACGGCGTCGAATACCTCTTCGCCGCTACCATCCTGATGGGCATCTTCCAAGGTATCGCCGCACTGCTGCGGCTCGACCTGCTGATGCAGTTCGTCTCGCGCTCGGTCATCACCGGCTTCGTCAACGCGCTGGCGATCCTGATCTTCATGGCGCAGCTGCCGCAGCTGATCGGCGTGTCGTGGCTGACCTACCCGCTAGTCGCGGGCGCGCTGGCGATCATTTACCTGCTGCCAAAACTGACCACCGCCGTGCCCAGTCCGCTTGTCGCGATCATCGTGCTTGGCGCCCTGACGATCGGGCTGGATATGGATGTGAACACCGTTTCCGACATGGGCGAACTGCCCGAAGGCCTGCCCTATTTCGTCGTCCCCGACGTGCCGCTGAACTGGGAAACCCTGCGTATCATCGCCCCCTATTCGGCCACCATGGCCGCCGTCGGCCTGCTGGAAAGCCTGCTGACCGCGCAGATTGTCGACGACATGACGCACACGGACAGCGACAAGCGCCGCGAGAGCGGCGGACAGGGCATCGCCAATGTCGTCGCAGCCTTTTTCGGCGGCATGGGCGGCTGCGCGATGATCGGCCAGTCGGTGATCAACGTGACCAGCGGCGGACGCGGACGCCTGTCGACCTTCACTGCCGGCCTGACCCTGCTGATCCTGCTCGCCGCGCTTGGTCCCATTGTCGGCCAGATTCCCATGGCCGCCCTGGTCGCCGTCATGATCATGGTGTCGATCGGCACCTTCAGCTGGAACTCGATCCCCAACCTCAAGCACCACCCCTGGCAGTCGAGCGTCGTCATGGTCTCGACCGTCGTGGTGGTGGTGGCGACGCACAACCTCGCCATGGGCGTGCTGGTGGGCGTGCTGCTGTCGGGCATCTTCTTCACCGGCAAGGTGCGCAACATGTTCGGCGTCACCCGCACGCGTGACGATCAGACCGCGACTTACGTCGTCCATGGCCAGATCTTTTTCGCCAGCGTCGACCGTTTCTCCAGGGCATTCGGCCGCGAGAGCGAGCGCTCGGACCCGGCCGACCATGTCGTGATCGACGTCACCCGCGCACACTTCTGGGATATCTCCGGCGTCGACGTGCTCGACAAGGTGGTGGAACGCATGCGCCGCAACGGGCGCAGCGTGCAGGTGGTCGGCCTCAACGAGGCCAGCGCCGACCTCGTCGACAAGTTCGCCCTGACCGACAAGACCGGCGTGGAGATAGGCTTGGCCCCGCACCCCTGACATAATCAGGGGCGCGGGCCAGAAGCCTTAGCCGCCGTTGGCAGGCACCTGCGGATCGAACAGGTCGAGCTCGCTGGCCGGGATCACTTCGACGTTCGGGCGCAGCGCGCGCAGGTCGTCGATGAAGGCAGAGGCATTGCCAACCACCACCACGGTGATTTCCGACGGGTCGAAATAGGTCGCCGCCGCTTCGCTCGCCTGCGCCGCCGTCACGGCATCGAGGTGCTCCGAATAACGGGCCACTTCTGCAGGATCGATCTCCAGCGTCAGCAGGTCCGCCACCGTGCCGTTGAAGCCTGAGGAGGTTTCAAGGCTGCGGGCATAGCCGCCGCTCAGGTAGAGGCGGCGGCGTGCCAGCAGGTCTTCATCGAACGGCTCTTCACCGAGGCGGGCGAATTCCGTCAGCATGACATCGACCACCTCGTCGACCGTCTCGTTGGCGGTCTGCGAGCTTGCTTGCAGCACCGGATCGTCACGCAGCGAGCCGAGGCCCGAATAGGCACCGTAGGAGAGGCCGCGGTTGTTGCGCACTTCCTCGAACAGGCGCCCGCTCGACCCGCCGCCGAGCACGGCATTGGCCAGCACCAGCGGGAAGTAGGCGTCGGTGCCGCGTTCCGGCCCGCGCCCTGCGAGCAGGACGGCCGCCTGCCCCGCATCGGGCATGTCGATCACCACGGTGCGCGCCATGGTATCCGGGCCAGCCGGACTCTCGGGATTGACCGGAACCGGGGCGTCGACGGTCCAGTCGCCGAACATGTCCTCTGCCAGGGCAAAGGCATCGTCCGGGGCAATGCCGCCACTGACGATGATCTGCATGGCACCGGGGTGCCACCAGGTCTGGCGGTGGGCGAGCAGGTCTTCGCGGGTGATAGCTGCCAGCGATTCCGGCGTACCGCCGGTGATCGAACCGTAGGGCGCATCACCATAAACCACCGGACGCATGACCATGCCTGCCAGCGAGCCCGGCTCGTTGAGCGCAACGCGCAGCGCATCGAGCGCGCGGCCACGTTCGCGGTCGAATTCCTCTTCCGGATAGTCGGCGTTGCGGATGACATCGGCGAAGATCTCGCCCGCCTGCTCCATGTTCCCCACCGGCGCGGTGAGCGAATAGACCGTACCGTCGCTGCGGGCCGAGCCGCCGATGCCGGCACCAAGGCTTTCCATGCGGGCAGCGATCTCGGCAGCCGAACGCGTCGGCGTGCCGCGCGTGGCGAGATCGGCGGCCATGTCCGCCGTGCCCGAAAGCGCGCGTGGATCACTGGAGCTGCCGCCGGGAAACAGCACGGTCATGGTGGCGATCGGCACTTCGCCGGTCTGCGCCGCGATCACCGTGATGCCGTTCGACAATTCATGGGTGACGAATTCCGGCGGGCTGACTTCTGGGGCCTCACCCGGTCCCGGAGGCGCCATGCGCTCGCCTTCGGGACGCACGGCCAGCGGCTCGCCCACGGCGGGCGGCAGGGTGCGGAAGGTGGGCATGGGCTCGGGGTTGGCGAAGGTCGAGGGATCGAACTCGCCGCGGGTGTAGCTGACATCGACGCGCGCCTGCGGATCCAGCCATTCCCGGGCCACCCGCTGCACGTCTTCGGCCGTCACTGCCGCGATGGCGGCAAGGCGGCGATCTGCCGCACGCGGATCGCCGGTGGAGACCAGTGCCTCGCCCAGCTCGAATGCGCGACCAGTCGCGGTCTCGCGGCGGCGCAGGGAAGAGGAGATCAGTTCGTTCTTGGCTTCGGCCAGTTCGGCTGCGGTCACCAGTTCGTCCCGCATGCGCGCGGTTTCGGCAGCCATGGTGTCGATCACCACTTGCGGATCGCCAGCCGCCGGGCTGACCACGGCGATGTTGGAGAACTGTCCGGCTTCCTCGGTGAAGCCTGCCGAAGCGCTGGCCTGCACGGCGAGGCCGCTTTCGACGAGCGCCGAGTAGAAGCGGCTGTTCTCCCCGCCGCTCATGATCGCTTCGAGCACTTCGAGCGCGGCGGTGTCCGGGTGGTCTGCGCCCGGCAGCTGCCAGACGGTGCCGTACAGCGGCAGCGGCACGTTGGGCGCGCTGGCCGTGACGCTGCGCGGCTCGGTGCGGCGATCCTCGCGCGTGGTGATGGTGACATCGACCGGGTTCGCCCGGCGGGGAATGTCGGCGAAGTATTCGTCCACCAGCGCGCGCAGGTTATCCATCTCGAAATTGCCGGCCACGATCAGCGTGGCGGTATCGGGGCCGTAATAGGCCTGATGGAAGGCACGCGCGTCGTCCAGCGTGGCGGCGTCGAGATCGTCCATCGAACCGATGCCGGGGCGACGGTGCGGCAGGTCGTCATAGGCGACCTCGGGCAGGACCACGCGGCTCAGCAAGCCATAGGGCGGTGCCAGCACGCGGGTGCGGTATTCTTCCTTCACCACGGCGCGTTCGGTTTCGAACACCTCGTCGTCCACCACGGGAAAGGCCATGCGCTCACGGTGCGTCCACAGCATGGTCTCGAGATAGGCGGCGGGCACCGTCTCGTAATAGTTGGTGCGGTCCGTGCCGTTGGAAGCATTGCGCGTGCCGCCGACGTCCGCCGTCAGGCCGTTGATCATGTTGTAGGGCATGTTCAGCGTCTTGCGGCTGAGGATATGCTCGAACAGGTGGGCAAAGCCGGAGCGGCCTTCGGGGTCGAGCTTGGAGCCGACTTCGTACCACAGCGAGGTGGTGACCGTGGCGGTGGTGTGATCCTCGATGGCGATGACGCGCAGGCCATTGTCGAGCGTCCACTCGGTGAACTCGATCTCCGGCGCGGTCAGCGCGGGCGCGGCCTCGGCAGCGGCCTCTTCATGATGGTCGGCAAGCGCGGGCTGGCTGGTACAAAGGGCAAGCGCCACGGCGCTGGAGGCGAAGAGGTGGAATTTCACGGATGCGTCCCCTTTGGAAGAATTTGGTTTCCACCGCCACTAAATCAGCAGAGACGCCCTACTGCAAGTCGTTGATCCTGCGCTTCGACTAGCTGCCAAGTCGCATCTGCAAACTGCATCCAAAGGCGGTGTTGTCACCCTCACGAAGCCTCCGTAGGCTGGGTCACGAACTTCTAGGAGACCATGCCGGAATGCCCTTTGCCGAACTGTTTGCCGCTTTCCTTCTTACTTCCTCACCTGCAGTCGTCCCGCAAAGCGGCCCCCAAATCAGCATGCGCAGCGCGCCACAGATAAGCACCCACAACATGAGAATCGGCTGGCGCATCGACAATATCGACGGGGCCTGTTCGGCCCGGCGCTACGGCAATGACCGCCTGATGTTCGACTTGCGTGTTTTCCCCTCAGGACTCGTCGAGATGAGGTTGCCGACAAATACTCCCGCTGTCTGGGCAGATGGGCGCGACGACGTGAACGTGCGCTTCTTCCAGAGCCACGAAGGCGGCTCATCATGGCGGTACTTTGACTCCCCCCTGACCCAGGGCGACAACTACGTTTCCGCCCAGCTTCGCGAGCCTCAGCCAAACGCACCGGGGCGCCTGGCTGCGGTTCGGCGTTTCATTCGCGAATTCGGCCAGTCCCCGCGCATCGGATTCTACAACGGCGACCAGCACATCACGACCTTCCTTGTGCCGGCCAATATCTCCGATGCGGCAGAAGACCTCCAAGGGTGCATCACCGCTTTAGAGAACGGCGAGGATTACTGATCAGGGCTGACCGACCCTCACACCGCCAAATGGCGAATTTCGGTCTCGCCTACGCCTTTCAGCACCAGCACCTCGGGCGGTTCGAAGTCGTGGGCCCCGGCGCACTGGTGGTAGGTGGCGGACGATACCGCGATGCCGTTGGGCCGCGCAGTGCCTTCGATGCGGCTGGCGACGTTCATGGTGTCGCCCCAGTAATCATAGGCCAGCCGGCTCGACCCGACCACACCGCCGACGACCGGGCCGGTATGCACGCCGACCCGCACGGCTACGTCGATGCCGCTTTCCTCCGCCAGTGCGCGGATTTCGGAAATCAGGTCACGCGCAAAGTTGATCGCTTCCAGCGCCCCGCCACTGCTCGACGCCGTACCGCCCGCTACAGCGAGGTAAGCATCGCCGATGGTCTTCACTTTCTCCACCCCGTGCCATTCGGCGCACTTGTCCGCCAGCGAGAAGAACTTGTTGAGCAGGCGCACGAGGTGGCCGGGTGAGAGGTTGCGGGCCAGCACCGAGAAGCCGACGATATCGGCGAAGATCACCGTCACGTCGGAGAAACTGTCCGCCACGGCCTCGCCCGCGCGCAGGCGCTCGGCAATCTGCTGCGGCAGGACGTTGTAGAGCAGGGTCTCGGTCTTGGCCTTTTCGGCAGCCAGTTCCCGGTTGGTCTCGAAAATGATCCGCGCGCGGTAATCGAGCACCCAATTCACGAACATGGCGAAGGAAAAGAACATGCCGACATTGGCGACCATGTAGATGCGCGGGAAGACCGGCAGCGGGGCCAGTGCGAGGAACCCGAGGTAGGCCGCCATCAGGGTGCAGGCCCAGGCGGCGAACCAGCGAAAGTTGGCGACGAAAGTGACTGCGGCGAAGACGAGGATCACCGCCATGTTGATCACCATCATGCCGTAAAGGCTGGTCTCGGTTTCGTTGGCAGGGTCGGCCAGCGCCTGCATCAGCACCACGGCGGCTACGGCCAGCAGGGTGAACATCAGCGGGTCGAGCCAGCGCCAGCGCAGGTATTCCTCCCGGCCGATGACGATATAGGCGACGATCAGCGAAACGATCATGGCCATCGACACCATGTTGTAGATCGCCAGCGTCTCGGTCGGGAAGAACAGCGGGTTCATCATCGCGAAGACGACGAAAATGCCCATGGCGATGACGGTCAGCCAGCGGACGCCGGGACGCCACTTGCCGCGTTCCTCGGCGACATAGTCGCGCTCGGTCGCCGGATCTTCAAAGCGATTGAAAACCGCCACTGCCCTGTCCCCCCTTGGCTCAGGCCTTGGATCAGGGGGTTAGAGCAAGTGCGGCGTCAGGTCACAAGATATACTTGCTCAGGTCGCTGTCGCCCGCGAGTTCGCCCAGCTTGTCACGCACATAGGCGGCGTCGATCGTCACGGTTTCGCCCTGGCGATCCTCGGCGTCGAAGCTGAGTTCCTCGAAAAGCTTTTCCATCACCGTCTGCAGGCGGCGGGCGCCGATATTCTCGACGCTTTCGTTCACCTGGGCGGCGATGCGGGCGACTTCGGCCACGGCATCTTCGCTCATCTCCACGGTCAGCTTTTCGGTGCCGAGCAGCGCCTTGTACTGGCTGACGAGGTTGGCCTTGGTCTCGCTGAGGATGCGGATGAAGTCTTCTTCCGTCAGCGAGCGCAGCTCTACGCGGATCGGCAGGCGACCTTGCAGTTCGGGCAGCATGTCCGAAGGCTTGGCGACGTGGAAAGCGCCGGAGGCGATGAAGAGGATGTGGTCGGTCTTCATCGGGCCGTACTTGGTGGCCACGGTCGTGCCTTCGATTAGCGGCAGCAGGTCACGCTGCACGCCCTCGCGGCTGACCGAACCGCCGCGCACGTCGCTGACGGCAATCTTGTCCACCTCGTCGAGGAAGACGATGCCGTTGGTCTCGGCATTCTGCAGAGCCACACGGGCCACGTCGTCCTGGTCCATGCGCTTTTCGGCCTCTTCGTCGACCAGCTTGTCCCATGCGTCGGGCACCTTGAGCTTGCGCTTCTTCTTGGGCGGGCCGCCGAAGGCCTTGCCCATCATCTCGCTGAGGTTGATCATGGTCGCGCCGCCACCCATGCCGGGGATATCCATCTGCATGCCCTGGGCTTCGGCGACTTCGATCTCCACCTCGGTGTCGTTCATCGAATTGTCGGTGATCCGCTGGCGGAAGCTCTCGCGCGTGGCCTCGCTGGCGCTGGGGCCGACCAGCGCGTCGAGCAGGCGCTGCATAGCCGCCTCGCTGGCCGCTTCGCGCACGGCTTCGCGGCGGCGGTCCTTCTCCAGCCGGATGGCTTCTTCCACCAGGTCACGGGCGATCTGTTCGACGTCGCGGCCGACATATCCGACCTCGGTGAACTTGGTCGCTTCCACCTTCACGAACGGCGCTTCAGCCAGCTTGGCCAGCCGGCGGCTGATCTCGGTCTTGCCGCAGCCGGTGGGGCCGATCATCAGGATGTTCTTGGGCGTAACCTCGTCGCGCAGGTCCGGGTGCAAGCGCTGGCGCCGCCAGCGGTTGCGCAGGGCCACGGCCACGGCGCGCTTGGCGTCCTTCTGGCCGATGATGTGTTCGTCGAGCGCCGCGACGATCGCCTTGGGAGTCAGGTTGTCCATGAAGTCTCTCAGACCCTTTCGAGGGTCACGTTTCCATTGGTGAAGACGCAGATATCGGCCGCAACGGCCATGGCCTTGCGCGCGATCACTTCGGCATCGTCTTCGTATTCGCTCAGCGCCTTGGCTGCCGCCAGTGCATAGTTCCCGCCCGAGCCGATGGCCGCAATCCCGCCTTCGGGTTCCAGCACGTCGCCATTGCCGGTCAGCACCAGCAGCACGTCCTTGTCGGCGACGATCATCAGCGCTTCGAGGTTGCGCAGGTACTTGTCGGTGCGCCAGTCCTTGGCCAGCTCCACCGCTGCGCGCAGCAGCTGGCCGCTGTGCTGTTCCAGCTTGCGTTCCAACCGTTCGAACAGGGTGAAGGCATCTGCCGTGGCACCGGCAAAACCGGCCACGACCTTGCCCCCATCACCGATGCGGCGAACCTTCCGGGCATTGGGCTTCATCACCGTATTGCCCATCGACACCTGGCCGTCGCCAGCGATGACGGTGGCCTCGCCGCGCTTGACGCCGACAATGGTGGTGCCGTGCCACTGGATCAGGCCGTGGCTACCTTTTTCGTCAGACATGTGCCGGGATATGGGCAAAGCGCCGCCATGCTTCAAGCATGGAGCGCGGCAGAATGGCGATCAGCCGCCGCCGCCACCGCCGCCCATGGCACCCACGGTGCCGATATTGCCGAACAGGTCTTCCAGGAAGCCGCGTTCGCGGCCCAAGGTCGGCGTGAAATCGCCATCGGGCGAAATGCGCGCGACCTGTTCCATGCCGGTGCGCTCTGTCGAGACGACATTGCCGGCCTCGTCAAAGCGGACCTGCAGCACCGAGTGCGTGCGGATCTTCGGCTGGCGGAAGGGGGACTGTGCCGTACGGCTGGAAACATAGTACCACACCGGATCGCCGAACTGGCTGATCATGGTCGGCTGGCCCAGGGTGCCGCGCACCGACTGCTGGTTGTCGAGACCCGGCTGGATCGCGGCGTAAAGCGTCTCGTCGACGATATAGCCGCGGTGATTCTCGATCGACGAGCATCCTGCGAGTGCCACCGCCAGTGCCACTGCTGCGCTTCCCCGCGCTGTCCAACCCATCTGTAAACCCTTCTGCAATTCGGTTTTGCCGGAACGCCGTGCGTCGGCTATGCGCACCCGCCTTAGGGGAGCCGGCGCGGCTGTGCAACGCATGAGCGCTGCTGTGCCACCTGCTTTGAACACCCGCTTAATGGAAGTAGGCCGAAACCATGTCATTCCTTTCCCGCCTGCTGGGCCGTGGCCAGGACCCCCGCGACGAACTGCGCGCGCTGTGGCACGGCACGGTCGCCACCAGCCGCGAGCCTGAATGGTATGCCGATTGCGGTGTGGCCGATACCGTGCAGGGCCGGTTCGACATGATCGCGCTGGTCATGTCGCTGGTGATGCTGCGGATGGAAAACAGCCCCACCCTCGCCCCCAAGACCGCGCTGCTGACCGAACTGTTCGTCGCCGACATGGACCGGCAATTGCGCGACACCGGCGTGGGTGACCTGATGGTGGGCAAGAACATGGGCAAGCTCGTCGCCTCGCTGGGCGGACGGCTGGGCGCCCTGCGCGAAGCCTTTGGTGACAGCGACGCGGCGCTGGCCCTGATCCTGCAGCGCAATGTCACGCTGGTGGACGAGGACAAGAAGCCCTTTGCCCTCGCCGTGCGCGTGCGCGCGCTGCACAATAGCCTGTCCGCCGTGGACGATGCGAGCCTGCTCGAAGGGGTGCTGCGGCATGGCTGAGGCACCTGAGTTCTCCCGCATGGTGGATCGCCGATCGATCACCGCCCAGCCAGTGACGCTGACGGCCACGGAACAGGAATGCGCGGCGCTGGCAGAGCGATTCGCCATCGTTTCGGTCGAGCGGCTGGAAGCGGTCGTGTCGCTGGAGGCCAAGGGTGAGGACGTCCACGCCAAGGGCACGCTGGAAGCAAAGGTGGTGCAAAGCTGCGCTGTCTCGGGCGATGACCTGCAGGTAACGATCAGCGAGCCGCTGACGCTGCACTTCGTGCCCGAAAGCGCCCTGCCCGATTACGACCCGGACGAGGAAGTGGACCTTACCGAGGAAGAGCTCGACCAGATCCCCTACGACGGCACCGCCTTCGATCTTGGCGAGGCCGTGGCGCAGACGCTGGCGCTGGCGATCGACCCCTACCTCGAAGGCCCGAACGCGGACGAAGCCCGCCGGCAGCACGGACTGGTGGAAGAAGGCGAACAGGACGGCCCGCTGGCAGACATGCTGCGAGGACTGAAGAAGGACTGAACCCTCCGTCTTGCCCTGACGGCGAATTGCCGGTTAGGTGCAGGGCAACAGGGGGGACATTCATGGCAAAGTACGCGCGCGCGGAAGCGTTTTTTCCGATCATGACCGTGATCGTGGTGGTGTTCATCGCGCTGGGATTCGGTTCGGATATCCTTGGCCGGGGCAATGGTTACACGCCCTCGCCCGCCCTGATCCTGCACGGCGTCGTGACGCTGGCATGGTTCGCTCTGACACTGGTGCAGGCCCTGCTGATCCGCCGTGCGAACTTTACCCTGCACAAGACGCTGGGCGGGCTGAGCGTGCTGCTGGTGCTGGCGATCGTGGTGCTCGGCTACTTCACGGTGGCCAGCGCGATCACCAACCCAGAATGGTCCATTGCCGGATTCGACAATGTCGGCTCGGCGATCTTCCCGACCTTCGACATCGTGACCTTCGTGATTGTCTTCGCGCTGGGCCTATACCACCGCACCAACGCCGCCGCGCACAAGCGGCTGATGGTGCTGGCGGGCGTGATGATGATGGACCCGGCGGTGGCCCGCACGGCGATCTTCCTGTTCGGCGCGCCGCCGCTGGCGCTGGTGTTCGAACTGGCGATCCTGCTCGCCTTCCCGCTCTACGACTGGCGCACGCGCGGCAAGCCGCACTGGGCGAGTGTGTTCGGGCTGGTGCTTTTCGTGGTGTGCTTCGCCCTGCGGATGGCGCTGGGCGGGACCGAGGCCTGGGCGGGTTTTGCAGTGGCGTTTTTCTAGGGCCTGCGGTCTAGGCGACCCAGCGAATTTGCATCTCGCCCGCCTGCCATTCGCCCTCGATCCGTCGCAGTTCGAGCATGCCGCCCCAACCGCACCAGCCGGAACATCGATTGTCGATGTAGACCCGCGCCCTGTCGCCATCGATCTGCGGATGGCTCAGTTGCAGCGCACCGTTGGGGCAAATGGCGAGGGGGTTATCCCACCTCAGGTGGTCTGGAAGGATTTCGGCGGGTATCTGACTACGGCGTTCGGCTTCATCCCACCGCTCCTGATCTGCACCAATGTCAGGGATGCCGGCGCCGCTTATGCTGTCGCCCGATGCCAGTCTCCCGATAGCCTGAACGTTGCGGTCGTAGTCACTCGCCTCGCCAGCCAGTTCGCGCGCAACGCATAGCCGGAAGTCAAACAGGTCGTTGGTCCAGCGGCGCTCGTCAGGTTCCTCTTCGAACCATGCTTCCATTTGGGCAGGCATGTCCGGCTGGCTCGCAAGAGCGGCCGTAAGAACAGCGATAGTATCGGCATCGAGGTCTTCGTCCGCCCCGCCACTGCACGCTGCCAACGCGAGCACCAACAGCAGGGAAGCGAACCGCAAGGCCGTGCCTCAGAACGGAATGTCGTCGTCGAGGTCGTCGTAGTTGGAGCCGCCGCCCGAGGGTGCGCCGCCACCGGAGCCGCCCGACGATCCGCCGCCGTAGCCGCCGCCACCACCAGAGCCGCCGCCTTGGTCCCAGCTGCTGCCGCCGCCGCGGTTGCCACCGCCGCCACCGCCGCCGCCAGCACCATCAAGCATGGTCAGCGTGCCGTTGAAGCCGCGCAGGACGACCTCGGTCGAGTAGCGGTCCTGCCCGTTCTGGTCCTGCCATTTGCGGGTCTGCAGCTGGCCTTCGATATAAACCTTGCTGCCCTTCTTGAGGTAGTTTTCGCAGACGCGGACCAGGCCTTCGCTGAAGATGGCCACGGTGTGCCATTCGGTGCGTTCCTGGCGCTGGCCCTCGCGATCCTTCCAGGTCTCGCTGGTGGCCACGCGCAGGTTGCACACCTTGCCGCCGTTCTGGAAGCTGCGGATTTCCGGGTCTGCACCCAGGTTACCGATCAGCATGACCTTGTTGAGACTGCCTGCCATTTCGCGATTCCTCTTTCTCGATTCCCGAACGGCTTATCGAACGGGCAGGCGAGTCGCCACCCCGGCGGCGCGAGTTATCTCCAATGTGGAACAGCTTTCTGGCCTAGAGGCCCAGCGCGGTCGCCGTCCAGAAGGTGACGCCAGCCGCCACATAGGCGAGGCCGAAGAGATAGCCGACCATGACGGCAGGCCATTTCCACCCGTTGGTCTCTCGCCGCGCCACGGCGATGGTGCTGATGCACTGCGGGGCGAAAATGAACCAGGCGAGGAAGGCCAGCGCCGTGGGCAGGCTCCAGCCCGATTGCAGGCGCGGAATGAGGCCGGCGGCTTCAGCTTCCTCGTCATCGGCATCGACGGCATAGGTGGTCGCCAGCGCCGAAACGGCCACTTCGCGCGCGGCCATGGCGGGGATCAGCGCGAGGCTGATCTCGCGGTTGAAGCCAATCGGCTCCATCACGACGTGCAGGCCGTCCGCCACCTGCCCGGCGATGGAGGCGTCGAGCTGGCTTTCGCCCGGCTCGGCCTTGGGGAAGCTGAGCAGCACCCACAGCGCGATGGTGGCGGCAAAGATGATCGTACCGGCACGGCGCAGGAAGACCCAGGCACGCTGCCACAGGCCGATGGCGAGATCGCGCAGCGGCGGCATCTGGTAGCGCGGCAGCTCCATGATGAAGCCCGAGGCATCGCCCTTGGTCACCGTCCGCCGCAGCACCAGCGCGACCACCATGGCCCCGATTATGCCGAGCACGTAGAGCGCGAACAGCACGAGGCCTTGCAGGCCTATTCCCGGGCCTACCGACGTCGCCGGAATGAAGGCAGCGATGATCACGGCATAGACCGGCAGGCGCGCCGAACAGGTCATCAGCGGAGCGATCAGGATGGTGGTCAGCCGGTCCTTGGGATCGGCAATGGCGCGCGTGGCCATGATGCCGGGAATGGCGCAGGCAAAGCTGGACAGCAGCGGGATGAAGCTGCGGCCCGAGAGGCCGACGTATGCCATCAGCCGGTCCATGATGAAGGCCGCACGGGCCATGTAGCCCGACTGCTCCATGGCGAGGATGAAGGCGAACAGGATCACGATCTGCGGCAGGAACACCACCACCGAGCCGACACCCGTCAGCACGCCTTCGGTGATGAAGTCGCGGACGATGCCTTCGCCCATGTTGGCCTCGACCACGCCGATCACGGCGCTGATGGCCCCGTCCAAAGCATCGGCAAAGGGCGTCGCCCAGGCGAAGACGGCCTGGAAAATGACAAACAGCAGGGCGAACAGGATCACCGGCCCCAGCCAGCGGTGCAGCAGCACCTTGTCGAGCTGGGCGTGCAGCTTGTGTTCGCCGCTCTCGGAAAGGATCGCGCCCTTGGCCATGTTGCGCGCGGCAAGGCGGCGTTCGGGCAGGGTCAGGCGGGCGACTTCGTGGCGGGCCGACAGGTCCTGCGCCTCGGTCTCGGCCATGGCGGTGACGAGCGCCTCGATCCCGCGCTTGCGCACGGCGACGGTGGAGACGACCGGTACGCCCAGCGATGCCGACAGCGCCTCGGGGTCGATTACCAGCCCGTCACGCTCGGCAAGGTCGACCATGTTGAGGGCGACGACCATGGGCAGGCCCAGCGCGACCAGTTCCTGCGCGAAGACGAGGTGCTGTTCGAGGTTGGCGGCATCGACCACCACCACCAGCACGTCGGGCCGCGCTTCGCCGGGAAATTCCCCCATGACGACCTTGCGCGTCACTTCCTCGTCCGGGCTGGCCGGGTCGAGCGAATAGGAACCGGGCAGGTCGATCAATTCGACCGGTTCGCCCGAAGGCAGGAACATCCGCCCCGCCTTCCGCTCCACGGTGACGCCGGGATAGTTGGCGATCTTCTGGCGGGCACCGGTCAGCGCGTTGAACAGCGCGCTCTTGCCCGCATTGGGATTGCCCACGAGCGCGGCGGTCCGCATGCGGGTCATACCAGCTTCACCGTCATGGCCTTGGCGTGGACGCGGCGGATGGCCACCTGCATGCGGCCCACCATCAGGGCGATGGGGTCCTTGCCGATGAAGATGCCGCGATGGGCGATGGCAACACGGGCCCCTTCATCGATACCCAATGCCTGCAGACGCTTGGCCTCTTCAGGGGCGAGCACGCCCCAGTCGACGCGGGTAATCTCCGCACGCTCCAGCGGAGCCAGCGCATCGAGGGTGAGTTCGGATTCCATGGTGGGCGCGGTGCCAGACGAAGGAGCTAATTGCAACTGATTATCAATAGAGAGATAGGGCGAATTCAGACCACGACGATATCGGGTTCGAGGTCGTCCACGAAGGTGCAGCGGTTGCGAAAGTCGCCCAGCATCGCGCGCACCTCCGCCTGCACCTGTGCGATCTCGGACTCGGCGCGCCGGAAAGGTGCCGGATCGACCTGCTGGCGCATGACCTCGTGACCGTCCGCGTGACGAATCACCAGCGTGAGGCTGTCGGCGTTGCGGGCGAAGGTAAGCAGGTCGAGCCAGGGCACCATCAGGCCCAGGTGCTGGTGTCGTTCGTACCCGGTGGCAAAGGGCGCCCTGCCGGCCATTTGACTATCGGGCACGGTGGTAAGTTCCAGCCGGTGATTGCCGCGCTCTGGCGGGATGAAGGCCCAGCGGAAGGTGCCCATGGCGTTGTCGGGATCGACTTCGCTCGCGCCGTAGGCAAACCCCAAGGCGCCGGCGTCGATGAACTGGCTGTTGGCGAACCGTGCACCCCATTCGAGCCGCGCGGCATGGGGGCTGCCGTCGGCAAAGACGGTAGCCTCGGCGCTGGCAGCGGAGTCGCCTTGCACGCTTGCTTCACAGCGATAACCCGGTTTCGGAACGTGCTGGCTGGCAACCTGCGTGGTGGTGCAACCGCCCAGCAGGACCAAGGCGAGCGGCAGGGCGCGCATCAGCCCTGCGGATACCTGAGCCGCCCGAGGAAGCGCGCCATGTCGAAGTGTTCGCGGTCCCCGCCCAGCAGCTGGGCCTTGGCCTTCTCGAACTTCATCACCCCGTCGATCCGGCGGTCGAGGAAGGCGGCGGTATCGGCCTTGTCCTCGCTCTCGTCATCCAGCCACACGGCCAGCGTCGCGGCATAGATGCCCGCCAGGATCGCGCGCTTGGTGTAGTGGTTGTAGTCGGTCGCCGTGTCGCCCGCGAGACGCCACATCTTGTCCGCACTGGACCAGCCCAGCTTCAGCGCCTTGGGGGCGTTCTGCGGCATGGCCTGGATTGCCAGCGCGCGGCGTAGCGATTCTTCCAGCCCGGCAACAGCCTCCAGCCGGAACCACACCAGCGCGCGGATCTTCTCGCGGATCTTCATGGTGTCGAGCCGCCCGTCAGCGAAGTGCGCCAGCATCTTCGCGTCGATCGAGGCGACCCAACTTTCGATCATGCCCATCGGGCCGTTCTTGAAAGCCAGCCGCGCCACGGCGGGCTCGACCCCGGCACTCTCCGCAGCCGATTCGAGCGCGGCATCGCTCCAGCCGTCAAACATGGCGGCAAGGGCGATTTCGGGTGCGAGGGCCAGCCGCAGTTCGTCCAGCGTGGCGTCCGAGAGGTCAGCCACGGCCATCAGAATTCGGGGCCGTAGGTGCCGCCAGAGCCCGCGCTGTCATCGGGTTCGTTGTCGACGATGGCGGAAAGGACGCGCGAGGACATTCCCGGCTGGCTGGCATAGTCGCGGGCACTGCGGCCGGTATTGTCGGTGCGGTCCGGGTTGGCACCGGCTTCCACCAGCACGGCGATCAGTTCCACATTACGCGCGTGGACGGCGGCAATCAGCGGCGTCTCGCCGGTTTCGTTGGCCACGTCGGTGCGCGCGCCGCCCGCGATCAGGGCGCTGACGCCTTCGACCCAGCCCAGCTGCGCGGCAAGGATAAGCGGCGTGCGCCCCTGGTTGTCGGCAATGTTGGGATTAGCATCTTCCTGCAGCAGGAAGCGGGTCCAGGTCAGGTCGCGGCGGGCAACGGTGATGTGCAGGCCGGTTTCGCCGGTCGTCAGGTCGCGCGAATTGATCACGGTTGATCCGGGATCGTTGAGCAGTTCGCTTGCGTCTTCGCCTTCGCGGTTCTTCACCGCCTGCAGGAAGCGATAGCCGTCGGAATAGAGCTGCGCCGCCGCCGGGGTGGCCACGGCCAGCGCGACAAGGGTGATGATGATCTTGCGAAAGATGACGCGTGTCACTTCCGATACTCCTGTTTTCAAAATGTGCGCAAAAGCCCCGCACCGAGTGGGGACAGCGCTTGCCCAAAGCGCGTTAGCAGAGCATGAACGCTACGTCATGTCTGCATGCTTCAAGGCCGTTTCCGCCGCTCTGGTCGCGCTCTCGCTGACCGCTTGCGATCCTTCTGCCAACCAGCCGCCGGTCGAGGATGCGCCGCTCTACGGCAGCGCGTTGACCGGCGAATTTTCGCTGGTCGATTCGGCGGGCGAGCCGGTCAGCAACACCGATTTCGTCGGGCGCTACCAGCTGATCTACTTCGGTTACGCCTATTGTCCCAACGTCTGCCCCTTCGACGTGCAGCGGATGATGCGCGGCTACGATCTCTATGCCGAGGAACATCCGGACCTTGCTGCCGACGTGCAACCGATCTTCATCACCGTCGATCCGGAGCGCGACACGCCGGAGCGGGTGGGCGAGTTCGCCAGTGCCTTTTCCGACCAGCTGATCGGCCTCACCGGCACGCAGGAACAGGTCGACGCGGCGGCGGAAAGTTTCTTCTTCACCGTCCAGCGCATCCCGCCAATCAAGCCGGACGGCGATTATGACATCCAGCATCCCAGCATCGGCTACCTGGTTGACCGCGAGGGCCAGCCGATGGCGCTGATCCCGGTCGAACAGTCTGCCGAGGCAGTGGCAGCGGAACTGGCGAAATGGGTGCGCTGAGAGAGCGGTTCTGGGAACTCGACATCGACGCGCTGACCCGCGCCGAATGGGAAGCGCTGTGCGACGGCTGTGGCCGCTGCTGCCTGCACAAGCTGGAAGACGAGGACACCGGCGAGATCGTCGAAACCAATGTTGCCTGCAAGCTGCTCGATACCGGCACGGCCCAATGCCGCGACTATCGCCACCGCAAGGCTTTCGTCCCCGATTGCCTGCGCCTGACGCCCAGGCTGGTGAAGGACGTTCCGTGGCTGCCGCCCACCTGCGCCTACCGCCTGCGCGCCGATGGCGATCCCTTGCCCGAATGGCACCACCTGCTGACCGGCAGCCGCGATGCCATGGTCGCTGCCGGGGCCTGTGTCGCCGGTCGCTGCATCAGCGAGACCGTGGCCGGCCCGCTCGAACACCACGTCATCGACTGGGAAGCGGAGCGGGTGAAATGATCGACTGGCTGCGCAAGGACCACCAGGACCCGGCCATCGAGGTGGACGGACGCAAACTGCCGATCGCCATCCGCCGCCATGCCCGCGCCAAGCGGCTGACCATGCGGCTGTCGCCCGACGGCAGCGAGGTCCGCATCACCTTGCCGACCTGGGGCCGCACGCTCGATGCGCTGGCCTTTGCCCAGGCGCGGCAGGAATGGATTGCACGTCAGCTTGCCCGCGTGCCCGAACCGCTGGAGATCGGTGACGGCTCCACCTTCGCCTTCCGCGGCGAGCCGGTGCGCATCGCCTGGGCGCGCAAGGCGGGGCGCAAGCCGGTGCTGGCCGATGGCGCGCTGAGTGTCGGCGGCCCGGTCGACGGGCTCACCGGACGGGTCCGGCGCTGGCTGGAAGGCGAGGCGCTGGCGCTGTGCCGCGACGACCTGTCGTTCTATTGCCAGCGCGGCGGGCTTGGCGAACCGGACCTGCGGTTGTCGCGCGCACAGCGCCGCTGGGGTTCGTGCTCGGGCGACCGCAAGCGCGGCCAGTGCATCCGCATCAACTGGCGGCTGGTCATGGCCCCCGACCATGTGCGCCGCTCGGTCGTCGCGCACGAGGTCGCCCACCTCGTCCACTTCGACCATTCGCCTGCTTTCTACGCCCTGCTGGGAGAACTCTACGAGGGCCGCATCAGTGAAGCCGACCACTGGCTGAAAGCGCAGGGGCGCGAGCTTTACGCCGCCTTCGGGTGAACAAGCGCTGGCGAAAGCGCCGGTGCGTCACTATCCTTGCACCATGAGAGACTTCTTCCGCCGAGTTTCCCCGCGCCGCGCGGTGACGGATTTCCGCGACCAGTGGAAGCAGCCGACCCCGCACCGCTGGCAGCTGCTTGGCGTGGCCATGGCCGCCACCTTTTGCGTGTTCATGCTGTTCGTGCCTGACAGCGTGCGGGTCGTGCCCGCACCGCCGGAGGTGATCTACATCTCCACCTTCGAGGAGGGTCGCACCGATGCCGAAATTATCGCCTCGAACTGCGCGAACCAGCAGCTGAAGGACGAATTGCAGGCGCGGATCGACGAAAGCGAGGAAGCGCGCCGCGAGATGTACGAAGCGCTCGGCCGCGCGACCTTTGTCGATGTCGACGAAATGGAGCGCGAGATCGAAGCCGAGCGCGCCGCCGAAGAGGCGGCCTACGACGGACCGACCGAGGAAGAGATCGCGCTGTCGGTCGAGGAATACTGCGCGCGTGCCGCAGGCTGAAGACACCCACTGGATGGCCGCCGCAGCTGCACTGGCAGAACGCGCGCGGCCGCTGGCCAGCCCGAACCCGGGTGTCGGCGCGCTGGTGGTGAGCAATGGCCGGGTGGTGGGTCGCGGATGGACCCAGCCGGGCGGTCGCCCCCATGCCGAAGCCATGGCGCTGGAAGCGGCGGGCGATGCCGCCAAGGGCGCGACGCTCTACGTCACGCTGGAACCCTGCGCCCACCAATCCGAGCGCGGCCCGGCCTGCGCGGACCTTGTCGCGGCATCCGGCGTGGCCCGGCTGGTGGTGGGCATGGGCGATCCCGACAGCCGCACCGCCGGCAGCGGCAATGCCCGCGCCGTGGGAGCCGGTATTGCCGTCGAAGACCTCGACTGGGACGCAGGGCGGCTGGGCCTTGCCGGGCACGTCGCGGCCACGGTCGCGCGCCGCCCGCACGTCACCCTGAAACTCGCCATGTCGCTCGACGGCTGCATCGCCACCTCGGGCGGGGAGAGCCAGTGGATCACCGGCCAACAGGCCCGCGCCCACACCCACCGCGAGAGAGCGCGGGCGGACGCGATCCTCGTCGGCGGCGGCACCCTGCGGGCGGACAATCCGCGCCTCGACGTGCGCCTGCCCGGTCTCGAAGATCGCTCCCCGCGCCGCGTGGTACTGACCTCGGGCGAAGCTCCCGAAGGCTGGACAGCCATCGCGTCACCCGAAGCCATTTCACAGCTCGAAGACACACGGCACCTGCTCGTCGAAGGCGGAGCGCAGACCGCCTCTGCCTTTCTCAAGGCTGGTCTTGTCGACCGCCTGCTGGTCTACCGCGCCCCGCTGCTGCTGGGCGGCGGCACACCTGCAGTGGGCGACATCGGCCATGCCACGCTCGACGCCGCCTTTGCGGACGGACTGCTGCTGCAAGAGCGTCGCCTGCTTGGCAGGGACACGCTTGAAGTCTACCAGCGCGGCACAGTGGAAAGGGATTGAATGTTTACCGGTATCGTCCAGGCCATGGGCACCATCGAGGCTGTCGAACAGCGCGGCGACCTGCGCCTGAAGATCGCCTGCCCGTTTGATCCCGCCCAGATCGACATCGGCGCATCCATCGCCTGTTCCGGCGTCTGTCTGACCGTGATCGACCGCGGCGGCACGGCAGGCGAAGCTTATTTCCTTGTCGATGTCTCGGCGGAGACCGTGTCGTGCACGGCGAAGAAGATGTGGGCCGAAGACGCCTCGCTAAACCTCGAACCCTCGCTGCGGCTGGGCGACGAGTTGGGCGGCCATATCGTTACCGGGCACGTCGATGCCGTAGGCAGGATCGCCGACTGGCAGCCCGAAGGCGATTCCACCCGGCTGACCATCCATGCCCCGGCACAGCTTGCGCCCTATATCGCCGCCAAGGGATCGATCACGGTGGACGGCGTCTCGCTGACGGTAAACTCGGTGGAAGACCGCGCCGACGGCTCGGTCTTCTTCGGCCTCAACATCATCCCGCACACGGCAGAAGTCACCACGCTGGGCGCCCTGCGCCAGGGCGGTGAGGTCAACCTCGAGGTCGATACGCTGTCGCGCTACCTTTATCGGATGCAGCAGCTGCGGGCGGTCTAGGCAGCCAGCGGTCCGCTGGCGAAGCCCTCGCGGTCGATCACGTAGACAACATGCGGCAGGTCACGGCCTGCGTGGTGGACCATTTCGGTATCCCCCGTCAGCCTTCCGCCGATCTTCTCCATCGCCCCGCGTGAGCGCCAGTTTTCCGCACCGACGCGGAACAGGGCGCGCTCGACATGTTGCAGGGCGTGCGCCAGCATCAGCCGCTTCATCTCACGGTTGTAGGTTCCGCCCCAATGGCTGCGGGCGAGGAAGGTCCAGCCGATCTCTACCGATCCGCCGTCTGCCGGGTCATGGCCCTGCAAGCGCGAGGAGCCGATAACTTCGCCATTCGCATTGTCGATGGCGACCAGCGCCCCACCCTTGGTCAGCGCATCGTCGAAGAAGGTGCGGAATACCTCTTCCTGCCAACGGTCGTTCGCCGGGTGAGCTTCCCAGATAAGCGGATCGCTGGCGACGGCGTAGAGCGCCTGCCAATCATCCTTGCGCAACGGGCGCAGGGTCAGCAGTTCGCCTGTAAGGTGGGGTTGTCTGTCCATGGTGCGCGGCCCCTTAGCGCAGCCGTTGCGGCTTTCCTACAGCCATCGCGTCGTGCTCGCCGGATGGCCATGCCCAAGCGCCGCCGCCCGCCATTCTTCCACCCGGCAGTCCTGCGCTCGCGCAAGGACGGCTGGACAGTGGAGCGCCAGTGCCTGTTCCTCGGGCACCTCTACCTGACGGGCAATATCGCCACTGCGGCGCGGGCAGTGGGCATGAGCCGCGAAAGCGCCCATCGGCTGCGTCACCGGCCCGAAGCACTAGGATTTGCCCATGCCTGGGATACGGTGCTGGCCGCGCCGGGCGACGGGAGGCTGGCGGCGCCGCGAACCGACTGGCGAAAGATCACACTTGCCGACCTTCAACAGCGCGTCGAGACCGGTCTCGTCGCCCCGCTGATCCACGGCGGACGCGTCTGCGCAATTCGCCGGAAACCCGACAATTCCGCGCTTTTGCGGCTGTTGCGGCGTTACGACGCGCTCTGCCCGCCACCCCCTGGCGAGGATGGCGGGGCATGAACTCCGCAATTTTCAAAGCATGGGGGTGCGTGTCACACCTTGGGGCCGTGTCAGCTGGTGACAGCTGCCAGCGCGCTCACGAACTTGTCGATATTGCCCATGGTCAGGCCGGCCACGTTGATACGGCCCGATCCGGCCATGTAGACGCCGTGATCCTCGCGCAGCGCCTGCACCTGTTCCTTGGTGACGGGCAGCATGGCGAACATGCCGTTCTGGCGGCCCAGCGGCTCCAGGTTCACCCCGCCCGCATTGCTGGCGGCGGCCAGCTTATCGCGCACCGAGCGGATGCGCTGGCGCATGTCTTCCAGCTCGGCCAGCCAGTCGGCGGTCAGGCCTTCGTCTTCCAGGATCATGCGCACGGCAGCACCGCCGTGGTCCGGCGGCATCGACCAGTTGGCGCGGGCCAGCGCGGCAGCGTTGGACATGATGCGCACGGTATCCTCGGCAGTCGCGCCCTGAGCGTAGAAGGCACCCACGCGATCGCGATAGAGGCCGAAGTTCTTGTCGCAGCTGTAGGCCACCAGCGCTTCGGACACGGCGGGCAGCACCTTGCGCACACCGCAAGCGTCCTCTTCCATGCCGTGGCCAAGGCCCTGGTAGGCAAGGTCGATGATCGGCAGGACACCGCTGTCCTTCACCAGCGTGACGATATCGTCCCATTGGTCGTGGCTGTAATCGATGCCGCTGGGGTTGTGGCAGCAGCCGTGCAGCAGCACGGCATCGCCCTCGCCCGCATTGGCCAGCGCCGCGCGCAGGCTCGCCATGTCGGCCGTGCCGTCGGCACCGGCATGGGTGAAACCGACCAGCTCCATGTCGAGGTCCGACAGGATCTGCGCGTGGTTGGGCCAGCTGGGCGTGCCCATCAGCACGCGCGTGACGCCGGACTTCTTGGCCAGCGCGAGCGCCAGCCGCACCGCGCCAGTGCCGCCCGGGGTCTGCATGCCGTCGATCCGGCCATCGGCGGGAGCGGCATCGGCAAACACGTGCGGGATCAGCGCGCGCACCATGCCCATGTCGCCTTCGGGGCCAAGGTAGCTCTTGGAAACCTGCGTATCGATCAGGCGCTGTTCTGCGGCCTTGATCGCGCCGAACACGGGCGTGGCGCCGTCGGCGGTGCGGTAGACCCCCACGCCGAGGTCGATCTTGTCGGGACGCGGGTCTGCCTCATACAGCTTGATGAGGGCGAGCAGGGCGTCGGGCGGCTGTTGGTCGAGTCTGTCGAGCATGGTGGCCCCATGCCTCCACGCGCGCGCTACTGCAAGCGGCTCGGTGCCGGAATCTACGTTACTTGTGAAACCGGATCGACAGGCCGATCAGAACGGCAGCCAGCGCTGGCGCTGCGAGAAGCGCAGGTAGCCCGCGTTCACACCGAGGCGCAGTCCGGCACCGACGCGGATCGGGATCAGCACGATATCGCCGCGGCGCACATAGCTGGCGTTGAACCCGCCGACGAAATAGGCCTGCCCCTCGCCCGCCGGAAAGCGTTCGTAGAGGTCCGCCGTGTCGTAGAGGTTGTAGACCAGCACGAAGGTGTTGCCGGCATTGGCACCGGCATCGAGACCGATCGACGGGCCGGTCCAGTAGACCGGCATATTGCCTTCCACCGCGTGGTGAAGTGTGCCCGAGCCGTAGCGGACGCCCACGACGAAGGCACCGCCGCCTTCGCGGCCGACGATGTAACCGTTGGGTTCGCCCTGGTCCTTCAGGATATCCTGGATCAGCCGGGCGAGGCCTTCCGCGCCCTGGCCGAACAGGCCTTCGGCAGCGCCGATCAGGTCGTCTTCGGCATAGGTGTTTTCTGCCTGCGCCGGGGCGGCCTCGGCAGCGTTGGGGTCCAGCACCTCGACATTGGCGCTGACGTCGACGCCTTCCTCGGGCGGCAGGTCGAGCACCGGCGCGGCGGTATCATAGCGCGGGCTGGCCTCGGTAATCTCGTAAGCGCCGTCGTAGTCCTGCTGGTCTTCCGTCTCGTAGGCTGGCGAACCCTGCCGCGAAGGTGCTGCCTGTTCGGCTGGATCGAGCAGGTCGCCGTCGATCATCAGGTCGGGGTCGACCGTTTCGATGTCCTGCGCGGCGACGGGCATGGCCATGGCGGCCAGTGCCGGCAGCGCGGCCAGGGCGATTGCAGAGCGGAACAGGCGCATGGCTTTCCTCCAGTCGATTGCCGCGCGGAGACCGATTGCCGGCCGCGCGGACGTCATCACGGGCAAAATGAGTCCTTTGCGCCTGAAGCGGCAATGAATAGGCGGCAGGGCGAATCCAAATTGCGACGAGTCGAATCTTTCGTGTGGCGGGGCGAAGGTTTCTCGCATCAGGGCAAACCGGCCCTTGAAGCGCCCGATATGCGTCGTTATAGCGCGCCTCTGCCGCTGGGTCCGGAGACGTGGGTGAGTGGCTGAAACCAGTTCCCTGCTAAGGAACCATACCTCTATCGGGGTATCGAGGGTTCGAATCCCTCCGTCTCCGCCACCGGCTCATTCCTCCACCATCGTTACCAGCGCCCCGGCCAGGTTGACGCCCGGCTGGCCCAGCAGCGCCAAGGCCTCGCGGGCGGTGTAGGCAGACGTGGCTCTGGCGCGCACGGTGAAGATGACGGCACCTGCAAGGTAGGCGACCTCTTCCACTTCCGGCTGGTCGAGGACCGCCGGGCTGTCGATCACCACGAGGTCGTATCGGCGGACGAGATCGGCGAGCAGGCGGGTCAGGCTTCCGCGCGCGGCCACTCCAGCCGAATCGCCAGATGCCGAGCCGGCGGGGATGACGTCGATGCCGAAGTCAGCCAGGTGCATGATCGCTGGCTGCTGCACCTGGCCCGACAGCAGCTCGCCCATCCCGGCGGTAGAGGGAGCAATGCCGAGCATGTGCGACAGGCCCGGTCCGCGCAGGTCAAGGTCCAGCAGGATCACCCTGTCACCCGCTTCGCGGCCCGCGAGTGCCAGCGCCAGCGCGGATACCGACTTGCCCTCGCCATCCGATGCGCTGGCGAGCAGGAGCACACGGCGGGCGTGCTCGGGCAAGGCAGACAGCACCGCTTCGCGCACGGCGGCATAGGTTCGTGCGAGGTACGCGCGCGGCTGGCGCAGTTCCGCCAGGAGGTCGCCGGTATCGTCACGCGGGATCTCGCCAAGGACCTCCAGGCCCAGGTGCCGCTGCACCTGCCGGGCGTCGCGCAAGCGCCTGTCGCGGCGCTCGCCAAGGGCGACAAGAGCCGCCGACAGCAAGGCAGCAACGGCAAGCGCGAGGGCCACGGCACGCGGCGGGGTCAGGCCTCCGGGCGCGGCAGGCGGGACCGCGGCGGCAGCCAGCCGCATGTTGTTGGTGCCAGCCTCGCGCGTGCCCGTTTCGGCCTGTCGCTGCAGCAGCGCCTCGTAGAGCTCGCGGTTGGTGTCGACCTCGCGGCGCAGGATGCCGTACTCGGTCATCGCCCCCTGGTCGTCGACGAAACTGTCGCGCAATGCGTCCAGCTGTTCGCGCAGCTGGTTCTCCTGCCGCAGGGCGTCCTCGTAGGCGGCCTGAAGGTCAGAAGTGACGTCTTCGCCCCCGTCGTCGTTCTCGATCGCGCGGTCGAGCGCTTCGATTTCAGCCTCCAGCGCCTGCACCCGTGGGTTCGAACCGCCGAGCGAGCGCCGCAGTTCGGCCAGCTGGCGCAAGGCTTCGGCACGCCGGCTGCGCAGCGCCGCAACACGGTCAATATCGCTGCCCGACGGCTGGGCGTCGAGCGCACTGCGCGCCTCCACCCGGCGCAGGGTGGCCGCGATCAGTGCCTCGTTGAGTGCGGACAGTTGCGAAGTGGACAGGGTCGCCGTGCCCGCCTGTGGGCCTGCCACTTCGCCCGGGAGCGGCTCGAGCACGACGATGTCGTTTTCGCTGGCGTAGGCGGCCAGTCGCGCCTCGGCCGCTTCGAGCGCCGCGCGCTGAGCGGCCAGCTGGTCTGCCAGACGAAGGCGCGCATCACGATCGTTGCCGAAGCGCTTTTCGAGGTTGGCCGCGAGGAACTGCTCCGCCCAGGCATTGGCAATGCGGGCGGAGACCTGCGGCGAAGGCGTGGTTGCCACGATGTCGACAAGGTTCGAGCCCGCTATCGGTTCGACCGAGATCGTCGCGGCAATGCGGCTCGCCACCACGCGAGCTGGCTGAGCGCTGGATTGCAGGTCGAGGGCGCGTCGGAATGCAGCACTCGCGGCAGCGTCCTCCGCCTCTGCCACGCGCTCCGCGATGAAGCCCGATTGCAGCAGTTCGTACTGGGTCTGCAAATATAGGCGGTCGCGTGCCTGCTGCTCTTCGTCCGGCGGGCTGTCGTCGGCAGTATCCGAAGCCAGCGGATCGATCTCGATACGTGCACTTGCGCTGTATTGCGGGCCCTGCAGGTACGATGCGCCCTGGGCCAGCAGCAGGCAGGCCAGCGTCAGGAAAAACAGCAGGTACTTGAGCCGCCACGCCCGCGTGCGCAGGCGCCGCAGCAGCAACCGTGCCGGTCCCACGACCTGCTGCGCACCGAAACCGTGGCTGGGTTCGCCCGGCTCCGTGCTCAGGTCAGGACCGGGTTGCACGTGTCCCCTGGATTAGTTCCCGATACGGTCCAGCAGGACGATGCTGGAGGTAACCGCCGGCAGGATCTGCAGGATGCGCTCGAAACGGCGCTCGCCCGGGTTGTCGCCAACCATCACGATGTCGCCTTCGTAGAGCGCGGGGTCGGGATAGTTGCCGCGCGCGATGGCGGCCATGTTGTAAAGCCCGATGTAGCGTTCGCCGCCGACTTCGCGGAACACCAGCACGTCATCTTCGCGCGCATAGTCGGCGAAACCGCCGGCCGAGTTGATTGCGCGCATCAGCGTGGTGGCGTTGGCGATGGGATAGGTGCCGGGGTTTTCCACCTGGCCACCGATCGAGATTGTCGGCGGGGTGGCGTTGATCGTGTTCACGGTAACAACCGGATCGATCACGAAGTTGCCCGAAAGGCGGCTGCTGATCACGGCGGCCAGCTGCGTCGGCGACAGGCCGAGCGCGGCGATCTGCCCCACCAGCGGGAAGTCGAGCATGCCGTTTTCGTCGATGACATAAGTGCCGGAGAGCGTGTCGTCCTGCGCCACGGTAATGTCGACAACGCCCATCGGCGAGAATCGCGGAAGCGTTGAAGCCGGTGCGGGAAGCTCGGTCAGCGACGTAACACTGATGCCGTCAGCCGCGCCGTAGCTGCGGTCTACCGAGGCACAGGCGCCGAGGGCCAAAGTACCGAGAGCAATCAGCCCACCCCTGATGATGTTCTTGCGCATCACGTTTCACCCCACTCCTGAATCATGGTCCGTAGATTGAACAAAGGTGTCCCTAACCCCCCAAACGGCTTGGCGGAACCCCCTTTATGTTAATCGCCAAGGCTATGGCAGCGCCACCCTAGCCGGTTTGTGCGCAGCTGAACATGCTTTGGCGATTGACCAGCATGACGCATTGCAGCAAAGAGAAATCGCCTGTCGATTCGCATATGTGAAACGGCTGGGTGCGCGGGAGAGCGTTTCGGCACCTCCTGTCGGAACCGCCGAAGGAGCAACCGCCCCGGAAACTCTCAGGCGTAAAGGACCGCGCATCAAGGTCAGGCACTCTGGAAAGCGTTCGCCGCTCGCGGCGAGCCACCGAAGGGGTAAGCGGTTCACCCGGACCGTGTGTCTCTCAGGTCTCCCGACAGAGGGGGCATGGCGAAAGGACCCGGCTTTCGGGTGCTGCCGAGCCGTGCACTGAGGGACCTTGGCCTGTCGATGACTGATACCGATAACGAGATTGAAGACCTGCCGGCAGAACAGCTGCCGCTCGACGTCTGGCACCGCGCCCATGGCGCGCGCATGGTGGAGTTCGCAGGCTACGAAATGCCCATCCAATATGAGGGTATTGTCGCCGAACACGAATGGACGCGTAACCACGCCAGCCTGTTCGACGTCAGCCACATGGGCCAGCTGATGTTTGCCGCCGACGAGGCTGGTGCCTGCGCTGCTGCGCTCGAAGCCCTGCTCCCGGCAGACCTCGCCAACCTCAGGCCGCACCGCGTGCGCTATTCGATGTTGCTCAACGAGAGCGGCGGCATCCTTGATGACCTGATGGTGACGCGCCTGCCCGAAGATAGCGCTGCGGACTTCTACATGGTGGTCAACGGCGCGACCAAGTGGGACGATATCGGCCACCTGCGCGAGCACCTGCCCGACGACATTACCATGACGCACCTCGACGACTGGGCGCTGCTGGCCTTGCAGGGTCCGCAAGCGGCTGCCGCGCTTGAAGTGCTTGTGCCGGGGGTCTCCGACCTCGGCTTCATGCAGGCTGCATCGTTCGATTGGGCCGAAGGCAAGGCAGCCATGTGGATCAGCCGCACCGGCTATTCGGGCGAAGACGGGTTCGAGATCTCGATCGAGGCAGGCCGCGTCGCTACGTTCGCCGATGCGCTGGTGGCAGACGAGCGGGTGAAGCCCGCCGGTCTTGGCGCGCGCGACAGCTTGCGGCTGGAAGCGGGCCTGCCGCTCTACGGCCATGACCTGACCGAAGACATCGATCCGGTCAGCGCGGGTCTCGCCTTCGCGCTCAGCAAGTCCCGCCGCGAACAGGGCGGCTACATGGGCCACGCCGCCTGCATGGTGCGCCTCGAAGCAGGAGGCATGGCACAGCAGCGCGTCGGCCTTGCACTCGAAGGTCGTCTCCCTGCGCGCGAGGGCGCGCAGGTCTTCGCAGGCGAGACGCTGGTCGGCACGGTCACCAGCGGCGGCTTCTCGCCCACGCTCGGCCACCCCATCGCCATGGCTTACGTCGAAACCGAGCACACGGGCATCGGCACCGCACTGGAGCTGGAAGTACGCGGCAAGCGCCTTCCCGCGACAGTCGTACCCATGCCCTTCGTTCCCCATCGCTATCACCGCAAAGGAGCCTGACATGCCCCGCTATTTCACCGAAGAACACGAATGGATCGAAGTCGATGGCGACGCAGCCACCATCGGCATTACTGACTACGCGCAGGAACAGCTGGGCGATGTCGTCTTCGTGGAAGTGCCGCAGTCCGGCACCATGATGACCAAGGGCAAGGAAGCCGCCGTGGTCGAAAGCGTGAAGGCCGCAAGTGACGTCTACGCCCCGATCTCGGGTGAAGTGCTCGAAGGCAACGCCGCGCTGGAAGACGACCCCGCGCTGGTAAACACCTCGCCTGAAGAGGAAGGCTGGTTCTTCAAACTGACCGTGGCTGACGCGGGCGAGCTGGATGGCCTGATGGACGCCGCGGCTTACAAGGCATTCTGCGAGAGTCTCTAACCGTTATCCCGGCGAAAGCCGGGATCGCTGTCCGCCCGGCCGGACGATCCTGCAAGAGATTCCGGCTTTCGCCGGAATGACGAAGGTGTGAAATGCGCTACCTCCCCCTCACCGACACTGACCGTGCAGCCATGCTCGATGTCATCGGCGCGCCCAGCGTTGATGCGCTGTTCGCCGATGTGCCAAGCGACCTCTACCTCGATGGCCCCATCGAAGGCCTCCCGCTAGCGGCTGGCGAGATGGCGGTCGAAAAACACATGCGCGGCCTGTCGAAACAGAATCTCGCCGCAGCCGACGCGGCCTTCTTCTGCGGTGCGGGGGCTTACCGGCACCACGTGCCCGCCACGGTCGATCACATCATCCAGCGCGGCGAGTTCCTGACTGCCTACACGCCCTACCAGCCGGAAATCGCACAGGGCACGCTGCAGATGCTGTTCGAGTTCCAGACGCAGGTTGCGCGCCTCTACGGCTGCGAAATCGCCAATGCCTCGATGTACGACGGATCAACCGCCTGCTGGGAAGCCATCGTCATGGCCGCGCGCCTGACCAAGCGGAACCGGATTTTCATTACCGACGGCGTGCATCCGCATTATGTCTCGGTCGCGCAGACCATGGCGAAGTTCACGCCGGGGGATGTCGACTATGCCTATCCGGTCGCCAGGGCCGAGGTCGGCGAGGATGCCATCTGCGCCTCCATCGACGAGGAAACGAGCTGCGTCGTCGTGCAGTACCCTGACATCATGGGCCGCATCCCCGATTTGCAGCAGATCGCCGATGCCGCACACGAGAAAGGCGCGCTGCTGATCGTCGTGAACACCGAACCGGTGGCACTGGGTGCGCTGGAGGCTCCCGGAAACCTTGGCGCCGATATCGTCGTCGGCGAAGGCCAGTCGATCGGCGTTGGCCTGCAGTTCGGCGGGCCGTACCTCGGCCTCTTCGCCATCACCAATCGCAAGCACGTGCGGCAGATGCCGGGGCGCCTCTGCGGCGAGACCGTGGACGCTGACGGCAAGCGCGGCTTCGTCCTCACCCTCTCGACCCGCGAGCAGCACATCCGCCGCGAGAAGGCGACGAGCAACATCTGCACCAACTCGGGCCTCTGCGCCCTCGCCTTCTCGGTGCACATGACGCTGCTGGGCGAAAAGGGCCTGACGGCGCTGGCCGCCGAGAACCACCGCCTCGCCTGCCAGGCCGCTGACCGGCTGGCGCAGGTGCCGGGCGTGACGGTGATGAACGACGCCTTCTTCAACGAGTTCACGATCATGGTCGACACCGACGCGCGCCAACTGGTGCGCGACCTGGCCAAGCAGGACATCCTTGCCGGTGTCTCGCTGGGCCGCCTCTATCCCGACGGCGACGGACGCGAGAATGGCCTCGTCATCGCGGTCACCGAAACCAATACCGAGGAGGACTTCGAGATACTTGCCTCCGCCCTGCAGGAGGCGCTGTCGTGAACCAGATCAACCAGAGCGGCTGGAAGCCCGGCACTCCCGTCCCCGCTGACCGTGGCGAGGAATACCCCACCGTCACCGGCAACAAGGCACTCATGCTGGAAGAGCGGCTGATCTTCGAACTTGGCCGCACCGACACCTGCGGCGTGGACCTGCCCGAACCCGATCCGGCAGCGCCCAACCGTCTCGGAAAGTTCGCCCGCCAGCAGGCCACCGGCCTTCCCGGCCTCAGCGAGCCGGAAACGGTGCGCCACTACACCCGCCTCAGCCGCCAGAACTATGCCATCGACCTTGGCCTGTTCCCGCTCGGCTCCTGCACCATGAAGCACAACCCACGCCTCAACGAGAAGGTCGCGCGGATGCCCGGCTTTGCCGACGTCCACCCGCTGCAGCCGGTCGATACCGTGCGCGGCGCGCTGGGTGTTATCAACGAGTTGGCCCACTGGCTGATCGAGCTCACCGGCATGCACGGCGTTGCCATGACACCCAAGGCTGGCGCCCACGGCGAGCTGTGCGGCATGCTGTGCATCCGCGCCGCGCTGGAAGCGCGCGGCGATGCGCGCAAGGTCGTGCTGGTGCCCGAAAGCGCCCACGGCACCAATCCCGCCACGGCTGCCTTCGCCGGCTACGAGGTCGAGGACATTCCTGCCGCCCCCGATGGCCGCGTCGATCTTGCGGCGATGAAAGCGCGTCTGGGTCCTGACGTGGCGGCGGTGATGATCACCAATCCCAATACCTGCGGCCTGTTCGAAAGCGAGATGAAGGCAATCTCCGACGCGGTCCACGCAGCAGGCGGCTTCGTCTATTGCGACGGCGCGAACTTCAACGCCATCATGGGCCGGGTGCGGCCGGGCGACCTCGGCATCGACGCCATGCACATCAACCTGCACAAGACCTTCTCCACCCCGCACGGCGGCGGTGGACCCGGCTCAGGCCCTGTTGTTCTGTCCGAAGCACTGTGTCCCTACGGCCCGCTGCCCTTCACGGCGAAAATGCCTGACGGCAGCATCCAGCTGGTCGAGGAAGAGAACGCCGCCGAGCATGGCCACACCGAAACTTTCGGACGCATGGCCGCCTTCCACGGGCAGATGGGCATGTTCACGCGCGCGCTGACCTACATCCTCAGCCACGGTGCGGACGGGCTGCGACAGGCCTCGGGCGATGCCGTGCTCAACGCCAACTACCTGCTCCGCAGCCTGGATGACGTGTTCGACGCGCCCTTTGGTGACAGCGGCCCCTGCATGCACGAGGCGCTGTTCAGCGATCACGGCTTTGCCGAAGGCATGTCGACGCTCGACGTCGCCAAGGGCCTGATCGACGAAGGCTTCCACCCCATGACCATGTACTTCCCGCTGGTGGTGCACGGGGCCATGCTGGTGGAACCCACCGAGACCGAGAGCAAAGCCGTGCTCGACCAGTTCATCGTGGCCATGCGCTCGCTGGGCGAACGGGCCAAGGCTGGCGACGAGGCACTGAAGACTGCCCCGCACCATGCGCCGCGCGCCCGGCTGGACGAGGCTCAGGCCGCGCGCAAGCCGGTGCTGACCTATTATACGGAGGTGTGACGCCGATCACGGCGAAAGCTGACAACTTGCCTGAATAGGAAATTCTGTATCTATTCAGCATTCAACCTGCATAGGGCCGGTCAGGCATGTGCAAACAAGGGGGCAGCAATGTTCAAACGCGTTCTTCTCAGCGGAGCCGGTCTGGTGGCCGTGGCAGGTGCGGCTTTCGCCGTCGCCACTCCGTTTGACAGCACTGGCGGGATTTTCGCCAGCGCCGAGGCCGAGACGGGCAAGACCGATGGCAAGCAGGACCGCAAGCCGACCATTTCCAACGGCGGCGAGCTGACGCTGGGCCAGTCGGTCACGCGCGACCTGCAGCGCGGCCAACACACCTTCACGCTCGAAGCCGAAGCGGGCCAGCGCCTGCGCGTGTCGCTGTCGTCCGACGATTTCGACACCGTTTTGCGTGTTACCGGGCCGGACGGCTTTTCGGTCGAGAACGACGACGAACCGGGTGGCACGCTCAACAGCCTGGTCGACACCAGCCTGCCCGCCAGCGGCACCTACCGCGTGACCGTGTCCAGCTACGGCAACCAGGGCGGCGGCACCTACCGTCTCGCCTCGATCGACACGATGAATCCCGTCCCCGCCGGAGCCGACGTGCGCAACCTGCCCTTCGGCCAGAGCGTCAACGGCGCACTGGCCCGTAGCGATGCGACCTCGCTGGGTGGCCAGAACGTCGACTATTACCGCTTCACCGGCACGGCCGGGCAGCGGGTCACGTTCGACGTCGAATCCGACCAGATCGATACCTTCCTCACCCTCTACCTGCCCGACGGCAGCATCGAGGAGAACGATGACCGCGGCGGACTGGAGGACACCAACAGCTCGCTGTCTATCACCCTGCCGATGGACGGCACTTACACCGTCGCCGCCAGCAGCTATGCCCGCGGCGAAAGCGGGCCCTACACGGTGATTACGCGCGAAGCCGATCCCTCGATCCGCACGATCCGTCCGTCGAGCGGCCAGGCGCAGGTCTTCGCGCTGAGCGTGGGTGTGTCGGAATACGAGCGTATTTCCACCCTTACCCGCACTGACGAGGATGCCCTGCGCATCAATGCCGCGCTGCGCGCCAACGGCATGCTTGCGCCGCAGAGCGTTACCCTGGTCGACGAACAGGCCACCCGCGCCAACTTCCGCGCCCATCTCAACGAGATGACGCAGGCCATGGGCACCGACGATACGCTGCTGATCTTCTTCTCCGGCCACGGCGACAAGGTGGAGAACATGGATACCGAGCGTGACCGCAGCGCCGAGACCATCGAGTTGTTCGATGCCGCGCTCTTTGACTACGAACTCGCCGAGATGCTGGATGACTTCGATGGTCGGCTGCTGCTGGTCATCGACGCCTGCTTCGCCGGCGGCTTCGACCAGGTCATCGACCAGCGCGACGAGCGTATGGGCATCTTCAGCTCCGACGCCGACACGCTCAGCCTCGTGGCCCAGGGTGACAAGGCAGGCGGCTACATCAGCGTGCTCTTCCGACAGGCACTGGAAGGTGCCGCGGACATGGATGGCGACCGCGCCATCGCGGCTGGCGAGCTGGGCGAATACATGCGCCGCGAATTCTATCGCACGGTTCTGGAGACGCCGCTGGCGACTGATGCCGAGGACTTCCGCGACCACCAGGTGGCGGGCTTCCAGCACATCATCGTCGACCGCGGCGGTGACGGCATGCCGTTCCAGCAGGTGCTGATGAACTACGACAGTGCGTCGACCCGGACGGTCGCCCGCGCCAACTGATCGATTTTCCGAGGCATGCGAGTGGGCGGCAGGAGCGATCCTGCCGCCCTTTTGCTTGGTTGCGTCAGGCAGCCGGACGGCGGGCGAAGATCCCGAAGCCCGCGATGATCGCGTAGCAAACGATCGGGATAACCATGGCCAGGGCCAGGTCCCCGCCAGTGGCATCGGCCACAACGCCATACAGCAGCGGCACGACAGCGCCGCCGAAGATGGCGACGTTGATGATGCCCGATCCATCAGCTGCACGCGGCCCCAGCTTCTCGCAAGCGAGCGAGAAAATGGTCGGGAACATGATCGAGTTCATCAGGCCGACGGCGAGCAGCGAATAGGCGGCCAGTTCACCCGAAGTGAGCGCCGAAATGACGATCAGCAAGATGGAACCCGTCGCGTTGAAGGCCAGGATCTTGCCGGGGCTGAACATGCGCAGCGCGCCCGAACCGATGAAGCGGCCCACCATGGCACCACCCCAGTACAGGCCGATCATCCAGCCGATCACGCTTTCCGGTTCACCCAGGACGCGCTCGGTCGAAAGGTAGTTGATGATGATAGAGCCGATGGAGACTTCGGCACCGACGTAGAGGAAGATGCACAGGGCACCGTAGCTGAACCGGGTCCGCTTCAGCAGGTCGTTGTCGTAGAGCCAGAGTGCCGGGGCGAGGAGGATCAGCAGCACACCCAGCCACCCGCTCACCTGCAAGGCGACGAAGGCACCGACGGCGGCAAGCGCCAGGCCGACCAGGTAGCGGCCGGTCGAGACCAGTTCACCATCACCCATGATCTTGGAATCGTGCGGCAGCCGGTGGCGGAACATCCAGACAGCCGCAGCCACCAGGGCAATAAGCGCGGCAACACCCAGGTATCCCTGCCAGATGGCTTCGCTCTCCGCCGCGCGATAGGCCTGCAGGGCCTCGCCCGAAAGCTGGTCTGCCGAAACATCGGCAAGGCTGCCGAGAATGACGGCGGCACCGACAATCGGGAAAACCGTGGTGCCGAGCGAGTTGAAGGCCTGGGCAAAGGTCAGGCGGCTATGCGTCGTCGACGGCTTGCCGAGCAGGCTGATCAGAGGATTGGCCACCACCTGCACGATCACCACGCCGCTGGCGAGGATGAACAGGGCGCCGAGGAAGATCGGATAGGTCGCTGTCTGGCTGGCCGGGATGAACAGCAGGCAACCGAGGATCATCGTGCACAGCCCCGCGACTGCGCCGCGCATGTAGCCGATCTTCTTCACCAGCCTGGCCCCGGGGATGCCGATCACCAGGTAAGCCGCGAAGAAGCAGAACTGCACCAGCATGGCTTCGGTGTAGGAGAGCGTGAAAAGCTCTTTCAGCTTCGGGATGATCACGTCGTTCAGCGAGGTGATGCCGCCGAAGATGAAGAACAGCCCGAAGACGAAGTAGTTCAGGCCTGGCGCGTTGACCGGCGGATGGTCGTCGGTCACCGGGACCGAGTCGGTGCTGCTGGAAACATCAGGCGCTAGAGCCATGGTACTCTCCCCGTAATCGGGCCTGCGCTGCGGCAGGTCCCGCGTGTTGTCCGTTCATTCCCGCCTGCACCTAGAAAGTGCAAGCTGTTCCTTCGGGCACCTCTTCGCGCCTTACTTCGGCAATGCCGATGGTCAGGCGTGCCTCGGTGGCAAACTCGAAGCTGTTGCCCAAGCCCGGTGCGCAGGCCGCGGTAATCAGCATCTCGCGCCATCCTTTCAGCGCAGCGTGCTCGAACTGTCGGGTGACGTCGATTACCGTTTCGCCATCGCTCTCGTCGTCGCGCAGGGTCAGCGTCACTGCTGCGGTCGGACGAGCCTCGACCTGGTAGGTGATGCGGAATGCGCCCTCGCCGCCGTTGGTCTGGGCAATGCCGAAGCGCGCGCCGGCCTGCATGACGATGCGGCGGGCGTCTTCCTGCGCGTCGCGGTCGATACCGGTCGCAGCGACACCTGCGGCCGTCGAGGTGCCACGCATCTGCGACAGCATGTCCATGGCCGTTTCAAGGTTGCCGCCTGCAGCGTAAGCGACCACGCCGGAGGCGAGGCGGCCGGAACTGAACAGGTCCGAACTGTCGACGTTGTCCAGCGCGGCACAGCTCTCGTCGAGCTGTCGCAGGGCCGAGGTATCTTCAAGTGCACGACCGAAGCCGAAGGGGAACAATGCGCCCTGCGGGCCATTCACCGGCGTGCCTTCGCAAGTGGCAGGCCAGCTGAAAGAGAGGCGACCGGTGGCGGGGCGCGCACCGGTTAACACGTCAGCCACACCAGCGCCCTCGCTGCCCGGCAACCAGGCGGCGACGAAAGCATCTGCGGCGTTGAGTTCGCGGTTCATCCACATGGGGCGGCCCGAGAGGAATACGGCAACCGTCGGGATGCCCTGTTCACGGAAGCCGCGCAGCAGTTCCAGCCCCTCGGTATCGCGGAAAACGAGGTCACCCTGGTCGCCGGCAAACTCGGCATAGGGCTTCTCGCCAAAGACCACGACAGCGACATCGGGGCGCTGGTCGAAGCTACCGTCGGGCGACAGTACGGCGGTGCCGCCACCGGAAGTGATGGCCTCTTGGAGGCCGTCCCAGATGGAGGTCGCGTTGGGGAACAATTCGCCCACCATGCCCTCGCTATCGCCCATCTCGCTTTCGAGACCGCCTTGCCATTCGAGCGTCCAGCCGCCCGATGCACGGCCAATGTCGTCAGCGGCGCTGCCGGCCACGAGCACGCGCGCGCCAGTCTGCAGCGGCAGGACGCCATTGTTCTTCAGCACGACCTGCGAACGGGCCACGGCCTCGCGCGCCAGGGCGCGATGTTCCGCCGATGCCAGCTGGTCGAATTGGCCGCCAAAGCCGCGTTCGGACGGCAGCACGGGTTCAGGGGCCAGCAGGCCGGCGCGATACTTCACCCGCAGAACGCGGGTCACCGCTTCGTCGACGCGCTCCATCGGGATGGTGCCATCCTCGACCTGCGCGATCAGCGTTTCCATCAGTTCCTGCCAGTCATCAGGCACCATGTAGATGTCGAGACCGGCAAGCAGCGACTGCGGGCAATCGGTGACAGTGCAACCGGCCACCTGGCTATGGCCGTTCCAGTCACCCACCACGAGGCCATCAAAGCCCATCTCGCCGCGCAGCACGTCGGTCAGCAAGTCGCCATTGCCGTGCATCTTCTGGCCGTTGATCGAATTGAAGCTGGCCATGACAGCCTCCACCCCGGCGTCGATAGCCGCCGGATAGGGACGCCCGTGGAGAGCGATGAGCTCCTCGATGTCGCCGTTGACTTCACCCTGGTCGACACCGTCCTGCGTGCCGCCGTCACCGAAGAAGTGCTTGGCCGTCGCGATGACATGGCCATCGCCGAGGAAGTCCTCGTCATCGGGATGGCCCTGCAGGCCCTCGACAAGTGCAGCGCCAAGCTCAGCCACCAGGTCCGGGTCTTCCGAATAGCTTTCGTAGGTGCGGCCCCAACGATCATCCTGCGCCACGGCAACCGTGGGCGAGAAGTTCCAGTCGATGCCGGTCACCTCGATCTCGACAGCCGTGGCTTCACCGATGCGGCGAACCAGGTCGGCATCGCCAGCGGCACCCAGAGCGATATTGTGCGGGAAGATGGTGGCGCCAACGACGTTGGTGTGGCCGTGCACCGCGTCAGTGCCCCACATGGTCGGGATGATCGGTTCGCCATCGGGAAGCGGCTCGATCGACGCTTCGTACATTTCATCGGCATAGCGCAGCCATTCGCTGGCCGGGGCGAACTCGTCGCCGTAGGGGCCGCCGTTGCCGCCGTTGAGATAGCTGCCGAAGCGATAGCGCTGCATGTCTTCGGGCGTGAAGGAATTGATCTGCGGCTGGATCAGCTGGCCGATCTTGCGCTCCAGCGACATGCGCGCAACGAGGTCGGCAATGAAGGCGTCTTCGTCTTCGTAAGGCACGGCGGATTCCGCCACCGTCACCTCGCCGCCAAACGGCCAGGCGTTGCATCCTGCCAGACCCAGCCCAAGGGCCGCCATGGCCAGCGCTGCACGCATTTTCATCCCCTCACGCATTCCTCTTCCCTCAAAATTGGGAACGTTCTCAATTTTGGTGCAATCGCACGCATAAATCAGAAAAGCAAGCGTCTAGTTGGTGCGGGAAATGCTGGCCAAGAGCAGCGAGGCAATTGCCGAAAGGCCAGCCAAGATCATGAAAAGACCAGAAAATCCCAGCGCCGGGACCGTGGCGAGGGTGAGCCACGGCATGATCAGCGAGGGCACGGTATTGGTCAGGTTGAAAAGGCCAAGATCGCGCCCACGCGTCTGTGGCCGGGGCAGGACTCGCAAGGTCTGCGCAGTATGCAGCGACAGGAACATCGAGGTGACGAGGCCGAACAGCGCATATCCGGCAACAGCGAATGTCAGGCTGTCGGCGCTGGCCATCAGCAGCAGTGCAACCGCCGTCAACGCGGCGCAGGCTGCAAGCGGCAGAATCGGCCTTTCACTGCGGTCTGCCCAGCGTCCGACCCAAAGCGTCGCCGGGATCGCCAGCACCAGCACCGCTCCGAACACGGCCGCCGTATCGTCATCGCCGAAATCGGCAGCGACGGTGCGAAACCAGATGTAGAGATAGGCAAACAGCACCGCCTCGGCGATCTGCACCAGCAACCGGGCCAGCCACATGCGCCGGACGACAACTTGCGGGCGCTTCTCGGGGATCTTGGCCTGCGGCCTGTCCACCGGCGCGGTGAGTTCCGGGAAGCTTTTCGGACGCCCGAACAGGATCACCGGCAGGACGCTGGAAGCGACCAGAGCGGCAACGATCCACAGGCGTGCATCGGCGTCTGCCATCCCCTCGAAAGTGACGAAGGCACCGGCAAGGGCGCCCATCGCCGGGGAAAGTGACAGCAGTCCGCCGAGGAAACCTTTCTGCCGGTCCGGCACATAGTCTCCGGCAAGCGCCGCCAGGGGTCCGAGCATCATGTTCAGCGTGACTTGCCAGGCTACCAGCAAGCCGATCAAGGTGGGCAGGCCGTGGGCCAGCGGCATTGCTACCAGGAGGGCGCAACTGCCCATCAGTCCGCCAACGATCCAGCCACGGCGGTTACCGGTCCGGTCTGACAGCCAGCCGAACAGGATGTTCGAAAGGCTGGCCGAGGCGGCACCAAAGAAGGAACAATAGGCCAGCCAGGTCACTTCCGCGCCGCCGGCCATGGCCTCGACGCGCACCGGCAGGAGGATGGTCAGGAAGGGCACGTAAGCCATGGCTCCGCCCGCAGCCGCCAAGGCGTAAAGCAGCAGGAAGCGAAGGTACTGCCGCTCGCCGTTGCCCGCTGCGGGAGCCGGCTCGCTCATCCCTTGCGCGGCTTGGCGACCGATTGGCGTTCCACCAGCCCGCCTTCGACCACCAGCGGCATGGGCGGCAATTCCTCGCCACGCTGCTTCTTGATGAGCAGTTCCACCGCCGTTGCCACGGTCTCGGCCACGGGCTGGTCGATTGCCGTCAGCTGCGGCTGGATGAACCGGACGACCGGCGTGTTGTCGAAACTGATCAAGGAGAGATCGCCGGGCACCTTCAGGCCCAGGCTGTGCGCGACGTCATTGGTGGCGATGGCCATCTGGTCGTTGCCAGCGATAATCGCAGTCGGACGGTTGGGCTGGCCCAGCAGCTTGTGCGCGGCCGCTTCGCCGGAGGCGTAGGAGAAGTCCCCGCGTTCGCACAGCTCCTCCGTTTCCAGCCCGGCTTCGCGCATCGCGGAAAGCCAGCCGTCCTTGCGCCATTGGCTGAGCGCATATTCGCGGGCGCCGGCGATGAAGGCGATCCGCTCGTGCCCCTTGTCGATCAGGTAGCGCGTGGCCATGGCGGCCAACTGGTCGTCGCCCATGGTGATCGAGATGTTGTCGCCATTGGCGCGCGAGCCGATGCGGGCAAAGGGGATCTTGCGCTCTTCAAGCAGGTCCGTGATCAGCTTGTTGTCCCCATGCGGCGGGGTCAGGATCACGCCGTCGGGTTGCAGGGCGGCAATGGCGGCATTGAGTTCGCGCTGGACGTGTTCGCTGCGGGTATCGACCAGTTCGAAGATCAGCCGGTATCCGTATTCGGCACATTTGAGCATGCCGCCCAGCAGCATCTGGTCGACCCAGTCGCGGCCTTCGCGGGCACTCCAGTCTTCGATCGTGCGCTCACGATCGTTGAGGGCCAGGATCAGGTAGCTGCGCGATCCGCTCATGCGCTGAGCAGCGATCGAGGGGACATAGCCCAGCTTGTCGATCGACGCCTGCACCCGCTGCTTCATCTCGGGGCGGACATTGGCTTCGTTGTTGATGACCCGGCTGACGGTTTGCAGCGACACGCCGGCATCAGCCGCCACGTGCTTGATCGTCACGGATTGTCGGCGACGCGCCATCTTCACATGCCCCCTGTGCAGCCTCGACCGGTAGCCGCGTCTGCATCGCATTGCCAGACGCGCACCCAGTCGATTTCCATGCGCTTGGGGAAATTGTCTTCCGAAACACCCATCAAGGCGCGACCTTCAGGCAAGCCGCCGCCAATCGCAAGGTTTACAATCAGGTGGAACGGCTGGTCGAAAGGCGCCTGGGGATCGCTGCTGGCGGTGGTGAACCAGTCACCGACTTCGGCAGTGGCATATACCTCGCCGTCGAAAGTCCAGACAAAGCGGCCCTGCTCCCAGATCACACCATAGGTGTGGAATTCACCGTCCAGCACTTCGGGCATCGACACCTCGGTGCCGTGCAGGTCGTTGTCGGGCCACTGGCCACCGAAGTGCAGCGTGCCAAGTATCGTGTTTTCGCCGCCCTCTTCGCAGGTGTCACATTCGACGCCAAGGTTGACCGTTTCAAGGATGTCGATCTCGCCCGAAGCCGCCCAACTCCCATAGACGCTGTCCTCCGGCAGCATCCAGAAGGCTGGCCAGACGCCCTGCCCACCCGCCACACGCGCGCGCATTTCAAAGCGGCCGTAGGTCCAGCTGGCATTACCCTGCGTGGTCAGCTTGCCGGAGGTGAAAGGCTTGCTGGCCTGCTGCGAACGGTCACCATCGGCCGGGCCGAAGGATGCCGGGAACGCCGGACCGGTCCAGTCCTCGCGGTGCGCGGTGATGACAAGGTGGCCGTCTTCGATCGAGACGTTCTGCTCGCGCGGCGTGTAGCACTGGCGTTCCTCGTTGCCACCGCCCCAGCAATCGTTGAGCGCGGTCCAGCGCGAGGTATCGAGGCTGTCACCATCGAATTCGTCGGCCCAGACTAGCTGCCAACCGTCTTCGTCCGCAGCCGGTGCCGGCTCGGCATCCGCGCATGCGGCAAGTGCAACCGGGGCCAGCAAGCCAACGACGACAAGGCACTTCATGCTGAACTGGCGAGGCATTGGGCATTCTCCTGCGACCGGCGGGCGGACGCTTACCACGTCCGCCGCACCGGCAAAAATGGGCCCCCGTGCGGATGTCGCACAGGAGCCCATCTGGTCCTCTCGTCCGGAGGAGCTCCGACTTTAGAAGTCGAAACGGACGAGGAAGGTGAAGCGACGGTCGTTGCGGAAGGCGGATCGG
>JAUIIG010000082.1 GCA_030431875.1 Alphaproteobacteria bacterium
CCACCGGCACGACCATGCGGTTGTCGACGGCCAGCTGGTGCGGCTCGCCAGCAGCCAGGGCTTCTTCGGCGGTCAGCATGTTGGACACGACTTCGAAGCCGCCGTTGTCGACATATTCATAGCCCCAGTACCACTGGTAGCCATTAGCCTTGATGGTGATCGCGTCTTCCGGCGGCGACTGGTACTGGCGCGACAGCAGCGTGATCGACGGCACGGCGATGACCACCAGGATCAGCACCGGGATCACCGTCCAGATCACTTCGATCAGGGTGTTGTGGCTGGTCTTGGAGGGGTTCGGGTTGGCGCGCTTGTTATAACGCACGATCACCCACAGCAGCAGCGCGAGGACGAACAGGCTGATCACCGTGATGATCGGCAGCAGCAGCGCGTCGTGCATCCACAGGGCATAGTTGCCGTTGTCGGTGAACTGCGGCTGGAAGCCCAGGCCGCCGTTTTCCGG
This sequence comes from Alphaproteobacteria bacterium, assembly GCA_030431875.1. Lineage (GTDB taxonomy): Bacteria > Pseudomonadota > Alphaproteobacteria > Sphingomonadales > Sphingomonadaceae > Alteraurantiacibacter. The sequence continues at coordinate 461 of JAUIIG010000082.1, forward strand.
CTGACCCAGGATCATGTCCGGACCGAAGTGTTCGAATCCCGGCGTTTCTGCAGCAGCCTCTTCCACCACTGCCTCGGCAGCGGCAGCGTCTTCTTGCGCCTGGGCGACTTGCGGCAGAGCCGAAAGACCAAGGGTGAAGACCGCCAAAAGGGCCATGAAGTTGAGCTTCTTGCGGGCAAATGCGCCGAAAATCATCGCGTCAATGCTTCCCAATTCTAATCCCGGCCTCATAGGGCCACAGGCCCCGGAAAGGAGCCGCCTGCGCCGCGCCTATACGCGCGCTTGCCCCATGCCTCAAGCGCCTCTAGGGACTTTTTTCCACTTAAGCGATCCAGTTCATTAGCAAAACCGCATATGTCGGCGAAAGGCAGCTTGCGCAAACCCATGACTCAAGACGAAGTGCTCGACGAATTCCGCGCCAGCGGCGCGCTGCTGGAAGGCCATTTCAAACTCTCCTCCGGACGCCACAGCGGCCACTACCTGCAATGCGCCCGCGTGCTGATGAACCCGCGCCGGGCGGCAAGACTGGCCGAAGCCCTGGCCGAAAAGATCCCCGCCGGGATCCGCGATTCGCTTGATGCCGTGGTGTCTCCCGCGATGGGGGGAATCATCATCGGGCAGGAAATGGGCCGCGCGCTGGACCTTGATGCCATGTTCCTCGAACGACCCGACGGCGTGTTCCACCTGCGCCGCGGCTTCGCGCTGGAGTCGGGGACCAAGGTGCTGATGGTGGAAGACGTGGTCACCACCGGCCTCTCCAGCCGCGAGGCGATTGCCGCCGTCGGCAACGAGGGCGGTGAAGTGCTGGCCGAGGTGTCGCTGGTCGACCGCTCGAACGGCACCGTCGATCTTGGCGTGCCGTTCTTCCCGCTGATCGATATCGACTTCCCGACCTATGCCGAAGACGAATTGCCGCCCGAACTGGCCGCCGTACCCGTCACCAAACCGGGGAGCCGCAAGTAAGGTGTCGAACCGCCTTCGCCTTGGCGTGAACATCGACCACGTCGCCACCATCCGCAATGCGCGCGGCGGCGACCATCCCGACCCCGTGCGCGCGGCACAGATCGTCGCCCGCTGCGGCGGCGACGGCATCACCGCGCACCTGCGCGAAGACCGCCGCCATATCCGCGACGATGACCTGCGCCGCATCCAGGACGCAACAGACCTGCCGCTGAACCTGGAGATGGCCGCAACCGAGGAAATGCTCGCCATCGCCCTCGCCCACCAGCCGCACGCCGCCTGCATCGTCCCCGAGAAGCGCGAGGAGCGTACGACCGAAGGCGGGCTGGATGCGGCAGGCCTGCACAACCAACTCGCCCCCATTGTTTCGCGGCTGAGCGATGCGGGTATCCGCGTCTCGCTGTTCATCGAAGCGACCGAACGCCAGCTCGACGCCGCCCTGCGCCTGGGTGCGCCGGTGGTGGAATTCCACACCGGCGAGTATGCCCATGCGACCGGCGAAGACCGCGCGCGCATCCTGAAGCAGATCGCCGACATGTCCGCCCTCGCCGCCAAGAACGGCATCGAGCCGCACGCGGGCCACGGCCTCACCTACGAGAACGTCCAGCCCATCGCCGCCATCCCCCAGCTGGCCGAGCTCAACATCGGCCACTACCTGATCGGCGAAGCGATCTTCGACGGGCTGGAACCTGCCGTGCTCAAGATGCGCGAACTGATGGATCTGGCGCGTTGAGTGAGCGCTTCACCTTCTTCTGGAGCGGCCCTTTCTCCCAATGGCACCATAGCCCGTTCACGCTCGACGGGGTGCTTTATTCGACCGCAGAACAATACATGATGGCCGAGAAGGCCCGGCTGTTCGGTGACGAAGAAGTGTGTCAGCAGATTCTCGCGACCAGCAACCCCAGCGAGCAAAAAGCGCTAGGACGCAAGGTTCGCGATTTCGACCAGAAGCGCTGGGACGCTGCTGCTTGCGAAATTGTTTATCGCGGGAACCGGGCAAAGTTCACGACCCATCGCGACCTGCTGCAACTCCTGTTTGAAACCGAGGGAACGACGCTTGCCGAAGCCAGTCCGGTAGATACCATCTGGGGCATCGGGCTTGCGGCAGACGCCGAGGATGCAACGGATCGCAGCAAGTGGCTCGGGCAAAACCTGCTGGGCCAAACGCTGCAAAGATTGCGCGACGACCTGCTAGCTGAGTTTCGCTCTGACGGTATCCCGGAACTGCTGGAACGCACGGCACGGAAGGCAAAGCGATGATCATCGGCCTCGGCTCCGACCTCTGCAATATCGAGCGCATCCAGAACTCGCTCGACCGGTTCGGCGAGCGGTTCATTCAGCGCGTCTTCACCGATATCGAGAACGCCAAGGCCGCGCGCCGTCCGCACACGCGCGCCGGAACCTATGCCAAGCGGTTCGCCGCCAAGGAGGCATTCTCGAAGGCCGTGGGAACCGGCTTCAAGCGCGGGGTGTTCATGAAGGATATCGGGGTGATAAACGCCCCGTCAGGCGCGCCCACCCTTGCCCTTACCGGCGGGGCGGCAGCGCGGCTTGAAGAACTTACCCCCGCAGGCCACATGGTGTCCATTCATCTCACCCTCACCGACGATCACCCATGGGCACAGGCCTTCGTGATCATCGAAGCCCATCCGAAAGCCTGACACGCGGCCATGAGTGACAAGAAGGAAAAGAAGCCGGTCAACTGGCTCGCGGAACTGCGCGGACTGGTGCTGATGCTGCTGGCCGTGCTGGCCTTCCACACCTTCGTCGCCAAGCCGTTCTACATCCCCAGCGCCAGCATGGTGCCCAACCTGATGGTGGGCGACCGGCTGGTGGTATCGAAGTATCCCTACGGCTGGTCCTGGGTATCAGCGAGCTTCCACCTGCTGCCGCGCGACAACTGGCGCATCGCCCCCTCCACGCCCGAGTACGGCGACATCGTGATCGTCGTGCCGCCGGAGGATCCGAAGCAGCCCGCCACCGACTATATCAAGCGCGTGGTCGCCTTGCCGGGGGACACCATTGCCGTGGTCGGCGGGCAGATCGTGCTCAATGGCGAGCCTGTGCCGCAGGAACAGGAACCGCCTGTCCGCCTGCCGGTCGCCAACGACAACGACTGCGTACAATACGGCTTTGCCCACCCCTGCCTCGACGATTTCGCCGAATACCGGGTGACGCTGGAAGACGGCACCGAGGTCTACGAGCCGCCGACCTATCGCGAAACCATGCCCAACGGCGCGAGCTACCTGATCATCGATCACATGCAGCAGCGGTTCGACAACATGGACACGATCACCATTCCCGAAGGCCACGTCTTCCTGATGGGCGACAACCGCGATCATTCGGCAGACAGCCGCGCGCCCTCCTCGCTCGAGGGCGGGGTCGGACTTGGCGGCCCGGTGCCACTGTCCGACGTGGGCGGACGCGCCGAAATCATCACCTTCTCGCTCGATGGCCGCGCGACCTGGAACCCGCTCAGCTGGTATGAGGCCTTGCGCGGCGAGCGCGCTTGGACCAGCTTGCGCCCTGAACTCAGGGGAGCGGAGAGCGAGTGAGCAAGGACGACGGCGACAGCGACAACATGGGCGCAAGCCCGACGCGCATTTCCTCGCCGGAACTGCGGTTCGAAGCATGGCGCGCCCTGACCTGGACGGCCGTGGTCGGCCTCGTGGTCCTCGCCGCCTACCTCTCGCAAAGCCTGCTGGTGATCTTCGGCGCCATGGTCTTCGCCTCGATGGTCGATGGCGGTGCCCGCCTGCTGGGCCGCGTCCTGCACATTGGACGCGGCTGGCGGATCGCCATCGTGCTGGTGTCGGGGATTGCCTTCCTCGCCTGGCTGACGACCTTTGCAGGATCGCAGATTTCGCAGGAAGCCGCCGAATTTCCCCGCATCCTGCAGGAACAGGCGCGCGTCCTGTTCGGCTGGATGCAGGAACAGGGTTTCGAGATCAACATCGACAGCGTGCAGACCATGGCCAGCCAGGCCATCAGCGGATTCGGCACGGTAACGCGGGCGCTGGGCGGCCTGCTGGGCGGGCTGACCACGCTGCTGCTGATCGTCATCATCGGTATCTACGTGGTCATCGAACCGCGGCTCTACGAACGCGGCGTCGCATGGATGCTGCCCAAGCCGCGCCGCAAGGAGTTCTACGAGACCGCCAGCCGCATGGGTTACACCATGCGCCGGCTGATGTTCGGCCGGCTTGTCGGCATGGTGTTCGAAGGCGTGTTCACCTACGTCATGCTGGTTGCCTACGGGCTCGTCACAGGCGACCCCATTCCCATGGCCGCCCTGCTGGCGATCCTCACCGGCCTGCTCGCCTTCGTACCAAATATCGGAGCGGTGATTTCCGGCGGCCTGATGGTGCTGGTAGGTTTCTCCGGCGGGACGGAAATGGGCATCTACACCATCATCGTCTATTTCGCGGTGCAGAACATCGACGGCTACTTCGTCATCCCGATGATTGCCCGCAAGACAGTGGACCTGGCCCCCGCGCTGGTGCTGGCGATGCAGCTGATCATGGGCATCCTGTTCGGCGTGCTCGGCCTGTTCCTGGCCGATCCGCTGCTCGCCATGATCAAGGTGGCGCTGGAACAGCGCGCCAAGTCCAAGGACGCGGAAGACGCCGCAGCCCAGGCCAAGGAGGCATACCCTGCGTAAGTTCCTTTACATCGTCGCCATCCTGATCGTGCTGTTCATCGCGGGCCTGTTCGTCCTGCGCGTCTTCGCCGAGGAGCTGACCGAATTTGCCATGGTCCCGCGGGTCGACTTTGTCGAGCAGGAGGCGCTGGAAGCCAACGCCTACCAGGACCCGGCCATGTGGTTCAGCCGCCCCGGCATGGGCGCGGTCAACGATCCGGCGCGCTGGCAGCCGTCCTATGCGGAGGGAACCGCACCCGAAGAGGCCGCTGACGGGGAGACACCCGCCTTCGCGGTGTTCTTCGTCCACCCCACCAGCTTTACCGAGAACGATGCATGGAACGCGCCGCTTGACGACCAATTGTCGCAGGACGGCGCGCGGGTGATGGTGCGTGGCATGGCGAGCGCCTTCAACCAGGCCAGCGAAATCTGGGTGCCGCGCTATCGCCAGGCGACGTATGGCGCCTTCCTCACCGACGCGCCCGAGGCTGGTCGCGCGCTGGACCTCGCCTACGCGGACGTATCAGCCGCCTTTGACTTCTTCCTCGAATCCATCCCGGCAGACAGGCCTATCGTCCTCGCCGGGCACAGCCAGGGCGGTTACCACGTCGTGCGCCTGCTGCTGGAGAAGCTGAAGGGCACCCCGGTGATGGAGCGCGTGGCGGTGGCCTATCCCATCGGCATGCCGATCTCGATCGAGACTGACCTGCCCGAGCTGGGCCTGCCTGCTTGCGCTTCGGCGGGGCAAGCTGGCTGCGTGGCCAGCTGGGCCAGCTTTGGCGAACCAGCCGACACCAGCCAGTACCTGCGCATCTATCACCAGTCGCCGGGCATCAACGGCAATTCGCGCGAGACCTCGCCGATCCTGTGCTTCAACCCGCTCACCGGCGGGATCGAGGATTCGGCCGATGCCGCCAGCAACCTTGGCACGCTGGTGCCCGAAGAAGACCTGAGCGGCGGCGAGCTGGTGCCGGGCGGCGTACCGGCGCGCTGCGATCCGGAAACCGGCGTGCTGCTGATCGGAGATCCGCCTGCGCTGGGCCCCTATGTGCTGCCGGGCAACAACTACCACGTCTACGACATCCCGCTGTTCTGGAAGAACCTGCAACAGGACGTGGTCGAGCGGGTGCGCACATGGCAGACGAACCAGCCCTCCTGACCGAAAACGCCGCGGAGTTCCGCGACGCCCTGCCTGACGGCGGCGTGCTGTTGGGACTGGACCTTGGCACCAAGACCATCGGCACGGCTCTTTGCGATGCGGGGTGGAATTTTGCCACGGCGGGCAAGACCCTGCCCAAAGGCAAGTTCACCCGCGACAAGGCCGCGCTGGAGGAGATATGCAAGGCCCGCAGCGTCGCCGGGATCGTGATCGGCCTGCCGCTCAACATGGATGGCTCCAGCGGGCCGCGCGCACAGGCCAGCCGCGCCTTTGCCCGCAACCTGCTGGCGATGGGCCTGCCCGTGCTATTGTGGGACGAGCGCTGGTCCACCACCAGCGCTGAACGTGACATGATCGCGCAGGACATGAGCCGCGGCAAGCGCGCCGAACGTATCGACAGCCACGCCGCCGCGATCATCCTGCAAGGCGCGATCGACCGGCTGGCAGGCGGGATCCTCTAGACGAGGGCAAGCTCGCGTCGCCGCCGCGTCGCTTCCATGGCCACCAGCCTGCTGCCCGACTGTTCAGCCCGGCGCCAAAGCTGGTCGCGCTCGGCCTCGTCCAGCACGCCGGCCTGGGCCTCGAGCGCGACCAGCCGCATGCGGTCACTGGGGTGCGACCCGGCGAAGGTGTGCGCAAGGTCGCGCGCCTCTTCGCCCCCCAGCCCGACTGCCACCCGCAGGAAGATCTCGCTTCCACCGGGGCTGACAATGCCGCTGATTTCGTCTTTCTCGACATCGAACTTGTACTGGTCCAGCAAACCTTGCGCCCCGTTGGCATGCATGATGTTGATCGAGACGGAGAGGCTTTCGGGCGGCAATTGCGAATGCACCAGGTCGATCGGCGCGGGGGCTTCATCGGCCGTGCGGTCGAAGCCCTCCCACGGGTTGCTAACGTCGATGTCTTCGCCGACGTTCACGCCGACGAGCATGACGTCGATCTCCCAGTAGACGTCCTGCTGCGCATAGACCGGGTTGCCGTCGGTGTCCGTACCGACCTGTTTGGGCGGCAGTCCGATCGCCGGGTCCCCGCCAAGGTCC
>JAUIIG010000001.1 GCA_030431875.1 Alphaproteobacteria bacterium
CACCGCCCGAAATCTCGCGCGCACGCTGGGCTGCCAGCAGGACGAGGTCGAAACGGTTGGGAACTTTGTCGACGCAATCTTCGACGGTAACGCGCGCCATATGGCACTCCAATCAAACAGTTTGTGCGGAAATCCGAAAGGCGCATCTAGGTGGCGCCCCCGTGAAAGTCAAGATTTTCGGACAGGCAGCGCTGCAGCGATCACTCGAACCCGTAGTCCGAATAATCCTTCATGTTGGGCGAGGTGAACTTGGTGAACTCGCTCTGGAACAGCAGCGGCACGTTGCCGGTGGAGCCGTGGCGCTGCTTGGCGACGATCAGCGTCGCCTTGTTGCGCAGCTCGAGGTAGCGGTCTTCCCAGACGCGGTACTTTTCCTTGTCGGCTTCGGACGAGGTCTCGCTCGGCATGTCGGGGCGCAGGGCCTCGTGATAGTAGTCGCCGCGGTAGATGAACCAGACCATGTCGGCGTCCTGCTCGATCGAGCCCGATTCGCGCAGGTCGGAGAGCATGGGGCGCTTGTCCTCGCGCTGTTCCACCGCACGGCTGAGCTGTGACAGTGCAATCACCGGTACGTTGAGTTCCTTGGCCAGCGTCTTGAGGCCGCGGCTGATCTCCGAAATCTCGTTCACGCGGTTGTCGCTGGAGCGGCCCGAGCCCTGCAGCAGCTGCAGGTAGTCGACCACGATCAGGCCGATATCGTGCCGCCGCTTCAGCCGCCGGGCACGGGTGCGCAGGCCGGAGATCGACAAAGCGGGCGTGTCGTCGATGAACAGCGGCAGGTTGGCCAGCTTCTGCGATGCCGCCGCCAGTTCGTGGAACTCCTCGCGCTTGAGCTTGCCCGAGCGCAGCGCCTCGGACGAGATTTCCGCCTGTTCGGCAAGGATACGCGTCGCCAGCTGGTCGGCTGACATTTCGAGGCTGAAGAAGGCCACCGGCCCGCCGTAATTGTGCTGCCCGCCGTCCTGCTGCCAGCGCATGTGCTCTTCGGCGCAGTTGAAGGCGATATTGGTGGCGAGCGAGGTCTTGCCCATGCCCGGACGCCCGGCAAGGATGATGAGGTCGGAATTGTGCAGGCCGGCGGTCTTGCTGTCGATGGTGGCCAGGCCGGTGGTCTTGCCCGACAGGCCGCCGCCTGAATTCATCGCCGCTTCGACCAGCCGGATGGCTTCCATCGAGGCGCTGCGGAAGGCGACGCCGGCCTTCTCGCTGGTGGCCCCTTCGGCCACTTCGAACAGCCGCGCCTCGGCATTCTCGATCTGCGTCTGCGGGCGCACGTCTTCGCTGGTGTCGAGCGCGCTTTCGACGAGTTCGCGGCCAACGCCGACCAGTTCGCGGAGCAGCGCGAGGTCATAGATCTGCTGCGCCAGTTCGCGGGGGGCGAGCAGGCCCTGGCCGTCCGCCGTCAGCTGGGCGAGGTAACCGGTGCCGCCCAGCTCGGCGAGCGCCTCGTCCCCTTCGAAATGGGGTTTCAGCGTCACCGGCGTTACCACCATCTGGCGGTCGACCAGGGTCACGATCCGGTCATAGATGCGCGCATGGATGGGGGCGTAGAAATGCGCAGCGCGCAGTTCCACCGGCAGTTCTTCCAGCACGCGGTTGTCGATCAGCGCGGCGCCAAGGAAGGCGGCTTCCGCCTCCAGGTTGGCGGGCAGGGCGCGGCCTTGCGGCGTGTCGCTGGCGGTCTTGCTGTCTTTGAGGATCAGGAGGTCTTCATCGGCCATCCGCCCCTGATGCTCCCCTGCCGGACGGACCGCAAGATTGACATTGGCAAAGTTGCGCTTCGCGGCCTGTGGAAAGCGGGGAGAACAGTCGCTGCATGGCTTTTCGTGTTTGCAACCACACCCATGGCTGGGGCATCAGGGCCACGCCATGTCCGCTGCCGATGACAACCGTATCGAAGCCATCACGCTCGACGAAGCGACCGTCATCGCGCGTAATGAAGAGATCGAGCAGGAACGCGAGGTGGCCCTGCGCGACCTTGTCGAGGACAACCTGTTCAAGCCATTGCGCGCCAGCAACGATGGTCATGCAGGGCCGTGGCAGGTCCACCTTGAAGTGATCGACGGCATGCTGGCCTGGCACCTCAAGGACCGTGAGGGAGCAGCGGCAGGAACCATCGGCCTAGGCATGGCGCGCATGCGCCGGTCGATCCGCGATTACTTCGCCATCTGCGATTCGTACTACAAGGCCCTGCGGCGCGCCTCGGCGCAGGAGATCGAGACCATCGACATGGCCCGCCGCGCGATCCACGATCGCGGCACGCGGCACCTGCTCGATGCGCTGGAGGGCAAGGTGGAAACCGACTTCGAAACCGCGCGGCGGCTTTTCACGCTGATCTGCGTGCTGCATATCAAGGCCTGAATCACTTTCTCACGTTCGCGGGTCGCTCATGGGTCGAAAGCGCAAAACCGTCTGGCGCTGGCGGATCATCGCCTTGCTGCTGCTGGCAGCCATGCTGGCGGCTGCCTGGGGCTGGTGGGAAGCCATGCGCTGGCAGCCTTCACGCAGCACCTACCCGGTGCAGGGCGCGCTGGTGGGGGCCGATGACGGCGCGGTCGACTTCAATGCCCTGCGCGCGACGGGGGCGGACTTCGTCTATCTCGAGGCGAGCAGCGGAGCGGCTGACCGCGACGCCAGCTTCCCGCGCAACCTCGCCATGGCCAGCGATGCCATGCTGCCGCATGGCGTGGTGCATGCCTACGATCCGTGCGTTCCGGCACAGCGGCAAGCGGCAAACTTCGTAACTATTGTACCACGCGATGCCGCCATGCTGCCGCCTGCCATTGCGCTCGACAAGCTCGCCAGCGACTGCGGCGACCCGATCATCGAGGCCGGTCTTGAAAGCGAGCTGACCACCTTCATCAACCAGGTCGAAGGCCATACCGGCCAGCCTGTGGTGCTGAAGGTCTCGCGCACTTTCGAGGAAGCCTACGGCATTGCCACGCGGATCGAGCGCAACCTGTGGCTGGAGCGCGACTTCCTCGAACCCGAATATGCCTTGCGGCCGTGGACCCTGTGGACCGCCACCACCCACCTGCGCGGCGAGGGCAGCGACAATGCCTTGCGCTGGGTGGTGGTGCAGCCCTGATCAGGCGTCGGCGCCGTCGAGCCACTCGACCAGCGCGGCCAGGCAGTCACGCGCCAGAATCTTGCAGCGTTCGGGGCTCCAGCCCTGGGCCTCGTCCGGCCACTCGTGGTTGTCCTTGTAGGGCATCTCGATGGTCATCGACATGGCGCCGAAGCGCTCGGCGACCTGCGTGGTACTCATCGACAGGTTGCCCTTGCCGGGCGCAGCCTTGGGATAGCCGAGCTTGGTCTGGAAATCGGGGGTGCGGCGGTCGAGCAGGCGCTCGTAGCGATAGAACTGCTCACCGCGTTCCTCGCTCCAGCTCGGGATGCCTTCATAACCCGCAAGGAAGACCGCCGGGATCGCCTCGTCGCCGTGGACGTCCATGGCCACGTCCACGCCGGTTTCGTCCATCGCATTGCGGATGGCGAGCACTTCGGGAGATTTTTCCGCCGTCGGGTTGTCCCACTCGCGGTTGAGGTTGGTGCCCACGGCATTGGTGCGCAGGTGGCCGCGGAAGCTGCCGTCCGGGTTGGCATTGGGCACTACGTGGATACGGCACTTGTCGCGCAGCACGCGGCCCACGGTGTCGGTGGGATCGGTGAGCACTTCGAGCGCGCCTTCCATCCACCATTCGGCCTGCGTTTCGCCGGGATGCTGGCGGGCATAGAGCCAGACCTGCGTGTCGCCGGTGCCCATTTCGAGGCAATCGATCGGGCGACCGTCCAGCGTTTCGCCGAGGCGCCGATGGCTCACGCCTTCGCTGGAAGCGGCTTCGGCGACGAGGTCGAAATGGCGCTCCATCGAATAGGGCGCAAAATAGGCGAACCACGCCATGTCGGAGGCGGGGGTGTAGCGTACGGTCATGGTGCCGTTGCCGACTGCATCGTCGTAGGTGGTCTCGGCGCGGCCCCAGAAGGCGCGGTCTTCGGAAACGCAGCAGCGGTAGTCGGGCCAGCCAGCAGGGTAGGCGCTTTCCTTGAGGTTCTCGAAGGTGAGCACGACTTCGCGGCCCGCTGCACCCGAGACGCGGAAGTGGAACCACTGGGCGAACTCGCTCATCCGGTCCTTGGGAATGCGCAGCGTCGCGCTGGCTCCGGAGACCGAAACAACTTCGATGTTGCCGCTATCGAAAGCGGCATCGATTATAATATCAGATGTAATCATTCGACCGCGATAGTCTCACCCGAAGTTCCGGGGAACCCCGAAAACAGCGCCGATACAATTCGCGGGGCCGCCTGCGAGGCAGTGGCGAAGTCGCTGTTGGCCGTGGCCGTCATGGTGGCGCGGCCTTCCCACAGGTTCTGACCGCCATCGCCCGGACGGATGGCAACCGCCACTTCGCGTTCGATCCGTTCTCTCGGCTGTCCACCAAGGTTGAAGCCGATGCCGAGCCCCACGCCCGAGCCATAGGTGCCGGTCGAACCACCAGCCCCGACGCTGACCGGACTGCGACGACCGGCAGGGGCGGCAACGTATTCGTCGACGGCGATCTGCGCGACCTGCCCGCCGTTCACCATGACGACCCGGTAGCCCAGCCGCTCCAGCTCTACCCGCACCGCTTCCTCGTAGAAGCCATATTCGATGGACTCGGCATCGAGCCCCGGCGCGGGGACGATCTGGATCGTGCCTGCGCCCAGGAACCGGTCGCTCTCGCCCGTGAAGCGCGTCACCTCGACTGGCGAGACGTAAGCGGGGGTGGCACAGCCCGCGACCAGCATGCTGGCGGCGAGGGCGGACAAGAGGACGTGATTTCGCATGGTCTCTCCAGGGCATGGCAGTCATGAATGATGCCTTGCTTATGTTCTTACCTTAATTGTCGTTTCACCCAAAGATGCTAGGCGCGCGGACCATGAGCGATAAATGCCCAGTCGATAAATGCCATGTCCTTGTTACCGGCGGGGCCGGTTATATCGGCAGCCATGCCGTGCTGGCCCTGCAGGATGCCGGCTGGCCGGTGTCGGTGATCGACAATCTCGTGACAGGTTTCCGCTTTGCCGTGCCCGATGGCGTGCCTTTCTATAAAGGCGATATTGCTGATGGCGAGCTGCTGGCGCGGATCTTTGCCGAGCAGCAGGTTGGCGCGGTGATGCACTTCGCTGGCAGTGTGGTGGTACCGGAAAGCGTCGAGGACCCGCTCAAGTACTACAACAACAACACGGTGAAGAGCCGCGCGCTGATCGAGGCGGTGGTGCAGGCGGGCGTGCCGCACATGATCTTCAGCTCCACGGCGGCGACCTATGGCATTCCCGATGTCGCGGCAGTGACCGAGGATACGCCCAAGGCACCGATCAATCCCTACGGCTGGTCGAAGCTGATGACCGAGCAGATGCTCGCCGACACGGCGGCGGCCCATCCGATGAACTATTGCGCGCTGCGCTATTTCAATGTGGCCGGGGCAGACCCGCAGGCGCGCAGCGGCCAGTCGACGGCCGGCGCGACGCACCTGATCAAGGTGGCTGTCGAAGCCGCGACCGGGCAGCGCGAGAGCGTGTCGGTCTATGGCACCGACTACGACACGCCCGACGGCACCGGGGTGCGCGACTACATCCATGTGAGTGACCTCGCGGCAGCGCACGTGCTGGCGCTGGAGGCGCTGATCGAACAGCCTGAACGCTCCTTGACCATGAACTGCGGCTATGGCCGCGGCTTCTCGGTACTCGAAGTGCTCGATGCCGTGGATCGGGTGACCAATCGGACCATCAATCGCGTCATGGCCCCGCGCCGCGCGGGCGATCCCGATTCGCTGATCTCTGACCCGTCGCGCATCAAGGCGACCTTGCCGTGGCAGCCAAAACACGCCGATCTCGACGCAATCGTCGCCCATGCGGTCGCCTGGGAGCGCAAACTGGCCGGGATTCGCGGAGAAGGTTGACTTCATTTCAGGGCCGCACTATCCGCCCGCCTTGAAATTGCGGCATCGGAGCGCATCTCCGGTGCTGATTTTTTTTCGGGAAAAGACCATGAAGATCCGCAACAGCCTCAAGTCGCTGAAGAACCGCCATCGCGATTGCCGCGTGATTCGTCGTCGCGGCCGCACCTATGTGATCAACAAGACCAACCGCCGCTTCAAGGCCCGCCAGGGCTAATGCGCGCCGTGCCGCCTGCGTGCGGCACTGGTCTTTCGAAAAGCCCCCGCCACCACGGGGGCTTTTTGCATGTCTGACGTCGGCGAAAAGGCCGGACCCGAAGGTCCTTCTGCCGTCGTTTGGGATGTAGGGCGGGTGCTCTACCAGTGGGACATCCGCCACCTGTTCCGCCAGTTGATTGCCGACGAAGCGGAACTGGACTGGTTCCTTTCCGAGGTGGTGACAGAAGAATGGCACTTCCAGCTTGATGCCGGACGCCCGTTGGCCCCCGAAGTGCGCCAGCTCAAGGATCGCTTTCCGGGTCATGGGCACCTGATCGATGCCTATGCCACGCGCTTCAACGAGACGATCCCCGGCCCTGTAGCGGGTACGCATGACCTGGTGGAACGGCTGGCCGAGCGCGGCGTGGCGCAGTTCGCGCTGACCAACTTTCCTGACGAATTCTGGACCGGCTTCCTGCCGACAGCGCCGGTCTTTGCGCACATGCGCGAGATCGTCGTCTCCGGACGCGAGAAATGCGTGAAACCGCAGCCGCAGATCTACGCCATCGCCGAGCAGCGCTTTGGCCGACCGCCGCAAGACCTGTTCTTCATCGACGACAAGCCCGAGAACATTGCCGCCGCGACTGCGCGTGACTGGCATGGCCATGTCTTTACCGGTGCGGCAGCGCTCGAAGCCGAGCTAGTGCGCCACGGTCTCCTCGGCGCCTAAAAAAAGGCCCCGGCGGGTAAGCGCCGGGGCCTTCAGGAGTGTCCGCCGGATAATGGAGAGCGGCGGAGGGATGGACGATCAGCCGTTGCAGCGGGCGAGGCGTGCTTCCGCCAGCTCCTCGCCGCCGGCGTTGAAGCTGGTGATGGTGCCGACTTCGCGGCGCAGTTCCGAACAGACGCGGAGCGGGCGCGTGCTGCTGCGCGGGCCGACGCAGGTCGTGCCTTCGCAGGTAAAGACAACGCCGCCGGCAATCACGCGCTGCTCGCTGGCAGGGGCTGCCAGCTCGACATTGAAATAGGCGCCGTCGGGCCGAGCCTGCAGCGCGGCGGGGGCAAAGGCGCCGGCCAGGGCAAGCGAGGCGGCGAGCAGGGAAGTGGCGAGGCGAGTCATGGGGGGCTCCTTTGACAAGATTGTAGGTTGCAGTTCAAAACCAGTTGTGATTCGCGACCTATCTCCCTAAGTTGCGATTCGCAACCCTTTTTCGCAAATATTTTTGGCTTTCCCGCGTTTGCCTGTAGGACAGCGCGGGACATGGATCTTTCGTATGGGAATTAGAGAACCGTTACGTGAAATGAGCTGCGGCTTGCCGCATGCGCTGGAAGTGATGGGCGAACGCTGGTCGTTCCTGATCCTGCGCGCGGCCTTCAACGGGCTCTACCATTTCGAGGAGTTTTCGCAGGAGCTGGGCATTGCCCGCAACATCCTGTCCAATCGCCTGGCCAACCTGGTGCAGCACGGGGTGCTGGAACGCACGCCGTGCGAGGCTGATCGCCGCAAGGTGGAATATCGCCTGACCGAAAAGGGCCTTGGCCTGCTGCCTGCCATGCTGGCGCTGCGCCAGTGGGGCGAACGTTATACCGAGGATTTCAATCCGGGCCTCGTCCTGGTCGATTGCCGCGATGGCCAACCGGTGCAGCCGATTTCCATCCGCGCACAGGACGGCCGCGAACTCAGCTGGCACGAACTCGGCTGGCAGACGCCGGACAAGATCGGCCAGCCGGTGGACCGGCATGCCGGTGCCTATGCCAAGGACGGATTCCCGGCAGAACCGCCCGAGCAATCGGAAGAGTGCTGCTAGGCTAGAGCCAGCCGGTGTGTTCGGCGACAATCCTTATTCCCAGCCCGATCAGCACCAGCCCGCCAAAAACCTCTGCGCGCTTGCCCAACCGGGGCCCCAGGCGAGCGGCAAACCAGTAGGCGGGCACGCATAGTGCAGCCGTGACTACAGCGATCACCAGGCACGATAGCAGCGGCGGATAGGCGAACAGGTCGAGCGTAAGCCCGGCAGCGCCCGCGTCGATCGAGGTGGCAATGGCAGCCGCGAACAGCGCCTTGTAGGAATTGCTTGCAGGCGGCACGTCGTCTTCGTCGCCGTCGCTACCAAGCCCCTCGCGCAGCAATTGCACGCCCAGGAAAGCGAGCAGGGCAAAGGCGATCCAGTGGTCCCAGGCCTCGATGTAGACGAGGAACAGGCTTCCCAGCGCCCAGCCGAGCATGGGCATCACCCCTTGCGCTACGCCAAAAGCGATGCCGGTTTCGAGAGCACGCCGCAGCGAATGCTGGCCCGCCGCGCCGCGAACGAGCGAGACGGCGAAGGCATCCATGGCTAGCGCCAGAGACAGAAGGAGAAGGGCAATCATGCGGGCCGCTCTGTAACAAGCCCGCCGGGCTTTGCACTAGATTACAGGCACGCCCGCGTAGTCTGCCGCGACGACGGGCCGCGTCGCGCCGAAGTCAGCGATGTAAACACTGTCGATCGCTTCGCCATCGGCATCGCGGGCGGGCTGGAATCGCGCGTGCTCGATGAACCCCTCGCACAGGTCCTGGCCGCGGGCGACTCCGCGCTCCTCCTGGTCGGCGGTGACCGGCAAGGCCATGCACGACCGTACCGACCCCGTGCTGGTCACCAGAAAACCAAATCGCATCGGGGGAAGCCCCTCGAAACGCACGTGGCCGGGAATGTCGCGCGCGATCTGGCGCTGCCACTGCTCGGCATCGATCGGCTGGGCTCCCTGCGCCGGTTCGGGAAGTGTCTGTGCTGCCGCCATGGGAGCGAGCAGGGCTGCTCCGATCAATCCGGCGGTCGTAGCAAGGATGGTACGCGGCATGGCTGGGTCCCCTTTTTTGACAGGCAGCGAATAGACGGGTCCGTGCCTGACTGCCAGATGAACCGCGGCCCCTCTGCCGACTAGGCGCGCGGGGCTTGCCTACGGTAACTTAGCGCTTCGGCAACGTGGATCCGGCCCACGTCATGGCTGCCTGCCAGGTCGGCAATCGTCCGTGCCACGCGCAGCATGCGGGTGTAGCCGCGGGCGGACAGCCGCATGGCCTCGGCGGCCTGCATCAGCAGCTTGCGCCCGGCGTCGTCCGGCGTGGCAAATTCTTCCAGCGCCTCGCCATCGAGTTCCGCATTGCTTCGCACGCCGCGCGCTGCCTGCAGGCGGCGTGCTGCTGCCACGCGCGCGGCAACTTCGGCGGACCCTTCGGCAGGCGGCGGCAAGGCAAGGTCAGCCGCGCTGACCGGGTCAACTTCGACGTGCAGGTCAATGCGGTCGAGCATGGGGCCGCTCACCTTGCTCTGGTAGTCGATGGCGCACTTGGGTGCTCGGCTGCATGCCAATGCAGGATCGCCCAGGTGGCCGCAGCGGCAAGGGTTCATTGCTGCCACCAGCTGCACGCGCGCGGGATAGGCCACGTGGGCATTGGCGCGGGCGACGTCGACCTTTCCGGTTTCCAGCGGCTGGCGCAGCGAATCGAGCACGGCGCGCTGGAATTCCGGCAATTCGTCGAGGAACAGCACGCCAAGGTGGGCAAGGCTGACTTCGCCCGGACGTACGCGCAGTCCGCCGCCGGTCAGGGCGGCCATGCTGGCCGAATGGTGCGGCGCGCGGAAGGGCCGCGTGCGGCTGATCTTGCCGCCCTCCAGCGTGCCCGCGACCGATGCCACCATGCTCACCTCCAGCGCTTCTGCAGGCGTCAGGGGCGGCAGGATGCCAGGCAGGCAGCTTGCCAGCAGGCTCTTCCCCGCACCGGGAGGGCCGTTCATCAGCAGGTTGTGCCCGCCCGCCGCCGCGATCTCCAGCGCGCGCTTGGCGGTCTCCTGCCCTTTCACCTGTTTCAGGTCCGGCCCGTGGTGCGCATCGTCGACCTCGCCGGGCTCCGGCTCGGCTAGTTCCGCCTTGCCTCCAAGGTGGGCGAGCAGGCTGACCAAATCCGGCGCCGCGCAGACCCGCACGCCGCTGGCCCAGCGTGCCTCTGGTCCCTGCGCGGCGGGACAGATGAGGCCGAGTTCGTTCTCGCTGGCATGGAGCGCGGCCAGCAGCACGCCGGGCGAGGCCACGATGCGGCCATCGAGCGCGAGTTCACCCACGGCGAGCCATTCGCTCAGCTCCTCGGCATCGACCACGCCCATGGCCCCCAGGAGCGCCAGCGCAATGGGCAGGTCGTAGTGCGAACCTTCCTTGGGCAGGTCGGCGGGTGAGAGATTAATGGTAATCCGCTTGGGGGGTAATGAGAGACCCATTGCAGCCAGGGCAGACTGCACCCGCTCGCGGCTTTCGCCCACGGCCTTGTCCGGCAGGCCGACAATGGTGAAGCGCGGCATCCCTGCGGCCAGCTGGCACTGCACTTCTACCGAGCGCGCCTCCAGTCCCAGATAGGCCACCGTCTGCACCAGAGCTACCAAGAGGAATTCCCCTTTCCGCCAAGGTGATAGCGCACCCTCCGCACGTGTCGAGGGGCGTCAGCGTTAACCCGATCGAAACTTCACCTGTTCGCACTTCGGCAGGCGGCACGGGTCGAAGAGGGGGAATGCGCTGGAAACTGTCCCTCGTTGGAGCACTATTGGCCGTGGTGGCGTCGCCTGCCGCTGCGCAGACGGTGACCGTGACCGAGGAATGGGCCGAAGAATGGATCGTGGTCGAGGAAACGACCGCCAGCCGCTATGTCTCGCCTTTGCAGGAACGGACCGAACAGGCCGCCGTGGCCGCTTTCGGGCCGTTCCGCGTGATCGACAATCACACCGCTGCCATCGTCGGCGTGACCGATTCACACGCGCCCGCGCAGTTCGCTGCCTTGCTGCAACGCTATCCGCAGGTAGGCGTGCTCGAATTCGTCGAGGCTCCGGGCACGCACGACGACCGCGCCAACCTGGCCCTGGGCCGGATGATTCGCGAACGGGGCATTGCCACGCGCGTTGAAGACGGCGGGTCGGTGCGCTCTGGCGCTGTCGAGCTGTTTCTCGCCGGAGCCACCCGCGAGATCGACCCGGCCAGCGAGTTCGCCGTCCATGGCTGGCTCGACGACTGGGGCCGCGGGGCGGAGGATTATCCTGCCGGTGCGCCCGAACATCGCCGCTACCTCGATTATTACGTCGAAATGGGCATGGACCGTGCCGAGGCGGAGGCCTTCTACGCCATGACCAATTCGGTGCCGTTTGAAGACGCGCGCTGGCTGACCGGCGCGGAAATGCGCGGCTGGGTTGACGAACAGTCCGACATGGCCGAAACGCCCGCAGTAGAAGGTGAACTTCCGCGTCTGGCTTACCTTGACTTGGAGCCCGTGCTTCAGTAAGCGCGCCATCACTGTGAGGCCGCCTCTCGTTTGGCGGCCCTTTTTATTCGATTTTCGAGGTACTGAACCATGAAGCGCACTTTCCAGCCGAGCAACCTTGTGCGCGCTCGTCGCCACGGTTTCTTCGCCCGCAAGGCCACTGTCGGTGGCCGCAAGGTGCTGCGCAACCGTCGTCGTCGCGGTCGCAAGAAGCTCAGCGCCTAACTTGTTTTTCGAGGCCGCCTCCGCGGCCTTGTCCTCGCTAGGCGCGCAGCAAGCTGCGCCCGCTGCGGGCGGCCAGTCGGCCTTGCGGGTCCCTTTCGGGACCCGTTTTTGCGCCTGCCATCCACAAATGGTGACTGAGCCCCTATCTAACGCACCATGACTATTTCCGTCATCACCAGGCGCGCGGATTTCCTCGCAGCGAATCGGGGGCTGCGCAATGCGCGGCCCGGATTCGTGCTGCTGACGCGGCCCAATGACGGACAGGGGATTCGCTACGGCATCACCGTGACAAAGAAGATCGGCAATGCCGTAGTGCGCAACCGCATGAAGCGCCGCTTCCGCGAGCTTTTGCGAGCCGCGCTGCCCGAACACGGCCTGCCCGATCACGATCACGTGCTGATCGGCCGCGAGGGCGGGGTCGAGCGCGACTTCGCCCAGATGGGCAAGGAACTCGGCTACGTCCTGCAGGCCGCCGCCGAGGGCAAGGGCGATCCGGCCCGACGGCCGCGCCGCGGGAACAAGAAGTGAAGCGCCTCTTCATCCTGATTGCGCGCGGCTGGCAGCTTGGCCCCAGCCGCGTGCTGCCGCCGACATGCCGGTACCAGCCATCGTGCAGTGCCTACGCCATCGAGGCCCTGGAAAAGCATGGTGCAATCAGGGGTGGATGGCTGGCCGCCAAGCGTATAATGCGCTGCAATCCATGGGGGGGACACGGCTACGATCCCGTGCCCGAAACGACACAAAACGACTAGACGCGACGGAATTTCGATCTTGGACAACCAGCGTAACCTTATTCTCGCCGTCGTGCTGAGCGCGCTCCTGCTGTTCGGCTGGGATTTCGCCATGCGGACCTTCTATCCGGAACCGGAAGTCGATCCCGTTGCTACTGCCAGTAGCGAAGCCGGGACCGCGCAGGTCGATGGCAACGTCACGGGCGACATGGTCGCTGCCGACCAACTGGTCGACCTCGAAGCGGCGCTTGCCTCGGGCAACCGCATCGAGATCGATGCCCCGGAAATCCTCGGTTCGATCAACCTTGCCGGTGCGCGCATCGACGACATCGAATTGAAGACGCACCGCCAGACTGTCGAGGAAGACAGCGGCCCAGTGCAGCTGATGGCGCCGCGCAATACCGAAGGACAGCACTTCGCCCGCTTCGACTGGGTCGCCGAGGGCGTGACCACGCCCGATGCGCAAGCCGAGTGGACTGCAGAGGGCGGCGAACTCACGCAGGATAGCCCCGTCCGTCTCACCTGGGACAATGGCGAAGGCCAGGTCTTCAGCCAGACGATTTCCATCGACGACAAGTACATGCTGACGGTGGAGCAATCAGTCACCAACAACGGTGAAGGCACCATTGCGCTGGCACCGCGCGGCTTGATCAACCGTTCCAGCCGCAATGCCGACCCGAGCAATTTCAACGTCCACTCCGGCCCCATCGCCTATGCCGGCGATTCGGTCGACTTCGGCTGGGACTATGACGACGTCGACGAGGCAGGCCAGCAGGCCAACCTTGATGGCCAGGTCGGCTGGATCGGCTTTACCGACATCTACTGGATGTCCGCGCTGATTCCCGGTGAGGGTGGCAGCCGCTCGTGGTTCTCGCCCTTGGGCAACGAACAATATGCCGCCGTCGTGCTTTACGATGCGGTGAACGTGCCTGCCGGTGAAACCGTTACCCGCACCACGCGCCTTTTCGCCGGTGCGAAGGAAAGCGCCGTGCTGGATGAATACCAGGAAGCGGGCGTCCAGAAGTTCGGCCTTGCCATCGACTGGGGCTGGTTCCGCTGGATCGCCTGGCCGATGTGGCAGGTGCTGATCTGGCTGTTTGGCATGGTCGGCAACTTCGGCCTGGCTATCGTCTGCCTGACGCTGATCATCCGCCTGCTGCTGTTCCCTGTGGCGCAGAAACAGTTCAAGTCCATGGCGCAGATGCGCGCCGTGCAGCCGAAGATGAAGGCGTTGCAGGAACGCTACAAGGACGACAAGGCGCAGCTGCAGCAGGAAATGGCCAAGCTCTACAAGGAAGAGAAGGTCAATCCGCTGGCGGGCTGCCTGCCGATCTTCATCCAGATCCCGATCTTCTTCGCGCTGTACAAGGTGCTGCGCCTGGCGATCGAGATGCGGCATGAGCCGTTCTACGGCTGGATCCGCGACCTTTCTGCGCCTGACCCGGCGACCATCCTCAACCTGTTCGGCCTGCTCGACTTCACCCCGCCGGGTTTCCTCGCCATCGGCGTACTGGCCGTGCTGCTGGGCTTCACCATGTGGCTGCAGTTCAAGCTGAACCCGGCGGCGATGGACCCGATGCAGCAGCAGATCTTCATGATCATGCCCTGGGTGCTGATGTTCGTCATGGCCCCGTTTGCCGCCGGCCTGCTGCTCTACTGGATCAGCAACAACGTGCTGACGCTCGCACAGCAAAAGTACCTCTACGCCCGCAACCCGCAGCTCAAGGCGATGATGGCCAAGGAGCGCGAGGAAAAGGCACGCGCGGCCGAACGTGAGAAGGCTGGCGGGTGACGGAAGGAGAACAGGCGCTGGCAGACGAGGCCGCGCGGCTGTTTTCCGGCCGCGTCGAATTCCTGCTGTCGGCGCCGCAGCTGAAGTTCCTGCCGGATCCGGATTTTCCGGAGGTCGCCTTTGCCGGGCGTTCGAACGTCGGCAAGAGCTCGCTGATCAATGCCCTGACCGGGCGCAAGGCGATTGCGCGCACCTCGGTCACGCCGGGCCGTACGCAGGAGCTCAACTTCTTCGAGGTTGGTGACCCGACGCAGTTCCGTTTCGTCGACATGCCGGGCTACGGTTTTGCCAAGGCCCCGGTGAAGGTGGTCGACAAGTGGAAGAAGCTGGTGCGTACCTTCCTGCGCGGACGGGTGCCGTTGAAGCGCACGCTGGTGCTGGTCGACAGCCGCCACGGCCTCAAGGACGTCGATCGCGAGATGATGACCATGCTCGACGAGGCTGCCGTGGGTTACCGCCTGGTGCTGACCAAGGCGGACAAGGTAAAGGCCAGCGAACTGGCTGCGGTGCACGATAAGGTTGCAGCCGAAGCGCGCAAGCATCCGGCGGCTTTCCCGCTGATCCACCAGACCAGCTCGGAAAAGGGCATGGGCATCGCTGAATTGCGTGCCGCAATACTGTCGGACATTCGCAGCTAGGCTTGCATTTCCGGAGGCCGGATTCCGGTCACAGATTCCGGGCAAGAAAAAAGGCGCCTCGCGGCGCCTTTTTCAATTCAAAAGCTGGTTCAGCTTAGGCTTCCTTGCCACCGAACAGCCAGTCCCAAATACTACGACCCATGATGAATCTCCTAATTGCTTAGGATTTTTATGGGTTAACCATTTCTGTTTGTAAAGCCTAAACCATGTTCTTTAAGGCATAAGATTCCTTAGATGCATGAAATTGAAGGATTTTATCAAACGTCACGGGCTTGGAAATTGCGAATCCCTGGGCCACCAGGCAGCCCGAATCGCGCAAAAGTGTTAACGTTCCGGCGTCCTCAACCCCTTCTGCGACAACGATGATTCGCAATTCCTTGCCCATCTGCAGGATGGAGCGCACGATCCCCTGTGCCTTGGGATCGTGGCTCATCGGCGAAATGAACAGCCGGTCGATCTTGAGCTCGGAGAAGGGCAGGCGCAGCAAGGCCTCGAGGCTGGCCGCGCCAACCCCGAAGTCGTCCATCGAAATCTTGGTGCCCAGCGCCTTCAGCTCGCCAAGGATTTCCGCGGCGAGGTCGAGGTTGGAGATGCGATAGGTCTCGGTGATCTCCAGCGTCAGGTGGTGCGGTTCGAAGCCACTACGATTCAGCACGTCGGAGACCATCTGCACGATCGAGCGTTCGTGCAGCAGCGTGGCCGAAATGTTCACCGCGATCGGCAGGTTGAGGCCTGCGGCCTTGAAGGCGTTGCCGGCTTCGCAAGCCTCTTCGAGCACGAAGCGGGTCAGCTGGCTCATGCGGCCCGCGGTCTCGCACTGGCGGATGAAATAGTCGGGCGGGATATGGCCCTTGACCGGGTCGTTCCAGCGTACCAGCGCTTCGGCGCCGATGATCTCGCCGGTCTGCACCATGATCTTGGGCTGGTAGGCGAGGTAGATCTCGCCGTTGGCCAGCGCCGCGTCGATGCGTGCCTGCAGCGAAATGTTCCAGATCAGGTCTTCCTGCGAGGCCGTGTCGGCGACGGCGATCGGCTCGAAAGTCTCGGTGGTCTTCTCGGCTACGGCCACCGCTGCCGCCAGGCGGCGGGCGACTGCCGGGCTGGGGCTGATGTCGATGCCGAAGGTAATGCCGACGTCGACTTGCTCGTCACCCACGATCAGCGGCGAAGAGAACAGCGCGCGCAGGCCTTCCAGATGTTCGCGCAGGAGGGCCGGGTCCTTCTCCGGCATGGTCCAGGCGATCATGTGGCCCTGGCCGAGATAGATTCTGGCGTCCTGCGTCGCGGCGCGCAGGCGGGCGGTGATCGCCAGCATGTAGTCGGCGTGGAGTTCTGCCGGCAGGGTGCGGCGAACTTCCTCGAAGCGGTGGATCTTGGCCACGATCACTGCGGGGACCAGTTCGGCAACCTCTTCATCGGTTTCCAGCGCGGCAAAGGTCGGCAGGCCGGTCTCCGCATCGACCAGCCGCAGCTTCTGCTTCCACGAGGCCCGCATGCGGTAATAGCCGTACAGGGCCAGCATGACCCCGGCATCGGCCACGCTGATACGTGCGCCCAAGTGCGCGCCGACAATCAGCGCCATGGGGATGCCGGCCGCGATGGCGGCATAGGCGGCATAGCGTGCCCCCTGCGGCCGGATTGCTGCTGCCAGCAGCAGGGCTCCGACTGTCAGGATCAGGGCCAGCAGGCCACCGAAATAGCGCGTATGGCCGGCCTTCAGTGTTTCCGCCGCGTAGATCGAGACCATTGCGTCCGGCACGGCAGTATGGCCGGGAATGTTGCGGCCTTGCACGGCCTCCCTGGCGCTCGAGCCAATGACAACGGTCTTGCCGCGCAAGCCGGCCAGCGACTCCTTGCCCTGGACGAGGTCCGCGAAACGGTAGGTTGGAATGGATTCGAGATCGAAACCGTAATTGATCGGGAAGTTTTCGGATTCGCCGCGGTCGATCCCGGCAATCTGGGTTGGCAGGTTTGGCAGGTTCTCGCCGCCATGGTCGACGCGGTAAGGCATTTCCCAGATGTAGCCGAGATAGTTTGCCCAGCCGCGCGAACCGACCTGCGCCACGCCCTCGCCAATCGACGGGACATTGTCTGTCAGCTCCAGCTGGCCGTTGAGGTTGGTCTCCATGTCGCGGACCAGGTAGGCCTCGCCGGAGAAATCACGCAGCGCGGCATTGAGCTCGCTATCGGTTTCGCTGTCGGATGCCCGGTCGAAAACATAGTCGACGTAGACGGCGTCCACCCCTGCATCATCGAGCCGATCGAGCAATTGAGCGAGTTGCTGGCGTCCGCGCGGTTGTTCATGGTCGGAAAGATCGGCGTCGGAACCGACAAAGACGATGTCGCCGGAAGCACTTTCCGAAGCGATCCGAGACTGTATCGTCCAGCCCAGTTGGTCGATTGGCTGGAAGATCGTAACTGCCAGTAACACAAGCGCAATTGCCCCGGCCCACGCTACGTGGCGGACGCGTTCGAGCCTGCCGGCCCGGTTTCGTGATTTGGAGGCCTGTTCGACCACAATTCACCTTCAAGACGCGCAATCAAGACGCGGGACAGCAGCTTTCCTGCCATACGATGGTTAACAAAGCGGCAATGGGACGGCGGAAGACTGCTTAACCATGAGGCAGCGATGGTGCTGCCTGTTCATGCTCGACAGCTTCAGGGTGAACGGCTAGTTCCGGCGACGAACAGGGGCAGGAACTTCCATGAAGCTGATTATCGGCAACAAGAACTATTCCAGCTGGTCGTTGCGCGGCTGGCTGGCAGCCAAGCAGAGCGGGTTGCATTTCGACGAGCTGACCGTCCACATCGACGGCGATGACTGGCAGGCGATGAAGAGCCAGAACGGCGAGTTCCAGCCTTCGGCGGGCAAGGTGCCGGTGCTGTGGGACGGCGACGTGGTGGTATGGGACAGCCTCGCCATCCTCGAATACCTCAGCGACAAGGTGGGGCGAGACCGGTTCTGGCCCAAGCCCGACGATGCCCGCGGCATGGCGCGCGCCATGGTGGCGGAAATGCATTCCTCCTACCTCTCGCTGCGACGCAATTGCCCGATGAACATCCGCGCCCGCGTGGGCGTCGAGCTGCAGGACCAGACCAAGGCCGATATCGTGCGTATCCTGGGCCTGTGGGCCGAAGCCCGCGCGCGGTTCGGCAAGGGCGGCCCCTTCCTGTTCGGGACCTTCAGCGCGGCGGATATCTTCTACGCACCGATCGTCAGCCGCTTCATCACCTACGGTATCAACGTGCCGGGTTTCGCCACGGCCTACATGCAGGCGCTGTGGGAGCACGACTGGATGCAGGAATGGATCGACGCGGCACTGGCCGAGGAGTGGACCATTTCGCAGTTCGAGGTCAGTGCTACCGACTGACGCCGGTCCGGGTCAGAAAGGCGTACCGTCCTTGCGGGTGAAGCCCGTGGCGCGCACGAATTTCATGTCGATGTCCGAATACTCGCCCCAGTCGGCGGCGGTGTCTCCTGCGCTTAGCGCCACGAAGATGCAATCGCTGTCCGAGCGGTTTTGCAACACATGACCGTTCCGCACAGCCTTGGCCCAGGTGGCAATGTCGCCTGCCTTCAGCAGCGTTTCGCCGCCGTCTTCCACCAGCACGGCTTCGCCCTCGAGCATGATCACCATCTCGTCTTCTTCGGCGTGCCAGTGGCGCTGCGAGGACCATGCTCCCGGCTTCAGCACAACGTGGCTGGCGGCCAGGTCGGTCAACCCGGCGGCTGGGCCGATCCGGCGATACCAGCGGCCTTGGACCGCCTCGTCATGCGGCGGCGGATAGCCCGTGGCATTGGTTTGGGGGATGGATTCCAGATCGAGCTTGGGCATTGGGCGACACTCCTGCTAGCTGGCGCAAGATGACCGACGCCCTCGACAATGCCAAGCGCCTGATCGCCTGCGAAAGCGTGACGCCCGCGCGCGGTGCGGTGTTCGATGCGTTGGAAGCCATGCTCGCCCCGCTGGGGTTCGCCGTGCACCGCTTTACGCGCGGCGATGGTCCGGAGGGCAGTGACGAGGAATCGGTCGAGAACATGTTCGCGATCCGTCGCGGTCCCGAAGGCAGCAAGCACTTCGCCTTTGCCGGACATGTCGACGTCGTTCCGCCCGGTGAGGGCTGGGCGAGCGAACCGTTCGGTCCGGAAGTTCGGCATGACCTGCTCTACGGGCGCGGCGCGGTGGATATGAAAGGTTCTATCGCTTGTATGGCTGCTGCCGTGGCGGACATTCCGGCAGAGGCAGGCACGCTCAGCTTTATCATTACCGGCGATGAGGAAGGCCCGGCGCTGCATGGCACCCGCGCGCTGATCGACTACATGCGCGAGGTGGATGAGATCCCCGACCTGTGCCTCGTAGGCGAACCCACTTCGGTCAATCGCCTGGGCGACATGATGAAGATCGGGCGACGCGGCTCGGTCAACATCTGGATCGAGGTCCAGGGTACGCAGGGCCATGTGGCCTATCCGCACCTGGCCGATAACCCGCTGCCCAAGCTGGTGGCCATCCTGGCCGAACTTGATACGCTCGTACTCGACGAAGGCACTGACTGGTTCCAGCCCAGCAACCTAGAGATCACCGAGATCGACGTGCCCAATCGCGCGCACAATGTCATTCCGGGCAAGGCGAAGGCGCGTATCTCTATCCGCTTCAACGACCAGCATTCAGGCGCTTCGCTTTCCGAAAAGGTCGCGGCCATCGCTGAGAAGCACGGCGGTACGGCCTTGCCGATCATCAGCGGCGAGCCGTTCCTGACGCCGCCGGGTGAATTCAGCGATATTATCGCGGCAGCGGTGAAGGCCGAGACGGGCGTGGACCCGGAAGCCTCCACCACCGGTGGCACGTCCGACGCTCGCTTCCTGAAGGACCTGTGTCCGGTGATCGAGTTCGGGCTGGTCAACGCCACCATGCACAAGACTGACGAAGCCGTCGCGCTTGACGACCTGCAAGCACTGTCGGCAATCTACCGAAGGATCGCACTGGCCGCACTCTCCGGTTGAGTCCGGGCCACCTGATAGGGGAATTCCATGGGTTTCTGGTTCCGCATTCCGCTGTGGCAGCGTGTCATCGCCGCGCTGATCCTGGGCGTCATCCTGGGGCTCGCCTGGGGACCCGAAGCCGAAAGCATCAAGTGGATCGGCGACTTCTTCATCAAGTCGATCAAGATGCTGGTGGTCCCGCTGATCTTCTTCAGCCTCGTCGCGGGCGTTGCCGCCATCGGCGACCTGCGCAAGCTCGGTGCGGTCGGTGGCCGCGCCATCCTGCTGTTCGTGGTGACCGGCCAGATCGCCGTATGGCTTGGCCTTGCGCTGGGAACCGGCGCGGTGAACCTCGGCCTCTTCCCTGATCGCGAGACGCTGGGCACGCCCACCGTGCCCACGCCCGACCCCAACCCCACCACGGCGGTGGACATGATTCTCTCGATCGTGCCCGAAAGCCCGGTGCAGGTGATGGCTGACGTCGCCGTGCTGCCGCTGATCGTGTTCAGCCTGCTGATCGGCGTCGGCATCCTGATGGCGGGCAAGGACGGCGAGCCGGTCCAGAAGATCTTCGATTCGGGCGCGATCATCATGCAGAAGGTGACCATGGTGGTGATGGAGCTCACCCCCTTCGGCGTCTTCGCGCTGATGGCCTGGGTGGCCGGCACGCTGGGGGTCGACGCGCTCAAGGCGCTCAGCTGGCTGGTCGTGCTCAACTACACCGGCTGCCTGCTGATCATCCTCGTCATGTATTCGGCCATGATCAAGTTCATCGCCCGCCTGCCGGTGATCGACTTCTTTCGCGGCATCGTCGATGCCATCGCGGTCAGCTATTCCACCGCCAGCTCCAACGCCACACTGCCGGTCACCCTGCGCTGTGCAGAGCGAAACCTTGGCGTGTCCAACTCGGTGGCGGCCTTCGTCATTTCGCTTGGTGCGACGGTGAACATGAACGGCACGGCCATGTACCTTGGCCTGGCCACGCTGTTCGGTGCCTCGATCTTCGGTGTGGACCTGACGCTGGGCCAGTACTTCCTGATCTCGATCCTCGCCACGCTGGGCGCGATTGGCGCGGCGGGCATTCCCGGCGCGGGCTTGATCATGATGGCGCTGGTGTTCGGTGCGGTCGGTGTGCCGCTGGAAACCATCGCCTTCGTCGCCGGTGTCGACCGGATCATGGACATGATGCGCACCACCACCAATGTCAGCGGAGACGCTGCAGTGGCCACCACCGTGGCGAGCCTGACCGGCGACATCGACCGCGAGGAAATGATCAGCGCAGACGACGTCTGACGCACTTCTTGGGAGGGATTGGAATGAAGAAGGCACTTGTTATCGGCCTGCTGCTGGCAACGGCGGCTTGCGCCGAGCCGGATTGTGCAACTGCCGGGTCAGAGGAGGGCTGTGACGCTCCCGCGTCGAACGCGCTGCCTGTAGTGCAGAGCTTCTACGAAGCCATCGGCACGGGCGACATGGAAACCGTGGCCAGCCTGCTGGCGGACGACGTCTCGTGGTCCGAAGCCGAGGGCAGCCCCTACGCCGCCGGCAATCCCTATATCGGCTTCGAGGCCATGGGTGCAGGCGTGTTCGGCCCGATCAACGAGACCTTCGCCGATTTCGCCGGGACGCCGCAGCAATTCACCACCGAGGGTGACCGCGTCGTGGTGGAAGGCCGCTACACCGGTACCCAGCGCGAAACGGGCGAGACGCTCGACGCGCCCTTCGTCCACGTATTCACCGTGGAAGGCGACCAGATCGTAGCCTTCCAGCAGTACACCGACACCTGGCAATGGCGCCGGATGACCGGGACGCTGGAGGACTAGCTCACCGCGCGCCGGTACAGGTGCCAGGTTGCGTGGCCAAGCACCGGCAGCACCACCAGCAGGCCCAGGAACAGCGGGATCATCGCTACGGCGAGCGTCGCGGCGATGATCACTGCCCAGCCGAGCATCACGCCGGTGTTGCGCTTCACCGTCTGCACGCTGGCGATGATCGCGCTGATGAAGTCGATGTCGCGATCAACCAGCATGGGCAGGCTGATCACGGTGATGGTGTAGAAGAACCAGGCCAGCACCGCGCCCACCGCCGAGCCGACACCCAGCATGGTGAGGCCGGTGGGCGACAGCAGCGCCTCCAGCGATTCCCCGCCCATGCCGCTCTCGGCCATGAAGATGGCGAAAATGGCATGGGCGATGATGACCCAGAAGCTGAAGGCGACGAAGACGAAGCCGCCCATCATCAGCAATTGCTCGTCCCCGCGCCCGCGCAGTGCGCCCAAGACCGCGCCCCATGACAGCGGCTCCCCCAGTTCGCGGCGGCGGCTGACTTCGTAGAGGCCCACGGCGGCAAAGGGAGCGATCAACGGGAAGCCCGCGGTGATCGCCACCAGCCAGCCCGCCTCGCCGCGCCAGAACATGGCATAGGCCACCAGCATGCCGCCAGCCGCGTAGATCGCGCCGAAGAACATGCCGTAGAGCGGGTGCGCAAGGAAATCGCGCCAGCCCGCAGCCAGTGCCGCCCGCAAGTCTGCTGCCGCCAGATTATCCGTCACATGCACGGGCGAAGGCTTCGTCGCTGAGTTCATGTCATCTCTCCCCACCGCTTTCATGCCAGCTTGTGCCGGTCAAACCATGCGCGAGATCAAACTTGGGCGACTACCTGCCCTTCGGCTTCTCCAGCACCTTCTTGCGATAGCTGCACAGGTCGACGAGGTTGCAGCGCCAGCATTCGGGCGTGCGCGCCTTGCAGGTGTAGCGCCCGTGCAGGATCAGCCAGTGATGGGCGTGCAGGCGGAACGGCTGGGGCACGCGCTTTTCCAGCTTGGCTTCGACCTGTTCGGGTGTCTTGCCCTTGGCGAGGCCGGTACGGTTGCCGACGCGCAGGATGTGCGTGTCGACCGCGAAGGTCTCCTGCCTGAACCAGCAATTGAGCACGACATTGGCCGTCTTGCGACCGACGCCGGGCAAGCGCACCAGGTCTTCGCGCGTGTCGGGAACCTCGCTGCCATATTCGTCTACCAGCAACTGCGAGAGCGCGATGACGTTCTTGGCCTTGGAATTGAACAGGCCGATGGTCTTGATGTGTTCGATCAGTCCGTCGAGTCCGAGTTCGAGCATCTGTTCCGGCGTCTTCACCTTGGCGAACAGCGCGCGGGTGGCCTTGTTGACGCCCACATCGGTTGCCTGCGCGGACAGGGCAACGGCCACCACCAGCTGGTAAGCATTGCAATATTCCAGCTCGGTCTCGGGTTCGGGGTTGTCCTCCGCCAGGCGGCGGAAGAATTCGAAAATCTGGTCTTTGGTCATGGATCGCGCCAACCCTCGTCGCGCACGGAGTAGCGTCGTTCTTCTTCCGTGCCGCTGGCAACATCGACCAACGACAGCGTCACCTCGGTCATCCCCTGAGGATGGCTTACCCGCGCGGCGTATATCAAGGTGTTCGGGTCGCTCGCGAAAAAGCCGGTCGGCGGCCCGTCGAAGTTGAAGGTGTAGTTGTAGGGATCGTCGGCGATTACCCGGTCGAAAAAGAACTCCCGCCCGTCGCCCCGGCGCACCCGCAATTCGTAGGGCGGCGGCGGATCGTCCTGCCGTGCCGATGACAGGACGGCGGGCGTACGCAGGCTGCCGTCGGGCACCATGTCGACCACCACGAAGCGCCACGGATCGGGCGGCAGGTCGCTGTCATAGGCAGTGCCCAGTTCCACCCTCTCCCCGCAATCGAGCAGGTAGAGTGCCACGCCGGGCTGTCCGGAATCGGCGAGGTAGGCGCGGCTCGCATCGATGGGGGCGAGGCTGTAGCGCGGCGGCAGGCCCAGCGCGTCATAGGGATCGACCTGTGGGTCGGCGACGAGCGGCACCCGGCAGGAGTCGTCGGGGCCGAATACCAGCTCCTCTTCCTCCACCGCAAAGCGCATGGCCCGGCCACCCATCATGCCGATGCGGACGCCGCCATTTGTTTCGTCGCAGGCGATGCGATCATCGTCGAAGCGCCAGGCATTGCTGAAATGGCACGCGAGCGGCACCAGCGCATCGCCCAGCGGCACCACCGAACTGATTGCCTCGCCACCGCCCTCGTAGCGGTAATCGACTTCGCGTTCGACCAGTGGTGAAGCGGCATTGCCCGGTGTGACTTGCCAGGCGCGGAACTGCGCCGCGTCGATGCGAATCGGGGTCGAATGTCCCATCGGCGTCATGGGGCCTTCGGAAAGTTCGACGCGTGTTTCCACTACCACCACGCCATCGGGAGTGTTGATCCAGCCGCCGCTGCGATCCTCGCTGCCTACGGACTTCCAGCAGCCGCCCAATAGCAGTGCCGGGGCTAGCGCCCACATCGCTCGCTTCATGGATTGCGCGTCCGTTCGAGCGCGGCGATCTTCGCTTCCACGGCTTCGTCGATCTCGTCCAGCCGTTCGAGGTGTTCGCGCATTTCGCGGATTTGCTGGTCGCGGCGGCGCTGCATGGCTTCGGAGAAAGCGGCCGCGATAATGCCGGTCGGCATGGCCACCAGGGCAATGCCGGCCAGTGCCTGCAGCGAGGCGAAGAACTTGCCCATTGCCGTGATCGGGTAGGCATCGCCATAGCCAACGGTGGTCAGCGTGATGACCGACCACCAGAGCGCGCGCGGGATCGAGCCGAACTGCTCGGGCTGCACTTCGCCTTCGGTCATGTAGAGCGCCGTCGCCCCGAACAGCACCAGCATGCCCGCCAATGCCACGGTAACGATCAGGTCGTCCTTGCGATCAGTGACTGCACCCCAGACCTCTTTCAGCGCGCGATTGAAGCGGCCGAACTTCATGACCGCCAGCACTCGCACCAGGCGGATCGTCCGCAGCATGGCGGCATCGGCGGTAATCAGCGGCATCAGGGTGGAAATCACCACGGCGAGGTCGATCAGCCCGATGGGGGAGCGGATGAAGTTCCAGCGCTTGGCCCAGGCAGAGCCTTCGCCCGGCTCCTCCGCTGCGGCAAAGACGCGGGCAAGGTATTCCAGCAGGAAGATCACGCCGAAGGCCAGCTCCATAAGCAGGAAGGTCTCGTGCCAATCGGCGGCAATGTCCGGTTCGGTGGAAAGCGCTGCTGTCGCTACGGCCAGCAGGATCACCAGGATCAGCAGCTTGTTGGTCAACGTCAGCCGCCCGTCAGGCAATGCCCCGACGAAGAGCTGGTTGTGCAGGTTTTTGCGCAGAGCCCCCATATGCAAACGTTACTCCGATTCGGAGCCATCGGGCAAATTGCGCACCTTCCACTCCATCGCCGCGCGAATGCGGTTCTCGACGCTCGGGTGGGTGTAGAAGAGCGCTTCTTCCAGCGGTCCCGGCAGCGGATAGCGGTATTCGGCAGTCTTGATCAGCGCGCCCGCCAGCGCGTCGGGCAGTTGGGCGTGCTCCAGCGAATAGGCGTCGGCCTCGCTCTCGCCCATGCGGGTCATGGCGTTGGTGACAGGGTCAGCCAGCGCTCCCAACAATCCGATGACGAACAGGAACACCGGCAGGCTGCGAATATCCTCCAGCGGAACGTCAGCGCCGAATTTGCGGGCGAACCAAGGGTAGAGCCGGGCAGCCAGCCACAGGCCGACAATCGCCAGCACGCCGAGCACGGTTATCGTGCGCCAGATATGGCCGAGCACGTAGTGGCCGATTTCGTGCCCGGTCACGGCTTTCACTTCGTCAAGCGAGGCCTCGTCCATGGCGACGTCGGAAATGGCAATGCGCGCCGAGGAGCCGACGCCCGAGACATTGGCGGTGAAGTTGTTCGACTGGCGCGAACCATCGTACATGAAGACGCGGTCTTCCGGCACTCCCGCTTCGGCAGCCAGCTCCAGCACGGCATCGCGCACTTCGCCTTCGGGGATCGGCTCGTACTGGTTGAAAAGCGGCTCGATCAGGATGGGTGAGAGCAGAAGCAGGGCGGCCATGAAGCCGGCCACCAGGCCGCCGCCCCAGGCCCACCAGAAGCGGCCTGCCTTGCGGATCAGCCAATAGACCGCGAGCAGGAATACCGAGAGCGCAACCACGCCGAGCCCCAGGGAAATCGCCCACTGCCCAAGGTAATCTCCAAGCGGCTGGCTCGTGCGGCCATACTCGCTTTCGCGCCACCAGTTCTGGTAGAGGGTCAGCGGCAGGGTCAGCAGGGTTTCGACCACGATGAACAGGGCAGCCACCAGCAGGGTGCGTAAGGCCCAGCTGCGTTTCTCCAGCTTGCGGTAGAAGCGGTCCAGCACGCCCGAACGCACGATGATCCAGGTCACCAGCGCCGATACCAGCAGTCCGGCAAGGATCAGCCAGTGATTGCCGGTGGTATAGTCGCGCGCCAGCGCCAGCTCTTCGGAGCTCAGCGTGTCGATCCACGCCTGCGTTTCGATATCCACCCGGCCTGCGGCCATGTCTGTCTCCCCCTGTCGGCGCCCGTCAGAGCCCGAGCACGTCCTTCATTGCATAGCGTCCCGGAGCCTTGCCGATCAGCCATTCTGCCCCGCGCACGGCGCCATTGGCGAAGATCATGCGGTTTTCCGCCGAGTGGCTGAGCGTGATGCGCTCCTGCTCGCCGGCAAAGATCACGGAGTGTTCGCCGGCAACAGTGCCGCCGCGCAGGGCGGCGAAGCCGATCGCACCCTCGGCGCGCTTGCCAGTGTGGCCGTCACGCCCGCTTTCGCTGTTCGCCGCAAGGTCAATGCCGCGTGCTTCTGCGGCGGCCTCGCCCAACAGCAGCGCCGTGCCCGATGGCGCGTCGACTTTCATCCGGTGATGCATTTCCAGCACCTCGATATCCCAGTCCGGGCCAAGCCGCGCTGCCGCCTCGCGCACGAGGTGTGCGAGCACCGTCACGCCCAGCGAGGTGTTGCCGGTCTGCAGCACGGGAATGGCGCGCGCGGTATTGTCGATGGCCGTGTGGAGGTCTTCGGTCAGGCCGGTGGTGCCGATCAGGATCGGGATGCCCGCGCCAATGGCAGCGTGCAGGTTGTCCTTCAGTGCGGGCGGTCCGGAGAAGTCGACCAGTACGTCGCTGGCATCGGCAAGACCTGCGACATCGCCGCCCTTGTCGACCCCGCCGGACAGTTCGTGTCCTGCTGCGGGGATCGCTTCCTGCAACGCTTGCCCCATGCGCCCCGCGCTGCCGATAATTCCGATTCTTGCCACGCCAATACCAATCCAGTTTCGTCATGCTGAACTTGTTTCAGCATCCATGCTGCCGCAGACTCCACAGGGTGTTTGCGGCGAAATGGACCCTGAAACAAGTTCAGGGTGACGACAAGGGAAGTGAATGACCGACATCAACAACATCGTGATCCTGACTGGTGCCGGTATTTCCGCCGAAAGTGGCCTGCGTACCTTCCGCGCTGAGGACGGCCTCTGGGAAGACCACCCGGTGGAGGAAGTGGCAACACCCGAAGGCTTTGCCCGCGATCCCGTCCTTGTCCAGCGGTTCTATGACGAGCGGCGGGCGGGCATTCTCGCGGCCAACCCCAATCCTGCGCACATGGCGCTGGGGCGGCTCGACACCGAGTGGAACCGAGAACTGCTGATCGTCACGCAGAACATCGATGACCTGCACGAGCGTGGCGGCGCGCGGCGGGTGCTGCACATGCACGGCGAGGGCCTGAGTGCCTGGTGCCAGTCTTGCGACGCGCGCCACCGCTGGACCGGCACCTTGCGCGACGGACCGCCTTGCCCGACCTGCGGCGAAGTGGCCATGCGGCCCGACATCGTCTGGTTCGGCGAGATGCCCTACCGCATGCCGGAAATCTTTGCTGCCATCGCGCGGGCCGACCTGTTCGTCTCGATCGGCACCAGCGGGGCGGTCTATCCGGCGGCAGGCTTCGTGCAGGAGGCGCGGCGGGCAGGTGCGCGTACGCTGGAACTCAACCTCGAGGAAAGCCTCGGCAGCCGCAATTTCGACGAGACGCGCTTGGGGCCGGCGGGCGAACTGGTGCCAAGCTGGGTAGAATCGCTACTCTAGCAGGGCACCCCACAAACAGGGCAGCTTCGCCTGTACTCGCCCCCGCCACGAATGTGGTGCCCCGCGCATGGGATGGCGGCGGGAACGCTTTTGCACGATCTCCGGGGCCCCAGTCCGGGCCAGGAGATTTCCCCAATGCGTCGTTCGAAAACAGGTCTTTATCTCGGTTGCTGCGCTGCGGCGCTTGCCAGTTTTGCTGCCAGCGCGCCGGCCCATGCAGCAACGGTGGGGCCGATCACGATCACCCAGGTGGTGGAACAGAACAACCGCTGCGAGGTCTTTGCCAGCTTCACGGTCACCGGCACGACCGACGACACGGGCAATAATCAGGATGCCATTGGCTGGCGCGTTACCGACGTCAACGGATTTGGAAACGCCACAGCCCTCAACCAGGGCGTTACACCGGGACAGACGGTGGTGGTTTCAAACGTTCTGGCGGCGGTCTTTGCCAACAGCGTGAACCGGCGCGAGCTGTTCTTCCGCGTTTATGACATGGCCGGTTTCACGAGTAATCCCTCGTTCAACGATGTCGTCCAGTCAGCACAGATTGACCGGGCAGACCTGATTGCGGCGGGTGGACGTTGCGCCTTTGTCGCCACGAATGACGCACCTGCCGGACCTGCGATCGGAGACCAGAGTGTGCCGGAGGGCGCACAGGTGACGATTGATGCCGGAACCTATACCGACGGCGATAACGATCCGCTGACCTACAGCTGGACGCAAACCGGTGGCCCGAGTCTGTCACTCGGTAATCCGCAGACTTCCAGCATTGGCTTCACCGCGCCGCAGGTTACGCAGCCTACCCAGTATACCTTCGAGGTGCAGATCAGCGATGGCCTGGATACCGTGGTCGATGTGGTCACTGTGCTCGTGTCACCATCGAATGTCCCTCCCCTGGTTCAGGCGATGGCGGACGTTACCGTTGACGGCGACACTCCTGTTAGCCTTACCGCTACTGCGTCTGACGATGACAATGATCCTCTAACCTATGAATGGGTTCAGACGGGCGGTACTTCGGTTTCGATTGCCGATGGCACGACCCTCAACGCCAGCTTCACCGCGCCCCCGCGCGGGTTTGCGGACCAGGTGCTGACATTTGAAGTCCGGGCAAGCGATGGCACTGATTCCAGCAATGACACGGTCACCGTTACCGTGCGCGGCAACCAGGCACCGACGGCGGCAGCCACGGCTCCTGCCAGCGGCACCAGCGGGCAGGTTATCCAGCTCGACGGCAGCGGTTCCAGCGATCCGGAAAATGATGACTTGATCTACCAGTGGACGCAGACCGGCGGGCCGTCCGTAACGATCACCAATCCCGGATCGCCCGTTGCCAGCTTCGAGATGCCTCTGGCGGCGAACAGCAACCAGACATACACGTTCCAGCTGCTGGTGGCGGACACCTTCGATGCCGTCGGCACCACCACCGTCAGTGTTACGCAGAGCGCCAATGGCGGGCCGATTGCCGATGCCGGGGCGGACCAGACCGTGTCGGGCAGCGCCGCCGTGGCGCTCGACGGGTCGGGCTCCAGCGACCCGGACAACGATCCGCTGTTCTACGAGTGGGAGCAGATTGGCGGCACCGGCGTCACCCTGTCGGCGACCGATATCGTGAACCCCACCTTCACCGCTCCGGCAGCGACCGGACAGGCACAGACGCTGGAGTTCCGGCTGACCGTGCGTGACCGCGCGCCGGTGGCCAACGCCCGCGTCGCCCCGACCAATTCGGACAGCGACACGGTGGTCATCACCATCGCCGCCAACCGTCCACCAGTGGCCGAGGCAGGGCCTTCGCAAGGTCCGATCAACGGCGGCGAGACGGTCACGCTTGACGGGACCGGGTCAACCGATCCCGATGGCGATACGCTGACGTACAGCTGGACGCAGATCTCGGGCACGAGTGTCACTTTGAGCGATGCCAGCGCGGCCCAGCCCTCCTTTACCGCACCCAACAGCAACGAGACGCTGGCCTTCCGCCTGACAGTGAGCGACGGAACACTGAGCACCAGCGACACCGTGGAAGTTGCCGTGCAGGCCACTGGTTCGGTGACGATCATCCAGCAGGTGACCGGCAGCGACACCGACTTTGCCTTCACGTCCGACATTGCAGCGCTCAACGCTACCTTGACCACCAGTGGTGGCACTGGCCAGCTCGTCGCCGCCAATGTGGTGGTTGGCAGCTATACGGTGACCGCCCCCGACCTGACGGCGCAGGGCTATGCCGTGACCGACATCAGTTGCAACGACAGCGACTCGACCGTCAACCTGGCCAACCGTTCGGTAGCGCTGGAGCTGGCGGCAGGCGAAGACCTGGTGTGCACTTTCACTGCTGCAAACACCCGGGAAGCGGCAGTTGCCGCGATCTACAACTTCCTGACTGCGCGCAATGCTCTGATCCTCTCGCACCAGCCAGACCTGCAGCGGCGTCTCGATCGCCTCGCAGGGAATCCGGCCGGATCGGGTTCGGTCAGCGCCTTTGGCGTCACCGTGCCGGGTTCGCAGCACCTGCCGGTCAATGCCTCGCTGACGCGCGATGCAGCACGGTTCGAGACCAGCCTGGCCATGGCCATGGGGCCGGGCGGCAATGGCTCGGAGCGGGTATTCGACCTGTGGAGCGAGGCCTATTTCAGCCGCGCCACGATCGGCAGCCAGGAAGCCGACTTCAGCATCATCTACCTCGGCGCGGACCTGCGCTTGAGCGACAGTGTGCTGGTGGGCGGCCTGGTAAGTTGGGACGAGTTTTCCGACCGCGACGGGCTGGCCGCTGGCGAGGCCGAGGGCGAAGGCTGGATGGCCGGCCCCTACGTGACGGTAAAGCTGGCCCCGCAGCTGTTCGCGGAAGCGCGCGCGGCCTGGGGCACGTCGGATAACCGTGTTTCGCCACTGGCGGGACAGGTCGACGATTTCGAGACTTCGCGCAGCCTCTATTCGGGATCGCTCATTGGTCAGTTCGACCTCGATGGCGCGACGCAATTCCGGCCCGAGCTGACCCTGCGCTACATCAGCGAGGACCAGTCGGCCTACACGGATGCCATGGGCGTCACCGTGCCGGGGCAGGTGGTCGACCAGGGCGATATCAGCCTGCGTCCGCGCATCAGCCACCTGGTGGATATGGGCAGCGGCTGGGCGCTGCGCCCCTTTGCCGAGTTGGAGGGCATCTACACCTTCGGCACGGCTCCTGACACCGCCGTTGCGAACCTGCTTCCCAACAGTCTGGCTGACGTGTTTGGCGATTTCCGAGGACGGGTAGAGGGCGGGGCGGACCTCTTCACCCAAGGCTCGTTCCGTGCCAGCCTGTCAGCCTTCTACGACGGGATCGGCGCTGACGATTTCGAGAATGCAGGCCTGCACGTGGGCGTTTCGTTCGGCTTCTGACGGTTCCTCCTGGACGGGCGGCAGCACCTGGATGCGGCTGCCGCCCGCCCCTCCTTCCGACGATTTCAAGCTACTGTGTTCAGCCTTGGTCCCGGCTGAAGGAGAAGGGAATGATCCCGCGCTCGTGCGGATTTTCCGAATAGTCGAAAGCCCGGATGCGGACAGTCCAACAGCCGCCATCGTCGCCAGTCAGCGAAGATCCGGCTTTGTAAACCAGCGCTGCGCCGTGGTCGTGATCGAGCAAGGTTATCTCATCCAGGAACCATTGTTCATCCGCATTGCCGCAGGCTTTTTCGCGATCGACAAACAGATCCAGGTAGCGGGTGGC
The DNA here is from genome assembly GCA_030431875.1 of Alphaproteobacteria bacterium. Classification (GTDB taxonomy): domain Bacteria; phylum Pseudomonadota; class Alphaproteobacteria; order Sphingomonadales; family Sphingomonadaceae; genus Alteraurantiacibacter. The sequence continues at coordinate 31,441 of JAUIIG010000001.1, forward strand.
CCGCTCGAGGTGGGAATGCAGGTTCTCGACGATATCCTGCGCCAGCGCCAGCTGCTGATCGGTTGCAGAGCCGCGCGGGGTTTCCACCACGATCATGTAGTTGTCCAGCACAGCCGTGCAGTGCGTCTCGAACTGGCGGAACTCGATTTTGCGCCTGCTCACAAGCCGCAAGCCTTGCAGGCCGGGTCCTTGGCAATGTTGAGCGGGCGCATGCCGGGTTGCAGGCCGTCCATCAGGAACAGCTTGCCCCACCCGGCGTGGCCCATCTGCGGCTCCACCAGCAGGCGCACGGCCTGCATGGCCGCGAAGGTGCCGACCCAGCCGACCATGGCGCCCAGCACGCCGTCTTCGGCGCATGTGTCGCAGTCGTCGGTGTCGAAGGCATCGCCGACGAAGCAGCGGTAGCAGGGCTCTTCCGGCAAGTGGCCTGCAAAGGCAACGACCTGCCCCTGGAAGCGACCTACAGCAGCCGAAAGCAGCGGAAGGCCTGCCGCAACGCAGGCATCGGAGACAGCCAGCCGAGTGGCGAAGTTGTCGGTCCCGTCGATCACCAGTTCGGCGCTGCCCAGCAGCCGGGCGGCGTTGGCGGCGTCGATGCGCGTGTCGGAAATGTCGACCTGCAGTTCGCGGTCGAAATTGGCGACCCATCGGCGTGCGGAGACGGCCTTGCCGTGGCCCACGTCGCGTGTGGAATAGATTGTCTGGCGTTGCAGGTTGCTCACCTCGACATCGCCATCGTCGACCAGCGTCAGGTAACCAACGCCAGCCCCGGCGAGGTATTGCAGTACAGGCGCGCCGATGCCGCCCAGGCCGATGATGGCGACGTGGCTGCGCGCCAGCTTGGCCTGTCCGGCACCGCCCACTTCGGGCAGCACGATATGCCGCGCAAAGCGGTCGAGACGATCGGGAGAAAGCGGTTCAGAACCCATGGATAGCCTGTTGGCAGGCTGTGCACATGCTGTCGACAGCCCTGTGAACAAGGCTGTCGATCAGTCTGTGGCTGAGGAGTGGGAACTGTGTGCGAATTAACCCTTCGCGGTCAGCTTTCCAGCTGGCGAAGCAGGCTGCGCACGTCGCCGTCCATGTCGGCATCGCGCTGGCGCAGGTCCTCGATCAGGCGCACGGCGTGGATCACCGTCGAGTGATCGCGGCCGCCGAACTTGCGGCCGATTTCCGGGTACGAACGCGGGGTCAGCACCTTCGCAAGGTACATGGCCACCTGGCGCGGACGTACCACGGCGCGGGCGCGGCGCTTCGAGGACATCTCGCTGCGGTCGATGCGATAGAACTGGCAGACCGTGCGCTGGATCTCGTCGATGGTGATGCGGCGGCGGTTGGCCGAGAGGATATCGGTCAGCTGCTCTTCGGCGAGTTGCAGCGACACTTCCTGCCCGGTCAGCTGGGCATAGGCGATCAGCTTGTTGAGGCCGCCCACCAGTTCACGCACGTTGCGCGACACGGTGCGGGCGAGGAAGTCGATCACGTCTTCGGGCACTTCCAGCGGAGCGAACTTGGTCAACTTCGATTCGAGGATGGCGCGGCGCAGCTCGATGTCGGCGGGCTGGATGTCAGCCACCAGGCCCATCGACAGGCGGCTGAGCAGGCGCGGTTCGACCCCGTCGAGCGCCTGTGGCGCGCGGTCAGCGGCAAAGACCAGTCGCTTGCCTTCGGCCAGCAGGGCATCGATCGTGTAGAGCAGTTCTTCCTGCGCGCTGGCCTTGCCGATAATGAACTGGATGTCGTCCACCAGCAGCAGGTCGAAACCGCGCAGGCGTGACTTGAACTCCATCATCTCGTTGGCCTTAAGCGCCTGGACGAACTCCACCATGAAGCGTTCCGCGCTGCAGTAGAAGATGCGCGCTCGCGGATGCGTCTGCAGGTAGGCGTGGCCGATGGCGTGCATCAGGTGCGTCTTGCCCTGGCCGGTGGCGGCCTTGAGATAGAGCGGGCTGAACTGCGGCTTCTCCGGCTTGGCCATGCGCTCTGCCGCGTTCTTGGCGAGCACGTTGGTGCTGCCGGTCACGAAAGCGGCAAAGGTCTGCGTCGGGTCGAGGCCGACCGAGGCGGTGAAGCCGTCGTCGCCAATCGATTCCATGGCCAGCGTGGCATCGTTGGCGGCGCGGTGGCCGAAGCCGTCCTGGCCGCGCAGGTCGAGATCGGCGATCTTGCGACGACCCGGGTGCACCTTGATGGCGATGTGGCGGACTTCGCTGCTGGCGATCTTCCACGCCAGCGACAGGCGGTCGTGATAGCGGTCTTCCACCCAGCCGGCAGCGAACTCGCTCGGCAGGAACAGGTCCAGCGTGCCCGTCTCGGCGTCAAGCTTGCCCAGCTGGATCGGCTTGATCCACTGCATGTAAAGCTGGTGACCGAGGTCCTTTCGCAGTCCCTGGCTGATGTCAGCCCAGTCCGCTGCGAGGTCGATCGCCTGTTGCTCTTCCATGTTGTTCTCTAAATCCTCGCCCTTTGCCGCGTTCTCGCGTCCGCCCTGCGGTCCCATCCGAATCATTTTCCCCGAAATCCCGATCTTCGCCTTGTGCTGTTCAATGCCCCCTGACGCGCTTCGGATTCAGGCAAAAACCTGCCCTCCCGGTGCTCGCCTGAAGCGCGCACCGACTTGCCTGTCGAAAACTCGTCTGTTGAAGGTCGTAGCGGCGTGTGCCGCGACCTGATTTCCGTTATGAAGGGTTCGCCGCGAAGCTCAAGTAGGGCGTGTCAAAAATATTTAATTTTTTGCCGTTGACTCGCCGCAGTCCCGCAGCCTTGCGTTGAAGTCCCTGAAAAAGCACGCAAAGTTTGTGACAGTCTCGCGAATCGCGGGATTCCCTAGACTTGCTGCGCCTGCACAATGAGCAACTGCGAATATGCGAACGGGGCCGGTGGAAAAACCACCGACCCCGTTCTATTTCCGTTCCGGAAATTCGCAACCGGCGGAGCCGAATCGGCTCACCGGAACCCGAATCAGAGAGCAGCGACTCGCTTGGAGAGGCGGCTCATCTTGCGGGCAGCGGTGTTCTTGTGCAGCACACCCTTGGCCACGCCCTTGGCGAGCTCGGGCTGGGCAACCTTCAGCGCAGCTTCGGCAGCAGCCTTGTCGCCTTCGGTGCAGGCCACTTCGACCTTCTTCACGAAGCCGCGGATGCGGCTCTTGCGGGCACCGTTGATCTCGGCGCGCTTGTTGTTGCGACGGATGCGCTTCTTGGCTTGCAGCGTATTGGCCATGTCTGTCCTCGTTTCGAGCAGCGGCGCCGCCCGTGAAATCCTGTTCTGCTAATAGCGGAATCGGCGGGAGTGCCGCCGGAAAGCGGCGCAACTAGTCCGTGTTGCCCGAAAGGTCAAGGATTCTCCTACCTCTGGCAATTCGGGCAGAACCAGGTGCTCCGCCCGCCCTGCACGATGCGGCGAATGGTCCCTTCGTTGCAGCTCAGGCAGGGCTCGCCTTCGCGTCCGTAGACCAGGAAACGCGTGGCGAAGTAACCGAGCGCGCCGTCAGGCTGGGCATAGTCGCGCAAGGTGGAGCCGCCATCGCGGATCGACTGTTCCAGCACCTCGCGAATCGCGGGCACCAGCTTCTCCAGCGCAGGGCGGTAGACCTTGCCGCCGGCCTTGCGCGGGTGGATGCCGGAACGGTGCAGCGCCTCGCACACATATATATTGCCGAGTCCTGCCACCACGTGCTGGTCCAGCAGCAGCAGCTTGATGGCCTGCTTGCGGCCCTTGATGGCTTCGCGCAGGTGTTCGACCGTCAGGGCATCGCCCAGCGGTTCCGGCCCCATGGCGGCGAAGGCGGGCCACTTGTCGAGCGCGGCGGTATCGACAAGGTCGACATAGCCGAACCGGCGCGGGTCGTTGAGGGCGAAGCGGTTGCTGGCCGTCTCTATTACCAAGTGATCGTGCTTGTCGGGTTCGCCGGGGTCGATCCGCCAGCGCCCGCTCATGCCGAGATGGAAGATCATGGACTGGTCGCGGTCGGTGTGGAGCAGGCCGTATTTTGCCCGCCGACCCAGCGAGGTCACGGTCGCGCCGGTGAGCGCCTGGCCGAGGCCAGCGGGGAAGGGGAAGCGCATGTCGGGCCGGTTGAGCACCACGCGTTCGATGCGCGCACCGTCAAGGAAGCGGGCGAGGCCGCGGACAGTAGTTTCGACTTCGGGAAGCTCCGGCATGGGGCAGTCCTTTAACACCCTTTGCGGCGCGAACAATTGCCCCTAAGGCGAGCGCCATGAGCGAAAAGGTCTCCTTCGGCTACGAAGATGTCGCCCCGGAAGAAAAGACCCAGCGCGTGGGCGCGGTCTTCTCCAATGTCGCGCGCAAGTACGACGTGATGAACGATGCCATGTCGGGCGGGATGCACCGCCTGTGGAAGGACCAGTTCGTCCGCCGCGTGAAGCCGCAGCCGGGCGAGGCAATCCTCGACATGGCCGGCGGCACCGGCGACATCGCCTTCCGCATGGCCGCCAAGGACGCCGAGGTGGTGGTGGCCGACATCAACCAGGACATGCTCGATGTAGGTATCGAGCGCGCGGTGGAGCGCGGCATCGATGGCCTCAGCTGGTCGTGCCAGAACGCCGAAGAGCTGACCTATCCGGACAAGCAGTTCGACGCTTACACCATCGTCTTCGGTATCCGGAATGTCACCCACATCGACAAAGCCCTGCGCGAGGCGCACCGCGTGCTGAAGTATGGCGGGCGCTTCTATTGCATGGAGTTTTCGACCACCGACTGGCCGGGCTTCAAGGAAGTCTACGACCTCTATTCGCACAAGCTGATGCCCAAGATCGGCAAGGCCATCGCCAACGACGAGGAGAGCTACCGCTACCTCGCCGAATCGATCCGCCGCTTCCCCAAGCCGCCGGTGTTCGAGAGCATGATCCGCGACGCGGGGTTTGCGCGTACGCGAGTCGAGAAGATCCTTGGCGGCGCGGTGAACATCCATTCGGGGTGGAAGGTATAGGGTGACCCGTCCTTCGACGCATATCTGGCGGCTCCTGAAATGGGGCCGGACACTCGCGCGGCATGGCGCATTGCGCGGGATCGAACGCGATCCCAACACGCCCGCGCCGGTCAAGCGGCTGTGCCGGATCGCGCGGTTCGGGACGATCCAGCCGGCCGAACCCGACTATGCCGGGGCTTTCCAGGAAATCGGGCCTGCCGCGATCAAGCTGGGACAGACGCTGGCGACCCGGCCTGACCTGGTGGGCGAGGATGCCGCGAAGAACCTGCTGAGCCTGCAGGACAGCTTGCCGCCGGTTCCGTTCGAGCAGATTGAGGCGGCGATTGCGGCGAGTTTCGAGAAGCCCATCGACGCATTGTTCAGCGAGATCGACCCGGTGCCGTTGGGTGCTGCCTCCATTGCGCAGGTCCACCGCGGCGTTACCGTCGATGGCAAGACCGTGGCCATCAAGGTGCTGCGTCCCGGCATCCGAGAACGCTTCGAGCGCGACATTGCCACTTATGAATGGGCCGCCGCGCACCTCGAGGCCATGGGCGGCGAGGCCCAGCGCCTGCGACCGCGCCTGACCATTGCCAACTTCAAGCGCTGGACCAACCGCGAGCTCGACCTGCGGCGCGAGGCGGCCTCGGCCAGCGAACTGGCGCAGGGCATGCGCGGGATCGAAGGCTACCGCATCCCCGAGATCGATTGGGACCGCACCAATGGCCGGGTGATGACCATCGAATGGATCGACGGCATCAAGATTTCGCGCACCGAAGACCTGGTCGCGGCTGGCCATGACCTGCCCGACCTTGCCAAGCGGCTGGTGCTTGCCTTCCTCACCCAGGCGATCAGCGCGGGCTTCTTCCATGCCGACATGCACCAGGGAAACCTGTTCGTGCAGAAGGATGGCACCATCGTCGCCATCGACTTCGGCATCATGGGCCGCATCGATCGCCGCGCGCGGCAGTGGCTGGCGGAAATCCTCTACGGCCTGACCACCGGCAACTACAAACGCGTCGCCGAAATCCATTTCGAGGCACAGTACGTGCCGAGCTACCACTCGGTCGACGAGTTCGCGACGGCCCTTCGCGCGGTGGGCGAGCCGATGCGCGGCAAGCCGGTGAGCGAGCTGAGCGTCGGGCAAATGCTCGACGGTCTCTTCGCCATTACCCGCGATTTCGACATGCAGACCCAGCCGCACCTGCTGCTGCTGCAGAAGACCATGGTCATGGTCGAAGGCATTGCCACCCAGCTGCATCCGCAGATCAACATGTGGGACGTCAGCGCGCCCTATGTCCGCAGCTGGATCCGCGACGAACTGGGGCCGGAAGCTGCCATTGCTGATCGTATCAGGACAGATTTCGATACGCTGATGCGCATCCCGGACCTTGTCCGCCGCATCGAGGACCGTTTCCCTTCAAAGGGCGGCGCGCCCGAGCCGCCGCCGTTGCCCCACATCGAACTGGTGTGGGAACGCCGCGCTAACAAGGGCCGCGGTTGGCTGGGCTATGCAGCCGCTGCTGCCGTGGGCGGCGCAGCCGTGTGGGGCGCAACGCTCGCCGGATGGCTCGGCTAACGGTGGGGGAAATCCCCGCGCACCGGTTGAGGCTTTGCCCTGCCCGGTCCAGACACATGCCATGACCAACCCGCTCGCATGGTGGAACGGCCTCGGACGCCCGCTGGCGCGCTTGCCGCGCTGGGCGGCCATGGCCCTTATCGCCGCGCTGATCGCGAGCGTGGTGTGGAGTACCTTCGCCGTTGCCCCGGTAGAGCAAGCAGAGGTCAGCCGCTCCGAAGCCAGCGAGAGCGAGGGTGACCGCGCGCTCTATCAGCGTATTTCCGAACGTGTCGCGGCAGGCGAAGGCTATTACGAAGCCGCCGTCGACGAGCAGCGAACCCGCAATTACCCGACCCGGCCCTTTGTCACCGTCCGCCTGCCAACGCTGGCATGGCTGCACAGTGTGATCGGCGCGAGCGGGGTGCGGATTGCTTCCATGATCCTGCTGCTCGCCTGCCTCTGGGGCCTGCACCAGCGGCTGGACGGGCGGACGGACCCGCTTGAGCGTACCGCCGCCGTCATAATGCTGGCGCTGGGCGGAGCGGCGGTGGCGGGATCGCAATCGGGATATGTCCACGAAGTGCTGGCAGGCATGCTGCTGACGCTGGCCTTCGTGCTCTACACTCCGCAACGATGGTGGCCCTCCTTGCTGGCGGCGGGTGCGGCGCTGGCCGTGCGCGAACTGGCTGCGCCATTCGTCCTGCTGTGGCTGGCGCTTGCGCTGATGGAGAAACGCTGGCGCGAAGTGGCCGCATTGGCCGCGCTGTTGCTGGTCTTCGCCGTGGGCATGTACCTGCATTACCTTGGCGTCGAGGCTTACCGCCTGCCAGGCGACCCCGCGTCGCAGGGCTGGGATGGCATGCTCGGCCCGGCCCTGCCGCTGATGGCCATGTCGCGCCTCACCGCACTGCTGGTGCTGCCGGTTACCTATGCTGCGCCCTTTGCCTTGCTGGCGCTGGTGGGCTGGCTGGGGCTGGGCGAACGCATGGGGCTGTTCGCCACGCTGTGGTTTTTCGGCATGTTCGCGGCCATGGCCCTGTTCGCCCGGCCGGAGAACTTTTACTGGGCGCAGCTGGTGCTGCCTGCCTATTTCGCCGGTCTTGCCCTCGCGCCGCGTGCGCTGGCAGACCTTGGAGCCGCTGCAAAGGGGTCTATGGAAAGGCAAAGTTAACCATCATTTGCCATCAGGCACGCTTGGACTATTGAACGTGATGGTTATCCGATGTTGCAGCAGCAGATCGACGTGAAGGAACGGGAGGAAAACTCGACCAAACCCCGCATCCTGCTTGTGGTGGGCGGTGGCATTGCCGCCTACAAGAGCTGCGAACTCGTGCGCCTTATCGCCAAGGCCGGAGGCAGCAGCACCTGCGTCCTGACCGAGGGCGGGGCGCAATTCGTCACGCCCATGGCGCTGGCGGCGCTGTCCGGCAACCAGGTCTTCACCTCGCTGTGGGACCTCAAGAACGAGGCCGAGATCGGCCATATCCAGCTGTCGCGCGAGGCGGACCTTGTGGTTGTCTGCCCCGCCACGGCGGACCTGATGGCCAAGATGAGCGCCGGTATCGCCGACGACCTTGCCACCACGCTGATCCTCGCCACCGACAAGCCCGTGCTCGTCGTCCCGGCGATGAACGTGAAGATGTGGCAGCACGAGGCCACGCAGCGCAATATCGACTGGCTGCGCGAGAGCGGCGTACGGGTCATGCAGCCTGACGAAGGTGCCATGGCTTGCGGCGAATTCGGCCCCGGTCGCTTGCCCGAACCGGAAATGGTCTGGCTGGAAATTGCCGACATGCTCGGCCTTGATCCGGGTGCCGTGGGCGCCGAGATCGAAGATTACCTGCGCGGCATCGAAGCGGGCGAAGACGATCACGAAGGCGCGGATATCGGCGGGGATCACCCCGGCGGCCTTGCCGGCATGCTTGCCAGTATCATCCCGCGCTCCACCCCGCGCAAGGACGAGCTTGAGGACGAAGAGCTCTACGAAGGCGAAATTCCTGAAGGGACGGTCATCGGACCTGACCTGCCGGAGCCCGATTATTCGGGTGTCGAGCACCTGATCCCGACCAAGGGCAAGGCCAAGGCCGCACCGCCGACGGACCGCGAGGCGATCAACCACGAGGTCAACGCGCGGCAGGAAGCCCCGCAGCCGTTCGAAGGCGAGGATGCGGCAGCTCCGGTCAACCCGTTGGCTCCGGGCGGCACGGTTCCGCCCGCGGCGGCACTTGCCCCGCATCCCGACGAGTTCGACCCGCTGGCAGGGCAGCCCGCCTTCGAGGACGATATCGAACACCGCCCGCTCTACGGCAAGCACGTGCTCGTCACCGCTGGCCCGACCCACGAGCCGATCGATCCGGTGCGCTACTTGGCCAACCGGTCGAGCGGCAAGCAGGGCTATGCCATTGCGGCTGCTGCGGCTGCTGCTGGCGCCAAGGTCACGCTGGTCTCCGGCCCCGTCCACTTGCGCACCCCGCTGGGTGTCGACCGCATCGATGTGGAAAGTGCCGAGGAAATGGCCAAGGCCGTGCGCGAGGCGCTGCCGGTCGACGTTGCCATCATGGCAGCAGCTGTCGCCGACTGGCGCACCAAGGATTACAACGACATCAAGATCAAGAAGCGCGGTGCCGCACCGCCTGCGCTGGTCCTGACCGAGAACCCCGACATCCTCGCCAGCGTGGCAGCCAGCGCCAAGCGGCCAGACCTGCTGGTGGGCTTTGCCGCCGAAACCAACGACGTGGTCGACAACGCCCGCAAGAAACGCAAGTCCAAGGGCGTCGACTGGATCGTCGCCAATGACGTGTCGGGTGACGTCATGGGCGGTGACAACAACCACGTGCACCTCGTGAAAGAGGGCAAGGTCGAGCATTGGGACCCGATGACCAAGCAGGACGTCGCGACCAAGCTGATCCAGGAAATTGCCGAGAGGGTGAAAGCCGATGCCTGAACAAGCTCCGGCGCAGGTTCCGGTGCAGATCAAGCGGCTGCCGCACGGCCACGGACTGGACCTGCCCGCCTATGCCACTGCCGGCGCTGCGGGCATGGACATTGTCAGCGCGGAAAACATCACCCTGCGCCCCGGCTCGCGCCATGCCGTGGCGACCGGTTTCGCCGTGGCGATCCCGTCGGGCTACGAGATCCAGGTACGTCCGCGCTCGGGCCTCGCGCTGAAGCACGGGGTGACCGTGCCCAACACGCCGGGCACGATCGACAGCGACTATCGCGGCGAGTTGAAGGTCATCATGATCAATCACTCGGACGACAACTTCCCCATCCAGCGCGGCGACCGCATCGCCCAGCTGGTGCTCAGCCCGGTAACGCAGGGCGCGTGGGAAGAGGTTGACGAACTGGACGATACCGAGCGCGGCGCAGGCGGCTTCGGTTCCACCGGCGGGCACGACCGGCTCTAGGCCTGCGCCCTGGCGTGCAAGGCGTGCTGGCGGAAGGCCAGGGCGGCGCCTCCCCACAGCAAGGAAAACCCGGCCAGCACAGCCCATTCGACAGCGTGGCCCGGCATCAGTACCAGTGCGAAAAGCCCTAGCAGGATCTGGCTGGCAGACATGGTGCCGGTTATCGCCAGCATGGCGCGGGGTCGGAACCTGCCCGTGGCCGCAGCCAGCAGGCCAAGCGCCAGGACGGCGAAAAAGCCCATGTTCACGGGCGATCCCTCGTCACCGATGATACCGACCGCTAGGTTGCTCCACACGGTGAAGAAGGCCGCGAATGTGGCCAGGGCAAAGCCGATCAGGTGCGGCCAGCTGCGCGCTAGCCGCAGGCCGCCTTCGGCAGCGAGTCCGGTCAGCAGCAGGATTGCGGCGGCAACCACGAAATCGCCCGCAGTCCAGTTGACCTCCCGGGTGAACTGCATGGCGATGGCGGGGAGGCCGAGCAGGGCTGCGGCGGCACTCCAACCGGCGATGCGCCAGCCGGTCAGGCGGCGGTGAAATGGAATGTCTGTCATAGTCGGTTCCTTGCAATCGATGGAGTGCGGCAAATGCCCGGATCGCGCCTGAGCGGCATGAGGAATTCATGAGCAATGGCTGAAAACCTTCCCCCGGCCCGCGCGCCGTCATAGGAAGGCGTAAGAAAATGCCACCATGACCCACGCACCGCCCATCCTTCGTTTCGACCGCTTCACGCTCGATCGCGCGAACCGGCTGCTGCTGCGCGACGGACATCCGGTCGACGTAGGCAGCCGTTATCTCGATGCGCTGGCCCTGCTTGTCGAGGCGCGCGGCGCTCTGGTCTCCAAGGACCGATTCATGGACGAGGTCTGGCGCGGTGTGCCTGTGACCGACGAGGCGCTAACCCAATGCATCCGCACCCTGCGGCGCGCACTGGATGATGACGCGGCCAATCCGCGCTTCATCCGGACTGTGCCGAAACATGGCTATCGCTTTGTTGGCAGCCTTGATGGCGATGTCATTGCTGCGGCCGGCCTGCCGCATGGCGCAGAGCAGGAGTCGGGCAGGCTGGCAGGGGCAGCCACCTTGGGCGGGGCGCTGGCGGGGCTGTCAGGTGGCCTGCTCTACGGCCTGCTGATGGCCCGCAGTAGCGAAGACGGCAGTCCGGTGCTGCTGACCATGCTCGCCCTCTGTCTTGCCGTGGGTGTGTTGGGCGGCGCCGGAGTCGGACTGGGCATGGCCATTGCCACGAACCTGCGCGGACGGAGTGCTGCCATGCTGGTGTTGGGCGGCGGGCTTGGCGGCCTGGTCGTGGGCGCGCTTGGCCGGATCGTCGGGCTGGACCTGTTCCACGTACTGGCGGGCGTCGGTGTGGGGCCGGTAACGGGGGTTTTCGAAGGGGCGGCAGTCGGCCTGCTGGCTGGCGGCGGCTGCGCGCTCGTGGCGCGAAATGCCGGCTGGCTCGGCGGACTGCTGGCAGTTCTTCTGGGCGCTGCAGGTGGTGCGCTCATCGCCTTGGTGGGGGGACGCTTGATGGCGGGCAGCCTGCTGCTGCTTGACCACTCGCTGGCAGAATCGCGTCTCGGCCTCGATAGGCTCGGAACCGTGCTGGGAGATGCACAATTCGGCCAGACCGCGCTCGTCGCGGCTTCGGCGCTGGAGGCCGCCGTCTTCGTCACCTGCGTGGCGCTGGCCGTGCGGCGCGCTTGAGTTGCTCCTTCAGAACCGGCTGGGGAACTTCTTGATCGCCCAGCTGCCGTCCTTCTCGTTCATGGTGGCGCAGATGATGGTTTCACCATCGGTGCGCACGTTGACGAGGCCGTAGACCTGTCCCGCGACGACCGAGAGCCGCTTCATCTCCTTGTGCTTCTTCTCCGCCGAAAAGGCGCCGGGCTTGGTTTCGTCGAAATGCATGACCGAGTTGGCGAAGTCGTTGCCGGTCAGCATGAAATCGGTCCCGCCCGACTGCTTGACCTCGATCTTGGTCGGCTCACCCATGGAGACGGAGCGCGCCGTTTCGGTCGAATAGACCAGCGGGGTGAGTATCTGGTCGTCCTTGATGGTCAGGTAACCGGTCACGCCGCTGGCCCCGACAATGCCCGGACGCGGGTGGTCATGCCCTTCGCCGTCGCCAGAGGAAATCACCGTGGCGCTGGGGTTCACCCGCGACAGGAATTCGAGGCTGACGTCGTCGCTGCCGTGGTGGCAGGCCTTGGCCACGTCGGCCATGAACACGGCCTCGCGCCCCTCGTAACCGGCCAGCAACAGCTTCTGGCTGCGCTGGTTGAGGTCGCCCGTCAGCAGCACCCGCGTGCCCTTGTAGTCGACCCGCAAGGTGATCGAATGGCCGTTGGTGTTCTGCGAGTTGCCGCCGGTGAGGCGCTCCAGGCCCGGCTCTCCGCCGGCGTCGAATTCCAGCGGACCGAGCACATGGATATCAAGGTCCTGTTCGGCAAAGTCGGGCAGGCTGCCGGTCTTGTCGCTCAGGCGCTCGAACTCGGTATCGCCGCCGTGCTGCGCCTTCGCTTGTGTCAGCTTCTCGATGAAGTCGGCCCACATGCCCTGCAGTCGCGGATTGGCGCCGTTTGCCAGTTGCGCAACGGCTGCGGGTCGATCACTCAACAGGTCTGTGAAGTAGCGCTTGCTGCCGACTTTCCTGGTGCTGCCCAGCGTCCGGTCATCATCCGGCGTTTTCCACCATGACAGGCCCGCATGATAGAACCTGTCGACCTTCACGTGATCGCAGTCGAGTTCGCCATCCTGCTCCACGTCGAGCAGGTCATCCAGCCCGCCGTAGTGATCGAGATCGTTGTGCGAGGCCATCATGGCGTCGAGCCGGATCGTATCCTCGCCGTAGTCGGCGTAGAACTTCCAGTCGACGAAGTCCGCTGCGCTCTTGCCGGTGTTCTGCTTTGATCGCGGATAGCCGCCGTCGATCAGCATGTGCTTGCGCTCTGGCGTGACAATCAGGATGCCGTCGCCCTGGCCCACGTCGATGAAGTATATCTCCAGCAGCGCTTCGCCCTCCAAGGCGGCGCTGCCCATCCAGCAGGTCTTCCAGCGGTGGCGACCACGAACGCGGGAACGGTCTCCGTCTTCCTCCAGCACGTCGACCCGGTCACCCCAGAGGAAGTGCTTGACCGTCTTTCCCCCGGTCTTGTTCACCGTGCCCTTGGCCTCAGGCACTCCGACATATTTCCAGTTCGGCATCGAAACAGCCCCCCGCTGCGAGATTTCGACTCGGCAACATACGCGATTCCAGCCACTTGCACCACGCGGGGAACTCCGTGGTCATATATCGCCAATGCGCCCGGCTTGACCTGCCAATCAGCGAGGCTAGATTTGATGTATCCATTCCAGACAGGAATCTATGTCAGAGATTGTCATCCGCTGAGCCGCCCGGCCCGCGACCTGATCGCGGGAAGGGCAGTCGCGCGCCCCGGTCACGCTGCATTGGCGGCGGGCCATGTCGGCGCGCTTGCCAGCAGATGGACTATCTTTCCAATGAACATTTCCAAGTACGAACAGCGCGTGCTGCACGTGCTGGCGCAGGGCGGACGCATCGAGTTCGACCGTGACGCCAGCGGCCGCGTGACGCAGGTCGACTGCTTCAACCGCGACGGCTTCCGGCTGGCAGACTGCTCGCTGCCCGTCTTTTCCCGTCTGAAGCGTCGAAGGCTGATCCGCAGCAGCGGCGGCGCGGCCTACCGCATCACCCATGAAGGTCTGCGGGCCGTTCGGGCCCAGCTCGACAACCGTTAGCCGAAACGAGAGGGGCGGCACCTTGCGGAGCCGCCCCTCGATGATCGCAATCGCTGTGGTATTGATCAGTCCCGTTCTTCGGGGGCGACCGAGATGCGTACCGTTTCGCCCGAATTGCCGGGGAAGTCGGTGAACATGGCCTCGACCAGGTTGGGTACCAGGTACTGCAGGCGGTTGGACTGCGAGGCGGCTTCGGCGCGGCCTTCGAACAGGCGCTCACCCGTGGCGGCATTGTCGATCTTCAGCTCGATACCGCTGGTGTAGACGGTGTAGCTGACCACATCGTCGCCGAAGAAGCTGTCGTTCCAGCCCCAGCCCCAGTTGCGGTCGCGCAGGTAGGCCACGCGGGTGCGGCCAAGGCGGTCTCGGAAGAGCACGGGGCGGGAGTAGCCGTACCAGCTGGAATAGAAGGGGTCGCGGGTGCGGAAGCCGGTGGAGCGCACGCGTTCACGGCCATTGTCGACGCCGTAATCGAAGCGAACCAGCAAGGTGGCCGCTTCGGGCGAGGCAGCCTGCGTATAGCCCAGCTGCGCCATGTGTTCCTCCACCTCGTCGGCATAGAGCGCGAACTCCAGGCCACCGGCGAGGGCGGGATCGTCAGCGACGACAAAGAAGCTCTGACCCTCGGGCGCAGGCAGCTGGCTTTCAAAGCGCGAGACGTCCGCGCGGAACGGGGTGGCGCAGGCGGCCAGGCCCAGGGCGAGCGCGGGCAGGAGCGAAAACCTGGCGAGGCGCTTCACGGATGAAATGTTCAACATGGCGAGTTCTCTCTGTGCGATTGGCTGCGCATGCGGCCCCCCAACCCAGCGCGCAGGAGTTTCAACGATAGGCCGTGCAATAGCAAGGGCAGGGTGAACCGGGCTTGAACCGCAACTCTGTCGCGAAGCGATTTATGCAGCAAAGACAATGCGTTTACCGCTTATTGAGCCCTTGGCGCTAGGCAGGATGCGACCGAGGAGATCGCATGGCTTATCCCGAATCCGAAGGCGCACGCGTCAACCGCAGCCGGTACTGGCTGATGTTCTTCGTCACCATGGTGGCGAGCATCGTGCTGATCGGCGTCAGCATTGGCGCCTTTGCCAATGGCAGCATCGGGCTGGGCATCATCGCCTTCCTGCTGATCGCGCCGCTCAACATCTATTTCCGCGTCATCATGATGCGTCGCTGCCGCGACATCGGCTGGGCACCCGCCTTGCCGTGGATCACCTTCGGGCTGGGCATCGTCGCCAGCGTGTTCAGCTTTGGCAGCATGGCCACGCTTGATCCGACCATAATCCTTGGCGGATCGGGCTTTTCCATGCTGGTTTCGCTGGCTGATCTGGTGCTGATGATCGCCTTGGGCAGCGTGCGGGGCAAGCCGCAGATGGACTATCGCGAGGTCTTCGACGGATACGACCGCCAGCCCGCACCGCAGCAGCGTACCGGGCCGCGTCCTGCAGCGGGCTTCAGCACGTCGCAGCCGGGGGCGGCAACAGGCGACGCAACCAGCAGCGGGGACGCGATGGACGATGCGATCGCCCGCGCGCTGGAAAACTACAAGCGCACCGGCTCCGCCGTGCCCGAGCAGGCGACTGCTGCACCCTCGCCAGTGCGGCAGAGAGCACAGCAGGCCGCGCCTGCGCGGGTAGCCGGGTTTGGGCGGAAGATGGTCTGATGGGCTGCTTGGCCGCGTTTCAGGCAGGTTCCTGCGGAGGCTCGTTCCTGAACGAGAAGAAATGCAACTCGACATCGCCCAGAGTTATGACGTCCTGGTGCGACAGCCCTGTTTTTTCGCCAATCTCCGTCCCGTTCACGAATACCGGGTTGGTCGGGTTGAGCGGTAGCAGCAGGACCTTGTCCTCCGCGGCATGCAGGATGCAGTGCTCGCGCGAAACGTAAGGACTGGTCAGGATAACGTCGCAACTCGCGCTTCGCCCGATCAGCAGGTTGGCATTGTCGCGAACCCAGATCTTGGCCTTGTAGTCTTCGTCCTGCTTGTCAGCGTAGTAGAGAAAGCCAATCGCGGTTTCCTTGGCGACCTCGTTGATGAAATCGCGTGCCGCCTCCTCGCTCGTCTGACGCAACGTGGCGTACTTGTAGGCCACCTCCAGCTTCTGTTCGGACAGTGCCCGCACCTGCTCACTGCGGTACTTTTCAAGGTCGAGCTCTATCTGGCGCAAGTGGGCAATATTCTGCCGTCTTGCCGCAAAGAAGGCGACACCCGCCGTGATACTGCTCGCCAGCAATGCCACCAGGGCCGTGGTGAGAGTGGCATCCTCAGCCACGAACCAGCCCCAGCGCCTTGTAGGCGGCATCCAGCGTCGGCGTGCCCTGCTCGCGGGCCTGTGCAGCACCGCGCGCAAGGATGGCGTCGAGCTGTTCGCGATCATCCTTCAGTTCCACGAACCGGTCGCGGATCGGGCTGAGGACCGACACCATCAGCTCTGCCAGGGCCGGCTTGAACTGGCCGAAGCCCGCGCCGCCATGGTCTGCGAGCACCTGCTCTGCCGTGGTTTCTGCCAGCGCGGCATAGATGCTGACGAGGTTCAGCGCCTCGGGCCGCTCTGCCAGCCCCGCGACTTCGCTGGGCAGCGGTTCGGGATCGGTCTTCGCCTTCTTCACCTTTTGCGCCATGGTGTCGGCATCGTCGGTCAGCGAGATGCGGCTCATGTCAGACGGGTCCGACTTGGACATCTTCTTGCTGCCGTCGCGCAGGCTCATGATGCGGGCGGCGGTTTCCGGGATGAAGGGATCGGGCAGGGTGAAGACCGGGTCCTCTTCCGAAGCGAAGTCGTTGTTGAACTTCTGCGCAATGTCGCGCGCCAGCTCGAGGTGTTGCTTCTGGTCATCGCCCACGGGCACGTGGGTGGCCTGGTACAGCAGCACGTCGGCGGCTTGCAGCACGGGATAGCTGAACAGCGCGGCGGACTGGCCTTCGCGGTTCTTGCCCGCCTTGTCCTTCCATTGCGTCATGCGGTTGAGCCAGCCCATGCGCGCCGTGCCCATAAGCAGCCATTGCAGCTCTGCATGGGCGGGCACTTGCGCCTGGTTGAACAGCACGGTCTTGCTCGGGTCGAGCCCGCAGGCGACCAGCGTGGCAACCATTTCGAGGGTGGCGGCGTGCAGTTCCGCCGGGTTGTGTGGCATGCTGATGGCATGGAGGTCCGCCAGGAAGATGAGGCACTTGCCATTGTTGGCAACGGCTTCGTCCTGCAGTTTCACATAATTCTTGATCGCACCCAGGTAGTTGCCAAGGTGCGGCTTGCCGGTGGGCTGGATTCCGGAAACGACGATCATCGGATAGGTCTTTCAAATGCAATGGCTGGCAGGCCCGTGGCGCTGCCGGGAACAGGTCGGGTCAGGCGCGGCCCAGCCATCGCCAGGCCGCCCGCCCGCGCACTGCGAAACGCAGCGGAGCCGAACCGGTCGAGGGAGTCATTGCAGTCATCGCCGTGCCGCTTAGCACAAGCGGGCGGATGGGCAAGGTGCTCAGGCGCTCGGCACGCGCTTGCGGGTGAAGGCCTTGAGCCGGTCGCGGCTGACCGCGCCGATGGCGAAGGCGACGCCGAAATAGACCGCCATGGCGCCTGCCACGAGCACGCCGACAGCCAGCAACTGGACCATCAGGTTGAGGTCATAGACGTATTCCAGCAGGTCGCGCCCGTACCACAGCGCAGCACCCATGGCGGCAGCAGCCAGCAGTTGCCGCACCAGTCGCCCGATCAGCGGCCAGTCCATCGCGTAGTGCCCGCGCACGCGCAGCACCACGTAGAGGATCAGGCAGTTGAGCCATGCCCCGATCACGCTGGCAGCGGCGACACCTTCCACGCCGAAGCGATGGAGGAAGGCGAGGTTGAAACCGACGAACACGGCCAATGCCGCAAAGGCCGCATAGACCGGTGTGCGGGTATCCGAACGGGCATAGAAGCTGGGCACCAGCACCTTTACCAGCACGTAAGCGGGCAAGCCGCCGACCAGCACCGCCAGCACGCCGCCGGTCATCGCCGCGTCGGCAGCATCGAACCGGCCACCGCCGAAGATCACGGTGATGAAAGGCACGGCACATACGGCCAGTGCCACGGCGGCAGGAAGGGTCAGCAACATGCCCAGCTCGATGGCGTTCGATTGCACGCGGGCGGCGCCGTCCTTGTCCTTCGCGCCGACGAACTTGGACAGCGTGGGCAGGATCGCGGTCGACAGGGCAATGCCGATGATCCCCAGCGGCAACTGGTTCAACCGGTCGGCATAGTTCATCCAGCTGACCGCGCTGCCCTCCAGCTGGTTGAGGAAGTAGACCTGCAGCAGGGTGTTGATCTGGTAGGCCCCGCCGCCGATGGCTGCGGGCAGGGCAATCTTGCCCAACCGCTTTACCTCGGGCGTCAGCTTCGGACGGCTGATCCAGCGCGGGCGGAATCCTTCCTTGCGCGCCCAGTAGACCAGCCATGCCAGTTGCAGCACGCCGGCCACGGGAATGGCCCATGCCACGACATAGCCCATGGCGACGATATTGCTCTGCGCTCCATGCGACATGCTGACGCCCAGTAGGGTCACGATCAGCACAAGGTTCAGGATGACGGGGAAACTTGCGCCCGGCCCGAAACGAGAGACCGAATTGAGCATGCCGGTCAGCAGGGTCACCACGCTGACGAGCACGATGTAGGGGAACATGATCTGCGCGAAATCGACCGAATAGTCGAACTTGGCCGGATCGATGGGTTTGTCCGACAGCAGCCAGATTACGCCCGGCATGGCGATCTCGAACACCGCGGTCAGCAGGATCAGCGCCGGGACGAAGACCGAGATCACGTCCTGCGAGAAGCTGCGCGCTTCCTCCAGCCCTTCGGCTTCGGTCTTGCCGTCCTGGTGCAGGCGGCGCGAGAACATCGGCACGAAAGCGGCCGAGAAGGCGCCCTCGGCGAACAGGCGGCGGAACACATTGGGAATGATGAAGGCCTGGAACCAGGCGTCCGTCACGTCATTCGCGCCAAGCACGCGCGAGAAGATCATCTCGCGCGCCATGCCGGCCACGCGGCTCACCATGGTGAGCGAGCCGATCGTGCCGACGTTCTTGAGCAGGCTCATCGTCTATTCGCCCGCATGTGAATGGTGGCTCAGCCTTCGCCGCCAGCCGGGGCCTCGGCCGCCGGAGCCGCGGCACCCTGTGCGCCCTGCGCCTGCATGCGCTGGGCGTAGAGGCCGTTGAAGTCGATCGGGTCGAGCATCAGCGGGGCAAAGCCGGCATCGCGGATGGCATCCGAAATCACGCGGCGGGCATAGGGGAACAGGATGCGCGGAGCCTCGGCATACATGAACATGTGCTGCTGGGCTTCGGCCATGTTGCGCATGCCGATCAGGCCGCAATAGGCCAGCTCGACGATATAGGCGGTGCCTGCTTCCATCTTCGAAGTGACGGTGATCTTCAGTTCGACCTCGGTCACGTCGTCGCTGGCTGGCTTGGCTCCGATGTTGAACTGCACGTCCATCTGCGGCTTGTCGGTCCAGCGGAAGCTCTGCGGCGCGTTGGGGTTCTCGACCGAGAGGTCCTTCACGTACTGCGAGATAATGCCGGCCACCGGTGCGGTATCGCTGCCGTTGCTGCCTGCTGCGGGATCGAGGTTCTTCAGGACGTCGCCTTCGTCGGCCATGGTAAAGTCGTCTTTCGTTACTGTTTGGGCGCGGTGGACCCGCGCGGACAATTGTTGGGCGCGCGCCTATCACCCCTTGGGACGGCTAGCAATGGCATGTCGCAGAGCGGCCGATTCGCTTCATGCCTACTTAAGGCACGGTGGCGTAATCCGGTTGTTCATTTGATATTGGACACTATCTGGTTCACTATAGATGTAAGGCGTGCCTGCCGCCTGTGGTTTGCGGGCAGAATGGGAAACTGGTTCGTGATTATTGAAATCGTCATCCTCGCCATGATTGCCGCCTTCCTCGGCATGCGGCTCTATTCGGTGCTTGGGCGCCGGGCAGAGCACGAGGAAGAGATTATTCCCACCAACCGTTTCGACATGCTGGACGAGCAGGACCGCAAGAAGGTCCCGCCGCCGCCCGCGCCCGAACTGATCGTGGAAGATCGCACCATGCCGGGCTTCCCGCCTGCCATCGAACGCGGCTTGCGCGAGATTTCGACCGCTGATCGCAATTTCGAGCTGCTCGGCTTCCTCGAAGGTGCCAAGGGTGCCTACGAAGTGGTGCTGGAAGCCTACTGGGAAGGCGACAAGGACGAGCTGAAGGAACTGTGTGACGACGACGTCTACCAGAGCTTCGCCGCCGCCATCGACGACCGTGAAGCCAGCGGCATCACGCTTGACAACAAGCTGATCCGGATCGAGGACACCACTGTCCATTCGGCAGAGCTGGACGGCAAGATCGCCCGTATCGCGGTGCGCTTCGTCTCCGACATCGCCAGCGTCACCCGCGACAAGGACGGCAATGTCATTGCCGGTTCGCTCGACGATGCTGTCGAAAGCCGCGACGTGTGGACCTTCAGCCGCGACATTCGCTCGGCTGATCCCAACTGGCTGCTCGACGAGACCGACGAGGGCTGATAGCCGAAGCGGCGTGATGAACGCGCGCCGCCTTTCCGCATTGCTGACACTGTCGCTGCTCGCTGCCTGCGGGCCGCTGATCCCGCGTGTCGAGCCGCCTGCGCCCGTTGCTGACAACGCCTATGCGCTCGGCGTGCGCAGTGCGCGCGCGAACTGGGGTTCGCTTTCTGCTGCTGACGCCAGCGCCGCGCTGGATGCCTTTGCCGCCAGCTGCCGCGTGGCGACCAGCCGCGCGGATGTTTCCGGCCTGACCCGGCCCGACGACTGGAGCGCGCCTTGCGCCGTGGCGCCAGGCTGGCCGCGCGACCGGGCTGTCGACTTCTTCGAGGACAATTTCGCGCCCGTTCGCGTGGGCGAGGGCAGCGCCTTTGCCACCGGCTACTTCGAGCCCGAAATTCTCGGCAGCCGCACCCGCCGGTCGCCCGGCGACGTGCCTGTTTACGGGTTGCCGGACGATCTCGAACGCTGCTGGCGCGATGGCACACCCGAGAGCGAGCGCGAGGGCCGCGCCCCGCTCAGCCGCCGCACTGCCGACGGGCGCTGCGTGCCCTATTACACCCGTGCAGAAATCGAAGACGGCGCGCTCGATGGGCGGGCTCCGGTCATCGGCTATGCCAGCGACCCGGTGGAATTCTTCTTCCTGCAGATCCAGGGTTCGGGCCGCCTGCGCACGTCCACCGGCGAGGTGATCCGCATCGGCTATGCCGGGCAGAACGGCCATTCCTACACTGGCATCGGCGGGGTCATGCGCGAACGCGGATTGCTGGGCGACGGACCGGGCCAGTACGCCGGATCGATGCAGGGCATCATGCAATATATCCGTGAGAACCCGCGCGAAGGGCGCGACCTGATGCGCCTCAACGAAAGCTGGGTCTTCTTCACCGAACTGACCGGTGACGGGCCGCTCGGCTCGATCGGCGTACCCGTGCGCGGGGAAAGCTCGGTGGCGGTGGACCCCAGATTCGTACCCTATGGCGCACCCGTGCTGCTCGACCTCGATCGCAGGGTGGCCAACGGCCTGTGGGTGGCACAGGATACCGGCGGGGCGATCCGCGGACCCAACCGCTTCGACACATTCTGGGGTGCAGGGACGCAGGCGCGCGAGACTGCCGGCGGCATGAGCGGGCGCGGCGAGGCCGTGATCCTGCTGCCTCGCGAATCGGCCCGGAGGCTGGGCCTGGGCGATCCCCGATGAGCCGCGCGCCGCGCGGACTGTCAGCCGAGGAAGCCGCGCTCTGGAACAAGGTCGCGAGCACGGTACGGCCACTGCATCCGCCAGTGGCCCACGCAAAGCCGAAGGAGCTGTCGCTCAAGACCGTGCCGCAGCCCAAGAAGCTGGCTGCGCGCAAGCCTGCCGCGCCCGTTCACCAGCCGGTGGCGACAACGCCGCCAGGCATACCCGTTGGCCAGAAGGGTCTCGATTCGCACTGGGAGCGCCGCCTCTCACGCAATTCGACCGACCCGGACTTCACCCTCGACCTGCACGGCCATAACCTCGAGCAGGCCTACCGGCGGCTCGATGACGGGCTGCTGCAGGCCAAGGCCATGGGCGCGCGGCTGGTGCTGGTGGTGACGGGCAAGCCGCGTCCGGTGCAGGCAGCAGACCGGGGCGAAAAGCGCGGTGCGATCCGCGCCAAGATCCTCGACTGGCTGGCAGCGGGCCAGCACGCCGGCGACATTGCCGCCGTCAGGAATGCGCACCGCCGCCACGGGGGCGAGGGCGCGCTTTACCTGGTGCTGCGCAAGCGCGGCTGATTCAGCGGAACAGCCGTCTCAGCCGAACAACATGGTGTTCATCAGGCGGCCCTCGCCGATGAAGGCCCAGACGCCAGGGATCATCAGCGCGCCGAGGAACAGCCCGACGATCTCGTTGCGGTGGCCCTTGATGTCACCCTTGCGGGCCTTGCTGACGATCAGCCAGGCGGCGCGGTAGGTGATCGGAACGAAAATGTGGATCCAGCTGAAGGTGCCAAGGCCGTGGATCCACAGGGTCGCGGTCGCAGTAATCACCATCAGCGCCACCCACAGCTTGCCCAGTTGCTTGTGCATCGGCGTGCCCTTGGGGGCGAGCAGCAGGTAGAGGCCCAACGGCACACAGGGCAGCACGGTGGTGACGTGCACGGCAACAGCGACATTCCGCAGGTGGGGCAGGTCTGGCGTGTAACCCAGCAGCGCCCGGCTGATGGCGTAGAGCGACAGCGCGGTCATCACGGTGCCGGACACGATCACCATGGCGCGGATCAGCGGGTTGAGGTCAAGCGCGCCGGCGGGACGGTGGAACGGATTGGCAAAGGCAAGTGCGGGCATTGGTGAAACCCTCCGAAATTCGATGTGCCCCGCTTTCCTGCCGCATGACCGTCCGCCAGCAATCGCATGTTCGCGGACTGGGCGCCGAATACGCGAAATGCGCGGATTTGCGGGGGTTTGCCACTTTACGAAGCGCGAACGGGCGCTAGTTTCGCAGGCGAAATGACCGATCGCCCCGCCGCCCAGACACCCGCCAGGTCGCGATTCACGCGCCGCCTGCTGATCGACCTGTCGATCATGCTGGTGATCGGCGTGGTGCTGGCGCTGCTCGGGCCTTTCGGCAGTTTTGCCGATCCGATCGAGCTGCGGCTGGTCTACTGGGTGGGCCTGGCCGTGGCAGGCTATGCCTTTTATGCGCCGATCAGCGGCCTCGTGGTGCCCTGGGGCAAGTCGATCGACCTGCCCGAATGGGCCCTGTGGATCGCCTCGGTCCTGATTGCGACCATTCCCATGTCGCTGTTCATCTGGTGGCTCGGTTTCCTTGGCCACGAGTTCCGCTGGCCGCGGCTGGACGAGGCTTTCGGCACCTACGTCAACGTGCTGATCATTGGCGCGGGCATCACCGTGCTGTTCCATATCCTCCAGCGCGAACCGGCGACCCACCCGGCTGGCGCGGCGGCCGAACCTTCTACGGGGCCGGATTCGTCACCCCCGTCAGAATCCAATGCAGGCCCCCGCTTCCTCGACCGCTTGCCGCCGGAGCTTGGCACCGAGCTGATCGCGCTGGAGATGGAAGACCACTACGTCCGCGCCCACACCGCGCTGGGCAGCGAGCTGGTGCTGCTGCGCATGCGCGATGCCGTAGCGGAACTGGACGGGATCGAGGGCGAGCAGGTCCACCGTTCGTGGTGGGTGGCGCGCGGAGCGGTTGCCGACGTCCAGCGCGACGGGCGCAACGTGCGGCTGGTGCTGGAAAACGGCATCGTCGCCCCGGTCAGCCGCGCCAATGTCACGACGCTGAAGGAACGCGGCTGGTTCTAGGCCACAAGAAAGGCCCCCGACATTGCTGCCGGAGGCCTTGGTGCGACCCGAGTAGCCTGAGGGGGGAGGGCTCTCGGTTTGGGGTATGCCTGCCTTAGGCGAGGTCGAAGCGGTCGGCGTCCATGACCTTGGTCCAGGCCGCGACGAAGTCCTTCACGAACTTACCTTCGTTGCCGTTCTGGGCATAGACTTCGGCCACGGCCCGCAGCTGCGAGTTGGAGCCGAAGACCAGGTCCGCGCGGGTAGCGGTCCACTTGGCCGCGCCGGTCTTGCGGTCGTGGCCGGTGAACTCTTCCTCGTCGTCGCTGGCAGTCCACTTGGTCGACATGTCGAGCAGGTTGACGAAGAAGTCGTTGGTCAGCTGGCCCTTGCGGTCCGTGAAGACACCGTGATCGGTGTTTCCGGTGTTGGCACCCAGCACACGCAGGCCGCCCACCAGTACGGTGAGCTCCGGAACTGACAGGCCGAGCAGGTCAGCCCGGTCGATCAGCAGGTCCTCGGTCTTCACCGACAGCTTGCCCGCGCGGTAGTTGCGGAAGGCATCGGCCTGCGGCTTGAGCCAGTCGAAGCTCTCGGCATCGGTCTGCTCGTCGGTTGCGTCGCCGCGACCGGTCGAGACGTTGACCGAAACATTGTGACCGGCATCGGCAGCCGCCTTTTCTACTGCAGCAGCACCAGCGAGAACGATGGCATCGGCCATCGACAGGTTGCCGCGCAGCTCGTCCAGCTTGGCCAGCACCTTGCTCAGTTCTGCCGGGTCGTTGACGGCCCAGTCCTTCTGCGGGGCGAGGCGGACGCGTGCGCCGTTGGCACCGCCGCGATGGTCCGTCCGGCGATAGGTCGAAGCCGAAGCCCAGGCCGCCTTCACCAGCTCGCTGACGGTCAGGCCGCTGCCGAGCACGGCAGACTTGAAGGCTGCAACGTCAGCATCCGAAGGCTTGGTGCCGGCGGGAACCGGGTCCTGCCAGATCAGGTCTTCGGCAGGCACTTCGGGGCCCACGTAACGGGCCTTGGGGCCCATGTCGCGGTGGGTCAGCTTGAACCAGGCACGCGCGAAAGCGTCCTTGAAGGCCTCGTGATCCTCGGCAAAGCGGGCGGAAATCTTGCGATATTCCGGGTCCATCTTCATCGCCATGTCGGCGGTGGTCATGATCGTCGGGACCTTGACGTTGGGGTCGCCAGCAGAAGGTGCCAGGTCCTCCGGCTCGGGGTCGATCGGCGTCCATTGGTTGGCACCGGCAGGCGACTTGGTCAGCTTGTACTCGTACTTGAACAGCAGCCGGAAGTAGTTCTGGCTCCATTCGAACGGGGTGTTGGTCCACGGACCTTCGATGCCCGAGGTGATCGCCGAATCCGGCAGGCCATCCGCATTGGGGTTGTTCCAGCCAAAGCCCTGGTCTGCCATCGAGCCGCCTTCGGGATCGGGACCCAGTTGGCTGGCATCGCCGTTGCCGTGGCACTTGCCGAAAGTGTGGCCGCCGGCGGTCAGGGCGACGGTTTCCTCGTCGTCCATGGCCATCCGGGCGAAGGTGTCGCGGATGTCACGGGCCATGCCTTCCATGTCGTGCGGGTTGCCACCGGGGCCTTCCGGGTTGACGTAGATCAGGCCCATCTGGATCGCGGCGAGCGGGTCTTCGATTTCCCACTGCTTGTCCGGCTGGTTGCGCGTCTGCGCACCGGTATTCACCCATTCGTCTTCGGTGCCCCAGTATACCTTCTCCGGGTAGAAGACGTCGGCACGGCCGCCGCCGAAGCCAAAGGTCGGGCCACCCATCGATTCGATGGCGACGTTGCCAGCCAGCACGAACAGGTCAGCCCAGCTCAGCGCATCGCCGTACTTGGCCTTGATCGGCCAGAGCAGGCGCCGGGCCTTGTCGAGGTTGCCGTTGTCGGGCCAGGAGTTGAGCGGAGCGAAGCGCTGCTGGCCTTCGCCTGCGCCGCCGCGACCGTCGTGGATGCGATAGGTGCCGGCAGCGTGCCAGGCCATGCGGATGAAGAAGGGGCCGTAGTGGCCATAGTCGGCGGGCCACCAGTCCTGGCTGTCGGTCATCAGTGCGGTGAGGTCTGCCTTCAGGCCGTCGTAGTCGATACCCTTGAAGGCCTCGGCATAGTCGAAATCGGGATCCATCGGGCTGGGGTTGATGCCCCGGTCGCCCATCAGGTTCAGCGGCAGGTTGTCAGGCCACCAGTCATCGTTGGTACGGCCCAGCAGGCTGCGGGTGCCCGTGCCGTGCTGGAAGGGGCATTCGCCGCTGATCGAACCGGTCTTCGCGTCCATGTACGTTCTCCTCTCGAGTGATTCTCTAGCTCTTCAATGATCGGAGGATGCGCCCGATCCTGTAATTCGTCCAATCGATAAGTTGGCACTGTTTGATCGCTTTTCGCGAAGAATTGGTGGTGGGGCTGCGGGAGTGATGGCTGTTTGGCGCGGGCGATGTTAGCCTGCGCGCAAAAGCAGCGGGGAGAACGGGTATGGCTGGCACAGAGCCGGGGTTGGCGACGGCAATCGAGCTGCGCGACATGCTGGAAAAGCGGGCGATCTCGGCGGTCGAGCTGCTCTACCATTTCAACGACCGGATCGAGCGCTTCGATGCTGCCTTCAACCTCGTGATCTCGCGCAACATGGATCGCGCCCAGGCTGAAGCGGCCGAGGTCGACCGCAAGCGGGCGGCGGGCGAGGCGCTGGGGCCGCTCGCCGGCTTGCCGATCACGATCAAGGAATGCTGGGAGGCCGAGGGAACGGTTACCAGCTGTGGCTTTGAATTCCTGCGCGACCACCGCCCCGATCGCGATGCCGACGCGGTTACCCTGCTGCGGCAGGCGGGCAGCGTCATTTTCGGCAAGAGCAACCTGCCTCAAGGTGCCAGCGACTGGCAGAGCTTCAATCCCATCTACGGCCTCAGCCGCAATCCGTGGGACACGGGCCGTTCGCCCGGCGGCTCTTCCGGCGGCGCGGCAGGTGCGGTGGCCTGCGGCTTCACGGCCTTCGAAATGGGCAGCGACATCGGCGGGTCGATCCGCATACCGGCGCATTTCTGCGGCGTGTTCGGGCACAAGCCGAGCTACGGCCTCGTGCCGATGCGCGGACATATCCCGCCGATGCCGGGCGCGCTTTATGAAGTGGAACTGGGCGTCGGCGGACCGCTGGCCCGCTCCGCGGCGGACCTGGCCATGCTGCTGCCCCTGATGGTGCGCGAAGAGCGCCGCACGCTACTGCGACCCGCGCGGCATGACAGCCTGGCCGATTTCCGTGTCGGACTGTGGCTGGGCGAAGGCAGCGACTACCTGCTCGACGACGCCTATCGCGCCATTATCGAGGACTATGTCGCGGCGCTGGTGAAGGCAGGAGCCAAGGTGGAGCGGGTCGCCCCGCCAGTGGACCCGGACGAAAGCTACGACACCTACCTGCACATGCTCTTCGCCATCGTTGGCGCGGGCGCTCCCGGTGAATCGGAAGAATTTGCCGCCCATGCGCCCGATGACCCTACGGGCATTGCGGCGAAGCTGTCGCGCTACATGGCCAGCAGCCTGCCCGACTGGTTCGCCCTGCTGGAACGCCGCGAACGTTTGCGCCTCGGCTGGGCGAACTATTTCAGCGAATACGACGTGCTGTTATGCCCGCAGGTGCCGATCCTGGCCTTTGAGCACAAGGCGGAGGGCAAGGGCGTGCATTCCGAGCAGCTGGCGCGGCGGATCATGGTGAACGGGCTTGAGGAGCCCTACCTCGATTTCACCTGGCAGGGCATGGCCACGGTCGCTGGCCTGCCCGCGACCTGCATGCCCACCGCGCGGCAGGCGAATGGCCTGCCGGGAGGGCTGCAGATCATCGGGCCGCAAATGGAAGACCTGACCGCGATCCGCTTTGCCGAACTGGCAGAGCAGGCCGCCGGCGGCTACGTGCCGCCGCCCGCCGTCACCGGTTAGGCGGCGACCAGCTCCTCTTGGTCCGCATCGGTGCGGATGAGGTAGTCGAAGGCCGAGAGGGCTGCCTTGGAGCCGGAGCCCATGGCGACGACGATCTGCTTGTAAGGCACCGTGGTGCAATCGCCTGCGGCGAAGATGCCGGGGAGGTTCGTGGCACCCTTGCTGTCGATCACGACTTCGCCGTGCTGCGACAGTTCGATGCCGCTGTCCTTCAGCCACTCGGTGTTGGGGACGAGGCCGATCTGCACGAAGACGCCTTCTAGCTCGACGGTATGTTCGTCGCCTGAGACGCGGTCCTTGTAGACGAGGCCGTTCACCTTGCTGCCGTCGCCGGTGATCTCGGTGGTCTGGGCGTTCAGCAGGATGTCCACGTTGGGCATGGAGCGCAGCTTGTCCTGCAGTACCTGGTCAGCGCGCAGCTGGGTGTCGAATTCCACCAGCGTGACGTGGCCGACGATCCCTGCAAGGTCGATCGCTGCCTCGACGCCGGAGTTGCCGCCGCCGATTACCGCCACGCGCTTGCCCTTGAACAGCGGGCCGTCGCAGTGCGGGCAATAGGCCACGCCCTTGTTGCGATAGTCCGCCTCGCCCGGCACGCCGAGCGCACGCCAGCGAGCACCCGTCGCCAAGATCATTGAGCGCGCCTTCAGCACGCCGCCATTCTCGAGGTGCAGTTCATGCAGCCCGCCTGGACGCGAGGCAGGAACCAGCTTGTCCGCCTTGGCGAGGTTCATCAGGTCGATGGCTTCCTGTGCCTTGACCTGCCGGTCGAGATCGGCGGTCAGCTTGGGGCCTTCGGTATATTCGGTGCCGGGCAGGTTCTCGATGCCCAGCGTATCGTTCAGCTGCCCGCCGAAGCGTTCAGCGGCGATGCCGGTGCGGAAGCCCTTGCGCGCGGTGTAGATGGAGGCTGCGACGCCGCCGGGGCCGCCGCCCACCACCAGCACTTCGAACGGAGCCTTGGCGGACAGCTTTTCAGCCGCCTTGGCGCTGGCGCCGGTGTCGACCTTGGCCAGCACCTCTTCCAGCGTCATCTTGCCGTTGAAGAAGGGTTCGCCATTCAGGAAGGTGGCGGGCACGGCCATCACGTCGCGGGCGTCGACTTCGTCCTTGAAGGTGCCGCCTTCGATCAGCGTTGCGGTGATGCGGGGGTTGAGCAGTGCCATCAGCGTCAGCGCCTGCACCACGTCGGGGCAGTTGTGGCAGCTGAGCGAGAAGTACATCTCGAAGGCGAGGTCTTCGTCGAGCGCGGCAATCTGGTCGAGCAGGTCCTGCTCGACCTTCGGCGGATGGCCGCCCGCCCACAGCAGGGCCAATACCAGCGAAGTAAATTCGTGGCCCATCGGCAGGCCGGCAAACCGGACCGACTTAGTGGGGTCCGATGCGCGGCGGATCACGAAGCTGGGCTTGCGATCATCGGTGCCGTCGAAGCTGGCGGAGACCTTGTCGTTCAGCGTGGCGATCTCTTCCACGAGCTCGCGCGTCTGCGCCGACTTGGCATCATCACCCAGCGAAGCGACGAGCTCCACGCCCTCGCGCAAGTTCTCGAGGTAGGCCTTGAGCTGCTGCGTCATGTTGGCGTCGAGCATGGTCATGTCCTTGGCTGGGTAGACGGAAAAAGCGTTGGAGACCCGGGGCTGGGGGGGAGGGGGGGAGGGGTGCCCCGGGTCTCTTCGCGACCCGAACCGTCTGTGCGGTTTCGGGTGGACCGGAACGGGCGGAGGCCCGCTGCCGGATTCGGGTGTGCTTAGATCTTGCCGACGAGGTCAAGCGAGGGAGCCAGCGTGTCGCTGCCTTCTTCCCAGGCAGCCGGGCAGACCTGGCCGGGGTTGGCGCGGACGTACTGGGCGGCCTTGATCTTGCGGGTCAGTTCGTTGGCATTGCGGCCAACGCCTTCGCAGGTGATTTCCATGATCTGGATCACGCCGTCCGGGTCGACCACGAAGGTGGCACGGTCAGCCAGGCCCATTTCCTCGCGCAGCACGTCGAAGTTCTTCGACAGCGTGTGCAGCTGGTCGCCCAGGAACGGGAACTTCAGCTTGCCGATCTTGTCCGAGGTGTCGTGCCAGGCCTTGTGGCTGAAGTGCGTGTCGGTCGAGACGGCGTAGACTTCGACGCCCATCGACTGCAGCATGTCGTACTTCTCGCCCATGTCTTCGAGCTCGGTCGGGCAGACGAAGGTGAAGTCGGCCGGGTAGAAGAAGAAGACGCTCCACTTGCCCTTCAGGTCTTCGTCGGTGACGTCAAAGAAGTCCTTGCCGGCCTGGAATGCGGTGGCCTTGAACGGCTTGATGGTGCTGCCGATGATACCCATTGAAATATTCCCCTTTGATCAGGTGTGTGTTTGTGAACTCACGGAGCCAAATAGGGATTGATGCAGCGCAAAAAAGCGATTTTGTGCGATTGCGAAGATCGAAATAATCGATCAACCGTACGCAAGTTTCGAAAACTGCAACAGGTGTTGTGATTTTTGCAACTCGGCGTGCAGCGATTGCGCTGGCGGCGCCTCGGCTAGCCGAGAATTTCCCGCATTTCCGCGGAGATGGCCCTGCCGTCCTGTTCGATGCCATCAAGCGTGGCGCGCGCGAGGGCGCGATAGGTCGGCAGCGCCTGCGGGCAAGATCCCTCAAGTGCAGCGACATGGCTCCTGATCGTCTCCACGTCCCCGCGCAACAGCGGGCCGGACAGCGCGGCGAACCCCTGGTCGAGGCTGTTGGCGAGTGCGGCCCGAACGAGCGGGGCGAAGGTCGCCGTAGGGTCCGGCACGCTGGCCGCCTCCAGCATGGCCGATGCCTGCGCGATCAGCGTCACGAGGTGATTGGCGGCGTGGCAAAGTGCGGCGTGGTAGAGCGTTCGGTCCTCTTCGGCGATCTCGACTGCCACGCCTTCGAGCGAAGCAACCAGCCTGAGCCCCTTCTCGCGCGCTGCGGGCTGGATGGCGGTGACGGCAAAGTGTGCCCCTGCGACATTGGGCACGTCCACGGACTTCTTGCCGGTAAAGGTCATTACCGGATGCAGCGCAGCTGTCAGCGCGCCAAGTCGAGCCAACGGATCGAGCACGGCGACCCCGCTCCGCCCGCTGACATGGAAGACCAGAGTGGGCGTCGGGAAAGGTCCTGCGGCTGATAGCTGGCCGATCACTTCAACCATGGCGTCGTCGGCGACGGCGATCATTACCAGGTCGCAGGCATGGAGCGCGCCGAGGTCGCCGGTGGCCTCGGCCCGGCCCAGCGTGCTTGCCAGCTGCTCCCGGTGAGCGGATGTTCGGCCCCAGATCAGGAGAGGTGCGGCAGACTGTTCGGCGAGCAAGCTGCCCAGCGCAGCGGCCACGCGGCCCGTACCGACGATGCCCACCTTCGCGAAGGGAGCAGTCTCAGGCATTGCTCACCCGCATTGCGCGCGGTGCAGCAGCTTCTGGTCTGCCAGCACCAGCGCCATCATGGCCTCGACCACCGGCACGCCGCGAATGCCGACACAGGGATCGTGGCGACCCTTGGTGCTGATTTCGGTCGCCTCGCCGTCGCGCGTTACAGTATCGACCGGTGTCAGGATCGAGCTGGTCGGTTTGAAGGCCACGCGGCAGGTCACCGGCTGGCCAGTAGAGATACCACCTGCAATGCCGCCCGCGTGGTTGGCCTTGAACTCCACCGAGCCATCCGCGCCAGGACGCATGGGGTCGGCATTGCCTTCGCCCGTGTTCTGGACCGCGGCGAAACCATCGCCGATCTCCACGCCCTTGGTGGCGTTGATCGTCATCATCGCGGCGGCGAGCTCGCTGTCGAGCTTGGCATAGATCGGCGCGCCCCAGCCCGCCGGAACGCCCTCGGCCCAGCAGGTGACCATTGCCCCCAGCGACGATCCGGACTTGCGGGCATTGTCGACCAGCTGTTCCCACCGCGTCACCGTTTCGGCGTCGGGGCAGAAGAACGGGTTATTGCGGATCTCCGCCTTGTCGAAGCGCGAATAGAGCAGCGGCACTTCGCCGATCTGTTCGACCCATGCGGTGATCTCGACCTCGGGGATAACCTTGCGAGCAATCGCGCCTGCTGCCACCCGCGCCGCCGTCTCGCGCGCCGATGACCGCCCGCCGCCGCGATAGTCGCGGAAGCCGTACTTGGCGTCGTAGGTGTAGTCCGCGTGGCCGGGGCGATAGGCCTTGGCGACTTCGGAATAGTCCTTCGATCGCTGGTCGGTGTTCTCGATCATCAGGCTGATCGGCGTGCCGGTGGTCTTGCCCTCGAACACGCCCGAAAGGATGCGCACCTCGTCCGCCTCGCGCCGCTGGGTGGTGTACTTCGACTGCCCCGGCTTGCGCGCATCGAGGTACGGCTGGATATCCGCCTCGGACAGCTCGATGCCCGGCGGGCACCCGTCGACCACCACGCCCAGCGCAGGGCCGTGGCTTTCCCCCCAGGTGGTAAAGCGAAAGACGCGTCCGAAAGTGTTCCAGCTCATGGCGACGCCTCTAAGGCGAAAATTGCGCCCCTGTCGAGCATTGTGCAACTTTCCTACAGGCAATTGCCCTCGGTAGAGGCCGGAATTCTTGTCCTTCGGGTGATCGGGCAAATGGACGGCCGTGGTGTCAACTTCGTGCTTTCCGGCTGATCGTTTGAAAACATTGCAGAAAGAGCGCCTGCCGGCGATCGTCACGATGTCAACTTCGCCAATTTCGCCGATCCTTCGCAAAATCCGGAGAAATGCGTCGCGCCTCTGGCAAAAGCGCCCCGGCTGGGGCAGGAACAGATCATGATCGCAAAGCTGACAGGCAAGCTCGACGAGACCGGTGAGGACTGGGCGATCGTCGACGTGCAGGGCGTGGGCTACCTCGTCCATTGCTCGACCAAGACGCTGGCCGCGCTGGGGGCGGTGGGCGATGCCTGCACCGTCCATACAGACCTGCAGGTGAGTGAGAACGACATGCGCCTGCTGGGCTTTGCAGAAAGCAGCGAGCGCGACTGGTTCCGCCTGCTGACCGCGGTGCAGGGCGTGGGCAGCAAGGTCGGCCTCGCCATCCTGTCTGCCTTGTCGACCGGAGAACTGCGTGATGCCTGCGCGGCGCAGGATGCCGCCACGGTGGCGCGCGCCAATGGGGTTGGGCCGAAGCTGGCCGGACGCATCGTCAACGAATTGAAGGATAAGGCCGGGGCCATGCCTGGCGTTGCTGACGGCGGCATGGCTGGCGGCACGGCAGTCTCTCCTGCAGGCGGGGCGAGCGCCGATGCCGTCAGCGCCTTGCAGAACCTCGGCTTCAAGCCTGCTGTTGCTGCGCAAGCCGTGGCCCGGGCGCAGGAAGAACTCGGTCCCGACGCGGGCGAGGGCGAGCTGATCCGGGTCGCGTTGAAGAGGGCAGCGGGATGATGCGCAAACTGATCGTTTTCGGAGCTGTCACGGCCCTGCTGGCGGCTTCTCCGGCCATGGCCTGTCGCAGCGCCTATTCGGAGACGCACGTCTTCCTGCCAACCCTGCCGAAGGAGCTCGACCCGGGGATGGTTATCCTCCGCGTGGCCCCGCCAGTCGAGCAAATGGACGAGAACTACGTGGCGCGGGTGCGGGTGATCGAAGCAGTGCAAGGCGACTGGAACGGCGAGACTGCCATGATCGACTACGGCCCCTTCACCAGCTGTTCGCGCGCCGACTTGCCGACGACCGGTGCCTACGTGGTTGGCCAGCGTTCGATCCTGCCTTCACGGTTGGTGGTGCGGCAATACCGGCGCGGCGAACTCGTCAACGAAGGACGGAGGGATCAATGACCAGGCTAGCGACAGCCCTTGTGCTCGCGGGCGCATTGCTTGGGACTGCCCCGGTGGCAGCGCAGGACGTGCCGACCTTCACCTACGGCCCGGTGTTCGAGGACTTCGGTCCCGTCGCTGACGTCGACATGGACATGGCCCTGCCCGCCGACGCCTACTTCCGCGTGGCCTTCGATATTTCCGAAGCTGCCGAGCCGGGCGAAGTCAGCCGCCGCATCGAAAGTGCGGCGCGGTTCATCAACATGCACGTGCGCGCGGGCGTGCCCGAGGAACGGGTGCAGGTCGCCATCGTCGTCCACGGCCGCGCGGGCTTCGACCTGATGCACCAGGATGCTTACGGTGCGCGCAATGACGGGGCGGAAAACGCCAACCTGCCCTTGATCGCCGCGCTGATCGAGCATGGCGTGCAGATCTACCTCTGCGGCCAGTCTGCGGCGGGGCTGGGCATCACCAACGACGATCTCGCGCCCGGCGTGCAGATGGCGCTGTCGGCGATGACCGCCCACGCGCTGTTGCAGCAGCAGGGCTATACGGTGAACCCGTTTTGAACTTAGCCATCAACCCTCGTCATCCTGAACTCGTTTCAGGATCCATCGCGCATTCAGCGCTGGGGCAGCGGCGGCAAGCCGAGCCCCGGTGCGAGGTCATGCCAGTCGGGGTTGTCGCTCTCGATCAGGTTGATCTTCCATTGTCTGTGCCACCGTTTGAGCTGCTTCTCGCGCGCTATGGCGGAGCCCATTTCATCGAACAATTCATAGCGAACGAGCCTGTGGACCCCGTGCTGGCTGGTAAATCCCGAGACTGCATCGGTGCGATGCTGGTGAAGTCGGGTAATCAGGTCGCTGGTGACGCCGATGTAGATCGTACCGTAGGCCTTGCTCGCAAGGATGTAGACGCAGGGTTGGCGCGGAGACAGCATGGTTCGGAGACTGGTGCGAAATGGATGCTGAAACAAGTTCAGCATGACGGTAGGGGGCTGGTGTGACCGACCAACCCATCCACTCCCCCGACCGCCAGCCGGAAGACCCGGACGCTGCACTGCGCCCGAAGTCGCTGCGCGAATTCGTCGGGCAGGAGGCGGCGCGGGATAACCTGCGCGTGTTCATCGAGGCCGCGCGTGGACGCGCCGAGGCTATGGACCACGTGCTGTTCTTCGGCCCGCCCGGTCTCGGCAAGACTACGCTGGCGCAGATCGTGGCGAAGGAACTTGGCGTCGGTTTCCGTGCCACCAGCGGCCCCGTCATCGCCAAGGCAGGTGACCTTGCTGCCCTGCTCACCAACCTCGAACCCAATGACGTGCTGTTCATCGACGAGATCCACCGGCTCAATCCGGTGGTCGAGGAAGTGCTCTACCCGGCGATGGAAGACCGCGCGCTCGACATCATCATCGGCGAGGGGCCGTCGGCGCGCTCGGTGCGGATCGACTTGCCGCCCTTCACGCTGGTGGGTGCCACCACGCGGCAGGGACTGCTCACCACGCCCTTGCGCGACCGTTTCGGCATCCCCGTGCGGCTGGTCTTCTACACCGAGGACGAGCTGATGCGGGTGGTCACCCGCGGCGCGGGCCTGCTGGGCCTTGCCATAGACGAAACGGGCGCGCGCGAGATCGCGCGACGCTCTCGCGGTACGCCGCGTGTTGCCGGCCGCCTGATGCGCCGCGTGCGCGACTTTGCCCAGGTGAAGGGTGCCGCCACCGTTTCCAGCGCTGTTGCAGACGAGGCGCTCACCCGGCTGGAGATCGACAACCTTGGCCTCGATGCCATGGATCGCCGCTATCTCACTATGATCGCGGAGACCTACAAGGGTGGCCCGGTGGGCGTCGAAACGCTCGCCGCGGGCCTAGCCGAACCGCGCGACACGGTGGAGGAAGTGATCGAGCCTTACCTCATCCAGTTGGGCCTGATCGCCCGCACCGCGCGCGGTCGGTGCCTGAATGATGGCGGATGGGCCCATCTGGGAATCACTCCGCCCTCGAAACCGCAGGCTGGCCTGTTCGAAGACGAGGGCTGACGCTCGCGGTTAAGCCCATGCTCACCATATGCCGCGCCGTTTCGGTTCCATAGTGGGACACAGTGCGGGAAAGCCGCAGAAAACGGCAATTTTTTTGGCTCCGAAGTGCCAGAATCATGGTTAACGCAATTGCGGAGAAAGGTTTTGCGGGTCTCTTTGGCAGGCACCGGAAAAGGGGAGAAATGTCATTCGGACGTTTCCTACCCGATTCCGGCAGAGCTGAGAGAGACATTCTATGTCGGTACGTATGGCCATTGCGAAACTCACCGCCGCAGCAGCGGGCGGTGCAGTCATCGGCGGAGGCGCGGTGCATGTCGCCGAGCCCCAGGCTGCGCAGGTTGACTACAAGACGGGCGAAAATGCCGAGGTTGCCGAAGTCGAGCTGATCGACGTGAAGGACACCCCGGTGGCACAGCGCACCATCCCGCCGCGGCCGCGCGAACAGCGCCGCCTGCGCCGGACGATCGAGACCGAGTGCTGCGAGGAAGTGGCCATGGGCATGCCATTGCCGCTGCCCCCGCTGCCTTCGGCACCCGTGCGTGGTGGCGGTGGCGGCCAGCAGGTTATCGTCGGTGGCAGCACCGGCGGTTTCGGTGGCGGCTTCGGCGGCGGTTTCTTCGGCGGGTTCTTTGGTGGCTCGGGCGGCGGCGGCAGCGTCGTGGTCGACATGAGCACCACCACTTCGGGCTCCAGCTCCGGCTCGTCGAGCGGCGACATCATTATCGACATCGACAACAGCTCGACCGGCTCTTCGACCTCGACCAGCTCGGGCGGTTCGTCGACCTCCACCTCGGGCGGTTCGACCAGCACCAGCACGGGCGGCTTCACCAGCACGACGTCGAGCGGCACGATCACCAGCACGAGCACCAGCTCGACCGGTGGTTCGTCTTCGTCGACCTCTACCGGCGGCGTGACCAGCACGACTTCGTCCTCGACCGGTGGTGTCACCAGCACCACGGGCGGTGTCACCAGCACCTCGTCCTCGTCGGGCAACGTCACTTCGTCGACCAGCGGCTCCAGCTCCAGCTCGGGTTCGTCGAGCACCAGCTCGTCGACTGGCGGCAGCACCAGCGGTTCGTCGTCGACCAGCGGCTCGTCCTCGGGCTCGTCGAGCGGCAGCAGCTCGGGCGGCAGCAACGGTGGCCACGGTTCGTCGAGCTATGGCGGCACCAGCGGCCATGGTTCTTCCAGCTATGGCGGCACCAGCAGCTATGGTGGCAGCAACGGCGGCAGCACCGGCAGCTCGACCACGTCGAGCACCACCGGTGGCAGCACGACCGGCAGCACCACCAGCGGCGCATCGACCACCTCGACTTCGTCGGGTGCAACGTCGAGCTCGACCACTTCGGGTAACGTGACCAGCACGACCTCGACCGGCGGCAACACCACCTCGACCACGACCGGCGGATCCACCACCACTGGCGGATCGACCACCACCACGGGCGGCAGCACCGGCGGTTCGACCACGGGCGGCAGCACTGGCGGCGTGTCGACCACGACCTCGACCAGCACCGGCGGCGTTTCGACGACCACCGGCGGCGTGACCTCGACCAGCTCGACCTCGGGCAACGTGACCTCGTCGACCTCGGGCTCCAGCTCGACCTCGACCAGCACCAGCACGTCGACCTCGACCTCGTCGAGCACGTCCTCGTCCACTTCGACCTCGTCGTCGACCAGCGGCAGCACGAGCAGCTCTGGCGGAACGACTGGCGGCACTTCGTCGGGTACCCAGGTCCCGGCACCTGGCATGCTGTTGTTGTTCGGTGCGGCAGCCGGCGCAGTGTTCCTGCGTCGTCGTCGCAAGTCGGGCGAAGGCGAGGGCGAACGCCTCGCGGCCTGAGCCACACAATAGATAAACGGGGGGAAGGGCGGTTCCGGCTGGAGCCGCCCTTTCGCTTTCCTACAAGCTGCTAGCCCGCCACCCAGTCCACCTGGTCCAGCAGCATCACGCCATCGAGCTCCCAGATGTTCCGGTAGCCATAGCCGTAGAGGTTGATGAAGGTCGGGATGTTGAGGGCCAGTTGGACCCGCTTGAGCGGCACTGGCGGCACGTTATTGGCGAAATTGTTGTTGCAGTAGATGAACACCGGCGTGTCCGGATGAGGAAGGATCTCGGCCAGCTTTTCGTCGGTGAAGTCGGAGAAGGGCAGGTTTACTGCGCCCTCGATATGGCCAGCGGCGAAAGCGGCTGCGCTGCGGGTGTCGAGGATGATCGCACCGGGCTCGTTCGCCCTCGCACGCCAGTCCTGCCAAGCCAGCAGCCGACCCTCGCGATAGGCGCCCAGTTCACCGGCCAGCTCGACGAAACCGCCATAATCGACGCCGGCCTCGGCTGGCGCAGTCTGGGCGAGCGGCGTCGAGGTCGGCGCGGTGCCGAGCAGGGCCAGTGGTGCGAGAGCCAGTAGGTAGCGCATTGTCGTTCCCCTTTGCTGGGGCCGAGAATGCACGGCAATGCCAAACCTGTGGTGAACGGGCTAGTCGCCGGTGGCCGTTTCCAGCCCGTCAGCCACCCAGGCCGTGATCCCGCCTTCAAGGTGGCGCACCGTATCGCCGGTGAAGTCCGCCAACATGCCGGCCGCGCGGCCCGAACGGTTGCCCGAGCGGCAATAGAGCACGGTCTCGCGGCCATCCTCGAACGGGACAGCCGCGGGATCGAAGGTCTCGACCGGCATGTTGATCGCGCCGGGCAGGTGGCCCGCAGCGAATTCCTCTGGGGTGCGCACGTCGATCACGATTGCCTCGCCGTTGGCGCGCATGGCGGCCAGCTCCGCCGTGCCGACGAATTCGACAGCCGGCATGGGAGCCTCGGCCACCGGTGCCTCTGCCAAGGGGTCATTGGCACAGGCAGCCAGGGCCAGTGCGGCAGCAGCGATGAGCGCGCCGCGCATCGTTACGAAGCCAGCTTGCGCAGCACGTAATGCAGGATGCCGCCGTTACGGTAATATTCCATTTCGTTGGCGGTATCGATGCGGCACAGAGCGGTGAAGTTGTCGGTCGAACCGTCGCCGCGCGTGACGTTTACCTGCACCTCCTGGCGGGGCGACAGGTCGTCGAGGCCGACGATGGTGAAACTGCAATCGCCGTCGAGGCCCAGGGTCTTGCGGCTCTGGCCTTCCTTGAACTGCAGCGGCAGCACGCCCATGCCGATCAGGTTGGAGCGGTGGATACGCTCGAAGCTCTCGACGATCACGGCGCGCACGCCCAGCAGGATCGTGCCCTTGGCGGCCCAGTCACGGCTGGAGCCGGTGCCGTATTCCTTGCCGCCGATGACGACCAGCGGGGTGCCGTCGGCCTTGTGCTTCATGGCGGCGTCGTAGATCGCCATCTGCTCGCCCTTGTAGGTGGTCACACCGCCTTCGACGCCGGGGACCATCTCGTTCTTGATGCGGATGTTGGCGAAGGTGCCGCGCATCATCACTTCGTGGTTGCCGCGACGCGAGCCGTAGGAGTTGAAGTCCTTCTTCGGCACCTGGTGGCTGACCAGGTATTCGCCCGCAGGGCTGTCTTCCTTGATCGAGCCGGCCGGGCTGATGTGGTCGGTGGTGACGCTGTCACCCAGCACGGCGAGCGGCTTGGCATCGACGATATCTTCGACCGGGGCCGGTTCCATGCCCATGCCTTCGAAGTAGGGCGGGTTGGCGACATAGGTGCTGGACGGATTCCAGTTGTAGGTGTCCGAGGCCTCGACCTGGATGGCCTGCCAGTCGGCATCGCCCTTGTAGACGTCGGCATAGCGGGTTTCGAACATCTCGCGGTCGATGTTCGCAGCGCGGTGCTCGACCACTTCCTGGTTGCTCGGCCAGATATCGGCCAGCATCACGTCGTTGCCGTCCTTGTCCTGCCCGATCGGGGTGTCGGTGATGTCCTCGGTAACGGTGCCCTTCAGTGCATAGGCTACCACCAGCGGCGGCGAGGCGAGGAAGTTGGCGCGTACGTCCGGCGAGACGCGGCCTTCGAAGTTGCGGTTGCCCGACAGCACCGAGGCAGCGACGATATCGTTGTTGTTGACTGCAGCACTGATCGGCGCGGCCAGCGGGCCGGAGTTGCCGATGCAGGTGGTGCAGCCATAGCCAACGAGATCGAAGCCGATGGCGTCGAGATCGTCCTGGAGGCCGCTCTTGACGAGGTAGTCGGTGACCACCTGCGAACCCGGTGCGAGGCTGGTCTTCACCCACGGCTTGGGCTTCAGGCCCAGCGCGTTCGCCTTCTTGGCCACCAGGCCGGCTGCGATCATCACGTCAGGGTTGGAGGTGTTGGTGCAGCTGGTGATGGCCGCGATCACCACGTCGCCGTCGCCAACGTCGTGGCCAAGACCTTCGACTGGTACGCGCGCCGGAGCTTCCTTCTTGTAGGTCGCCTTGAGGTCGCTGTTGAACAGCTCGTCCACCTGCGGCAGCGCGACCTTGTCCTGCGGGCGCTTGGGACCGGCGAGGCTGGGCACGACGCGTTCCATGTCGAGCTGCAGGGTGGAGGAGAAGACCGGCTCGTTCTCCGGCGTGAACCACATGCCCTGGGCCTTGGCATAGGCTTCGACCAGCGCGATGTCGTCTTCGCTGCGGCCCGTCAGGCGCAGATATTCGATGGTCTTCTCGTCGATGCCGAAGAAGCCACAGGTCGCGCCGTACTCGGGTGCCATGTTGGCGATGGTGGCACGGTCAGCCAGCGTCAGGTTGGCAACGCCCGGTCCGTAGAATTCGACGAAGCGCCCCACCACGCCGTGTTCGCGTAGCATCTGCACGCAGGTGAGCACGAGGTCGGTTGCGGTGACACCTTCGGCCATCGCGCCATCGAGACGGAAGCCGACCACTTCGGGGATCAGCATGGAGATCGGCTGGCCGAGCATGGCCGCTTCGGCTTCGATGCCGCCCACGCCCCAGCCCAGCACGCCAAGGCCGTTGATCATGGTCGTGTGGCTGTCGGTACCGACGCAGGTATCGGGGTAGGCGACCAGTTCGCCGTTCTGGTCTTCGCTGGACCACACGCCCTTGGCGATGTGCTCCAGGTTCACCTGGTGGCAGATGCCGGTGCCCGGGGGCACGGCGTAGAAGTTCTCGAGGCTCTTGGCGCCCCACTTGAGGAAGTCATAGCGTTCGGCGTTGCGTTCGTATTCCAGCGCCTTGTTGGCTTCGAAGGCCTGCGGGGTGCCGAATTCGTCGACCATCACCGAGTGGTCGATGACGAGGTTTACGGGCACCTGCGGATTGATCTTGGCGGTATCGCCGCCCAGCTTGCCGATGGCATCGCGCATGGCGGCAAGATCGACCACGCAAGGCACACCGGTGAAGTCCTGCAGCAGGACGCGCGCGGGGCGATACTGGATCTCGTCACCGGTGGTGGGGTTGTTCTGCCAGTCGACAATTGCGCGGACATGTTCTTCGCCGACGGTGAAGCCTTCGTCCTCGAACCGCAGCATGTTCTCCAGCAGCACTTTCATGCTGAAGGGCAGGCGACTGACGTCTCCGACTTTTTCTGCTGCCGCTGCCAGGGAGTAATAGGCGTAGGTCTTGCCGTTTACATCAAGGGTCTTGCGGGTGCCGAGCGAGTTGGAGCCGACCTGAGTCATGAACGAGTGGTCCTCTTTTTGCGTTGCGGTTCGGCCCCGGACTTGCGAGGGAGGGCCGTTTCGAGGGCGAGTTGCGCTTTTGTGCGGCGCAGGTCAAGTCACCGATGATGCATTGCAGCAGGGACGGGCCGGATGGGGCCGTGCCCGAGTGCCGGAGAATCGCCACATGTCGCTGGGAAATCCGCAGAAACACAAGGCCCCGCTGGGCGTGCTGGTAATGCTGGCGGCGCTTGTCCTGGCGGCTTTCCTGGGTGCTTCCGCGGGCCTGATATGGGAAAAATCCGGTTGGTTCTCTGACGATGTCGAAGAAGAGGTCGTCACCCGGGAGCAGCCCGGCGGCTAGAGGTTGGCTGTTTCGGTTGCAGGCACGCGCTTGGTTCGCGTGGCGGCGATCCAACAGGCGATGACGATCAGGACCACGCCAACGATCGTGGGGACGGTTACGGTCTCGCGGAAGAACAGCCAGCCGAACAGCGCGGCCCAGAGGAACCCGGTATATTCCACCGGCACCAACACCTGCGCCTCGGCGCGGGCATAGGCCCAGGCGATAATCATCGATGCGCTGACGCTAAGCACCGCTGCCATGGTCAGCGTGCCGGCAGTGTCTACCTGCGGCAGGACAAAGAAGAACGGGGCGGCCAGTGCCAGTACCAGCGCCGAAATGCAGGCCTGGAAGGTCGCCACTTCCAGCGGCCCGGCCAGTTGCGACTGCTTGCGGATGATGACGAAATTGTAGGCGTAGAGCAGGGCGGAGAAGGCCAGCGATGCCAGTCCCAGCGCGGTGTCTTCGCCAAAATCGTCACGCCCAAGTCGGCCCCAGACGATCACCAGGGTGCCAGCAAAGCCGAGCACGGATGCATGGATAGCCCCACGCCCGATTTTCTCGCCCAGCAGGAGGTGCGCGAAATAGAGTGCGATCAGCGGCGCAACGAAGCTGATGGCAATGGCCTCGGCCAGGGGCAGCTGGGTGAGGGCATAGAAGAAGCTCAGGGCCATGAAGGCAGAGATCACGCCGCGCTGCAGGTGCAGCTTCATGACCGCCCCGCGCGGCCAGCGGGGACGGCGCAGGAGCCAGATCGGCAGGGTAATTGCCGCAGCGATCAGCCCGCGCAGCATGGTAGCCGAATAGGCACCCGCCGCCAGCGAGGCATCCTTCATGAAGGCATCCATCAGCGACAGGAAGGCCACCCCGACAATCGCGGCAAGGAACGGCAGCAACAGACGTTCAGGGTGATTCATGCGCGGCTTCTAGGCCGCACGGAGCTTTCCGTCATCTCCGGCGTTGTATCGGCGTTCAGTATCGGGCGTTCAAATTCGGGCGTTCAGGGCCGTGAAAGCGAGCCTGCTTGATCCTTGCTTGGCCAAACGGCAGAATTACGGGGCAAACATGGTTAACCGGATAACGATTCGCATGAGGCTTGCACGCCTTGCCACTGCTGCTGCGGCAGCCGCCTTGCTGGCTGCGCCGGGCGCCGCGCAAACGCTCGTGCCGCAGGATCCCCTGCAGGACGAAGACGCGGCCGAAGTCACCGTGACGCCCGGCTTCCGCAGCCAGGAGGTGGTGCAGGACGACCCGCGCGTTATCGCCATCCATCACTGGTCGCTGGAGAACGCCACCGCGCTCGCCGAGGTGCTGGAAAACATCGGCAGCGAAGGCCTCGAGCCCGCAGATTACCGGCCCGACCTGCTGCGCGCCGAAATTGCCAATGGCGAAAGCAGCGCGCTCAACATTCGCGCCAATGGCGTGCTGGCCTGGTTGATCGAGGACCTGCGCGACGGCCGCACGCCGATGGAGGCGCGGCGGCAGTGGTTCGTGGTCGATCCCGATGCCGACCTGATGCCCACCGGCGCGCTGATGGCGCAGCTGCTCGACAGCGGCGAGATCCACCGAATCGTGGACCTGCTGGCCCCGACCCACGCCGACTATGCCGCCCTGCGCGAAGAGCTGGCGAAGACGCCGCTGGAAGAAGCCGCCAAGCGCCGCATGATCCGCGCCAACATGGACCGGTGGCGCTGGCTGCCACGCGATCTTGGCGGGCAGTACCTGCTTACCAACGTTCCCGAATACCAGCTGCGACTGATGGTGAACGACAACATCATCCGCACCTATCGCACCATCGTTGGCGCGCCCGGTCGCACGGCCACGCCGCAATTGATGGAGACGGTGGAAGGGGTGGTGTTCAACCCGACCTGGACGGTGCCGCAATCGATCGTGCGGGGGGAAGGGCTGGGCAACCGCGTGCTCAACAACCCGCAATGGGCGCGCGCCAATGGCTATCGCGCCACCCGCGGAGCCAACGGCTATATCAGCGTGGTGCAGCAGCCGGGGCCGGGCAATTCGCTGGGAATGATGAAGCTCGACATGCCCAATCCGCACGCGATCTTCCTCCACGATACGCCTGCACGCCACCTGTTCGACAGCTCCAACCGCGCACGCAGTCACGGCTGTATCCGGGTGGAGCGGGCGCTGGAATTGGCCATGACCGTGGCAATCCTGGGGCAGGGTGCGACGCGGGACGAGGCCGTGGCAATCTCTACCAGCGGGGATTACACTCGCGTGCCGGTGGAGCGGACCATGCCGGTCTACATCACCTATTTCACCATGGGCGTCGACGTCGATGGCGAGCTGCGCCAGTACGAGGATATCTACGGACGCGATGCGCCGGTGCTCGCCGCGCTGGATGCTCCGCGCGTGGGGAACCGTGC
Source organism: Alphaproteobacteria bacterium (assembly GCA_030431875.1). Classification (GTDB taxonomy): domain Bacteria; phylum Pseudomonadota; class Alphaproteobacteria; order Sphingomonadales; family Sphingomonadaceae; genus Alteraurantiacibacter. Next base: position 74,866 of record JAUIIG010000001.1, read on the forward strand.
CCGGGCGTCGAACGAGGCCGTGGTGGAAATCATCGACGATATTCGCAGTACTGCGCGCTGAAGCCTATTCGGGTTCGACCGGAGGCAGCAACTCAGGCGGAATCGCCGCTTCGCGGTTGAAGGCCTCTGCCTCGCCACTGGCTTGCCGTTCGGCCACGGCAGTCTCGAAGTCCACCGCCTCCTGCTCCGGACTAGCGACCTGTTCGCCGTGCTCGCCGATGCCAAGCCTATCGGCGAAAACCAGCCGTCCACCTGCCAGCCGGTAGAGTGCTTGCGGGAAGACTTCAGGGCCGAAGGCGAAACAGCCGTTGGAGCGGCCCAGCCTACCCCAGCGTTCGACATGTTCAGGAGTGGCATAGCTGGCCGGGTGCATGACGATGGCGCGCGGGAAGGCGTTGGAATTGTCGCTGTCGAGCCCGCCCAGTCGCACCGAAGTACCAAAGCGCCCTTCGTACCATTCCCACGTCACATAGGCGCCGCGGCTGGTGGCCCAGCTATCGTGCAGGTTGGAAAAACCGTTGAGCCAGCCGTCATGCTCCGGGTCGGAGCCGCTGCCATGCGCGACCAGTACGCTGTCCGCCGTCCCGGCTTCGAGGTTGACGAAATGGAAGCGCGGCAGGCTGGAATGCAGGCCGAAGTCGGCCACGCCCACCACGTCCTTGCGCCAGAGCACGTTGCCCGTGCGTTCGACCTCGCGGCGGGCCACATCCAGCAGGCGGCGCGTGCGCGGATCAGGCGCGGCCTGTGCGAACACGCGCGCCGGCGCGGCAGCCAGCGCCGTCCCGGTGACGAGTGTTCCTGCAAGCAGTTCGCGGCGATTCATGGCTGGCACATTGCACCTGCGAGCTGAACCTTGTCCATATGCCCTGCGCCCAAACCGGGATGGTCAGCCTTTGAGGCGGGTTATGGCGTCCTGGCTGGCGGTGATATAGGCGCCATTGCCGTGCCGGTGCGTGCCGACGAAATGGACGAAGCGGGTGTCGTCACCCCAGTCCTCGTTCCAGTAATTCATGTAGCGATCATAGGGCAGCACAACCGGCTGCGCCTCGTTGGCGAGGTGGAAGTTGCTGGTGACCTGCTCGGTACCCCAGATCGTCACGTCGTCTTCGCCGATCATGCGCTTCATCTCGGTGAGGAAAGCGCTGGCCAGCGGGCGGCCGGTGCCCATGGCGGCAAACCCGGCAAAGCCGGAACAGCCGCGGGCATATTTCCAACCGCGCTTGGCGGGAATCGAGTCGAGACGGGATTCGATGCGCGACTGCACATGGCCTTCCATCACCCCGTCGGGATAGAAATGCTCGCGGAATTCCTGCAGCGGCAGCGGACCGACTTCGGCATCCTTGCCGCCGAGGAACAGGAAACTGCGGTTGCGCGCGATGGCTTCGGTCACTTCGGGCACGGGGCCGATGGTCACCGTGTCGCTGTCCAGCTGGATCCAGTATTCGCCGGCGCGGTTGTCGAGGATCGTCAGCAGGCGCTCCCAGGTGCCGCCTGCGGGAAATTCGTTGAGCACGACCTCGTCGATGCGCATGATTTCGGGATCGCCGCAATGGTGCGCCAGGATCGCCCGGTCCTGTGCGGTCAGCGTGCCATCGTCGAGAATTGCCACGCGGCCGCGGCGCAGCTCGTGCCACAGCGACTTCACTGCCACGAGATAGGGCAGCAGCACCGCCGTGCCGATCATGGAGAACAGCACGACGCCGTCCTGCCTGGGCTCGATCGGCGGCGTGCGCAGGATATCGGTGATCGCTTCGGCGTGGCGCGTGGCTTCGGCCTTGGCGCGCCAGCGGCGGGGCAGGAGGCTGCTCATGTTCATACGGTTCAGTTGCCCAGCACCATGCGATCATCGGCAATGCGGACATCGCCGATGGTTTCGAGGAAAGACTGGCCCAGCAGCGAGATGCCCAGGCCTTCGGGTACGATGATGGCGTCGACGTTGCTGGCTTCGAATTCACCCAGCCGCAGACGCGGAATGCTGGTGCGCACACCGTGGACCGCGCCGCTGGCACCTTCGGCCACCGGCTGCACTTCCTGGTCGTCCCAGTACAGGCCCATGGCCAGGGCATCGTCGCCGGTCAGGGCCACGACGCTGGCGCCGGTGTCCACCAGCATGCGGGTGGGCACACCGTCGACCGAAACCTCGGCGTAGAAGTGCCCGTCACGTTCGCGCTGTAGCACCAGCTCGTCACCCCAGCCGGAAGTGGCAGGGACGTTCTGCGCCGATCCGATCATGATCGTCTCGTCGCCTTCGGCCAGCGCATGGCGGGTGATCTGCTCTTCGGCCTGGAACACGGGCATGGCTACGCCCACGGCTCCGCCGACGATCAGCACACAGGACAAGGCCAGCTTGGCATCCATGGCCTGCACCCTAACGTGCAGGTCTTGCCACGGAGTAAAGGAAAGCTAACGATTTCCGCCGGTTTTGCGGCCTCTTGCCGGAGGCCGAAAGCGCCTCAGGAAGCGACGCATTCCATCGCCGCCCCGATGGCGCTGCTGCCGATCTTGCTGGCGAAGGAGCGTGACAGGCGATTGAACTCGCCCTGGTCCATCCCGATCATCTCTGCAGCGTCGCTGTCGGACGTGCCCGGCGGCAGGCTGTACACGTCGTCGACAAAGGCCAGCTCTTCGGAATTAAGCCCGGCAAAGGCCCGATCGGTCATGCAACTGCATTCGCCTTCGGTCAGGCGGCCGCCGCTGCTGTTCACGCAGGAATCGGTCATTTCGGACTTGGCCAGGTCCACGCCGCTGCTGCAGCCCGCTAGTGCCAGCCCCAGAGCCAAACCCATTGCTGCCTTGCCGATCGAAACGTTCATCTTGGTGTTACCCCCTTATTCTTGAGCGGAAACTTCAAGGGAAACGAGGGTGGCAAGTCAAGTCAGGATGCCGTGGCAAGCCGCTCCAGCTCGGCATAAATGGCATCTTCGCTGCGGCTGGCGGCATTGCGCCAGGTAGTGGCTGTGTCGGGGTTCACCAGCGTGCCATCGGCGGTGATCACCAGCAGGTTGGGCGTGCCCGGCAGGTCTTCCAGTCCGAACCGCCGAGCGATATCGATGTTATGGCCATCGCCTGTCTGCGGCATGCCGATGTTGACGAAGACAAGCTCGTAGTGCTCCGCCACCAGCGACTCGAAACGCGGCGTTTCCAGCCATCCGGCAAGCGCGCGGCTGTCGTGGCACCAGTTGGCGCCCATCACCAGCATGACACGGGTATCGTTGGCAGCCGCGCGGGCAAGCGCCGCGTCGACCTCGGCAGAGGGATCGGGCGTGACTACGTAGGAAGCCGCCTCCGGATAGGCGGCGTGGTGCTGCTGGGTGCTCGCGCAACCGGCCAGCAGCAAGGCTAGCGGGGCCAGTGCCGACGTCAGCCGGACGGCAGGACTGGCCCGCAGCATATTGCCTTACTTCTGCTTCGAGCCGGGTTTCACGTCGCCCTTCACACCGGCCGGGCCACCAGCGCCTTTTTCGGCCTTGATGCGTGCTTCTTCTTCCGGAGTAAGCTTGGCGCCCCCGCCCATCTTTTCGTCCTTCATGGTCTTTCCCCTTCTATTCCGCCGCTTGCGCATGGGGATCGAAGGCGACGGCGGTGCCCGCCTCGATCTCGGCAGCCTTGGCTTCCACCAGTTCGACGATGTGGTCGAGCATGGCTTCGCTCTCGACATGGTGGTCGGTAACTCCCGACAAATAAACCATATGTTTGCCTGCGCCGCCACCGGTAATGCCGATATCGGTTTCGCGCGCTTCGCCGGGGCCATTGACCACGCAGCCGAGGACCGAAAGGCTCATCGGTGTCTTGATGTGCTCAAGCCGCTTTTCCAGCGCTTCCACCGTGCGGATCACGTCGAAACCCTGCCGCGAGCACGAGGGGCACGAAACCACGCGCACACCGCGCGTACGCAGGCCCAGCGCCTTCAGCATCTCGAAGCCGACGCGCACTTCCTGCTCGGGCTCTGCCGATAGCGAGACGCGGATGGTGTCGCCGATGCCGGCCCACAGCAGCGAACCGATGCCGATCGAGCTTTTCACCGTCCCGCCGATCAGGCCGCCCGCCTCGGTAATGCCGAGGTGCAGCGGGCAATCGACCGTTTCGGCAAGGCCGTGGTAGGCCGCCACCGCGAGGAAGACGTCGGACGCCTTCACCGCCACCTTGTATTCGTGGAAGTCGTGGTCCTGCAGCAGCTTGATGTGATCGAGCGCGGACTCGATCAGCGCCTCGGGGCAGGGCTCGCCGTACTTCTCCAGCAGGTCGCGCTCCAGCGAACCCGCGTTGACGCCAATGCGGATCGCGCAGCCGTTGGCCTTGGCCGCGCGTACGACCTCGGCCACGCGTTCGCTCGAGCCGATGTTGCCGGGGTTGATGCGCAGGCAGGCCGCGCCCTTGTCGGCGGCTTCCAGCGCGCGCTTGTAGTGGAAGTGGATGTCGGCAACGATCGGAATGTTGGCTGCCCTGGTGATCTTGTCGAAGTTCTCGGTCGATTCCGCCGTGGGGCAGGACACGCGGATGATATCCGCTCCCACATCCTCGCAGCGGCGGATCTGGTCGATCGTCGCGCTGACGTCCTCGGTGGGGGTGTTGGTCATGGTCTGCACCGTGATCGGTGCATCGCCACCGACCGGCACATTGCCGACCATGATCTGGCGGGACTTGCGGCGCTCGATATCGCGCCAAGGGCGTACGGAAGACATGGTGGCGGATATAGGCAAATGCAGATGAAGGGGCAATGACAGCGGCGCGCGATTGCGGCATGGTGCGGGACGATGAACGATCCGCAAATCGACGAGCAGGCAGATACCGGCACCGCAGGCAGCGGAGGGGACTGCACCGATGACAATCCCTTGCTGTTTGCCCGCGTGCTCGACGGCGTAGGGGCCGGACGGGCGCTGACCTGGGAAGAAGCCAGGGCCTGGCGACCCGACGACAACGGCCGGGTCATGTGGGTGCACCTGTGTCGCAACCGCCCGGGTGTCGAGGAATGGCTGGAAGAGCTCGGCATCCCTGAACCGACTCGCGAACTGCTGGTCAGCGACCGCACCCGTCCACGCGCCTTTCGCGAAGCAGACACACTTGTTGCCACGCTGCGCGGTATCAATTTCAACCCCGGCGCCGAGCCGGAGGACATGCTGTCCATGCAGATGTGGTGTGACGGCACGCGGCTGCTGACCTTGCGTCGCCATCCCTTGCAGACGCCGCGACGCGTGCTGGCGATGATCGACCGGCGCGAGGCCGGACCGACCGATGCCGGTGCCCTGATCACCGAGATCACCGAGGCCATGATCACCCGCATGAACCGCGCAATCGTCGATATGAACGATCATCTCGACCAGCTGGAGGAGCGACAGGGTAGCGACGAGGCCGAGGAGATGCTCGACAAGATCGCCTCGATCAGGCGCAATTGCCTGGGGCTGAAACGCCACATGGGGCCCATGCACGAGGCGCTGGAAGCCATGTCCCGCTACGCCCCGCCGTGGTTCGAGGAACATGATCGCCGCGAGATCGCCGAGTCCATCGATCGGCTGCGGCGCTATCTCGAAGACCTCGATATCAGCAAGGAAAGCGCGGTCGTCTTGATGGACGACATTCGCGGACGCTCGATTGCACGCAACGAGCAGGCCACCTACCTGCTCACCATCGTGGCGGGGATCTTCCTTCCGCTGGGCTTCATTACCGGCCTGCTGGGCATCAATGTCGGTGGCATGCCGGGGGTGGATGACGGTGACGCCTTCTGGATCGTCGTCGGCCTGTGCGGCGCAATCATGACCGCCCAACTGCTGCTGTTCTGGAAATGGCGCTGGCTTTGACGGGGAACTGAACGGGTGGAACACGGACACGGCCTGATGTTGCGCGATGCCCTGCTGATGCTGGGTTTTGCCCTTGTGGCCGTGCTTGCCTTCCGTCGTGCGGGGTTGGGGGCAACGCTCGGCTACCTGCTCGCGGGTGCCCTGCTGGGGCCACACGTTTTCGGTCTCGTCGACGGCGCGGAAGAAATGGCGACCATTGCCGAACTTGGCATCGTCATGCTGCTGTTCGTCGTGGGGCTGGAGCTGAGTCCGGCGCGGCTGTGGCGGATGAAGTCAGCCATCTTCGGACTTGGCCTGGCGCAGGTGGTGGCCTGCGGGCTGGCCGTGACGGCGACCATCCTCGCGCTGACCGGTTATACGACAGCCGCCGCGCTCGCCATTGGCTTGCCGCTGGGGCTGTCTTCGACCGCGCAGGTGTTGCCCATGTTGCAATCGGCGGGTCGCCTGCGCACACCATTCGGCGAGCGGGCATTCTCGATCCTGCTGTTCCAGGACCTGTCGATCATCCCGCTGATCACCATCATCGCCGCGATGAGCCGCAATCCAGCCGCGCAGGACGGCCCCGCGGGTTGGACGCTGGCGCTGCTGGCGCTGGCGGCAATTGTCGGGCTGATCGCGGCGGGGCGCCTGCTGATCCGCCCGCTGTTCCGGCTGATCGGCGGGCTGGGCGAACGCGAGCTGTTCATCGTCGCAGCCCTGTTCACCGTGCTTGCCAGCGCGGTGGTGATGCAGTCGCTGGGCCTTTCCGCAGCGCTCGGTGCCTTCATCGCCGGGGTCATGCTGGCCGACACGCCTTACCGGCACGAACTGGAGGCGGATATCGAGCCGTTCCGGTCGATCCTGCTGGGCCTGTTCTTCGTTGCCGTGGGCATGATGCTGGACCTTGGCGTAATCGCCGAGCGGCCAGGCTTCGTGATCGGCTTTGCCGTTCTGCTCATCGTCGTGAAGACGGTCATCATCACCGGGTTGGGGCTGCTGCTCAAGATGCGTTGGCAAGGCGCACTCGCGCTGGGCCTCCTGCTCAGCCAGGGCGGTGAATTTGCCTTTGTCCTCTATACCCAGGCGCAGCAGGCGCTGCTGATCGCACCGGAAACGGCCAGCCTGTTCGGCGCGATCGTCACGCTGTCGATGGCTGCCACGCCGCTGCTGATGCTGGCGACCCGCCGCATCCGCCGGATCCCCGATGAGGACCAGGGATCGCGTGACGAGCCGCAGGCCGAAGGCGCCCGGGCCATCGTGATCGGTTATGGCCGCTTCGGACAGTCGGTATCGCAGATCCTGCAGGCGGGCGGGATTTCGGTGACGCTGGTGGATCACAAGGTCTCGCAGATCGACCTGTCGGAACAGTTCGGCAGCAAGGTCTATTTCGGTGACGGCAGGCGGATCGACCTGTTGCGGCAGGCAGGTGCCGTAGAAGCGCAGCTGATCATGTTCTGCTTCCGCGAAGGGGCGGACGCTTCCCTGCTGCGAGCGGTGCACGAGGCCTTCCCCAATGCGGCGCTCTACGTGCGCGGATACGACCGGCGCACGGTGATCGAACTGGCGGGAGGACCTGCCGACTATGTCGTGCGCGAGATGCTGGAATCGGCCGTTCGCATGGGCTTGCTGGCGCTGGAGAAGGTCGGCCTGAGTGACGAGGAGCTCGACCGGGCCGAGGCGCTGTTCCGCAAGAACGACCGCGATCGCATGCACGTGCAGATCGAAGGCGGCGATATCTTTGCCGCGCGCGAGATGACCCGCGAGCAGCAAAGGGCGCTGCGCGGCGAGGACTGACGGGCGGGCGGTCGGCTCGGCTTACTCTTCCATGTTGGCCCCCAGCAGGTGCTGCTGCGCGGCAACGACCGGCAGCGGGCGGGCGAACAGGTAGCCTTGGCCGTAATCGACCCCCAGGTCCTGCATCACCGCGCGTTCTTCTTCGGTCTCGATACCCTCGGCAACCAGCTTCGCGCCGATATCGCGCGAGAACTGCACCATGGCGGCCGTTATGGCGCGGCGGGCAGGATCGCGGTCGATGTCGCGGGTCATCAGCATGTCCATCTTGAGGATGTCGGGCTGCAATTCGATCAGGTGGCGCAGGCCGGAATAACCCGTGCCGACATCGTCGATGGCGATGCGGGCGAAAGGCTTGAGCGCCTCGATTTCGCGGGCGAGGGCGGCGAAGTCTTCCACCTGCTGGTGTTCGGTGATCTCGATGACGAGGTTCCTGCCACCGGCTTCTTCGAGCACCTTGCGCAAGGCACCGGACATGATCGTGTCGGGCGAGGCATTGATTGCAGCGTAGATGCCATCGGGCACGGTGCCGACTGTCTCCAGCGCACCGCGCACGGCAGTCATTTCCAGCTCCATTCCGAGGCCGACCTTCTCGGCATCGTCAAACCAGGCCTGCGGACCGCGCTTGTTGAGATCGGGGAAGCGGGCGAGGCACTCGACACCGACGGCCTTGCCGCTGGCGAGATCGTGGATCGGCTGCTGGAACATGGTGACCGCGTGGCCATCCAGCATGGCTTCCACCCGCTTGCGGGCTTCGCGCAGCTCGGCATCTTCGGCCAGCGAGCTTTCGATGCGTTCGCCAACGATCCCGGCAAAGCTCTTCAGGATATCGAGGTCGCGCTGCGTCATGGTGCGGTCAGGCTTGCGTCCGAGGGCGCAGAAGCTGCCCCAGACGGTGCCGTCGGACAGGCGCAGCGGGGTGTTGATATGGCAGCCTACCGGCAGGAACTGGGTGATCGTCAGCTCCTGCGTCAGCGGATAGTCGGCCGGATCCTGGATCAGCTCGGGCAGGCGGCCATTGAGAATGTGCCAGCAATAGCCTTCCTCGCGCGGGTCGCGGAAACCCGGTCCCATCGGCAGGTCGAGGTCGGTGCTGACATGGGTCAGCTCGCGCTGTTCGTCTTCGACATAGCGCGAGACGAAGGCGATCTCGACGCCAAGGTGGCCGCGGACGGTATTGAGGATGCGTTCGATCGCCGGGTCGTTGACCAGTTCGTCGGCCAGCGGGCGCGCTGGTGCCTCGGCGAAGTCGGGCAATTTGAGTGCTAGGGCTCCCATACCTGCGGATATGGATGAAAAGCCCTAAGAGCGGCTTAACTAAAGCCGAAGTTCGTAGAGGAATTCCTCGTCGCGTTGTTCACCAACCCAGAAGCCGATATCGGCTATCTTCCCAAAGCCGTAGCGCTGGTAGAACCGCTGCGCCCCGTAATTCTCGCTCCATACCGATAGCTGGACGGCATCGCATTGCCGTTCACGCGCCAGCTCGAGGCACCAGTCCATCAGCGCCGCGCCCAGGCCTTCGCCTGTTCGTACGGGATCGGTGTAGAGCTGGCCGAGGCACAGCGGGTTCCTGGCATCCGAATGTTCGCGGTAGGGGCTGGGCTGCTTCACCTTGATATAGGCCGTCAGTCCGCTGCCGGGGGCATCCTCGGTCAGCTGGTGGCGGATGGCGGGATCGGCGATCTCGGCGGCGACGGCTTCCACCGAATAGGCTTCCTGCAGGAAGCTATCGAGGTCCTGCTTGCGATAGAGGTGTTCGAAGGCATGGCAAAAGCTGTCTCGGCCCAACTTGGCGAGAGACTCGGCATCTTCCGGAACGGCGTCGCGCAGGATCACGAATATTTGTCGCGCTTGCGTTTGCCGAAGCGCATGCCCGATTCGAGATGACCGCGCAGGGCAGCGTAGAAGGCTTCGAGGAACTGGCGTTCATCGCCGGCACCCAGCTGCCAGCCGATCTTGGTGGTGATGGCCTCTGCCACTTCGCGCAAGCTCTCGGGCCGGTTCTGCCGCAGCACGCCTTCCAGCACCTGCAATTCGTGTTCGCCGTAGACCGACAGTTCGGCCTCGCCGAAGCGGTATTCGGACGAGCGGTCGGGCGCCAGCGACATGGCTTCCTTCAGCTTGGCCTGCTTGGCCTCGACCACCCAGGTGCCCGCAACAATGTCTCCCGCGCGCAGCGCATCCTTGTTGAACACGGGGAACAGCACGAAGATCGCCAGCCAGATGAAGGCGGCAAAGCCGGAAACACCGGCGAAGGCACCACCGCCGAACAGGAAGACGCTGGGCAGGAATACCTCGACATCGCGCACCAGGTTGCGGGCGATCACCATCTCGGCGGTAAGCCGTCCGCCGTCGCGCGCGGCAACGCGAAGGCCGACCAGCCGCTTGCCCGGCGTGGCCGCGCGCGGCCCCAGCTCGAACCACAGGAAGTATCCATAGCGGGAGAGGAACACCAACATGATCAGCATGACCACGATGAACTGCAACACCGGCGAGCTTTCGACGTCGCCCTCGCTCAAGCCAAGTACCCCAAGGCCGAAGGCATAGATCAGCAGGAAGACCGCGATGAACCCCAGCAGCAGGATCACAAGGTCGAGGATCAGCGCACCGGCGCGGGCACCCTTGCTGCCGACGGTCAGCGGCAGGGCGAGGCCTTCCGGCGTAATCAGCATGCGCGAACGCTTGGACAGGTCGCGATGGAGCACGGGGCGATTGACGGTGCTCTCGCTCATGTCTCGTGCTCCTGCGGCTTGGGCACGAAGGCGAAGTAGAGCACCCAGAAGGCCAGCATGACCCCACCGATGGTGTAGCGCGAGCCCATGTCACCCACCAGCTGGCGGGCGTAACCTTCCAGCAGGCCGGCCACGATCAGCATGATGGTACAGCCGGCCATGACCTGGGCGGCGCGCACACCGGCGTGGCGCATGGCGGACAGGATCGACCGCTTGCCGGGAAAGGCCATGGTGCGGCCTACATGCATGCCCGCCGCGCCGGAAAGCAGGATGGCACCGATCTCTGTCGTGCCGTGGACGCTCAGCCAGGCACCGAATTCCCAGCCGAGCCCGGCATCGGCAAAGACCCACAGCATCGCGCCGAGCAGGGCCATGTTGTAGACCAACAGCAGCAGGGTGGGGATGCCGAAGCAGAAGCCCAGCGCGAAGGCCATGATGCACACGCCGGTATTGTTTGAAAACAGGTAGGCGGCAAAGACGCCGAGGCCGTTGGCGTCTTCCGTGGTCGCCAGCGTTTCCCGCAAGACTTCGGGATCGGCGCCCGGAACGCGGCCGCCCGACATGCCTCCGGGCACCAGCGAGAAGAACCAGCTTTCGTCGCGTTCCACCAGCAGCCAGCCGACAACCGTGCCTGCCAGCATGACGGCGAAGGCGATGCAGATGTCGAGCCAGATGGCGCGGATCGATGCGCTCCAGCCGCCGCCGAGGAAGTAGCGCAGCCAGCCGCTGAGGCCGATGCGTGGGCCGTAGATCTGGAACCAGGCGCGGCGCACCAGTGCCTCGAGATAGCTCAAGGTTGCTGCATCGAGCGAAGTCTCGCGCGCCACGGCCAGTGAAGATGCAGTCTTGCGATAGAGCACCGGCAGTTCGAGCAGGTCGTCGTCGCTGATCCGCTTCGGGCGGTTCTTTTCCAGGGCGGTGACGATGGCCTCGAGCCGCTGCCAGTCGACCTCGCGTTCCAGCCGGAACTTGTCGGACCGCAGCGAGGCCGCCTCGATATCGGCGGGCGGCTCGATCTCAGCCTTGGAGAACAGGGTAAGTGCCATCAGCCGATTGCCTCCGCCCGCTTTGTTTCAAGGTAGAGGTCGATCAGGCGATAACCGATGGTCTCGTGCCGTGCTTCGATCACGTTGACGCCGAGGCGGCGCAGGCGCGTCAGTACCAGTTGCCGCTGGCGATGCAGCGCATCGGCCCCCACGGCGACGGCGATATCTCTCATGCTGTCGGGATCGGCCTCGGTCAGTTCCTCAAGTTCGGTGTCGACCAGGGTGACGAAGATCACCAGGTGATGCCGCACCAGCCGCTCGACGCTTTCGACCATGAGTTCGGCCGAGGTCGGGTCGGCAAAGTCGGAGAACAGCACGATCAGGCTGCGGCGCTTGAGCCGGGCGGTGAGCGTCGCGAGTGCCAAGGTGAAGTTGGGTTCACGCGGGATGTAGTCGAGCTCTGCCGCCGCGCTCTGCAAGCGGTGGAAGGCGCGGGTGTCGGTGACGAAGGGCGTCATCAATTGCGGGTGGTCGGCAAAACCGAACAGGCTCACCTTGTCACCGCCCTTCAGCGCGACATAGCTCGCCATCAGCGCGGCGGAGACAGCGCGGTCGATGCGGGGCAGGCCATCGACGGGCTCGCACATCGACTGGCCGCAATCGAAGGCGAAGACGATCTGGTTGTCGCGTTCGGCCTCGTTCTCGCGGGCGTAAAGTGCGGTGTGGCGGGCCGAAGCCTTCCAGTCGATGCGGCGGCGATCCATGCCGGCTTCGTATTCGGACAGCGCCTCGAACTGGGTGCCTTCGCCGCGGATACGGCGGGCAACGAGGCCGAACTGGGCATCGCGCAGAAAGCTCTGCAGGACGGGAGAGCGGACCGGCGAGAGGTCCGGCCAGACACGGATGCCGGCGTCGAGCGTCGAATGTTTCTGCCGCACGGCCAGGCCCAGCGGACCGCGCCAGCGCAGCCACAGGTCGTACAATTCGCCGGGGCCACGACGGACCGGCACGGCCTCGCCGTTTCCGACAAACATCCCGGCTTCCCCGGTCGGCTGAAGCTTGAACAGCGCCGTGCCGCCCTCGCCAAGTCGCGGATCGAAACCGATGGCGGCTTCGGGCAGGGCGGCGTCGCTGTCGCGCTCGATTTCTGCTTCGACGCGGATCAGGGCCGTCTGGCCCACTTCCGCATCAGCCGGGACATAGTAGGCGAAATTGACCAGCTTGCCCGCCAGCCAACCATCCAGCACCGCAAGGAACAGCAATGCCAGGCCCGCCGCCGGGGCGACGATCCAGGCATTGGGTGCGGTTGCCGCCACCACCACGGCCACCGGCGCGAGCAGGGCCAGCAGCCCCAGCGCCAGCGGGGTCGGCACGATGGGGACCGGCGGCAGGTTCGCCAGGAAGGGGATGCGCGGCAGTTTCACGGGGTCAGCGCGGGGCCTCGGTGTTGTCGATCATCCCGGCGACCAGTTCTTCCACCTGCTTGCCTTCGATCTCGGCCGCGGGCGACAGCAGCAGGCGGTGGCGCAGGCAGGCCGTGGCGAGCGCTTTTACGTCATCGGGGATGACATAGGCGCGGCCTTCCAGCGCCGCGCGGGCACGTGCCGCATTGGCCAGCAGCACCGCGGCGCGTGGGGACGCGCCGCTGGCAATGTCCGGGTTCTCGCGCGTGGCGCGCACCAGCGAGACGGCGTAGTTGATCACGTCGTTCGACAGGGTGACATGCTTCACCGCGGCCTGGGCACCGGCCACGGCGGCGGCGTCTGCCACCTGCGTGATGCCGAAGTCGGCGGGGCTCTGCGGGCCCGAGCGTTCGCCGAAACGGGCGACGATCTTCGCCTCTTCCTCTTGGCTGGGATAGGGCACCAGCAGCTTGAAGGCGAAGCGGTCGAGCTGGGCTTCGGGCAGCGGGTAGACGCCCTGGTTCTCGATCGGGTTCTGCGTGGCGACGACCATGAAACTGTCGCCGAGGCTGTGCGTCTCGCCGTCCAGCGTCACGCGGCGTTCCTGCATGGCTTCGAGCAGCGCGGCCTGTGTCTTGGGTGGCGTGCGGTTGATTTCGTCGGCCAGCAGAAGTTCGCGGAAAATCGGGCCGCGCGTCAGGGTGAACTGGCTGGTCTGGAAGTTGAACAGGTTGGAGCCGAGGATGTCGCCTGGCAGCAGGTCCGGCGTGAACTGGATGCGGCCGAATTCCAACCCCGTGGCATGGGCAAAACAGTTGGCGAGGAAGGTCTTCGCCGTGCCGGGAGGGCCTTCCAGCAGCACGTGGCCCTGCGCCACCAGCGCGATCAGCAAGTGGTCGACCGTGTCGTCCATGCCGACAATGGCCTTGGCGACTTCGGCGCGGATGGTGTTCGCCAGTTCGGCGGTCTGTTCCAGCGTCATGCTCATTTTGTCAGCGTCCTTTCAAATGTCCGTAAGCGCTGCGCTGCGCGAATGATGTCGCGCGGGCGGCTGGCCTCGCGCAGGTCCCCTGCGAGGCGAGAGAAGGGCGGGCCGTCATGGCCGCGTTTCTGAAGTGCATTGTCGATGGCGACTTCGCGCGAATCGTGATCGCCGATCCTGAGGCCCAGCGCGCTCGCCACGCGGCGGCCGACCATGTCCTCGTAAGGCTGCTTGAGCAGGTGCCAGCGCTTGACGCGTTCAAGCAGGGCGGCGCCGTTGCGCGCCAGTTGCCGCTTGCCCTGCGCCATGGCCGGAGCCTCTGCCACCGGCGGGCCGAAGCGGCGGAAGGCGCGCCAGGCGATCACCAGCGCGGCCAGGATCATGCACAGCGTGGCGGCGAGGAAGGGCGGCTCGAAGGCGAGGGTCAGCAGGTTGTCGCTGGCGCCGAGGCCGTTGAGCGTCAGGTCGAACTGCACCGGCATGCCGCTGTCTTCGGTGGCGATGGCGATCAGGTCGAGCGCTAGCCGCGCTCGCTCCTCGTCCGCCATGCCGTAATTGTTCAGCAGGTCCGGTTCGAACACGACAATGATCGGCCAAGGGTCGTAATATTCGTAATCGCCGGGCGCTTCGACCTGCGCCACCAGCACGTCACCCTCGTCATCAACAACCATGGCGCGCAACTTGGTCTCGGGCTGGGTGGTCAGGGCCTGGACGACATCCTCGTCAGGCAAGTCACCGCTGCGGGCCAGACCTTGCCAGCCGCCGGTCTCGCCCACCGATAGTTCGGCGCCGTCGCCGATCTCGAGCCCGGCAAACCATTCGGGCGAATCCGGACCCATCAGCATCACCCAGCCGTCCTCGGCCTCCACTCCGGGCGCGTCAGGCACGGGGAAGGCGATCCATTTGGGCAGGACCAGCAAGGTCGGCCCGATGGCACTTTCGCGCCGGGTCTCGATGATCTCGTCGATCTCTTCGTGGTCGCTCCAGATCGGCGGCGTCAGGACAAGCAGGCCGTAGTCGTTGTTGCCGCTGGGATTGCGCGACAGGCTGACTTCGTGGCCGGTTTCCTCAAGCAGGGTGGCGAGGCCGGAATAGCCGTTCAGCCCGTTGGCGGCGGCGTGGCTGCCACCATTGCGCTCGTCGTCGCCGTTCCAGCCTTGCCCCAGTGCGTAGAGCAGCAGGAGGAAGGCCAGCGCGCCGACCACCAGCAGGCCGAGCACCACCGCGGGGCGGAAAGGATTGGCCGCCCGGCTCATGATCCGATGGCCTTTTGCGCGAGGGCGAAATCGGCATAGGCCGCGCGGGCTGCCTGCCAGTCATCCTGGCTCAGCTTGCGCAAGGCGAACAGGCTGCGTTCCACCGGCGCGGCGATCAGGGCAAAGGCGTTGCGTGCGGCTTCGGGCAGGCGCGGCTCGCTGGCCAGTTCGCGCGCCGTGCTGCTCGGCTCGACCAGGTCGGGCCGCGCCTCGGCAATCTGGCCCACCGAACGCTTCAGCAGCAGGTGGGTGGCTTCGTCGTAGTCACCCGATGCAGCCAATCGGTCCGCTTCCTCCAGCAGGGCGAGCGCCGCGGTCTCTTCGGGCACCCATTCCTCTGCCTTGGCACCGGATTTCCTGCCGCGTGCCTTGCGACCGAAGGTGCCGGGGGCATAGGCGTTGATCAGGAAGTAGGCGACGATCAGGATGGCGGCGCCGATCAGCACCCATTGCAGCACCGGCCAGATGGCGACGAGGAAGCGTCCAATCGGGGCGAAAACGTCTGCCAGCCACTGGACCAGCTCGGACAGCCAGTCCGGCGGAGGTTCCGCCTGGGCTTCGGGTAGTTCGACGGGGCTGAACTGGATATCGCCGTCAGCACGCATCTCGCGCCATGCGCTTGCGACATCGTCGCCTTGCGCCGGCAGCGCTTCATTCCCCTGACCCGTTGTCACGCTGCCATTGTTTGCACGGGCTTCGACGCGACGCAACGCCTGCCTTGGGATAGGGTGCACAAAAGTGCTCTCGCCCCGTTATGATACGGATATCGCGGCCAAATCGGGCAGGTCGCTAGAGGTCCAGCCCCATGCAAGTGCTGAAATCGTCGATCACGTAGTCGGCATAGGCATCGCATGGCACGAAGCCGTGCTTGCGATAGAGCGCGTGGGCCGGTTCGAAGACGGGGCCTTGCCCTGTTTCGAGACCCAGCCAGGTCAGTCCAGCGGCCCGTGCTTCGGCAACCAGGTGCAGCAGGATGGCCTCGCCCGCGCCGGTGCCACGCCAGCCGTCGGCTGCGCGCATGGACTTTACCTCGCCTTCGGTGCCGCCCAGCCGCTTGAGCGCACCAACCGCGGCCAGTTCCCCGTCGACGCGCGCGGCATAGAAGGTGACACCCGGCTCTTTCAGCCGCGCGGCATCCAGCGCATGGACTTTGCAGGCTGGCGAATTGGCATGCATTTCCTCGAGGTGCCGCTCCAGCAGGGCAAGCACGTCCGCCGATTCGAGCGGGTCGGGACCGATGGTGAAGGCCGCCGGTGGCAGCTTGCGGCTTTGCCCGGCCATCAGCCGCGCGGCCTGGCCATCGGATAGCTGCCGAACATCTGCACCTGCTTGCAGTGGAAGCGCAGTTCCTCGAAGGCGCGGTCCACCGCCGGATCGCCCCCATTGCCGTAACTGGGCGCACCGATGATATCGGCATAGAACATGGTGGCGGCGAAGCTGGCGCCCTTCTGGTAGCTTTCCAGCTTGGTCATGTTGACGCCGTTGGTGGCGAAGCAGCCGAGCGCCTTGTAGAGCGCGGCAGGCACGTTGTTCACCTCGAAGACGAAGGTGGTCATGGCCTGCTGTCCGGCCAGGCTTGCCGGGTCCAGCGGCTCGCGCGCCAGCACCACGAATCGCGTGGTGTTGTCGGCAGCGTCCTCGACGTTCTCTTCCACCACTTTCAGGCCGTAAAGGTCTGCCGCGAGCAGCGGGGCAATGGCCGCCACCTGCGGGTCGCCCAGTTCGGCCACATGCGCGGCAGCACCTGCCGTATCGGCATGGGCCAGCGGCACGATGCCCTTCTCGCGCAGGTAGTGGCGGCTCTGGCTGAGTGCGTGCGGATGGCTGAAGGCGGCCTTGAAGGGCCCCTCTTCCTCCAGCGCCATCAGCGCGTGTTCGATGGCGAGGAAGTGTTCGCCGACGATCGACAGCCCGCTTTCGGGCAGCAGAAAGTGGATGTCGGCCACACGGCCCGCCTGCGAATTCTCGATGGGGATCATCGCGCAACTGGCGCGGCCTTCCTTCACCGCCTCGATCGCGCCGAGGAAGCTGTAGCACGGCAGCGGCAGCGCCTCGGGGGCCCATTCGTTCACCGCGCGGTGCGAATTGGCTCCGGGCGCGCCCTGGAAAGCGATGGCGCGCGCAGGCTCCTGCGCGGCGGCGGCGTGCATGGTCTCGACCAGTTCGAGCGCGGGGGCGGCATATGATTCCATTGGGGAAAGGCCGGTAGCCTTGCCACGCCCTGCCGACAAGCGTGCATCGACCCTTGCGCCCTTCGCCTCTGCGCACTAGAGCGCCCATCGAAACTTCCAACTGGCAGAACATCACTTGTCATGAGCAACACCAACACGATCTTCGGCTGGGTCCTTGCCAGCGGCATTGTCGCCCTCGGCCTTACTTCGATCAGTTCGAAGTATTTCCATGCGGATAACCCCGAAGTCCACGACGACCACTACGGCTATGTGATTGAAGCGGCTGAAGGCGGCGGCGCCGAAGCTGCCGGTCCGTCGCTGGCAGAGCTGCTCGCCACCGGCGATGCTGCCGCTGGTGAAGCTGTCTTCGCCAAGTGCGTTGCCTGCCACACGATCGAACAGGGCGGTGCTGCCGGTATCGGCCCGAATCTCTACGGCGTGATCGGCACCCCGATCGCCAGCCACGCTCCGGGCTTCGCCTATTCCAGCGCGCTGGCCGACCATGGCGGTGACTGGGACTATGACAACCTCGATGCCTGGCTGTCCAGCCCGCGTGCCTTTGCCAACGGCACCAAGATGAGCTTTGCCGGCCTGTCGAGCGCTGAAGAACGCGCCAACCTGATCCTTTACATGCGCAACTACGGCGGCGGCCCTGACCTGCCGCCGGTGCCGGTTGCGGAAGAAGCCGTGGCCGAAGAAGGCGCAGAGGATGCCGAATCCGGTGCAGCGGCGGAAGCCGTTGCCGAGCAGAACGCGGCTGCAGAGATCGTGGAAGCCACCGAAGGCTGATCGCTTTCGCAGTGTCCGAAACAAGAAAGCCCCGGCGAAAACCGGGGCTTTTCTTTTGCCTCATTCCTGCTCGGCGCGTCCCTTGAAGCCCTGGGCGACAACGTACCATTCGCTGGAGCCCTTGCGGCTGGCGGGCGGCTTGGCATGCTTGACCGTCTTGAAGTGCTTCTTGAGCAGGTCGAGCAGTTCCCTGTCGGTGCCCCCGGCAAAGCCCTTGGCGACGAAAGCTCCGCCCTTGTCGAGCACTTCGACGGCGAACCATGCTGCGGCTTCGACCAATGCCATGGTGCGCAAATGGTCGGTCTGCTTGTGGCCCACGGTGTTGGCCGCCATGTCCGACATGACGAGGTCCGGCGGGCCGTCGAGCGCGGCGGTCAGGGCCTCGGGCGCGGCTTCGTCCATGAAATCCATCAGCAGGATCTCGACGCCCTCGATCGCTTCGGTCTCGAGGATGTCGATGCCGACGATGGCCGCCTTGGGCGCCTTGCGCCGCACGACCTGAGCCCAGCCGCCCGGCGCGATGCCAAGGTCGACCACGCGCTGCACACCTTTCAGCAGGCCGAATCGCTCGTCCAGTTCGATCAGCTTGAAGGCGGCGCGGCTGCGATAGTTCTCGTCCTTGGCGCGCTTCACGTAAGGATCGTTGAGCTGGCGTTCGAGCCAGCGCTGGCTCGATGCCTTGCGCTTCTTCGCCGTCTTTAGGCGGCGCTGCGAATCCTGTCCGGCGCGCGACATCAGCGAAGCCCTCCGGACTGCTTGATCCGGCGCAGGGCTGCCTGGGCCTCGTACCCTTCGGCATCGGCGGCCATCAGGCTGCGCAGGATACCTTCACGAATGCCGCGATCCGCCACGCCAAGGCGTTCTGCAGGCCAGATGTCGAGGATCGCTTCGAGGATGGCGCACCCGGCCACCACCAGGTCGGCGCGGTCGTGGCCGATGCAGTCGAGCTGGCTGCGTTCATGCGGCGACATTCCCGACAGCCGCTGCGAGATATCGCGCATCGATTCTGCCGGCACGATCAGGCCATCGACTGCCTTGCGATCGTATTGCGGCAGGCCGAGGTGGACGCTGGCAAGCGTCGTCACCGTGCCGCTGGTACCCAGCAAGCGCTGTTCGGGGGCCTTGTGCCGGTCGATCCGCTCGGCGAATTCGGCGAAGCTGTCGAGCACCAGCTGCTTCATCCTAGTGTAGCGCGCCAGCCGCCCGTGTTCGTCTTCCGGTTCCTTGCCGACGGTTTCCGAAAGCGAGACCACGCCCCAGGGCACGCTCTGCCAGTCGAGGATGCGCGGCACCGGGGCACCGGGTTCGATCAGCACCAGCTCGGTCGAGCCGCCGCCGATATCGAAGATGATCGCGGGGCCGATGCCGTCCTCCAGCAGGATGTGGCAGCCCAGCACGGCGAGGCGGGCCTCTTCCTGCGCGCTGATGATATCGAGCACGATACCGGTTTCGTCCTTCACCCGCTGGATGAAGGCTTCACCATTGACGGCGCGGCGACAGGCCTCCGTAGCGACCGAGCGGGCGAGGTGGACATTGCGCTTGCGCAGCTTGTCGGCGCAGACCTTCAGGGCACCTAGCGCGCGGTCCATCGCGTGATCGGACAGGCGGCCGGTCTGCGCCAGCCCTTCGCCCAGTCGCACCACGCGGCTGAAGGCGTCGATCACGACGAAATTCTCGTCGGCCGGACGCGCGATCAGCAGGCGGCAATTGTTGGTGCCGAGGTCGATGGCCGCATAGGCTTGCTTGAAGCTCTTGTGTGGAGGGCGGCGCCATGGCCGCGCGCTGCGCGGGCTGCCCCTGTTGTTGTCGCCGGAACTGCTATTTTGGCCTTGGTGCTGGTTCGGTCGCCTTGCTTGCCCCTTGGGCGCCCTGTTACCGGCCTTTTCGCGTTCGTCCGGCGGATTGATATCCGCCATGTTCGTATTCCAAATAATCTATCACCCGCCCGTGCTGTAAAGCGCGACGAGCGGAAACCTGGTTTCAGGCTATACCAACGGGCGGATTGGCACAAGTCGGACACGGCGGTAGGGCTGGTGCATGGAATCTTCCCCCACGATTGCCCTGTTCGCCAAGTACCCGCAGGCGGGGCTGGCCAAGACCCGGCTGGCACCCCTGCTGGGCGAGGCCGGGGCGGCCGAAGTGCACCGCAAGCTGGTGGAGAAGACGCTTGTAACCATGCGCGAAAGCGGGCTGCCCTTTGCCGTCTATTTTGCGGGCGCACCGCGCGAACACTTTGCGGAATGGCTGGGCGACGGCGTGCCGCTGGTGGAGCAGGGCGAGGGTGACCTCGGTGCCCGGCTGGCGCGGGTGAAGGCCCCGGCGATCCTGCTGGGGGCGGACATTCCGGGGCTGCGGGTGGAGCACCTGACGGCTGCTGCCGAAGCGCTGGCGGAAAGCCCGGTGGTGATCGGTCCGGCCAGCGATGGTGGATACTACCTGCTTGGTTTTACGATGGAAATACCCTTTCTCTGGCAGGATATGCCTTGGGGGACTGAGAGGGTCCTAGCGAGGACTGAAGCCCGTCTGGCGGAGCGCAAGGTGCCTTATCGCCTGCTTGGCGAGTTGGACGACTGCGACCGGCCGGAAGACCTCGCCGCATGGCCGGAGCTGCTGCCATGAGCCGCGTTTCCATCGTCGTCCCCATGCTCAACGAAGGGGCCGCACTGCCGGCGCTGGTCGAGCACTTGTCCAGGCTCGATCCTGTCCCTCTGGAGGTGCTGGCCGTCGATGGCCGGAGCGCCGACAATTCGATCATGCTGGCCGATGCGGCGGGCTGGCGGGTGCTGGTGACCGATGCCGGGCGCGGCAGGCAGATCAACGCCGGTGTCGAAGCCGCGATGGGCGAATTTGTCGTCGTGCTCCATGCCGATACGATTCCGCCGACAGACATGGTCGCGGTGATCGAAGCGACCCTGTCCGATCCGAAGATCGCGCTCGCCGGGTTCACCCCGATCATCCGTGGTTCGGAAAAGACGCGCTGGGGCACCACGGCGCACAACTGGCTCAAGACCTGGTACGCGCCGCTGCTCACTCGCCCGCACCTGTTCCTGCGCGGGGTGCGGCTGCTGTTCGGTGACCACGCCATGTTCTTTCGTCGCGCGCAATTCCTCGAAAGCGGGGGCTGTGACCCCAATGCCAAGGTGATGGAGGAAGCGGACCTCTGCGTGCGCCTCGCGCGTTATGGCCGCGTCAAGCTCGTGCGCCGCACCGTTGTTACCAGCGACCGGCGCATCGCCGAGTGGGGAGCGCTTAAGGCCAACTGGATCTACTTCAAGGTCGGGATGCTATGGGCGCTGGGCATTCGCGAGCGGCTGGAACGGCATTACCCGGACGTGCGCTGATTCCCCATCCGTTCGCCTCGAGCGAAGTCGAGAGTCGGTGGCGCGAGCGTGTCTCGACTACGCTCGACACGAACGGAAGGTTGAGGGAGGAAGCCGACAGAGATCGCGTAACCGATCAGCCGGTCCAGCCATGCGCTGTCCGTTCGCGGACAGGCGAGACCAGCTACTGACCGGAAGGCGCTGTCATCGAAGCGCGGGTTGCGGGTGAAGTAAGGCCCGAAAGTGCCCAGCAGGTGTCCCATCAGCAGGCGTTCGGCAGGGCGCAGGCTCGCCATGTCGACCGCGTCCGGCTCGACCACCACGGGATCGGGCAGGTGCGGTACGCGGGCTATGCCGTGGGCCAGTTCGGCGGCGGGCAGGGGAGCATCGGCGACAAGGTGGTAATAGCCGCCTTGCGCCCTGTCGAAGCGTTCTGCGAGCCGGACGATACCTTCGGCCACGTGGCAGATCGGCACGAAATCGATGGTCGCCCCGCTCTTTGCCGGGAAAGTGCCGATCTTGCCGCGCGCCAGCAGCCGGAAAGCGTTGCACAGCGAGGGGAACTCGCGGATCGCGCCGGTCGCGCTGTCGCCCAGCACCACCGAAGGCCGGGCAATGACAAAGGGTACGCCGCTGTCCGCCACCACCCGTTCGGCAAGAGCCTTGCTCTCTTCATAGTTGTTGGTGAAGCGCGTACCTGCAGGGACCGGACCCTCGGCAATCTCGCCCTCGCGCGTGCCGCAGACATAGGCCGTGCTGACATGCAGCAAGCCTGCACCCGCCGTCTTGGCGAAGTGCGCCGCATTGCGCGTGCCGTCGACGTTGACCAGCGCCAGCTCCTCCTTAGAGGCGTCGAATTCGAGGCTCGCTGCGCAATGGATCAAAAGGTCGAAACCGCGCGGCTCCAGCCCCAACAGCGGCTGCGTCACATCGCCCGCCACGACCTCGATCCCATCCACCGGAACGCCGTCGTTGCCGCGCACCTCGCGCGTCCGGCGCACCATGGCGGTCACCTTGTGGCCCCGTGCCGCCAGCCGCGCGCAGACCTCGCCGCCGATCAGGCCGGCGGCTCCGGTAACGAGGACGCTCAGCAACAGGGCGCTTCGGACTTGGTCGGATTGGCGTCGGACTGGCCGAAGGGAACAGCGGTACCGCAGCCGGGGAAGACGCCGTAGTGCCGCGAAAAATCGCCGATGAAGTCGAAATGCGGCGCAAAGCGCGTATCCGCCAGCATCATCCAGCTGTTGCCGCAGACCGGGAAGACCCGGCCCGCCTCGATCGCGTGGTGCGCATCGAGTTCGAACAGCTTCTCGTGCTCGGCCATGGTGCCCTTGTAGACCACGGCCTGGCCGTAATCCTCGCACTGCGGCTCCAGCCCGGCGAGCTTGAACAGCCGGTAAGTGGCCGAGACAAAGCTGATGCCTGCCAGCTTCTCCGCCGCTTCGGCATCGTTGATGCCCAGCGGACGGTCGGTCACGAGACGCGGATCGGCAAAACCTGCGGCCTTGGCGATGCGGTCAAAATCGCCCCAGTAGAGCGCACCCGACAGGCATTCGCCGTGCAGCACCGGATCGTTGAGCAAGTGCTGCGGCACGCGTCGGTCGGCATAGACGTCGGAGAAGTAGAGCTCGCCGCCCGGCTTCAGCAGCTTGTGCGCGGCGGCGAAGACGGCGGGCTTGTCGGCGACAAGGTTGATGACACAGTTGGAGACGATGACGTCGAAGCTTTCTGGCTCCAGCCCCAGCTGGTCCAGCTGCTCGATATCGCCTTCGACGAACTCGACATTGGCATAGCCGAAGCGGTCGGCGTGCCAATCCTTGTGGGCATTGGCCACGGCCAGCTGCTCGGGCGTCGCATCGACCCCCGTGACACTGCCGGTCGGCCCGACCAGCTGCGCCAGCAGGTAAGCGTCCTGCCCGCTGCCCGAGCCGAGGTCGAGCACGCGGCAGCCTTCCAGCGCCTGCGGGACGACGAGGCCACAGCCGTAGTAGCGCGCCTTCACCCCTTCGTGGACATTGCGCAGGGCCTCGCGGATCGAGGGGGAGGGCATCTCGAAAGTGCAACAGGCATCGGTGCGCAGGTCGCCGGAACCTTCCAGCACCTTGCCGTAGTAATTCTGCGAGTTTTCGAGATTCATGAAACCGTTTCTCCAGTGGGTCCGAAAGGATGCATGGACGAGATGAACTTCGTCGGCCATCCTTAATCGGTTACGCCCGGTGCCGGGCCATGGGGAGCCCAAGTGAAATACACGCATGACGTGATCGTGATCGGTGGTGGTGCTGCGGGGCTTACCGCGGCGGGCGGCTGCGCGCTATTCGGGCTAAAGACTGCCCTCATCGAAGGTCACAAGATGGGCGGCGAATGCCTCAACAACGGCTGCGTGCCGTCGAAGGCGCTGATCGCCAGTGCCAAGCGCGCCGCCGAAGCGCGCGAGGAAAAGCGCGCCGGGGTGCAGCTGGCTGCGCCCAAGGTCGAGTGGAGCGGCGTTCACAAGCATGTCCACGATGCCATCGCCCACATCGCACCGCATGATTCGGTCGAGCGGTTCGAGGAGATGGGCTGCGAGGTCATCGTGGACTGGGCGCGCCTGACCGGCCCCAACGAGGTTGAGGTGGGCGGCCGCAAGCTGACCGCGCCGCGCATTGTCATCGCCACCGGATCGGGACCGGCCGTGCCGCCGATCGAGGGGCTGGACGGCGTTCCTTACCTGACCAACGAGAACCTGTTCGACCTGACCGAGCAGCCCGACCACCTCGTAATCATCGGCGGCGGAGTGATCGGCATGGAAATGGCGCAGAGCTTCTGCCGCCTCGGCAGCCAGGTCACCGTGATCAATCCCGGCGAACTGATGGGCCGCGATGACCGCGACTCCGTGGCCGTGGTGAAACAGGTAATGGAAAGTGAAGGTGTCCGCTTTATCGACGGCAAGGCGGACAAGGTGTCAGGCACGGCGGGCAGGATCTCCGTCACCACCGATGGTGGAGAGGAGATCGAAGGATCGCACCTGCTGGTCGCTGTCGGACGCAAGGCGCGTACCGAAGGCTACGGGCTGGAGGAGTTGGGCATCGAACTGGGCCGCAATGGCATCACAGTCGATGCCCGGCGGCGCACCAGCGTGAAGCACATCTACGCCATCGGCGATTGCCGCGAGGGGCCGCGACTGACCCATGTCTCGGGCTACGAAGGCTCCAACGTGGTGCTGGAGATCGCGCTGGGCCTGCCGGCCAAGGTCGACTGGAAAGCGCTGCCATGGTGCACCTATACCGAACCCGAAGTGGCGCAGGTGGGCCTGACAGAAACCGAGGCACGGGCCAAATACGGCGACAAGCTGCGCGTCGTGACCGAAGGCTTCGACCATAACGAGCGCGCCATTGCCGAAGGGCTTGATCAGGGCCACCTGAAGATGATGTTCAAGGGCAACAAGGTTGTCGGCGCCTCGATTTGCGGGGTTAATGCGGGCGAGCTGCTGTTGCCGATCACCCAGATGATCACCGGCAAGAGCGGCAGTTTCGACGTGGGCGGGGCGGTGATTTCCTATCCCACCCGCGCGGAGATCGTGAAGGCGGCGGCCTTTTCCGCGTGGGAGCCGACGCTGTTCGGCAAATGGCCCAAGCGCTGGGTGGCCTTCCTCGCCAGGATCAGGCGGGCGTTCTGATGGCGAGCAGGACTGCCAGCCGCAACGCGCCCGATGGCCCGTCACCGTTCGCGGTGGCGGGGGATCGCCTGCCCAAGGCCAAGTTTTCTGACCCGCTGGTGACCGCCAAGGGCGAGGCGCGGGCGACGGTGGGCCTGCGCCAGCTCGACACGCTCTGGTTTGCCACCGGCACGCTGTGCAACCTTGCCTGCGCCAACTGCTATATCGAAAGCAGCCCTACCAACGATGCGTTGGTCTATCTGGCGGCTGCGGACGTGGCGCGCTTCCTTGATGAGATTGCGGAGCAGCCAAAGAGACTTCAGGCGCGCGAAATCGGCTTCACCGGCGGCGAGCCGTTCATGAACCCCGAGATCATCGCCATGATCGAGGATGCCCTGTCGCGCGGGCACGAGGTCTTGGTGCTCTCCAACGCGATGAAGCCCATGCGCCGACACGAGGCGGAGCTGCTGCGGCTGCGCGGAGCCTACGGCGACAAGCTGACGATCCGCGTCTCCATCGATCATCACACCCAGGCCGTGCACGAGGCCGAGCGGGGTCCCAATTCGTGGGCGCCGATGCTGGACGGCCTGCGCTGGCTGTCAGCCAATGGCTTCTCCCTCGCGGCGGCGGGACGGCACCTGACCGGCGAAAGCGACGCCGAAGCGCGGGTGGCCTATGCCGCGCTGTTCGCCGCCGAAGGGATCGCCGTGGACTGCGCCAATCCCGCCCGGCTGGTGCTGTTCCCGGAAATGGACGCGAGCGCCGACATCGCCGAGATCACCACGGCCTGTTGGGACATCCTCGGCAAGTCGCCCGACGATATCATGTGCGCCAGCCAGCGCATGGTGGTCCACCGCAAGGGCGAGCCCGCACCGCGCGTGGTCGCCTGCACCCTGCTGCCCTACGATCCGCAGTTCGATCTGGGCGCGACGGTCGCCGAAGCTGACCGCGAGGTGTCGCTCAACCATCCCCATTGCGCGCGCTTCTGCGTGCTGGGTGGGGCCAGCTGTTCGGCCTGACGGATTAGCAAAAGCTAATAAACCTATTGCGATTTGCTGCCGTTAGCGGCAAGATTCCCCTGATCACGATGAAGCGCGCCAGCCAGACGGGTCGCAGGCTTGGCAATAAGCGTGTCGTGGTGGGGGTATAATGATAACAATCGCTGACGGCGATGCACCGCTGGCCCTGGATAGCGCCCAACTCCGTTCTTTTCTGGATATCATGCCGATCGCCATGATCCTGGCGGATCATGACGGCATCATCCGTGCCGCCGGGCATACGGTGGAAGAGCACTTTGGCTATTCGCGCGATGAACTGGTTGGCCAGAACGTTTCGATCCTGATGGGATCGCCGCACCAGGAGCGGCACGATGGCTACCTCAGACACTACCAGGAAACCGGCGAGAAGCGCATCATAGGCAAGCCGCGGATCGAGAATGCGCGGCACAAGAACGGGCATGCCATCGCGGTCGAGGTGAACGTCGGCGAGACGGTGATCGAGGGGCGTCCCTATTACCTTGGCTTCCTGCGGCTGATCGAGGCTGCCGAGACCAACCCGCAGCAGATCCAGACCATGCTGAGCGAGCTTGCCCATGTCTCGCGCGTTTCCGCGATGGGTGCCTTGTCGACTGCGATCGCGCACGAATTGAACCAGCCGCTGACGAGCATTTCCAACTTCGCCGAGGGCGCGCGTGACCGCCTGAAACAGCGTGCCGATGCGGAAGACCTGGGGGAAGTGATCGAAGCACTGGAAATCTGCAGCGAGCAGGCCGTTCGCGCAGGCCAGTTGCTGACCCGCTTGCGCGAGTTCCTGAAGCCTCCTGCGCACAAGACCGAACTGGTGCCGGTCGAGGAGATCGTCGACGCCACGATCTCGCTCGCGCTCATCAACGGGTACCGCCGCAAGATCGAACTCGATCTGGATATTCCAGGCAACCTGCCCTTGCTCCGCGTCGATCACGTGCAGGCAGAGCAGGTGCTGTTCAACCTCGTTCGCAATGCTTTCGAGGCGATGGAAGACGATCTCGACCACCCGCACAAGGTGCGCATCTCCGCGCATGAACTGGCTGGTGACAAGGTGGAAATTCTGGTCGAGGATTCCGGCCCCGGGATTGACCCCAAGGTTCGCGAACGGGTCTTCGACAGCTTCGTCTCTACCAAGAGGGACGGCATGGGCGTCGGCCTCGCGATTTGCCGGCAGATCGTGGAGGCCCACAAGGGCCGCATCACCGCCGGGGAAAGCGAGGCCCTGGGTGGGGCAAAGTTCAGCCTGACATTGCCGTCCGCGCCGCGCGAGCAGGGGAGCTAGCCGATGGGAGAACGGCGCGTGCATATCGTCGACGACGATCCCATGATCCGCAAGTCGGTAGCCTTCATGCTGGCGACCGAGGACATAGAGACCACCCAGCACGACTGTGCCGAGGCCTTCCTGGTCGCTCTGCCCGATCTTCCCGAGGGTTGCCTGCTGCTGGACCTCAGGCTTGGCGAAACGAGCGGGCTCGAATTGCAGCGGCAACTGCACGAGATGGGCAGGCAGATGCCAGTCGTGGTGATGACTGGCCACGGTGATGTGCCCACGGCGGTTGCGGCGATGAAGGAAGGCGCGGTCGACTACATCCAGAAACCCTTCACCAAGACGCAGGTCATCACCGCGCTGCAACAGGCTTGCAACCGCATGGTGGAGGAAACTCGCTCTGACACCGAACGCGAGAACGCCCGGCGATTGCTGAAGCAGCTGAGTCCGCGCGAGCACCAGGTTGTCGCCGGACTTGCCCACGGCAAGCCGAACAAGAACATCGCCTTCGACCTCGGCATCAGCCCGCGCACGGTGGAAATCCACCGTGCCAATGCAATGAAGAAGCTGGAGGTGCGCACCCTGCCGGACTTGCTGCACGTCGCATTCCTCGCCGGGATCATGGACGAATAGGCCGGTCCGGCGCGGCTGGCATGGCTAAGTAAACCTACGTGGTTTCCCCTAGTCGGGCCGCTCCGACCTCAGGACTTCTACGCATTCCGGGCCAGATCCCGCCGGATTTGGGGCCAGCACGGCTGCCAATTCCCCGCATGGAAGATAAGTCATCAAAAACAGTATTTTGTGTCACTTCAGGTAACGCGAAGAGCAAACAAACTTAGTAAATACCCTTAGGTTTCACGCCATTTTCGCAACGATCTTGCGTGAAACCACGGGAATCTCCTTAATTGTTTCTACCTAGCCGGCTTGCGACCTTCCTCTCGTCCGATCTGCAAAAGGTCGTGACGAAATTGAACTGGCGGGGGGCACTTTTTGGTGACGCCGCTCGCTTCAACAGGAGTGGTTACCATGAAGTCTTTCTTGCACACCTTCATGCGCGATGAATCCGGTGCTTCGGCAGCCGAATATGCGCTGATCCTTGCCATCGTCGGTATCGGCATTGCCGGTGCAGCGCTCGGCCTCGCAATCTCGATCCAGGGCGCGATGGATGATGCTTCCGACACGATCGACGAAAGCCGCGAGCTTCCCGCAGGCTGATCAATAGCCACGGTGAGGCAGAGGAGGCTCCCGCGGCCCGGGTAAGGGGCCGCGGGGAGCACTCCGAACAGTCAACAATCTGACGGGAGGGTGTCGTGCAGACGCGCAACTGGGTCTTGCTGGCAATTGCAGCAGTAGTGGGCATCGTCGCGGTGATCATCGCCAATGCCTGGTTCTCCGGGATGGAGCAGCGGCAGGAAGGCGCCGAGGCTACCATGCGGGAGCAAGAGACGGTGCAGATCGTCGTCGCCTCGCAACCCTTGTCCTACGGCTCGGCGCTTTCCGATCAGAATGTCCGTTTGCAGTATTGGCCCGCCGCCTCGGTCCCAGAGGGTGCCTTCTCCACCGTGGACGAGGCCTTGCGGAACTCCCGGGTGGCACTTCGCCCGATGGTTCCGGGTGAGCCGGTGCTGGCCAGCAAGGTCAGCGGCGCCGACGGGCGGGCGACCATGGCCGCGCTTGTACCCCCAGGTATGCGAGCCGTGTCGCTGCCCGTCGACGCACTTCGCGGGGTCGGTGGCTTCGTTGTCCCCGGCAATTCGGTCGATGTCATCCTGACGCGACGTATCGCCGGTGCCGGAGCCCGGTCCGAAGACCTGCGATCCGACGTCATCCTTGAAAATGTGCAGGTGCTGGCTGTTGATCAGACCCTGGACGACAGCACCGGTGAGCCGCGCGTGGGCCAGACAGCGACAGTGGCGGTTTCGCTGATCGATGCCCAGCGGCTGGCCGTCGCGCAGGGCGTGGGCACCGTCAGCCTTGCCCTGCGCAATACCGGGGATGTGATCGTGCCTGAAGACGGGACGGAAATGCCCGCCATGGCGACGGTGACGGCAGCCAACCTGGGCGGTCGTGGCCCCTACATTCCCGCCGCCGCAGCTCCGTCCGTCCCCGTGACCCAGACCTTTGTCCGCCGCAACGACATCCGCGCCGAACCTGCCGCTGCCGAGCCTGCTCGCCCGACCGGCCCGCGCATGGTGATCGTCCGTGGCACCCAGCCGACCAGCTACCCGGTCGGTCGAGAGAGAGGTGAGTGATATGAAGTTCCCCAACGCCCTCGCGATTGCTCTCGCCGCAACTTCGTCCCTGGCGCTGGCCGCTCCGGCTTTCGGCCAGGAAGTCGAGGCATCGGTCCACGCCGGAACGCTGGAAGTGCCGGTCGATCACAGCCTCGTGGTCAGCGCCGATGCGCCCATCGCCCGTGCCATGATCGGCAATGCCGAGATTGCCGATGTCATGCCGATCTCCGATCGCCAGATCTACGTGCTGGGTCGCACCTTCGGCACCACCAGCCTGACGCTCTACGACCGGCAGGAGCACGTGATCGCCGTGATGGACGTCTCGGTTGGCCCCGACATCAGCGGCCTGCGCACCCAGCTGGACCAGCTGCTGCCGGGCGAGGATATCAACGTCGGCCTGTCCAACGGCAATGTCCTGCTGACTGGCATGGTCAGCGATGCCGGCTCGGCAGCGCGCGCCGCGCAGCTCTCGCGCGCCTTTGCCGGTGACCGGGTGATCAACATGCTCGGCATGGGCGGCAGCCAGCAGGTCATGCTGGAAGTGCGCTTTGCCGAAGTCGACCGCACCATTGGCGAACGGCTGGGCGTGGGCGGCTTCGGTCTCAACGACTCGGGTGATTTCAGCGCCGTGCTGGGATCCGGCGCCGGACTGGGGGCAGGCACGCTCGGCACTCCCGGAGTGCCCAGCAGTGCCCCCATCACCGATGCCTTCGGCATTATCAGCCACGCCTTCAGCATCGGCAGCCTGAATATCGACGCGACGCTCGACATGCTGGAACGGCGCGGCCTTTCGCGCACCCTGGCAGAGCCGACACTGGTCGCCCTGTCGGGTGAGCCGGCATACTTCCTGGCAGGCGGCGAATTTCCCATCCCCGTGGTGGCGAACTACGGCATCGGCCAGGCCGGGCAACAGAACCTCGGCGTCGAGTTCAAGTCCTTTGGCGTCAGCCTCAGCTTCACGCCGACGGTGCTCGGCAACGAGGTGATCAGCCTGATCGTCGAGCCCGAAGTGTCCTCGATCGACGAGAGCACCACGGTGGCCATCAACGGCATCACCATTCCCGGCCTGCGCACGCGCCGTGCCCGGACAACGGTGGAACTGCGCGACGGCGAAAGCTTCGCCATCGCCGGACTGCTGAACGAGGAATTCCAGACCACGGTGCGGCAGGTGCCGCTGCTTGGCTCGCTGCCGATCATCGGTTCGCTGTTCCGTTCCACCAGCTTCCAGCAGGGGCAGACCGAGCTGCTGATCGTCATCACCCCGCGACTTGTGGCGCCGATCCGGCCCGAACAGGTGCGCCTGCCAACCGAGCGGATCGACCCGCCACGACCGGTCGACGTGCTGCTCGACGGCGAGGGCTATCGCCCGCGCACCATGGATGACCTGGAAGTCGAAACTTCAGCTGAGGAGACGGACTATGAATATTGATCGTCGCCGCCTTGTCCTGCCGGTGCTGCTTGTCGCGCTGGGGGGCTGCACCCAGGGCTTCGTCACTCATGACGAGCCGGTGATCGAATTTGGCGAAATGAACCGCCAGACCATGGCCGCGCAGGTCATCAATCCGGAACCGGAATACGACACCGAAATGCCCGTCACCAGCGCCGAGCATGCCGCGCAGGCCGTGGATCGCCATGCGACCGATACGGTGAAGCCGCCGGAGCACGTTCCCAGCACTACGCCCAATTCGGGCAACTGACCGGGAAGGGGGCAAGCGTCCGCCATGGCCCGGGCATCACGCAAACTGATTTCGGATGCGACAGGGGCCATTCCGGCGCTCTACGCGATTTCGCTGCTGGCGCTGATCGCCATTGCCGGCATCGCCTTCGACTACGGGCGGCTGATGACCATGCAGAGCGAGTTGCAGAACGCAGCTGACCAGGCCGCGCTGGCTGCCGTGACCCAGCTCGACGGGCGCGACGATGCCATGATCCGCGCGCGCGCCGCCGCCACCGCCGCTTTCGCCAGTGCTGCCAGCAGCTACGTCAACGAAACGCGCGTGGCCGACGACGGGCAGGGGCAGGCTATCACCGGCCTCAGCTTCACCTTCTACGATGGCTACGCCAACGACCAGCCGGGCAATGTCGTCGCCAGCGATGCCGATGGTGCCAACGCCAAGGTGGTGCAGGTTACCGTCAACGACCGCGAGGTGTTCTACGCGCTCACCCCCGTGGTCGGTGCGCTGTCGTCGGGCGGGGTCGAGGCGGATGCCATGGCCATGCTGGAACGCGCGGTCTGCAACATGCCGCCGATCATGGTCTGCATCGAACGCGACGACTTCTTCCTGCCGACGCTGGAAGGATACGGCCTGCGCATGCGCTGGACCGACAGTTCGGTCGATGCCCTGGCGCCGGGCAATGTCGGCTTCCTCGATCTCTACGGCGAGCACGATTCGCAATACGAGCTGGGCGAAAATTCACCCTACAACGACTGCGGCCTGATCGAGGACGTGACCACCGAACCGGGCTTCCGCGCCACCGAGACGCGCGCGCTCAACACCCGCTTCGATATCTATTCCAACCCACTGTCCTGCGATCCTTCCAACGGTGATTTCTGCCCGGCGCAGAACGTGCGCTCGAACCTCGTCTTCGAGGAAGAGAGCACGATCTCCACCAATTCGCCGACCCCGCCGCCTCCCCCGGCCTGCGGCACCTTCGATGACCGTTCGCGCGCCCGCGAGCCGATGACGGCAGAAGAAGTGGCGCTGGCCGGCAGTTTCACCCGCGACGAGTGCTTCAATAACGGCACCTGCACCTACATGGGCGACGGTGCCTGGGACATCGACGGCTACCTCGCCCGCAACCATCCCGGCGTCAGCGCGTCGAGCTTTGCACGCGGCACGCGCTACGAGGTCTACCAGTGGGAGATCGCCAGCGGCGGCAGCCGCATGGACCCGCGCCTGGTCACGTCCGAGGTCGAAACGCGTGAACGCGGTAACAGCGGGATCTACGAACACACCTTCACCAACCGCTGCGTCTATCCGCAGCCGCAATTCGCCGCGCCGCTGGTGCCGAGCAATACCCAGAAGGATCGCCGCCTGCTGTCCGTCGCTGCCGTCAACTGCACAGGCCTGACCGGGCGTAGCGAGGTCGACATCCTTGGCTGGCTCGACGTCTTCCTGATCCAGCCCGCCGACAGCGAAGAGACCATCCAGTCCGAAATCGTCGGTCCGGCGCTGCGTCCGGATAACCTGCCGACCTTCCAGTACTTCGGCCGCGACCGCGCGGTGTTGATCCGATGACCCTGCGCGGCTTTCTTTCCGACCCCTCGGGGGCCTCCGCTGCAGAGCTGGCGCTGATGCTGCCGCTGCTGTTGGTATTGCTGTTCGCCGGTGTTGAAGGCGGTCACTTCATCTGGACCCAGCACAAGCTGACCGAAGCCGTGCGCGATGGTGCCCGCTATGCCTCGCGCCTGCCGGTTGAAGCCTACTGCATTGCCGGTTCTCCGGTGACGAGCGCCGGGACCATCGCCGATATCAAGCGCGTGACGCGGACCGGCCAGCTGGCCACTGGCGGCGCGGTCGCCGTCCCCGGCTGGAGCGAGGACGAGGTTGCCGTCGAAGTGGCCTGCGCCGCCTTCGTCGATACCGGGATTTACGACGATCTCGATACCGCCGGACCGATCGTGACCGTGCGCGCCCACTCGGTGGCTTACCCATCGCTGTTCGGCAGACTGGGCGTGATTGACCCGACCATAACCATGACTGCCCGTTCCAGCGCAGCGGTGATCGGGCTGTGAGGGCGCTGCGGGCCTTCCTTGCCGATCGGCGCGGCGCAAGTGCGGCGGAATTCGCGCTGGTGCTGCCGCTGGCGCTGTTGTTCCTGTTCGGCACCATCGATGCCGGGCGCTACGCCTGGCTTATCAACCGCCTCGAAAAAGGCGCACAGGAAGGCGTTCGCTATGCCGTGGTGACGGACGTGGTTCCCACCGGGCTCAACAGTTACAACACGGTTGGCCTCAATTGCGGCGGGCAGGTGCTGGAGGCATCGGACCGCATCTGCGCCGAGGCCCTGGGCACGATCACCTGCACCGCCGCCGGTTGCAGCTGCACCCAGGCACCGTGCCCTGCGCTGGGCGCCACCAACACCGCGGCGTTCCAGAATATCGCCACGCGGGTCGCACGGTTTGCGCCGGTCGATGCTGGCGACATCTCGGTCTCCTATTCCGGTTCGGGGATCGGTTTTGCCGGCGATCCGGCGGTCACCGATTCAGGCGAGCCGCTAAGCGACATTGCCCCGCTTGTCACGGTCGAGATCGACGGGATCGAGATGCGCGCCCTGCTGCTGTTCGGTGGCGGCGTGACCATGCCGCGCGCGAGTTCCTCGATGACGCTCGAGGATGGCACCGGGACGGTTGGATATTGAGGACATCATGAGCGAGTTCACCACCACATCCGTTGACCCGCAGAGCGGCGACAAGGGCGCTCCCGCCGGCCTCGCCATCGTTGCGTGCGGAGTAGAAATCGACCGGCTGAAGAACGCAGACGATTCCGGCCTGCTGGAAGGCGCGGCGCTGCATGTCCTCGAGGCTGACAAGGCTGTCCCGGCTGACATCCTGGCCGAAGCGCGCCTGCTGGTGCTTGAAACCGATCCAGCGATCCCGGCATCGCTGGACCGCATCCGCGCGATCCGCAGAGAACGCCGGGCCTTGCCAATCATCGCCGCCCTGCGCGGGATGGATGTTGCTGCCATGCGCACGCTGGTGCGCGAAGGCATTGCCGACGTCATCGAATTGCCCTTCCTGCCGCACGAGCTTTCCACGCTGGTGGCCGAAGTGGCCTCTCGGCTCGCCCCGGTGCCGGACAAGAGCGGAGTGGCGCCGCTGTTCGCCATCGTTGGCGGCGTGGGCGGCAGCGGCACGACCACGGTCATGACTCATCTCGCGGGCCACCTTGCGCAGGCGCACGACCTGCGCATCTGCGTGGTCGACCTCGACGTGCAATCCGGCGAGGTGGCCTACTATTGCGGCCAGACCCCGCGCGTGACCATCGAGGCGCTCATCGGTGCCGGCGACCGGCTGGACACCGAGATCATCGCCAGCGCGACGCTCGATTCCGGCCACGGCTTCTGGCTGATCGCCGCGCCGGACAAGGTTTTGCCGCTGGACGAGGTGAAGGTGGACGAAGTGCTCACCATGCTGGCGATACTGCGACGCCAGTTCGACCTCGTCCTGGTCGACCTGCCGACCGACTGGACGAGCTGGGCACTATCCGTGGTCGACGCCTGCTCGCGGGTGTTGCTGGTGACGGACCTTTCGGTCGCCTGCCTGCGCCAGGCCAAGCGTCGGTTCGACCTGTTCGAAAACGTCGGCATCGATCTCGACCGGGTGCGGCTGGTGGCCAACCGCATCGAGCACAAGCTGTTCAAGACCTTCAGCCTCGACGATGCAGCCGAGGCGCTGGGGCGCGATTTCATCGCCGCCTTGCCCAATGCCGGGCACGACATGACCGACGCGCAGGACGAGGGGCTGCTGCTGTTCGACGTCCACAAAAACACGAAGTTCGAGGATGCGATTGCCCAACTGGGCAAGACGTTGCTGGACCAGGCGGAGTAAGCGAAAATGGCGAACTGGCACATCAAGAAGACGCCCACGGAAGAGGTTGCAGCACCAAGGGGGCAGGACCCCGCGCTGCTGCCCGATCCGTTCGAAGCGCCCCCCGAAGTCGACCCCGCCATCGCCCGCAACCTGCG
Organism: Alphaproteobacteria bacterium; assembly: GCA_030431875.1. Lineage (GTDB taxonomy): Bacteria > Pseudomonadota > Alphaproteobacteria > Sphingomonadales > Sphingomonadaceae > Alteraurantiacibacter. The sequence goes on from JAUIIG010000001.1 coordinate 109,918, forward strand.
GCTCAAGGTGTCGATCCACCGTTCGCTGCTCGACAAGATCAACCTGGCTGCGCTCGACCAGCTGAGCCGTGAACAGATCCGGGCAGAGATCGGCGATATCGTCGCCGAGCTGCTGGAGGCCGAAGGCGAACCGCTCAACGCCCGCGAACGCGAAGGGCTGGTGACCGAAGTGCTCGACGAACTGCTGGGCCTTGGCCCGCTCGAGCCGCTGTTGAAGGACGATACGGTCACCGATATCCTGGTGAACGGCTACGACGAGGTCTTCGTCGAGCGGCATGGCCTGCTTGAAGCCGTCCCCACGCGCTTCCAGGACGACAAGCACCTGCTGCGGATCATCCAGAAGATCGTTTCGGCTGTCGGACGCCGCGTTGACGAGGGTTCGCCCTATGTCGACGCCCGCCTTGCCGACGGCAGCCGCGTCAATGCGATCATTCCGCCCCTGTCGATCGACGGTCCGGCGCTGTCGATCCGCAAGTTCGCCCGCAACTGGATCAGCATGGATCGCCTCGTCGAACTCGACACCATCCCGCAGGCCATGGCCGAAGTGCTCAAGGCCATCGTGGGGTCGCGCCGCAACGTGCTGATTTCGGGCGGCACCGGCTCGGGCAAGACGACGCTGCTCAATGCCATGTCCTCCTACATTGGCGGGCGCGAGCGCATCATCACCATCGAGGACTCGGCCGAACTGCAATTGCAGCAGCGCCACGTCGTGCGGCTGGAAACCCGCCCGCCGAATATCGAGGGCAAGGGCGAGGTGACCCAGCGCAACCTGGTGAAGAACGCCCTGCGCATGCGCCCTGATCGCATCATCGTGGGCGAGGTGCGTGCCGGTGAGGCCTTCGACATGTTGCAGGCCATGAACACCGGTCACGACGGATCGATGACCACCGTCCACGCCAATACGCCGCGCGATGCCATCAGCCGCGTGGAGCAGATGATCGGCATGAGCGGCGTGGAGATCTCGCCCCGTGCGGCACAGGCGCAGATCGCCTCGGCAATGAACATCGTGATCCAGATCGAACGCCTGGTCGATGGCCATCGCCGCGTGGTCAGCCTGTCGGAGCTGACCGGCATGGAAGGCGACACGATCACCCTGCAGGAAATCTTCCGTTTCAAGATCACCGGCATGTCCGACGAGGGCAAGGTGCTTGGCCACTTCGAGGCGACCGGCATCCGTCCGCGCTTCCTTGATGTCACTGCCGCCTACGGCATCTCCCTGCCTGCCGAACTGTTCCGGCCTGACCGGGCCCTGGAGTAAGCCATGACTGACCTTCTCGTCCGAATCCTTGTCCTGCTGGGCGTCTTCGCCTCGGCCTTCCTGATCGCCCAGGTCCTGGCCGGAGCACTGTGGCGCAACCGCCAGAAGTTCGCCCAGATCAACCGCCGCCTCGAGATGATCGCGCGCGGGCAGGAGCGCGAGGAGGTGACCGCCCAGCTGCGCAAGAATGCGCCCGATGGCGAACTGCTGTTGTCGGGTATTCTTGCTGGCCCGGCTAAGGCCTTCCAGCACATGCTGTTCGCTGCGGCCGTGCCGTTCAGTGGCCGCCAGCTGCTGCTGGGCATGGCCGTGCTGTTCCTGGTGGTCTTCGTGCTTGCCATGCTGGGTGCGGGCATGACTGGCTTCGGCTGGTCTGCGGGCGTTGTCATGCTGCTGCTGGCGATCACCGCCAGCATTGCCATTGCCTTGCCCATGGCATGGCTCAGCACGCGGGCAACGCGCCGCCGCAAGCGGGTGGAGGAACAGTTCCCCGTCGCGCTCGACGTCTTCGTTCGCGCGCTACGCTCGGGCCATCCGATCGCGGCAGCCATCGAGCTGCTGACGCAGGAAATGGAAGACCCGATCGGCAGCGAATTCGGTGTGGTGGCGGACGAGGTCGCCTATGGTGAGGACCTGACCGATGCCCTGCAGGACATGGCTGACCGCTGGGACAATCCCGACATGCGCATGTTCGTGGTCTCGCTTGCGGTGCAGAAGGAAACCGGCGGCAACCTTGCCGAAATCCTCGAAAGCCTTGCCAGCGTCATCCGCGACAGGGCGGTGATGTACATGAAGGTGCGCGCGCTGAGCGCGGAGGGCCGCCTGACCGGCATCATGCTGACCGTGCTGCCCGTCTTTACGCTGGTCGGCATGTTCCTGGTGAACCCGGAATTCTACCTCGAAACCGCGAGCGATCCGATCTTCATCGTCGGCTTCGCGGCGCTGCTCCTGCTCTTCTTCGGCGGTGTCTACTGGATCCGCCGCCTGACTGATCTGAAGGTGTGATCATGCTTGACCTTATCGCTACCAACTCGCTGGTTCGCGCGCTTGTCCTGATGGTCATCTTCGCGGTCGTGCTCGGTGTCGTGATCCTCGCCGCCAATGCCTTCTTGCATCGCCAGGCGCGGCTGGCTCGCCTTCGCGAAATCGGCGACGACCGGTCGACGATAACTTCGGGCACGGGCAGCCTGCGCAGCCAGGCCAACGATGGTGCCTGGGCCCGGCTGGCAGCTGCCGTAGAGGCAGCGGGCATCGACCTCAGCGATACTCGCGCCGACCGCATGAGCGACCGCATGCGGCAGGCTGGCTACACCTCGCCCGCTGCGCCGCGGATCTTCACGCTGGTACGGCTGGTGCTGATCTTCGTCCTGCCCGTGGCCTACCTCGTGCTGGACTACTCGACGGGCGATCCACCCTCGTTCGTGCGCGCCTACATCGTCTGCTCGATCCTCGCGATCATCGGGCTCTACCTGCCCAACCTGTTCGTCCAGGCGAAGATCGACCGCCGCCGCGAGGAAATCCGCAACGGCTTTCCCGACTGCCTGGAATTGCTGATTGTCTGCGTCGAGGCGGGCTTGGGCCTTGAGGCTGCAATGGACCGCGTGGGGCGCGAGATGGTGCGTTCGCACCCCCGCATTGCCGAGCTGCTTTCCATGACCACGCTGCAACTGCGCGCCGGCGCCTCGCGCGAGGAGGCCTTCCGCAAGCTGGGCAAGGCCGCCGATGTCGAGGAAATCCGCAGCTTCACGACCCTGCTGATCCAGTCGGACAAGCTGGGCACCAGCATCACGGCCACCCTGCGCGTCTACGCTGGCGAAATGCGTGAACGGCGCAAGCTGCGGGCGGAGGAGAAGGCCCACCGCCTGCCGGTGCTGATCTCCATCCCGCTGGTCGTCTGCATGCTGCCGACCATGATCGGGGTGCTGATGCTGCCCGCGGTGATCCGGATGGTCCGCGATGTCATTCCCGCCATGCTGCAAGGAGGTTGAGATGAGGATGTTTGCACGAGTACTGTTGCTGGCGAGTGCGGCTCCCCTTCTGTCCAGTTGCGCCCTGCTGGGCATCGGCCGTCACGAACCGCACATCGAGGCGATGTCGACCCTGCCTGACGATGCGGAGGCCTATGTCCAGTTCGAACTGGCGCGCATGTCGCTCTCCTCGGGCAACTATGCGCGGGCAATCGAGGAATTCAGTCACGCGCGCGCGGAACCTGCGCTGCTCGGTCCGTCGCTGAACGGCATGGCCGTTGCCTATGCCCGCCTGGGCCGTAACGACCTGGCCGAGCGCTATTTCCGCGAGGCCGTGGCGGCGGAACCTGGTGACACGCGCTTTGCCGCCAACCTGCTTCGCCTGCAGCAGGACAACATGCAGCAAGGCCTGCGGCGCATGGAACTGGCAATCGCTGACGGCGAGGTGCCTGCACCGGTGGTGGTGACGGCCAATTCGGTGCCGCGCATCCGCGTGATCGGCGGCACGGCACAGGCCGCCGCCGAGGTTGAGCCACAGGCCCGGCTGGCCCGCATCGATGCGCAGCAGGTGCAGCTGACGACGGTGGTCAGCGAACCGCCGCGCAACGGCGCGCAGGTGCGCCTGCGGTTCGACACGGCTGATACGGTGGCGCAGGCTCCTGGTAAGGGCTATCCGGTCCGCGTCAGCCTGGCGCCGACCAGTAGCGAGCGGGTACGCGTCAGGGCCGGATCGACCGGTCGCCGGGGCGGCTACCTGGACCGCTGACGGACGGGCAAGGCGCAATGTCCTCCACCGAACTCGGCTTGCTGTTGGCCATGATCCTGATCGGGCTGGTCGCCTGCTATCTCGACGTCTTCCGCCGCGTGCTGCCAAACTGGTTGAGCGGTGTCGCCTATATCGTGGGGATCGTCGGCATGTTCATCGCAGGCGGGGCGAGCATGGCGCTCAGCGCGATGCTGCATTCCTTTATCGTGCTGCTGCTGGGCATGGGGTTCTTCGCAGTGAAGGCTATCGGCGGCGGTGACGCCAAGTTCTACGCCGGGCTGGCGGCCTGGTTTCCCTTGGGACAGGCACTGTTCCTGTTCGTCAGCGTGGCGCTGGCGGGCCTGTTGCTGATCCCGATCTGGCTGGTCGCCCGTCAAGTGCGTAGGCCGGCAGGACCGCTGGCGGAACGCAGTGATGCCTTCTCCAAGCTGCCCTACGGCGTGGCCATATCGGTGGGCGCCTGCGTGTCTTTTGCCATGCTGGCTGCCAGCGGCTGACTCCGGAACCGGCGCTTTGCTGGTGCCAATCGTGCGGCTGGTGCGTATGAAGGGGCATGGGACTCTATCGCACGACCTCGCTGGCCCTTGCTGCAATGCTGGCTGGCCTTGCCACGCCCGCGCTGGGGCAGAGCAATATCGACGGCACCTACACCGACACCGACGGCTACGTGGAGATCACCGTGGCGCGCTGCGGCAGCTATCGTTGCGGCACGATTACCCGGATCATTCGCCGCAAGCCGGGTGAGCCGCTGAACGATGCCCACAACGACGATCCGGACCTGCGCAGCCGCCCGATCCTGGGCATCCGCCTGCTGCAGGACCTGCGCTGGGACGACGGTGTCTGGCGCGGCCGGGTGTACAACCCCGAGGACGGCAACACCTACCGCACAGAGGTGCGTCCGGCGGCGGGAGGGGCGCTGGAAGTGAAAGGCTGCGTCACGCTGTTCTGCCGCACGCGCATGTGGCCGGCGCTTCGTTAACGGCGCGGGCTTGACCGAATCCGGTCCGCGTTATAGAGGCGCGCCCCTACCGGCGAGAAAGCTGACATTGCCCCGTCCTCTAACGGTAAGAGAGCGGACTCTGACTCCGTCAATCAAGGTTCGAATCCTTGCGGGGCATCCAGCTTCCCGGTTTCCCGGAAATCGAACACGCTGACCGCTGGCCTATTCCTCGATGCCGAGGCGGTGGTGCTCCAGCGCCCCCACTTCACCGCGGTTGCCGATGCTCGGCGCGCGGGAGGTTTCGCGCGGCTGGGACAGTGGCGCACTGGGCGTGGGATCGGTGCCAACCGAGGCAAAGCCGCCGTCTTCGTCTTCCTCGTCCTCGCCGTACATGCCAATTTCGTCGGTCCAGCTGGGTTCATTGCTGCGCGGCGCAGGTGCGGGAATGGTCCGCGCGACGGCCAGCTCGGCAGGCTGCGGCGCGGGCTCGGTATCGGCCTCGGCCAGGTTCATCCGATTCCCATTGGAACCGGTGAAATTGTCCAGCGCGCCGCCTTCGCCAGCGAAGGCGTTCACCATCAGCAGGATCGCGATAGCCAGCATCAGGGTCAGTCTGCGGGTCATGTCAGCACTCCCTTCCGATCAATCAGTCGCACGAGGAATCGCCGTCCGCACCGGTCACGCCGGGCGTCAGGTTGCGATCGTCGCGAATGGTGAAAATGGCTTCCTGGCGGAACTCGGCGGTCTCACCGATGGTGCCACCGATAATCCCGTCGTAGTTGTAATAGATCTCGGCCACCATCACGGCAGAGCCTTCCGCGGCGCGGATCTGGTTGTCCGCCGTGCCCACGCCGGCAATGGTCGTGCTGCCGAGGCCGTTGTTGTCGCCGTCATCGCCGTACAGCGAATCCCGGTCGAGGTCGCCGCGGCAACGTTGCCAGTGGATGTACTGGCGGCCGGTGGCCTCGTCGAATTCGAGGCTGGAGAGGATAATCCGCCCGTTTTCCTCGAGGTCGAAGCTCTCGCCCTGGCGCAGCGCGCCACCCATGATCGAATCGATGTCGGCTTCGGTCACCGTCGGGGTGACGCTGGAGTTGTCGGTCTGGCCAAGGCGCGAGGCATTGTCGGCCAGCGAGATCGCCGTCTGGCTGACCTGCATGTTGACCGTCGCCATGTAGGCCATTTCCACGCCGGTGAGCCCGAGCGTGATGAACAGCGGCAGGATCAGCGCGAACTCGAGCGTCGAGACCGCTTCCTCGTCGCGGCGGAGCAACGGCAGGCGCCGAGCGATGCGGGTGCGAAGCTTGGTCATCAGTTGCAGGCTCCTGCGGCAGAGGAATAGTCGGCCTGGTCGGCAAAAGGCTGGTTTTTCTTGATGGCGGAGGATTCCAGCGTCCGTTCGGCCCAGGCATCGGGCAGGAACGGCACCTTGAAGATCGGTTCGTAATTTGCCCGGACGGTGTAGATCACTACGTCGTTGGCGCCGCCGTTGCCGGACACGCCGATTTCCTGGTCCCACTGGCCGTTGCCGTTCTCGTCGGTGTAGGTCTCGCCATCGTTGCAGATGCCGTTGTCGTCGGAATCGTTCCACTGCTCGGGGCGGTCGATATCGGCAAAGTCGTAGTAGCTGCGCCGGCTGGTATCCAGTTCCACGCCGGGCATGATGCCTTCTACGCGCGCCAGCACGAGGTCGTCTGCCGCTTGGGTGTCGCCGCCTTCCAGCGAGGCATCGCGCGCGGCAGTCTGCACTGCGCCGTTGAGCACCGACTGGGCATAGACCATCTGGCCGATGTCGAGCGTGCCCAGCAGCAGGAGGAGGAATGTCGGCGCGATCAGTGCGAATTCCACCACCGTGACGCCGTCGTCGTTGCGGACAAGGCGCTTGGCGAAGCGGCCCTGGTTACTGGCCGGCGTCACTGCACGATCCTCAGTTCACCAACCTCGTTGGCGATTTCCTGGAAGGCCTCGTTCAGCTCGTCGGCGTCTTCCGCCGTGAAGGCGCTGTTTTCCGAGGAGCAGGCTTCGAGGTCGTCGGTCAGGCCGGTGGCGAAGGCGATCACCCACAGGCGAATGCCGCGCGCCTTCACCGCATCGCAAATGGCGAGGAAGCGCGAGGTGTGGCGTTCGGTCTGCAGGTTCACGCCGTTGGCGGTCACGCGCCGGTCGTGGAACTCGATACCGTAGGCACTCTGGATCGCATTGCTCGGCTGCATCTGTCCGTCCGTCATGAAGATCATGTGCCGCGAGACATTGCCGCCGTTGGCGGGCGAGGCATTGACGTTGTCGGCGAAGATGCCGGTCGGCGAGCTCAGGCGCGCGCCCCAGAGCAAGCCGATGTCGTGGTAGGTATTGCCTTCCGCGCGCAGCGAGTCGGCATAGGCATCGAAGGCGCTTTCGCTCATTTCGGTCAGCGTCTGCGAGCGCTGCGGGCAGAACGAGGGCGCCTGGCCGCCGGTCAGGCTGTCACCGTTGTTCGACAGGTCGTAGCGGCCTCGGCCGCGGCCCGTGCTGACGAAGCTGGTGCGGTAATAGGCAACTTCCGGCCACAACGGTGCCCACTTGGTATCATCGTCCGAACTCACCGGAGCGGAATCGATATCCAGGTCGTTGGCGCTGACCGGCGTGATGCCGACAACGGAGTTGAAGTTGAAGCTGGCAGCAGGGGTGGTGGCGCGTTCTTCGATGCAGCCATCCCACAGCGAGGTCACGTCATCGCCGTCATCGCCGGTGGCCGTGGTGACCGAGCTGAACGCCTTGTAGCTGCTGACGTCGTAGGTGACCGGGCGATAGACATAGTGATCGAATTCCGTCGTGGTGGTCGTCACCATGATCGGATCGCTGGTTTCGTAGGCGTAGTTGAAGGTGTCGCGTTCGTAACGCGTGTACTGCGCCGTGTAATAGGTGGTCGCCCGCCGACCGCGTCCGCGCCGTTCCTGCACGCAGGTATATTCGGTCCGCTGCTGACGCTGGGTTTGGGTCGTCGTCGCAACCTGCTGGCCCTGTGCGTTGATGGTCGTTTCCGTGTCGGTGGAGCTGTTGCCTACGTTCGACCAGGCGGTGTTGCTGGGCAGGTCCGCCGTACATTGGTTGCGGCTGCTGTATTCGTTGCCGTTGACGTCACCTTCGTCATCGACCCATTCGTTGCTTTCGCCAGTAGCAGTGGAACTGACCGGGTCTTCCCAGCCGGCGAATTCCTCCACTTCGATGGTTTGATAGACGGCCTCGCGCGACTGGATCGTGCGGCTGTCTACCAGGTAGTCAGCGCTCAGCAGGCGGCCGACATTGACCGTGGTGCTGTAGGGCACGAAGGCGTAACGGATGCGGGCATTGCCGCCAGCCGTCGATTCGTCGACGGTGTCGTAGAAGGCCTTCATCGCGTCCTGCAGCATGGACAGCTTGCTGGGGCCGCCATGTTCCAGCGACCAGCCCATCGAGCCGGTGGTATCGAGCACCATGGTCACGTCGCTGTTGCCGACGCCCATGGATGCAGAACAGGTCACGCTTACCGGGATGGTATCGAACCCGAAGATCGCCATGATGGTGGTCTGCACGTCCGCCGAGGCGGTGGCGACGATGGTATTGCCGTTGTCGTCCGAGGTGGGAGTAAACACTGTGCCCGAGGCACCCTGGCGGTCGGGGTTGAAATTGTTCGCGAAGAAGGCCGCGGCTTCATCCTGGGCAGTCTCGTCGAAACCGTTGACGCCGACAGCGCGGCGTCCGGCAAGCACGCCGGCGTCGCAGGCTGCCTGGAGGCGGTTCTCCGCCTTGTGCGCGCGGCTCAGGTCGACCCCGCCACCAACGATCCCGGCCAGTACAAGGAAGCCGACAGCGGCCATTGGCAGGAAGCTGCCGACCTCGTCAACAAGCAGGCTGGCAGGCGTGTTGGCACGTGCGACACGCTGATCCCACTGGTTCTGATTTGCCTTGATCCCCATCACGGTTTCCCATCATTGACTGCGCCGGCGACCGGCATGAATCGCCTGCCTACCCAATCGGTGCTATCCGTTTGGGATTAAACGTCAGTAGGTTAGGATGGTTAAGGTCGTCTTACTTGGGCAATGGATAGATTTGGCTGGCGAACATCAGCTTGCCTGATGCCCGATGGGCCTGATTCCCTAGGCTCCTGAAGGTTGACAAGTGGTTTAGGAGTTACGCGGAATCCTCCGCATCCTGCCTACTCCCACCAGTAAGAAACGCGTTCTTCGTCGCCGGTGACCACTTCATTCATGGTCGCAGCGTCGTAAGCGCGGCCACCCAGGACCACCGTTTCCACCTGTTCGGTGTAACGGATGTTCTCCAGCGGATTGCCCGAGAGGATCACCAGGTCAGCCAGCTTGCCTTCCTCGAGGCTGCCGATCTCGCTGTCCATGCCCAGCGAGCGGGCGGGAACGATGGTGGCAGCCTGCAGCGCCTGCAGCGGGCTCATCCCGCCGCGGACGAAGGACCAGATCTCCCAATGGGTGGCGATCCCGGCTTGCTGGCCGTGCGCACCGATCGAGACCTCGACGCCGCGCTCGGCGACGCGGGCCGCTTCGCGGGCGATGTCGTCGTCGACGAAGTCACCTTCCGGGGCGGTGGTGCGGCGTGCGGTTTCGGCGCGCAGGATGGCAGGCGGGGTATGCGCCTGCAGCAGCGGCTGCTCCCACACGTTGGTCGCCTGGCGCCAGTAGGGATCGCCCGCGAGGCCGCCATAGCCAACCACCAGCGTAGGCGTGTAATTGGTCTCCGCACCCTCGAACAGCTGCAGCACGTCTTCATAGAAGTACTCGACTGGCACATTGTGTTCGAGCGTCGAGTTGCCGTCGACGATCAGGTTCATGTCCATGCCGAACAGCGAACCGCCCTCGGCCACGACCATCATGTTTTCCTGCCGCGCGGCCTCGACCACCATCTGCCGCTGGTCGCGGCGCGGCTGGTTGTAGTTCTTCACGCTCGGCGCACCCTCCGCGCGCAGGCGGCGGACGTGGTCCAGCGCGTCGTCGAGGGTGTCGATCTGCGCATAGGCATAGGCGCTGCGCGCGCCGTAGATGATCCGCCCGGTGCTGAACATGCGCGGGGCCAGCAGTTCGCCGGTGCGCTGCATGTCCTCGGCGACGAAGAAGGCGGTGTCGCTGGAGGGATCGTGGATCGTCGTCGTGCCCAGCGCCAGCGTCTGGGTGAGGTTCCAGTTGACCTGCGGCACCACCTCGTCGCTGTCGACCGAACCGTGGGCGTGCGCGTCGATGAAGCCGGGGACGATCGTACGTCCGGTGGCGTCGATGGTGGGTGTGCCGGTGGGTACCGTGATATCGGCAGCGGGGCCGACTGCCGCGATCATGTCGCCGTCGATCAGGATCGTGCCGTTCTCGATGATCCCGCCATCGTCTCCGGCCATGGTGACGATGCGCGCGCCGGTGATCGCGAGCATGCCTTCGTGACGGTCGGCTGCAACCGTGCGCAGCATGGAAACGCCGGTTTCGGGCTGGGTGTAGCCTTCCTCGGCATCATCATCGTCCGACGGCGGCGCGTCGGCGAACAGGTCATCCAGTTCGGCGCGGTAGAGCGTCGGGCCAAGCGACCAGAACAGCGTGTCGCCGCCGTTCGCCCAGTGGACATAGTCCGCGCCCGAATCCGATACCTCGACCACCGGCAGTGCGCCGGCAGAGCCCGACACGCTCACCGCCTGGCCGCCGGGCATCAGCGGCATGGCATAGGCATCGTAGTTCTCGGTGAAGGCGAAATAGCGGCCGTTGGGCGAGACATGGTAGCCGGTCACCAGTTCGCCGGTGGCGTGGGTGCGCACGGCCTCGCCGTTGAGGTCGGTCGAGACGAGCACCTGCGCGCCGCCATCCGATCCGGTCATGAAGATGCGGTCACTGCTGGCGCCGAAATGCGGGCGGGCATAGTCGCGGCTTACCAGCACCGGCTCCCCGCCGCTTGCAGCGACGCGGTAGACGCCGGGGTTGTCCGAATATTCGGGCGCAGTCAGGTAGCCGCCGCTGCCCTTTTCGAAGACGATGGTCGATCCGTCGGGGGAGAAATGCGGGCGGGCATAGTGGCCAGGGGTGGAGGTGACTTCGCGGCCGCCGCGGCCATTGGCACCGATGGTGCGAATTTCGCCCAGCCCGTCATCGGTCCAGCGGACGTAGACAAGGGTGGAGCCATCGCGCGACCAGGAGGGGAACAGCTCGCGCGCGTCTTCGGTATCGCCGGTCAGGCGGCGCGGCGTGCCGCCACGCGCGGGCATGGTATAGAGGCGGCCAAGGCTCTCGAACACCACGGTCCGGCCATCGGGCGAGACCTCGGCAAAGCGCGCCATGGACACTTCGACCTCATCCACCGCCACGGGGATCTGCGGGTGCGGCGCGGGCAGGACGCCGCGGCTGTCATCGATCGTGAAGGGGATCACGGCGCCATTGTTGCCGTCGGCATCGACGCGGCGAATGTGGCCACCGGCCCAGAACACGATCGAACGGCTGTCCGGCGTCCAGTCCATGTTGGGATAGACCCCGGTGATGGCCCAGGTCTCCTGTACGTCACGATCAAGGTCGTCATAGACGCGCCATTCGCGTCCGCTGGCAATCTCGCGCACCCACAGTTCGGACTGCAGTTCCTCGCGCCGGACAAAGGCGATCATGGTGCCATCGGGCGAAGGTGCCGGACGCACCGAGCCGCCAAGACCCGATACGGCCGTGGTCACCTCGCCAGTGGCGAGGTCGTAGCGTTCGATATTGAACAGGTCCTGGTTGGAATCCTGCGCGTAGATGAATGTGCCGCCAGGGGTGATGTTGCGGGTGTAGTAGACCCCGGTGCCGTCAGCCGAGAACACCGGCTCGCCCAGTTCCTTCTGGTGCTGTTCGTTGGGCCGCTCGACCAGCGCCACGCCCGAGCCGCCGGAGACGTGGTACATCCAGATCTCGCCGGTACCGGCGGACCGCTGGGTGGTGAAATGCTTCTTGGCGACGATGAATTGGCCATCGGGCGACCAGCTGGGCTGGTTCATCAGGCGGAAGCTTTCGTCGGTCAGCTGGCGCATGTCGCTGCCGTCGGCGTTCATGATCCAGATGTTGTCGCCGCCGCCGCGGTCGCTGGTGAAGGCGATGCGGCTGCCATCGGGCGAGAAGCGCGGGTGCACTTCCCAGGCCAGCCCTTCGGCAATGCGCGTCGGTGTGCCGCCGGTGATCGGCATGGTGTAGATGTCGCCCAGCAGGGCAAAGGCGATCGTCTGCCCATCGGGCGAGACATCGACGTCCATCCAGGTGCCTTCGTCGGTGCGGATCGGCACCTGTCTTACAGTCACACCGGGAGGCGCGTTGACGTCCCATTCTTCGCTCTCGGCCTCTTGGGCGATCCCGGTCAGCGGCGCTGCGGTGGTGGCAAGGAGGATGGCGGCGAACGAGGCGATCTTGCGCATGGGCGTCATGTCTTTCTGGCCTGTGTCTGTAGTGTGTCTGTGAGGAGTCCCGCCGCCTTCATACGCGCCTGAGGGACGGGCGCAACGTTTCGCCTGCAACTAGCTGGCGGCGACCATGTCGAGGCCGCTGGTGATGGCCGCGTCGACCTGTGCGATGTCGTCGTCGGTCAGGCAATATGGCGGCATAACGTAGACCGTATTGCCCAGCGGTCGGAGCATGACGTCCCGCGCGTAGAAGTGGCTACGCAGGCGCGGGCCGATCTCGGCGAGGTAGCCTTGGTCGGCCACGGCCACGTCGAAAGCGACCATGGTGCCGCAATGGCGCGCATTGGTAACGTCGTCCCGCTCGCCCAGCCGTGCAAGCATGGCACCCAGCCGGTCTGAAAGCGAGGCAATGCGGTCGAGCACCGGCTCCTCGCGCCAGATGGCGAGGTTGGCGTTGGCCGCTGCGCAGCAGACCGGGTTGGCGGTGAAGCTGGACGAGTGGAAGAACATCTTCGAGCGGTCGGTGGAATAGTGGGCCTGGTAGATCGCGTCGCTCGCCATGGTGACGGCGAGCGGCATGGAGCCGCCAGTAAGGCCCTTGGCGAGGCAGAGGATGTCTGGTGTCACATTTGCCTGTTCGCAGGCCAGCAGGGTGCCGGTGCGGCCCCAGCCGGTCATCACCTCGTCGGCGATAAAGAGTACGTCGTGGCGGGCGCAGATCGCCCGCATCTCGGCCAGCACCTCTGGCAGATAGGTCAGCATGCCGCCCGCGCCGAGCAGCAGCGGTTCGACGATGAAGGCGGCGACGTCACCATTGGCGCAGGCCGCTTCGAGCGCGTCGAGGCTCGGCTGTGGGTCTTTGGCGGGGAAGGGCACCGTGCCCACGTCGAACAGCAGGGCTTCGTAAGCGCGGTTGAACACCCCGCGTTCGCCTATGCTCATCGCGCCGATGGTGTCGCCGTGATAGCTATGCTCCAACACCAGCACGCGGGCACGGTCCTCGCCGCGGTTGTGCCAGTACCCCAGCGCCATCTTCAGAGCGACTTCGACGGCAGTGGAGCCGCTATCCGAGAAGAACACGTGCGGCAGGCCTTCTGGCATGATTTCCACCAGCCCGCGCGCCAGCGTCTCGGCAGGCTCGTGCGTCCACCCGGCGAAGATCAGTTGGTCGAGTTTTTCGGTCTGCTCACGAACGGCCTGCATGATGCGCGGGTGGTTGTGTCCGTGGGTGGTGACCCACCAGCTGGAAATGGCGTCGATCACCCGCCGCCCGTCATCGGTGTAGAGCGCTGCGCCCTCGGCACGGGTCACCAGCGGAATGGCCTCACCGAGGCCGTGCTGGTGGAACGGATGCCAGACGGGGGACCGGTCAGCCATCGAGCAGGTCGAGCTTGATGTTCTGGGCGAAAGCCTCTGCCAGCGTCTGCGCGTCGAGCGGATCGAGGAAGGGCAGGCGGCCGATGATCGGGCCGCCACCGAAATCGGCAATCGCCTTTTCTGCCACCGGCTCCTCGTCGCCGATCAGGACGATCCCGGCCAGTTCCAGGTCGTAGGTGGTCATGGCGTTGAGCGTCAGCAACGTGTGGTTGATCGTGCCGAGCGTGGTGCGCGCGCAGACGATGACCGGCAAGTCCCAGCGCTGGAACACGTCGGCGCCCAGCAAGTCCTGCCGCCATGGCACCATCAGGCCACCAGCCCCTTCGACCACCAGCGGGCGATCGGAAGCGGGCAGGTGGAGGTAGCTATCCTGCACCTCGGTGCCGTCGACCAGCGCGGCATGGTGCGGGGAACAGGGCGTCCTGAACCGGAAAGCCTCGGGTAGCACCTCGGCATCGGGCGCGAGGCGGGCAACCTTCTGGCTGTCGGTCTCGTCCTCCAGCCCGGCCTGCACCGGCTTCCAGTAGGCGGCGCGCAGGGCCTGGGCGAGGCCTGCGGCGAACACGGTCTTTCCAACGTCGGTATCGGTGCCGGTGACGATAAAGCCCTTCATGACGCTTTCCACTTCGCGATGGCTCCTAGGACCTGCGCCACATCGTCGCTCGACAGGGTGGAGCGAAGCGCAAGGCGGATGCGGCTGGTGCCCTTGGGCACGGTCGGTGGGCGGATGGGCAGGGCGGCAATGCCTGCGGCCAGCAGGTGCTCGCCCAAGGCCAGCGCCTCTGCCTCAGGGCCGACCACGACCGGCACGACCTGCGTGCTGGAACCCATGGTGTCGTAGCCCATTTCTTGCAGTCCATCGCGCAACTGCTGCCCCAGCGCGGCGAGGTGCGCACGGTCGGCGGGCATCTGCGGCACCAGTTCCAGCGCGGCGTCCATTGCGCCGAGCACGGCGGGTGGCGGGGCCGTCGAGAAGATCAGCCCCGCGCACATGTTGACGAGGTAATCGCGCAGCAGCCGCGAGCAGGCGACATAGGCACCAAAGCCGCCCAGCGCCTTGCTGAAAGTTCCCATGACAATGTCCGCGCCCGGATGGTCTGCCGTCAGCCCGGCACCGCGCGCGCCAAGCACGCCGGTGGCATGGGCCTCGTCGACATAGAGCAGCGCGTCGTGCCGTGCCGCGATATCATTGAGGCGGGCAATGTCGGCGCGGTCGCCGTCCATCGAGAACACGCTTTCGGTGACGATAAGCTTTAGCGATGCATCGGCCTGTTCCGCCAGCAGGCGATCGAGGTGGTCGTAGTCGTTGTGCGCGAAGAAATGCGTCGTCGCCCGCGCGCCGCGACAGCCGGCGTGGATCGAGTTGTGCACCAGTGCGTCGGCAAAAACCGCGCAGTCGGGCGCAGCCTTGGCGAGGGCGGGAATGATCGCCGCATTGGCTTGCCAGCCGCTGGCGAAAAGCAGCGCGGCCTCGCTGCCCTTGAACCTGGCGATCTTTGCTTCAACCGCTTCGTGTTCGGGCGATGTGCCGGTGATGAGGCGCGAGGCCCCGGCACCTGCGCCGTATTTCCGCACGAAGTCTGCCGAGCGTTCGACCAGTAGCGGATGCTGCGCCAGTCCGAGGTAATCGTTACTGGAAAAGTCGAGCAGTTCGCGCCCACCGCGTTCGAGCCGTCCAGCGCCCGACATGCGCGCCGGGCGCAAGACCCGCGTTCGTTGCTTCGCCGCGATGGTGTCGAGCGATTGCCGGAAGGGATCGAGCTTGGACACGCGCAGTGCTCAGGTAAGTTCGGCCTGTGTCTCTTTGGGCACCTCTTTGGTTGCACAGCCGCCCGAGCAGCCGCCGACAGCGCGCATCGGTTCCTGACCTTCCATGGCCTTCAGGCCGAGACGCGCGAACAGGGCCGCGTCGCTGTCATCGCCCGCATTGGGTGCGGTCAGCAGCTTGTCGCCGGTGAAGATCGAGTTCGCCCCGGCCATGAAGCAGAGGGCCTGTGTCGCGTCGGACATGGATTCGCGCCCTGCCGATAGGCGCACCATCGACATGGGCATGGCAATGCGCGCGACGGCAACGGTGCGGACAAATTCGATATCGTCGATCTTGGCCATGGGCGTATCTGCCAGCATGTCGCCCAGCGGCGTGCCTTTCACGGGCACGAGGGCGTTGACGGGGACGCTTTCCGGGTGGCGCTCCAGCGTCGCCAGCGTGTGAACGAATCCGACGCGGTCCGCGCGCGTTTCGCCCATGCCGACAATGCCGCCGCTGCACACGTTGATGCCCGCATTGCGGACGTTATCCAGCGTGGTCAGGCGGTCTTCGTAGTTCCGCGTGGTGATCACCCGGTCGTAGTATTCCGGCCCGGTGTCGACGTTGTGGTTGTAATAGTCGAGCCCCGCTTCCTTGAGCTGTTCGGCCTGTTCGGGCGTCAGCATGCCCAGCGTCATGCAGGTTTCCATGCCCATGGCCCGCACGCCCTTCACGATCTCGACGATCTTGGGCATGTCGCGGTCCTTTGGGTTGCGCCAGGCGGCGCCCATGCAGAACCGCTGAGACCCTGCATCCTTCGCCTGCGCCGCCGATTGCAACACCTGCCGCACGTCCATCAGCTTGGTCGCCTCGACTCCGCTCTCGGCAGAGGCACTCTGCGAGCAGTAGCCGCAATCCTCCGGGCAGCCGCCGGTCTTGATCGAGAGCAGGGTGCAAAGCTGCACCTCGTCGGCACGGTGGTGTTCGCGGTGAACGGAGGCAGCGCGGAACAGCAATTCGGTGAAGGGCAGGTCGAACAGCGCGGCAATCTCCTCGCGCGTCCAGTCGGTGCGGATCGTGTTTTGCTCTGTCATTGCCCTGCCTTTAGCCGCGCTCCGCAATCCTGCCCAGACCATTGGCAAGCCTTGGCGCGAGATTCCATCAGAATGCGCGCACGATTCCGCGTGGCCGGAGCGAGATTGCCTCTATACAATTACGACATAGCTTTAAGCGAGTGGCAAAACTTCAGCACTCGCTACCAGATAAGCCCTAAATCACTTGCAATTTGAATATTTCGATTTATGTAATCGAATAATTGAAATGGCGTTGGTGTCCAATGGCACCTACCTCCGCCGAACTTCCGGCGCGTCTGCGAAACTCCTTCCCTCCCCCCTCGCAGGCGCGCCGGATTTCCTCTAAGGGCCCCTCCGGAGGTAATGCATGTTCGATGGCCTCGACGCCTTGTTGCTCGCCCGCATCCAGTTTGCTTTCACGGTAAGCTTCCATTTCTTCTTCCCGGCATTCTCCATCGGCCTCGCGAGCTACCTCGCGGTGCTGGAAGGGTTGTGGCTGAAGACGGGAAAATCGGTCTACCTCGACCTGTTCAAGTACTGGGTGAAGATCTTCGCCATCGTGTTTGCCATGGGCGTCGTCTCGGGCATCGTCATGTCCTACCAGTTCGGCACCAACTGGTCGGTCTTCTCCGACCTTGCCGGGCCGGTGATCGGGCCGCTGATGGCTTACGAGGTGCTGACCGCCTTCTTCCTCGAAGCCGGTTTCCTCGGTGTCATGCTGTTCGGCATGAACAAGGTGGGCAGGAAGCTGCACTTCTTCGCCACGCTGATGGTTGCGGCGGGCACCTTCGTTTCCGCCTTCTGGATCCTCAGCGTTAACAGCTGGATGCAAACGCCGGTCGGCTACGAAATGGCGGCCAACGGCCAGTTCCTGCCCGGTGACAGCTGGATCGCGATCATCTTCAATCCCAGTTTTCCGTACCGGCTGGTGCACACCGTGCTGGCGGCCTACCTCACTACGGCCTTCGTCGTTGGCGGGGTGGGAGCAAGGCACCTGCTGAAGGACCGCGCCAACAGCCACGCCCGCAAGATGTTCTCCATGGCCATGTGGATGGCGACCCTGGTCGCGCCAATCCAGATCATGGCGGGCGACATGCACGGCCTCAACACCATGGAGCACCAGCCCGCCAAGGTCATGGCCATGGAGGGGCATTATGAAAGCCACCCGGACGGCGCGCCGTTCTACGTCTTCGGGATTCCCAACGACGAGGAGCAGCGCCTCGACTACGCGGTGGGCATCCCGCACCTTTCGAGCCTGATCCTGAAGCACGAATGGGATGCCCCGCTTGCCGGGCTCGATACCATTCCCGATGACGAGCAGCCGCCGGTGTTCATGGTGTTCTGGGCCTTCCGCATCATGGTGGCCATTGGCGTTGCCATGCTGGGCATCGGGCTGTGGAGCCTCTTCGCGCGCTGGCGCGGGCGGCTCTACGAGTGGAACTTGCTGCACCGCGCCGCGCTGGTGATGGCGCCCTCCGGGTTCCTCGCCGTCTTGTGCGGCTGGATCACCACCGAGGTCGGCCGCCAGCCTTACGTGATCTACGGGCTGCTGCGCACGGCAGATGCCGCGAGTCCGCTTGATGCGCCGGCAGTCGGAGCCTCGCTGCTGGCCTTTATCGTGGTCTACTTCACCGTCTTCAGCGTGGGCATCTGGTACATCATGCGGCTGATGAGCGCGGCTCCCAAGGTCGGCGAAATGGGCGCAAAGCGCGGTGACACGGGCCCCATCCGCACGGCGGGTATCACGCCGGGACCGACGCAGAATCCGGGAGATGCAGATGTCCTGCCCGCTGCCAAAGAGGAGGCCGAATAATGGACCTCACCGTCATCTGGGCTTTCATCATTGCCTTCGCTGTCTTTGCCTACGTGGTCATGGACGGGTTCGACCTCGGCATCGGTATCCTCTTCCCTGCCTTCCAGCCGGGGCAGGGCCGTAACCGGGCGATGAATTCCATCGCGCCGGTATGGGACGGCAACGAGACCTGGCTGGTGCTGGGTGGCGGCGGCCTCTTCGCCGCATTCCCGCTGGCCTATGCTATCATCCTGCCCGCCACCTATCCGCTGATCATCGCCATGCTGCTGGGCCTGGTCTTCCGCGGCGTGGCCTTCGAATACCGCTGGCGCGACCCCGGCCACGCCAAGTTCTGGGACGCGGCCTTCACCGGCGGTTCGCTCGTCGCTGCACTGTCACAGGGCATGGTGCTGGGCGCGCTGCTGCAGGGCATCGAGGTAGAGGGGCGCGCCTATGCCGGCTCGTGGTGGGACTGGCTGACGCCCTATACCCTGCTGACCGGCGTCGGTACCGTGGCAGGCTATGCCTTGCTGGGGGCGACCTGGCTGGTGTGGAAGCTGGACGGCGAAGCGCAGGCAAAGGCCCGCAAGCTCGCCTTCCGTGCAGCCCTGGCCACCATGGCGCTGATGGGGGCCGTGAGCCTCTACAACCTGGGACTGAACGATGACTACGCCGCCAAGTGGCTGACAGCGCCGGAGATCTACTACGCCGCGCCGGTGCCGGTGCTGACGGGCGTGGTCGCCCTCTGGCTGCTGCGCGCCATCGGCAAGGAAAACCACTCCAAGCCCTTCTGGCTGGCACTCGCCCTGTTCGGCATGGGCATGGCGGGCCTCGGCGTCACCATCTGGCCCAATGTCGTGCCGCACGATGTTACCATCTGGGATGCCGCCGCTCCGCACCGCAGCCAGGTCTTCATGCTGGTGGGCGTGGCGCTCACCATGCCGCTGATCATTGGCTACACGGCCTGGGCCTATTGGGTCTTCCGCGGGAAAGTGGGCGATGAGGGGTATCACTAATGCGCTCAAGCAACGAAGTGGTAGCGCAACAAGAGGCAGGCGAGCGCCCGCTTTTGCAACGCCTCGGCTGGATGGCGGCGATATGGCTGGCCAGCGTCGCCACGCTGGGCGCGGTCGCCATGGTCATCCGATGGTGGCTGGCACCCTGATTTCAAGTCTTTCAAAGGCGCGTCCGACCATTTAGGCCCTCTGGCATTATCCCGAGAGGAGTCCTGTGTGACCGACACACCCGAAGGCAGCGACAACGAGCTGCGCGACCACAAGTTCTACCACGCCGACATGGAAGCCGGCTTCGCTGACTCGATCGACGAGCAGACCCCGCAAACCCGCCATCCCGCCTATCGCCTCGCGTTCCGCGACCAGGATTTCCTGCTGCGCGAAGAACTGCGCCCGGTGCGTTTCCAGCTCGAGCTGCTCAAGCCGGAAATGCTGCTGGAAGAGGCCCGCGTCGGCTCGACGCTGGTGATGTACGGCTCTGCCCGCATTCCCGATCCCGACAAGGCGGAGGAGATGATGAAGGGCGTGGGCGGCCTCGACGACGAGCGTCGCACGGTGGTCGAAAACCTCGCCAAGAAGTCGAAGTACTATGCCGAGGCCTACCGCCTGTCGCGCATCGCCAGCGAGAAGGCGA
Source organism: Alphaproteobacteria bacterium (assembly GCA_030431875.1). Taxonomy (GTDB): domain Bacteria; phylum Pseudomonadota; class Alphaproteobacteria; order Sphingomonadales; family Sphingomonadaceae; genus Alteraurantiacibacter. The sequence goes on from JAUIIG010000001.1 coordinate 129,863, forward strand.
TTGTCGAGGAAGGCATGCGGCAGTTCGTCGTATGCTCAGGTGGCGGCCCCTCGATCATGGAAGCTGCCAACCGCGGCGCCAGCGATGCGGGGGCGGAGTCCATCGGCCTCAACATCATCTTGCCGCACGAGCAGGCGCCCAACCAGTACGTTACGCCCTACCTGTCGCTGAACTTCCACTATTTCGCCTTGCGCAAGATGCACTTCCTGCTCCGCGCGCGGGCCGTGGCGGTCTTCCCCGGCGGATTTGGCACCTTCGACGAGATGTTCGAGCTGTTGACGCTGATCCAGACCGGCAAGATGAAGCCGATCCCGATCCTGCTCTACGGCAAGGACTTCTGGAACCGCGTGGTCAATTTCGAAGCGATTGCCGAGGAAGGCACGATCTCGAAGAAAGACCTCGACCTCATCACCTGGTGCGAAACCGCCGAGGAAGGCTGGGCGGCGATTTCCGAGTTCTACGGCCTGGATGACGGCGGCAACGGGGAGATGGCCTCTGGGGACTAGGTGGGGCGCCGTCTGCTAACGACCCGATTGCTGACACGGTGTTGGCCCACCCCCAGCCCCTCCCGCATGCGGGAGGGGAGCGAGACTTGCCGAGCCGCAGGCGAGGTTAGTTGCAGCGGGGTGGGCGTCCGGAGATGTAATCTCTCCAACCCATCCCAGCCATTTCCTACACCAACGAGCCAGGCCTAGCCGGGGTAAATGCCCCGCGCTCCTGCCCATCGCGTCCGGCGCAAGCCGCCGTTCTTCCACCCCGTCCCGCTGCGCGCGCGGCGTGACGGGTGGACCGTTGCGCGGCAGTGTGAATTCCTTGCGCGGCTCTATCTCACCGGCTCGGTAACCGCCGCCGCGCGGAGCGTGGGCAAGTCGCGGGCCAGCGCCTATCGCTTGCGCGTAAGCGAGGGAGCGCAAGGGTTTGTCCGGGCATGGGATAGCGTGTTCGTGCCGCCCGGAGCGGGTCGCCTCCCGCCGCCGGGAATCGATTGGCGGAAGGTGACAAGTCCAACACTGCAATGGTGGGTCGAAGCGGGGCTGGTGCGCCCGCTGATCTGGCAAGGACGGATGACGGCGATCCGGCAAAAACGGGACAATTCCGCGCTTTTCCACCTGCTCCGGCGGCTCGATGCCGGTGTCGCTGCTGCAGGCCGGGAGGGGGACCAAGGGTGACGGCAGTGTTTTGCAAAAGGCCCCGGTCGGTGTTCCACATAGGCAGCAAATCCTCCCCGTGCCTCAGGCATGGGGAGGGGGACCATCCGCAGGATGGTGGAGGGGCCGCCGTGCCATGGCCCCTCCGTCACGCCGCCTTTGGCGCCGCGCCACCTCCCCATTCGCCCTGCGAACAGGGAGGATCAGTCGAAGCGCACCGCCTGGTGTCCCAGCGGGCCGTTACCCAAGCCGAAGCCGGGCGCGGCCTTGAGGGCCTCGCGCACGAACTTGCGTGCCTCGGCTACGGCTTCGTCCAGCGGCAGGCCGCAGGCGAGGTGGGTCGCAATGGCACTGGAGAGCGTGCAGCCGGTGCCGTGGGTGTGCTTGGTGACGATGCGGGCATCGCTCCAGACCACGTCCTCGGCACCCGGACGCACCAGCCGGTCTTCCACCATGGGGCCATCGGCATCGCCGCCCTTGGCGAGGTAAGCCACCCCGCGATCTGCCATGGCCTGCGCGCCGCCGAGAGCGGCCAGTTCGGGCACGTTGGGCGTGGTGAGCGTGGCGATCTCCATCAGCCACTCGAACACCTCGATGGTGCCTTCGTCCGCCAGCGCAGAGCCGCTGGTGGCGACCATGACCGGATCGAAGACGATCGGCGCGCCGAGGTCTTCCAGCAGGTCGGCCACGACCTCGGCGATGTCGGCGCTGCCGAGCATGCCGATCTTCACCGCCTCGACGCCGATGTCGTTCATGCAAGCGTCGATTTGCGCGGCGACCATGTCCGGCGACAGCGGCTCCACAGCGCTGACGCCGCGCGTGTTCTGTGCGGTGACTGCGGTGATCGCGGTCATGGCATAGCCACCGAGCATGGCGATGGTCTTGATATCCGCCTGTATTCCCGCCCCGCCCGAACTGTCGGACCCGGCGATAACGAGGACGCGGGGCGGGCGGTCGCTCAAGCCTTGTGCTTCCGTTCGGTAGAAGCGGGATATTTCTGCAGCAGGTCGCGGTCCCGAGTTGGCCGGTCGAGCAGCTCGCCGCCGCAATTGGGGCAGATGTCGTCCAGCGTTTCGGCACAGCTCGCGCAGAAGGTGCACTCGAAGCTGCAGATGAAGGCACCCGGCAGCTGCGCGGGCAAGTCTGTCCCGCAGCGTTCGCAGTCAGGGCGCAACTCCAGCATCAGGAAGCGTCTTCTACCGTCTTGCAGATATCGTCGACCACGCGGTTCACCTGCACCGCGTCGTCGCCTTCGGCCATGACGCGGATCAGCGGTTCGGTGCCCGACTTGCGGATCACCAGTCGTCCGGTGCCGCCCAGCTCACCCTTGGCTGCGGCAATGGCATCCTTCACCGACTGTGCATCCAGCGGCTCGCCGGTCTCGTAGCGCACGTTCTTGAGCACCTGCGGGACGGGATCGAACTGGTGCAGCAATTCGCTGGCGGGCTTGCCGCTGCGCACGAGTGCAGAGAGTACCTGCAGCGCGGCCACGGTGCCGTCGCCGGTGGTGGCATGGTCGAGCAGGATCATGTGGCCCGATTGCTCGCCGCCGACGTTGTAGCCACCCGCCTTCATCGCTTCGAGCACATACCGGTCGCCCACCTTGGTGCGCACCAGGTCCAGCCCTTCGGCCTGCAGGAAACGCTCCAGGCCGAGGTTCGACATGACCGTGGCGACCACGCCGCCGCCGCGCAGCTGGCCGCTCTTGGCCCACTGGCTGCCGATCAGCGCCATGATCTGGTCGCCGTCGACCTTCTGGCCCTTCTCGTCGATCACGATCAGGCGGTCGGCGTCGCCGTCCAGCGCGATGCCGATATCGGCACCTTCTTCCACGACCCGCGCCTGGATTGCGCCGAGCGCGGTCGAACCGACGCCGTCGTTGATGTTGGTGCCGTTCGGGGAGACGCCCATGGCAATCACCTCTGCGCCCAGTTCCCAGATTGCCGTGGGGGTGACGCTGTAGGCCGCGCCATGCGCGCAATCGACCACGATCTTCAGCCCGTCGAGCCGCACGTCTGCCGAAAGCGATTGCTTCACCGCGTGGATGTAACGCCCGCGGGCATCGTCGATCCGGCGGGCACGACCGATGGCATTGCCTTCGGCCAGCTGCGGCTCGGAGGACATGGCCGCTTCGATGGCCTCTTCGTCCTCGTCAGACAGCTTGAAACCGTCAGGGCCGAAAAGCTTGATGCCATTGTCGGGATAGGGGTTGTGGCTGGCCGAGATCATCACGCCCATGTCGGCGCGCATTTCCCGCGTCATCAGGGCCACCGCCGGCGTCGGCAGCGGGCCGGTCATGATCACGTCCATGCCCACGCTGGTGAAGCCTGCCACCAGCGCGTTTTCCATCATGTAGCCGGACAGGCGGGTGTCCTTGCCGATCACCACGCGGTGGCGATGGTCGCCGCGCATGAAGTGGCGGCCGGCGGCCTGCCCCACCTTCATCGCCACGGCAGCGTTCAGCTTCTTGCCATTGGCACGGCCGCGAATGCCGTCCGTGCCGAAATAGGTGCGTCCCATGGGTGTCCTTCGACGTTGAAATCCTTCGCGCACCGCCATGCCGCCATTCGTCCCTCTTGTCACGGGGGCAGCACACGGGCAGGGACGCAGGCGAGTTTTTCGCGCGTTTCATGCAACAAGTTGCCGCCTCGCGCATTGGTGAAACAAGACCCGATTGACAGGAGGACCAAAGCACTATGGCTTTTACACTTATCGACCTGCCGTTTGACAGCGAAGCACTGGCCCCGGCGATCAGCGCCGAAACCTTCAGCTATCACCACGGCAAGCACCACAAGGCCTATGTCGACAAGACCAATGCCGCCATCGACGGCACGGCCCATGCCGATGCCTCGCTGGAAGCGATCATCACCGCCAGCCGCAGTAGCGACAAGGGCCTGTTCAACAACGCCGCGCAGGTGTGGAACCACGGCTTCTTCTGGCACTCGCTGGCGCCGGCCTCGTCCGGCCCCTCGGGTGACCTGGCCGACCTGATCGATTCCAGCTTCGGATCGCTCGACGCGCTGATGGAAGAACTGAAGTCAAAAGGTGCCGGCCATTTCGCCAGCGGCTGGGTATGGCTGATCGAGAAGGGCGGCGCGCTGCAGGTGGCTGACACCCACGACGCCGAAACGCTGGCCGACAGCGGTGCCAACCCGCTGCTGGTGATCGACCTGTGGGAGCATGCCTACTACCTCGACCACCAGAACGCGCGCCCGAGCTATCTCGACGCGGTTGTCGAAGGCCATCTCAACTGGGATTTCGCTGCCGACAACCTCGCTCGCGGCAGCGCCTGGACCTATCCCGGCTGAGCCGAACTGGCAGGATAACGAAAAGGCCCGCGTTCCGGTTGGAGCGCGGGCCTTTCTCTTTGCCGGTCGTGCAGCTTAGTCGAGGACGCTGTCGTCCTCGCAGCTGGTGAACACGCGGTCGATGGCATCGCGCGCGCCGGTGACGGTGAAGTTGATCGCGAAGGGCGTTCCGTCGGCCGGGTCGAACCGCACGTTCAGCGTGTCAGCCTCGACCATTTGTCGCAGGAACGGCTCCAGGTTGCGGTCGCGCCGCGTATTGAGCGCCATCACCGACTGTTCGTAATAGCGCCAGCGCACTTCCTCGCGGTTGCCTTCGTCAAACTGCAACCACAGCGCCCGCACCTGCGGACGCGTAGTAGAGGGACGCAGGCGTTGTGGTGCGACGATCACGGCAAAGACGCTGCCTTCGCCCGGCTCGTCACACTTGAGGATCAGTTGTCCGCCGTCGGGCGAGACGATGCCCGCCTGCAGGGGCGCGCCCTCGGTTTCGAAATAGCCCCAGGCCGATGTTCCCTGGGCCTGGCTGACACTGGCACAGGCGAGCAGGGCTGCGCCTGCAAGAATCTTGGTCCGCATCTTTCCTCTCCCCGATTTGGTTTCCAAATCAACAGGGAGGCTATGTCAAACGACGGTGAGTCGCAAATCTGCGGGCTCAGTCCTCGCTGGCGAGTTCGAGCACGTTGGACTGGAACAAGGGCTCGCCGAACAGGAAGCCGATGATATTGGGGCGTCCAAGCTGGTCCACCAGCGCGGTCAGCGTCAGCAGGATGGGCACCGACAGCAAGGCCCCGGTAACGCCCCAGATCCAGCCGAAGTAGGATAGCGCGAGCAGGATCAGCACCGGGTTCATGGTGAACCGCGCGCCAAGGACCGTCGGCGTGATCACGTTCGCTTCGATGGTGTGCAGGCCCAGGTAGGCCAGCGCCGGAATGAAGCCAACGAAGAGCGAATCCGCCGAACCGATGCCGAACAGGCCCAGCAGGGCCACCATCAGCAGGGGGCCGATATAGGGAATGAAGTTGAGCAGGGCAGCCAGGCCGCCCCACATGATCGGTGCGTCGAGGCCCATGATCCAGGCGCCCAGCGCCACGACCACGCCCACACCCAGGTTAATCGTACCGACCGTGATGATATAGGCAGCCACGCGGTCCTGCACCTCGCGGATGGCGCGGGCGGCCTTCAGGCTTGCGCCTACCTGCTGGCGTTCAAGCAGCAGCCGCCGCCGCAGCCGCACACGGGCTTCGATCATGAAGAAGGCCAGCATGAAGGTCAGCAGCACTTCCAGCAGCACGGTAGGCGTGGCGAAGGCGAGCTGTTCGAGGATCGTTGGTCCGGCCAGCACCACCTGCTGGCTGCCTTCGGCGCCTGACAGCGCACCCAGTTGTTCGTTGAGCTCGCCGACCCAGGCAAAAGTCATCTGCAGGTCGCTGAAGTGCTTGCCCACCTGCTCGGCCATGGCCGGCACTTCGTCGTAGAGCGTCAATGCGGGCCCCAGCACCGCTGTCAGCGCCAGTGCGAGGATGGCGAAAAAGAACAGCAGGGCGAGGATCGAGGCGAGGAAATTGGGCAGCCACATGGCCAGCTTGTCGGCCAGCGGGGACAGGATGATCGTCAGGATCAGGGCTGCCACCAGCGGCAGGAACACCACTGACCCGATCGACAGGACAAAGGGCAGGGCGAGGAACAGGCCGATCGCCATAAGGATGACGAGCGAGGAAATCAGGCGCAGTTCCTGCGCGGCAAAGGTCATCGTCCGGCGCCGCCGGCGATCTTTGGCAGCACTGTCCTTGTCAGCACTCATTGCGATGCCCCCGGCCCTTTTTGACCTGTCTCGCCCACATCATGGAGTCTGGGGCGACGGCGATCAAGCGATCAAGTGGCCTTGGCCGCAGCTTTGCCGTTGCCGGCAGCCACTTCGTCCAGTTCTTCGAGGATGGCCCGGTGGGCGGCCGGGTCTTCAAGCGAGCGATCGGGAATGTCGCCATCTTCCAGCATGGAAGAAAGGGTCGCCCGGGCGCGGCCCACGCGGCTCTTGATCGTGCCGACCGCGCAGCCGCAGATGTTGGCCGCTTCCTCGTACGAAAAGCCGCCGGCACCCACCAGCAGCAGCGCCTCGCGCCGCTCGGGCGGCAGGGTCAGCAGGGCGCGGTGCAGGTCGCTGAGGTGGATCGGCTCTTCCTGTCCGGCAGGCGCGGTCAGGATGCGCTCGGCCACGTTCTCGTCATAGTCGCCGCGGAAGCGGTTGCGCCGCATGTCGGTGAGATAGGCATTGCGCAGGATCACGAAGGTCCAGGCGCGCATCGAGGTGCCGGGTTCGAACCGTTCCTGCGCTGCCCAGGCCTTGAGCATGGTTTCCTGCACCAGGTCGTCCGCCATGTCAGGCCGACCGCACAGGCCGCGGGCGAATGCGCGCAGGTGCGGTACGACCTCGGTCAGTTCCCGCTTGAAGGCGCGTTTGTCCTCGGCGCTGCGTTCGGGCAGCTTTCGCTCTTTGGGCTTGTCGCTCATTTTTCCCCGCTATCGTCCAGCTTCGAAAGCAGGTCCTTGAAGGTGTCGGGCAGCGGCTCATCCACTACCGAATCGTACAGGCGCTTCAGGCCGGAAGCCCATTCCGGATCGCCCGGTTTGGCGGCGGAACCCTTGGGCAGATTGGGCGGGGGAACTTGTTCCTCTCCAGATGACATTTACGTGTTCGATCCTGTTGTCTGGCAAGCTTTCCGGCGATCCGGGCTCTCTGGCCCGCACGATCAAAAACTTGCGTGAAGTTGCAATTCTATTCTCTCCGGAACGAAATTGCTTCCATCAGGTTCCCCCGAAAGCAGGTTTTGCAAAAATTGCAGGCCGGTGAGGGGCTCTAGAGGCAAGTTTGTGGGGTCAGGACGCACTTCCGCCCACGGGATCGAGGTATTGAAGTGCAGAACGAAGGCAGTCGGCGAAGCAGGACGAAGCGGTGGCTGATGCGCTATCCGCGCGGCGTGCCGCTGGGTATCTTCGCGCTCATCGCCGGCATTACCATCCTCTCTATCTTTGCCATCGAGCGCAGCGAACACCAGCAGCGGCAGGCAGAGATCGAATCGCGGGCGACGGCGATTGCCTCGGCGCTGGAACGGCGCGCCAATGCCAGCAGCGCCTATCTGCGTGCGGGCGCGGCCCTGCTGTCGACCATGGAGGAAGTTCCTGCCGCCGACTTCCGGCGCTTCGTTTCGGAGCTGCGGCTCGATGCGGACTACCGCGGTGCGGAGGGTATCGGCTGGGCCGAGGTCGTGCGTCCGGCGGAGATCGAAGCCTTCAACGAGATGCTTGCTGGCGAAAGCGCGACGGGGGCACAGCTCAATCCCCGTCCTGACGGCAGTCAGCCGTTTGCCGTCCCGGTCACCTACCTGCAGCCTGATACCGTGCGCAATCGCCGCGCGCTGGGATATGACATGTATTCCGAACCCGTGCGCCGGGCAGCAATGATTGAATCCGAACGCACCGCGCGCCCTACAGCCACGGACGCTATCGTGTTGCAGCAGGAGGGCGACAGCCCAGCGCCGGGTTTCCTGATCTATATGCCGGTATTCGAGCCGGGGCCCGGTGGCCGCACGCTGAAGGGCTTCATCTACTCTCCCTTCAATGCCCGCGATTTCCTGCAAAGTGCGCTGGAGCTGGAAGATGCCGGCTCTTACGGCGTGCGCCTCTATGATGGCGACAATGCGGATCGCACCCTGCTGGCCAGTACCTTTGATGGCGAGGTCGACAATCGCGACAATGCCACGCGCACGGTGGTCCTGGCCAACAACCGTACCTTGCTGGCGGTCAGTACCGTGGAAGTGCCGGGCCTGTCTGGCCTGTCGATGGCGACGCTGATCTTCGGCCTGCTCGTCGCGAGCCTGCTGACCCTGCTGGTGCGCATGTTGACGCAGCAGGCGCAGGAAGATGAAAGGGCACTTATCTGGTTCGAGGAACAGGCGAGCATCCGCAATTCGCTGACACGCGAGCTGAACCACCGGGTGAAGAACACCCTGGCCAACGTGCTGTCGATCATCGCCCTGACGCGCCGTCGTGCGGACAGCATAGAGGATTTCGCCACCGGCCTCGACGGACGCATCCGCGCGCTTTCCGCAACCCATGACCTGCTCACCCAGTCGGACTGGGGCTCAACTCCCGTGCGGGCGGTAATCGATGCCGAGCTGCTACCCTATGCCCATGATGCCGATCACACGGTGGATATGCAGGGGCCGGACGTGGAGCTGGCCCCCAACGATGCCCTGTCTCTGGGCCTCGCGGTCCACGAACTGGCGACCAATGCCGGCAAGTACGGCGCGCTCAGCACGCCCGGGGGCAAGGTTTCGGTGCGTTGGGAGAAGGTGGAAGACGGGCTGGTGCGCGTCGAATGGGTGGAAAGCGGCGGCCCGCCGGTAAAGCAGGAGCGCACCCGCGGATTCGGTACCGACCTGATCGAACGCATCGTGGCGCACGAATTGCGGCACCCTGTCGAGCTGGAATTCCCTGTCGAAGGCGCGCGCTGCGTGCTGCTGATCCCGGTCCGCCGTCCCAGCGAATTCATGATCCGCGCCAACAAGAACGAACCGCGCCCCGATACGCGTGGCGAGCAGGCCTAAGCTGGACGGCAAAATCGCGCCTGTCTAAGGGTGGCGGCCATGTTCAGAGCTCTCCTTGCCAGCCTTGGGCTGCTGCTGTCCGGTTGCGCCCCAGCAGAGGAGAGCGGGCCTGTAGTGCTGGCAGCGTCGAGCATGACCGAAGCGATCGAAGCCGCAGCCGATGCGTGGGAAGCCCAAGGGCACTTGCGGCCCATCATTTCCTTCGCCGGCAGCGCTGCGGTGGCGCGGCAGGTGGAGCAGGGCGCGCCTGCCGACGTGGTGATCGTTGCCGATGCCGAATGGATGGACTGGCTGGAGGGTGAGAGCCTGATCGATCCCCTGACCCGTCGCGACATCGCATCGAACAGCCTGGTCTGGGTTCGTAATGAGATGCATGTCGTGGTGCCGAGGCCAGCGCTTGGCGAGGTGTCGCTCTATCCGCGCCAGATTGCCATGGCCGATCCGGAAAGCGTCCCGGCAGGGCGGTATGGTCGCGTGGCGTTGGAACATGCAGGTCTGTGGGAGCAGGTGGCCCCGATGATCGTGCCGACCGAGAACGTACGGCAGGCGCTGGCGCTGGTAGAGCGGGGCGAGGTGCTGCTGGGTGTGGTCTATGCCACCGATGCCCGCACGGTTCCCGGCCTTGTAACCGAGCCACTGCCTTTGCCCGAAGGGGTAGAGGTGCTCTATCCCGCTGCCTTGCTCACCGGTTCCGCCCATGCCGATTCCCGCGATTTCCTGAACTTCCTGTCGAGCCCCGAAGGCACCGCCATCTTCTGCGAACACGGCTTCACCATGCCGGAGGGGCGTGCGCCATGCTGACGCCTGCCGAATGGACCGTGGTGGCGCTGTCGCTGAAGGTCAGCCTCGTCGCGGTGCTGGTAACCATGCCGATCGCCTACGGTCTCGCCTGGGTGATCGCGCGACGGCGCTTTCCGGGGCGCATGCTGCTCGATGCGCTGGTGCACTTGCCGCTGGTGCTGCCGCCGGTGGTGACTGGCTGGTTGCTGCTCATCCTATTGGGCCGCAACGGCGCGATTGGCGGCTGGCTCTACGAGACCTTCGGCGTGACGCTGGTGTTCAACTGGACCGGCGCAGCCGTGGCTGCTGGCGTGATGGCCTTGCCGCTGATGGTGCGCGCCATGCGGCTATCGATCGAGGCGGTCGACCGGCGGCTGGTGGGTGCGGCGCGCACGCTGGGGGCATCGCCGTGGCATGCCTTCCTCACCATTACCCTGCCACTCAGCCTGCCGGGCATCGCTGCCGGGGCCATGCTCGGCTTTGCCCGTTCGCTAGGCGAATTCGGCGCGACGATCACCTTTGCCGCCAATATCGCGGGCGAGACGCGCACCCTGCCGCTGGCGATCTATACCGGCCTGCAATTGCCCGGTGCGGAGAGCGCGGTGACGCGGCTGGCGGTGATCGCCATTGTCCTGTCGCTGGGGGCGCTGCTGGTGTCCGAATGGCTCGTCCGCCGCTCGCAGGGGAACCGCGCCCATGTTCTTTGATGTGGCCATCGACATGCAGGTGGACGACCATGCCTTTGCGCTGGAATTTACCTCCGACGCCAAGCTTACCGCGCTGGTCGGGCCATCGGGCGTGGGCAAGACCAGCACGCTCAACGCCATTGCGGGGCTGCTGTGCCCGCAGGCGGGCCGGATCGCGGTGGCGGGCGAGATATTGTTCGACAGCGACCAAGGGATAGACCTGCCGCCCGAGAAGCGCGGTGCAGGCTACGTGTTCCAGGATGCGCGGCTGTTCCCGCACCGCAAGGTCTCGGCAAACCTCGTCTACGGGGAGAAGCTGGCTGCTCCGGACAAGCGCTTGATCACCACGGACGAGGTCGTCTCACTGCTGGAAATCGGCCACCTGTTGGACCGCTTGCCCGCGACCCTGTCAGGCGGCGAGGCGCGCCGCGTTGCCATCGGCCGCGCGCTGCTTTCTGCGCCGCGTTTCCTGCTGCTCGACGAGCCACTCGCCTCGCTCGACGAGAGCCGTGCCGAAACCCTGCTCTCGCTGATCGAGCGCCTGCGTGACGAACTGGACCTGCCGATGTTGCTGGTCAGCCATTCAACGGCGGAAGTGGAGCGACTGGCGGGCCGGGTGGTCGAAATGACCGTCACCAAGCCCGCCTGAAGTCCTCGCCTGCTGCCTTAGGCAAACATCTCCGGACGGATCGGCAGCGACCGTACGCGCTTGCCCGTCAGGGCGAACAGGGCATTGGTCAGCGCCGGGATCACCGGGGGCAGGGCGGGTTCGCCAAGGCCGGTGGGATCGTTGTCCGACAGTACCCATTCGACGTGGATATCCGGCGTCATCGGCATGCGCGGCAGCGGGTAGTTGTGGAAGTTGGACTGCTTGGCAGCGCCACCTTCGATTTCCACTGCCAGCTGCATCGCCTGGCCAAGGCCGTCGATGATCGCACCGTTGACCTGGTTGAGCGCGCCGAAGGGATTGATGATCTGGCGGCCGACGTCGCCCGCACACCAGACATTGTGCACCACCGGGCGATTGCCGGCATTGAGGCTGGCTTCCACCACTTCGGCGAAATAGCCCATGTGGCTGTAGTAGAAGCCGAAGCCCAGTGCGTGGCCTTCGGGCATCTCTTCGCCCCAGGGTGACATTTCCAGCACCTTGCGGGTTACGGCCTGCAGGCGCGGGGCCGAAAAGCCCGGCTGCGGACCGATGAAGCCCATGGTCATGGGTTCGGCTTCGACCCCGTCGGTAAGCTCCAGCATCAGCGTGGGCAGGTCCTTGCCGGTGGCATGGGCCACTTCGTCAAGGAAGCTCTGCATGACGAAGGCCATGGCATTCGACGTCGGCGCACGCAGCGCGCCCATGGGCACGGCGGTGCGCATCATGTGCTGTTCGAAGCGCAGGTTGTCGACGTACTTGGCCGGGAATTCGTCCGCCGGCATGGTGGCCGGGTTGAACTGTCCGCCGCCAAGGTCGAACGACACGAAGTGGTCCGCCCAGGTTGTGAGCTTGCCGGCTTCGTCCACGCCCGCGCGCAGGCGGTGCCAGCCAGCCGGCCGGTAGAAGTCGCTGCGGACGTCGTCTTCGCGGCTCCAGATCAGCTGCACCGGCGTGCCGGGCATCTGCTTGGCGATAGCGGCGACCTGCACCATGTAATCGTTGTTGAGACGGCGACCGAAACCCCCACCCATGCGGGTGATGTGCACGGTCACCTTGTCCGGCGTAATGCCGAGATAGTTCGCAACCGAACCCTGTCCACCTTGTGGCGTCTGCGACGGGGCCCACATCTCGATGCTGCCGTCGTCATTGTAGAGCGCGGTGCAGTTCATCGGTTCCATGGGAACGTGAGCGAGGAAGGGATAGTGATATTCCGCCTCGAAGGTCTGGGCGGCCTCGGCGAAGCCGGTGTCGACATCGCCCTTTTCGGCGAAGACTTCGCCGCCACCTGCAGCCCAGTATTCCTGCGCCGCAGCAGCATAGCCTGCGGTCGAGTGGCTTTCCCACTCGCCGTTGTCCCACACGGGGGCGAGGGCAGAGCGCGCCTTGTTGGCGAGCCACCAGTTGTCAGCGATCACGGCGATGCCATCGACCAGCTCGGTGGCGTTGCCGTTGCCTTCGACGATGAAGGCGTCGATCACGCCCGGCTGCGCCTTGGCAGCTTCGAGGTCAGCCGAAACCAGCCGCGCGCCGAAGACCGGCGAGCGCTCGTAAGCGGCATAGACCATGCCTTCGAGCTGGGTGTCGACGCCGAAGATCGGCTCCCCGCGCACGATCTTGGGGCTGTCGATCCCGCCGATGGCGCGGCCGATGATGCGGAAGTCGGCCTGGTCCTTCAGTGTCAGGCTGGCCGGATCGGGTACCGGCTGCAGCACGGCATCGGATGCCAGCTCGCCAAAAGTGGCCGAACGGTTGGTGCCCGGCTGGACAACGCGGCCCGGTTCGGTTGCGAGCGCGGAGACGTCCACGTTCCAGCGCTGGGCAGCGGCGCCCATCAGCATGGCGCGGGCCGCAGCACCGGCCTGTCGCATGGGCATCCAGTTCATCGGCGTGGCGAAGGAACCGCCGGCCAGCTGCAGGCCGTACTTGGCGGCATTGGTGTCTGCCTGCTCGATCGAGACGTCATCCCAGTCGGCGTCCAGTTCCTCGGCGATCAGCATGGGCAGCATGGTCTTGATGCCCTGGCCAATCTCCGGGTTCTTGCCGATGATGGTCACCTTGTTATCCGGATGGATGGTGACGAAGGCGGTGAGCTCCTGCGCGCCCGCTTCGGCGTTGGCACTGGCTGCAAAGGGCACCGAAATGGCGAGCGCAAAACCGCCGCCGGCAACGGCAGAGGACTTGAGGAACAGGCGGCGCGAAAGTTCGAGCTGCTTAGGCATTGGCCGTCTCCTCGTCGCGGGCGACCTTGGCGATGGCCTCGTGAATGCGGCCGTAGCAGGCGCAACGGCAGATATTGCCCGACATGGCCGCGCTGATCTCGTCGTCCGTCGGGTTGGGATTGTTGTTGAGGAGGGCGGTGGCGTTCATCAGCTGTCCGGCCTGGCAATAGCCGCACTGCATCACGTCTTCGTCCAGCCATGCCTGCTGCAGGGCCTGGCCGACCGGCGTCTGGCCGAGGGCCTCGATGGTGGAAACCTGCTTGTCGCCGACAGCCGACAGCGGCAGCGAGCAGGAGCGCGTTGCCTGTCCGTCGACGTGCACGGTGCAGGCACCGCACATGCCGATGCCGCAACCGAACTTGGTGCCGACCATGCCCAGCTCGTTGCGCAGGGCCCACAGCAAGGGCATGTCACCCGGCGCGTCAATCTCGCGCGTCTCGCCGTTGATCGTGATCGAAAAAGTCATCTCGTCGAACTCCACTGGCCTTCCCCGTTTGGCACACTGCGGTGCCATCATTGACAATGTCTATAGCACGCTGGGGGCCGTGCCAACAGGGACGAAAGGTGCAACTCAAAGACGCGCCTTGCCTAATGCTATCCGTGCGCTGATGTTGGCAGCAGGTTTTTCGACGAGGTATCGGAATGAGCAGCGAGATCGCGGTCTGTGGCCATTGCGGCAAACTCAATCGCGTGCCCGGGGAACGGCTGGCGGACAATCCCACCTGCGGCAGCTGCAAGCGCCCGGTGTTCACGGGCCGCCCTGTCGATGCCTCGCAGGAGCTGTTCGACCGCTTCATGACCAATGGTTCGCAGCCGGTGCTGGTCGATTTCTGGGCCAGCTGGTGCGGGCCGTGCAAGATGATGGCACCCGCCTTTGCCAGTGCTGCCGCCAAGCTGGAGCCGCACATTCGCCTGCTGAAAGTCGATACCGAGGCGCAGCAGGCGCTGGCAGCGCGCTACCAGATCCAGTCGATACCCACGCTGATGCTTTTCAAGGGTGGCCGTGCCGCGGGGCGGCAGGCCGGGGCCATGCCGGAAAGTGCCATCGTCGCCTGGGCGCGGCAGCAGGCGGGCATCTAGCCTAGATTGGATCCTTGCCGTTCTTCGCGCGAAAATCGTTGTAGGACTTGAGCACTGCGCGCATCTTATCCAGCGCTTCCTCGCGCTGCTTGTCATCATGCAGCTTGCGCAGTTCCGCCTTCAGCGAGGTGGCAAAGTCGGCATATTCGTTCTGCCAGTCCCGCCCAAGCACTTCGGCCAGATCGGTACGTCCCGTTTCCAGTCGCTTGGCCGGCTCGCCGGGCAGCAGGGCGTAGCGTTCGCCGATTTCGGGCAGGCGTACCGAAAGCTGCGGATCGCGCCGTTGCAGTTCGCGGCGCATGGCTTCGAGGGCGCGCTGCTCGCCGTGGTCGAGGAACAGGCTGCCCCTGATCGGATAGCGGGCTTCGATCCAGGCTAGCAGTTCGCCCTGGTCTGCATGGGCCGAATAGGAGTGGACCGAGCGGATCTGGGCGCGGACCTTCACGTCCTTGCCGCTGATGCGCACGCGCTGTGCGCCTTCGATGATGACGCGCCCCAGCGTCCCCTGCGCCTGGTAGCCGACGAACAGCACGGTGGAATCGCGCCGGTGGAGGTTGTGGACCAGGTGGTGCCGAATGCGTCCGCCTTCGCACATGCCCGAAGCCGCCAGGATGATCGCGCCCGACATGGAGTTGAGCCGCATCGAGTGCTCGACGTCGGTGACGTAGTGGAATGACGGGTGGTCGAACACGTTGCGGCCGCCCGTATCCTCCAGTTGCGCGGCATATCGCCCGAAAACCGCCGTGGTCTTGTTGGCCAGCGGGCTGTCGATGAAGACCTGTGCGTTGGGAATGGCGTCGGAACAGATGAGGTGGTGCAGGTCGAGCAGCAGTTCCTGCGTCCGCTCCAGCGCGAAGACGGGGACGACGAGGTTGCCGCCGCGTGCGAGCGCACTCTCTACCTCGGCACGCAGCAATGTCCGGCGCTGGTCGATGGTGACACGATCGCGTGCACGGTCACCATAGGTGCTCTCGCAGATTACGTGGTCCACTCCCGCCGGACCGTCAGGGTCGGCCTGGAAGGCCTTGTTGTCGGGCCCGATATCGCCGGAGAAGACCGTGTGGACGCCGCCCGCCTTCAGTCCGACCGACGCCGAGCCGAGGATATGGCCGGCGTTCCACAGCCGCGCCTCGATCCCCTCGGCAGGTTCGAATACCTGCCCCAGCTCTACTGGCCGACACAGTTCCCACGCCTGCATGGCGTCTTCGCTGGTATAGAGCGGCTCGAACGGCTCATCCCCGGCGCGGTCGCGGCGATGGTTGCGGCGTTCAGCATCATATTCCTGGATGCGCCCGGCATCGGCCAGCATGTGTTCGAGCAGGTCGATGGTTTCCTGTGTGCACCAGATCGGCCCGTCGAACCCGCGTGCCACCAGCTTGGGCAGCAGGCCGCTATGGTCGATGTGCGCGTGGGTCAGCACGACCGCGTCGATGCTGTGCGGGTCGAAGGCGAAGGGTTCGTGGTTGAGCAATTCGAGCGTGCGTGAACCCTGGTACAGCCCGCAGTCGACCAGCACGCGGCTGCCCTCGTGAACGAATTCCATGCAGGACCCCGTCACCGTGCCCGCCGCACCGTGAAAGGCGAGGGTGGGCGAAGAAGCGCTCATATTGTTCTCCCGAACGACAGGTTGCCGCGATTCCAGCTAAGCCTAGTCAGCGACGAGTTCCTTGTCGCAGGTCAATTCCAGCCGGTCGGCTAGCCAGCGGCGTAAAGCAGGCGGCCTTCGCCCAGCAGCTCCAGGATCTGCGCGATTTCGTCTTGCTCGAAAGCGAAGCAGCCGAGGCTGCGCCCTACGCGGCCCTGGTTCTCCGCCATGGCGCTGTCGACGTAGTTGGCGCCGTGGATCACGATCGCCCGGTCGAAGGCGTTGCTGTTGTCGTCCTCCAGGCCGTGCAGCCGGCGCGAACGGCCGTGCTTGCCCACGTATTCTGCGCCGGTGACATAGCTGCCGCGCGAAGAGGCATTGGAGCCTGGCACGTTGGAAAAGCGTTCGGCAAAGCCGCTGTTGGCCGGGTCCGACCCGCGCCCGTGCGAGACAAGGAACGACTTGGTGATCTCTCCCGCTTCGACGTCGGCGAGGTGGAAGCGGAATTCGCGCGAATGAACGGTGTAGTCGGCGATGCCGATACGGTCGGCGAAGGTAATATTGCCGCGATGACGCTCTAGCGCCCTGAGTGCCTCGCCCAACACGCCTTGCGGTGCTGGAGGGGCCGGTTGTGGCAGGACAGGCGCCGGCTCGCGCAGCAGGTGGCGCGTGGGCGATGCAATCGATTGGGGCGCAACGATTGCGCTTGCGGTTGCCAGCGAAGCGCCCATGAATACGCGTCTGGAAATGTGCATTTTGTTCTCGATCCCGTATATGTCTTTTCTCTAATATAAGGATCGAAAGGCACAGAAGCAATGAAACGGGTGCGGATATGGCAATTCTGAAGACGATCTGCGCGGCGCTGGTCCTCGGTCTTTTTGTCACTCCGGCGGCGGCGCAGGAGTGGTCTCCTGCCGAGCTGACGACGCTGCATCGCTGGGTCGTCATGGCTCCGGTCGAGGGTCTGCCGCGCTTGCCGAACGATGCCCTGCAGGCGGCGCGCGCAGCCGGCGATGCAGAGGCGATCGACCGCGAGGCCACCGATCTAGCCCTGCGGCTGGCACGCATGCACCTGCTGGGAAGTGCCACACAGGCAGAGCGCAGTGGCTGGCACATCGTCGATACCGATGCGGACATGCCGCTGGAGGACATGCTGGCCACGGCTCTGAGCGAGAACCGGCTCGATTCCTTCTTCGCCGGTTTGCGGCCGCTCGATCACGAATATGCCGTGCTGCGGGCGGTCTACTTCGGCGAGACCGACCCGGAGCGGCGGCAGGCTATTGCCCGCAACATGGAGCGCTGGCGCTGGCTGCCGCGCGCCCTGGGTGAAGACTACGTGCTGGTGAACGCCGCCCGGTTCGAGGCAGACCTGTGGCGCGATGGTAGCCATGTCGGCACCTGGCGCGTCATCGTCGGGACCACCCGCACGCCGACCCCGGTGTTCCGGGCGACCATCGAAGGCGTCGTCCTGAACCCCTGGTGGGAAGTGCCCGCCAGCATTGCCCGCGAAAGCGTCGCCGCTTTGGTGCGGAACAATCCTGCTGCCGCGCGAGCGCGTGGTTATGTCTACGAGAACGGCCGTTACCGCCAGCGTCCGGGGCCGAACAACGCCCTTGGGCAGATGAAGCTGGTCATGCCCAACCCCTATTCGGTCTACATGCACGACACCCCCAACCGCGACCTGTTCGAGCGCGAGGTGCGCAGCTTTAGCCACGGCTGCATCCGCACCGGCGATGCCATCGGCTATGCGACAACCCTGCTGGAAGGCGTCGTGACCCGCGAGGAAATCGATGCGATCCTCGAATCCGGCCAGACGCGCACTCTATCGATTGCCGAGCCGCTGCCGGTATACATTACCTATTTCACCGCAGTGAGCGACGGTTTGGGCGGCGTCGCGATCCTCGACGACATCTACAACCGCGATCACAATATCCGGGTGAGCGAAAGCGAAGGGCGGGGCGGCACGGTAGCGCGCGCTGCACTCGCCGCATGGCCCTTGGTGGGCAGCGCCTTGGCCGTCCCGCAAGATGGTGAAGGGGATTGCGCGGGCTAGGCCTGCCCGATCTCGGTCCCGCGCTTGATCTCGCTAGGGCGCTGGCCAGCCTCGCGCTTGAAGAACCGCGAGAAGTAGGACGGGTCCTTGAAGCCCAGCGCGTCGGACACCTGCACGACGCTTGCATTGGTGTGGCGCAACATGCGGTCCGCTTCCGCCGCCAGCCGCCGGTTGATCGCCTGGCGCGGACTGCAACCCAGTTGGCGGGAGCACAGGCGGGCAAGGCTGCGGAGCGACAGGCCGGTGGCCTCGGTGTAGAATTCGACGGGCCGGTGTTCGGTCATGTGTCGTTCCACCAGTTGCCTGAAAAGTGCCAATCGCGGGTCCAGCGCTCCCAGTTCCTGCGGCATCGGCAGGCTGCGGAGAAGGGCCTCGAAGATGTTGGCGAGGAAACGCTCGTCGCGGGGCCAGCGGTGCATTTCCTCCAGCAGTTCGGCGGCCAGCCAGCTAATCCGGGCGCGGCAGTCTTCGGGCAGTTCGCCCCGACCGCCCTCGGTCAGCAGGGCCAGCAGCGGGTCTTCCCGGTCGGTCAGCCGGGTCAGGAAGTCGACCGACAAGGTAAGCACGTAGCCGCGCGTTTGCGGATCGAAGACGAAGCCGTGCACCGTCGCCTGCGGGATGCACAGGAATAGCGGGGCCTGCATGGTCTCTTTCCGTCCGTCGATCGAGGCGCGCACCGCGCCATGTTCGACGATAAGGATCTGCACGCTGTGCTGGTGACGGTGGGCCCCGATCTCCCAGTCATGCAACTCGCTGCGCGCGGCAATCGTCTCGATATGCAGCAGCGAGGCAAGGTCGGCCTCCGGCTCTCCATAGAGCGTGAATGACGGAACGGGCGAGGCAGGTTGGGACATGGCTGAAAAGTACCTTTAGCGCGTCCGCTGCGTCACTTCAATTTGCCGCCAACCTGCGCTCTAACCTGCGGCATTCATGATGAGCGGCGAAACGCCTGCCGAATTGGAGAGGTAGAGGAATGAAGACCCAGGTTTGCATCATTGGCGCTGGCCCTGCCGGCCTGTTGCTCGGCCACCTGCTGCGTGCCGAGGGCGTTGACTGCGTGGTGCTGGAGCGCCGCACGCCCGACTATGTGCTCAGCCGCATCCGTGCCGGCGTGCTGGAGACCATCACCGTCGACCTGATGGAGCGGCTTGGCCTCGATGCCCGCATGAAGGCCGAAGGGCTGTGGCATGACGGTTTCAACCTCGCCGATGGCGAGCGCCTGATCCGCATCGACATGGCTGATCTGGTGGGCAGCCGGGTGATGGTCTACGGCCAGACCGAGATCACCCGTGACCTTATGGACGCCTGCGATGATCGCGCGCTGGAAGTGATCTACGAGGCCGACGATGTCGCCTTGCACGAGGTCGAGGGCGAGGCGCCTTATGTCACCTACACCAAGGATGACTGCGAACACCGAATCGACTGCCGCTTTATCGCCGGTTGCGACGGCTTCCACGGTCCGAGTCGCAAGGCCATTCCGGCTAACGTCGGTACCGAATACGAACGGGTCTATCCGTTTGGCTGGCTCGGCATCCTGGCCGACGTGCCGCCCTGCAACCACGAGCTGATCTACGCCAACCACGAGCGCGGCTTTGCGCTTGCCTCGATGCGCAGCGAAACGCGCAGCCGCTATTATGTCGACGTGCCGCTCACCGACAAGGTGGAAGAGTGGAGCGACGACCGTCTGTGGGATGAACTGGCCATCCGCCTCGGCCCCGATGCCGCCGCCAATATCACCCGCGGTCCGGCGCTGGAGAAGAGCATCGCCCCGCTGCGCAGTTATGTCTTCGCACCCATGCGCCACGGCAGCCTGCTGTTGTGCGGCGATTCCGCGCATATCGTGCCGCCAACCGGTGCCAAGGGACTGAACCTTGCTGCCAGCGACGTGCACTATGCCGCCGCTGCGCTCACCGGGTTCTTCAAGGCCAACAATAACGATGCCGTCGCGGCCTATTCCGACACCGCCCTGGCGCGCGTTTGGAAGAGCGAGCGCTTCAGCTGGACGCTGACCAAGCTGATGCACCGTTTCCCCGAAGACGGCCCGTTCGAGCGCGCCATGCAGGTGGCCGAGCTGGACTATATCGCCAACAGCCGCGCGGCGCAGACGACGATTGCCGAAAACTACGTCGGCTTGCCGGTCTGATGCGCCTCGGCCTGCAGGCCGATCCGCCGTGCGACAGACAGAACCTACCTGCTGACCGTCATGCTCACTTGCATGTCCAGCGGGCGGACCGGGGTGGCCGGAGGTTCGGTGACGACGAGTTTTACCCAGAGGGCGTCTTCTCCTCTGAAGTAAGAAGTCTCGTTCGCGGCGCGCAAGGCGTCCATGCTTTCCTGCTGGGTGCCGGAGGCGGCGCTGCTGAAGCCCGGCAGCTGGAACATGACCCAGGACCCCTGGTCCATCTCGCTCAAGCCGAGGGAGACTTCCGGCCTTTCGGTCTGCACCTCGATCTCGATACCGGAGCGCACAGTGCTCTGGTTGCCCGTGACGGGATATTGCGTGCCATTGCGGACGAGCGTGATGGGTGCCTGTTCGGGAGGGTTCATCGCGCCAAGTCGCCCGTTTCGCCGTGCCAGATAGAGGCGGCCGACATCGCCGGTACATACCGAAGCGTTCCAGCTGGGATGGATCTCGCAGCTGTCATCGTTGACCACGCTGTTGAACTCGCCATCGTGGAGCATGATGTGGGAATCGGGAATACCGGTCACCGAACCGTCGAGATCGTGGATCGACAGGGTCCGGTAGGCCACGCCGCCGCGGTTGTCGTTGTCGTACCTTATGTCATAGTTCGGGAAATAGACCGGCTTGGCGTTGATGAATTCCGCACCCTCGATGGTGCTGGCAGTCGTGACGCCCGAGCTGGTGAACAGCAGCCAGGATAGCGCCCCGGTCCTGCGCCGCTCGTTGTCCTCGAAGTTCACGAAGGTCGTGTTCACCACCTCGTCGCGGTAGTCATAATATTCGTAAGCGCGGATCGGGAAATCCGGGATCGGCGGTTTGGGCAGGCTGCGGCCGTAGGCGATCTCCTCCGGCGTGGTTGGGTTGCCGATGTTGTCGGTTTCGCCCACGATCAGCGAATCTTCGAGGCGCGAGGTAAATACCTGGCTGCCGAAATCGCCCGATGAATGGGTCATGCCGATGGCATTGTCGGCGAGCCGCAGGTTATGGAAGATGTGTAGTTCGCCGCGGCCCCAGAGGCCACCATTGCGGTTCTTGTAGCTGGTCAAATCCTCGAACATGGTTTCCACGAAGGCGCTGTCAGGATTGGCCGGGTCTTCGCGCGGCATGAAGGCGTTTCCGGCGAGGCCGAAAGTGTTATCCTCGTTGATGTTCCTGTCGAACAGGAACCCGTCGAAGTTGGAATGGGCCACGTTGCCCCTGAATTCGCGCAGCGGCGTGCGGCGCGGCCAGGTGTTTGCGGCCACTTCCGTGCCAAGGAAGGCGCCATTGGGGTGTTCGGGCAGCGATAGCCAGAAGCCGACCTGGTCAGAACCGGCCGCTACATTGCCAATGTAGGTGTTGTCCGGATTGGTGATCCAGAAGGAGGCCACGGTATTGTCTGACGGCAGCAATGTGGCCCCGCCGTGGAAGCTGATTTCCCGCACCGTCATGCGGTTCGCATAGGTATAGTTGTTCTCACCATTGGCGGCGAGGTTGGTGGGGACGCAGTCCAGCGTCGGATGGCACTTGGTCTGGATCGCAAGGTTGCTGACGAAGCGGTTACCGGTTTCGATCCCGTCTTCCATGAAGAAGCAGTGGCCGACGGTATTGTAGGTTACGTTGTTCTCGATCTGCAGGTTGTTGGTGCCGTGCACCGTCACGCAGCGGTTGAAGGTGTCGTGGATCGAGGCATTGCGGATGTACATGCCCGCGCCTTCTCCCAGCACGTGGAAGTGGAACGGATAGCGCGCCAGCGTCAGGTGCTGGCCCATGCGGTTCAGCTCCACGCTGTCGACGTACATGCGCGATCCGGCCATCGCCATGATGTGGCCGCCGAAATGGTTCGTCGATGCATCTTCGGAAGCCTGGATGCGGATATTGCGGGTCAGGTTGGCCACCTCGCCGCGCTCGTCCACGCCGAAGGTGATCTCGCCGAAATGCATGTAGTCCAGCGGAGCATCGAAGGTGACCACGTTGCCGTTCACCGCGGTGATCGTGCGGCGCTCTGCCTGGCGCGGATTGAAGTCGGTGGAGGCGAGGACAACTTCGTCACCCGCCTGCCAGCCAGATGCGTCCAGCACCGTGAAAGAAGTGCTGCCAGCCTCGGCCGTGGCGGCGAGCTTGGACCACGTATTCTCGCTGGTGCCATGCAGGTTGAGCGTGCCGCCCATCAGCATGATGCCGCGGTCGCCCATGGTGTTTATGTCTTCGCCCCGGACATTGTCGGTGAGGGTAATGGTGGCGTCGTGCTGGTAGGGTTGGTCTTCGGTGCCGATGGTCAGCGACCCGCCCGGGACGTAGATCCACTCGCTCTCCAGGCTGATGTCGCGCTCGTCGGAGAAGGTCAGGCTGCCCAGCACGGTCAGGCTGCGCAGGCCCGGGGCATCGACGTCGAGCACCACGTCCATGTCGCGGGTGATCTCCACCGCATCTCCTGCGGCAGGCACCTGTCCGCTAGGCCAGGTATCAGGGTCGGACCACAACGATTGGGCATGGGCGGCAGAGCCCGCTCCCAGCAGGCCAAGGGCCGAACCAAGCAAGGCGGATTTCAGCAAGCGATACGGCAAGTGCATGGCTATTTCCCCTCCTGCGGGTTCCCAATCCCGCACCCATGATTTTTCGCGAGTTTGCCCAGAGGATGCAGGTTTGCCAAGGGCCTGGGGCACATGTCCTCCCTTGGCTCGTCAGGCCTTTCTGCGGGCTTCCTACGATTCGAAGTCGACCGGATAGGGCTTGAGTTCGCCCGAGGCGTAGCGCTGCTCTAGCCCGGGCGTGCCATTCTCCATCACCATCAGCATGGAGCGCTTGGGGGCGAAGCCCTGGTGCCGGATATCGGCGGGCATGGCACAAACGTCGCCTGCTTTCATCACGATGCGGCCGCGCGGCGCGCCGGAATTCTTGTCGGCAATGTTCCAGTGGATCTCGTCGGTGAGCTGGATGAACCACTCGTTGCGGTCGTTCCCGTGGATGACCGGCAACATGTGCTCTTCGGAGGTCACGCAGCAAATGTTCGCCCGGGTAATCGCGCTGATCGACGGATTCCAGGTGATGTCGGAACGGGCAATGTGATCGAACAGGTTGATGGCGTGCAACTGCCCCTCGAAGCCCGGCTCGCATTCGATCTCGGGCTGGTCGAACTCCAGGTCCGCAAAGGCGCGGTTGATGCCGAAGCCGTCTGCCTCGGTCCGCACCGACTTGTCGCCCGGCAAGCCCAGCATACGATCAGCAGCGATGAAGCTGCGCAGTAGCGGGTCCGTACGTTCCTTGCCCTTGGGACCAATGGGGGAACCGGTTTCCAGCGGGGCGTTGAGCGGATCATAGCCCTCGCTGATCCAGTCCTTCGATATCGTCTCGAACGCTTCGGAAACGGCTTCGGCGGAATAGGTTTCGAGGAAGTCGATGCCGGCTTCCTTGCAACCACGATCATAGGCTCCGGCGAAAATATCGACCGTGCCATAGTGATTGGTGGTCCCGAAAACATCGTCGAAGAAGATCCAGCCATAGAAGAAGCCCCAGCCGATATCGCGCACCATGGCGCGCAGGAAGCGGTCGACCTCGATGATATGGCTGCCCTTGGGCCAAGCGACATGGGCGAAATACTCGTCACGGCTGAAGGTGAAACTGCCAAAGCGGTAGCTGGAGTAGCCGGTGGCTTCGTCAGTGCCGATTTTTTCGACCTTGGCTTCGGTAACGCTCATTGCACCTTCTCCCCGCCCATGACGCAGATCTCGGACCACCGCTTGACCGTTTCGGGGCCTTCTACTGTTTGCAGGACGGCAACTGCCGGCGCGCCGGATACCAGCTGGTAGGCAGCGCCCTTCGGCAGCAGCACCTGGTGCCCGCGCCGTGCGGTGACGCGGCCCATGTTGGGGCCGTTGGGCTTGGCGCCAAGCTTGATCGCACCGCCATCGTGGCTCGGCACCTGGCCGTCCTCAAGCTTCACGAAATGGAAGGTGATCTCGCCATCCATCACGATCGCGAACTCGTCGTGCGGGGCCGCGTACCAGCCGGACTCTCCTTCGCTGCGGACCACCTCGGCGGTGTATTCGAGGTTCTGGACTACGGCGACGCGCTCGAACGGCTGCGCTGCGCCGGCGACTTCGAAGATGTTGGAGAAGGCATATTTGCGCAGGTCGTCATCGAGCTCGATCACGCCTTTTTCGTAGTTGTCGAGCGAGCCTACGCGCGTCTTGTAAGCCATATCCCACCTCTCCCCCAGCGTGGCCTTTGTCGGCCATCGAAAGGAGAAGCTAACACCAGGTATCGGCTCCTCGCAATGGGGCAGTGCGCTTGACGCTTTGGCCCCCAGCAAGCAGGGAGCAGCGACAAGTTCCGAGGAGAGGACACCGCCTTGCAGACCGACACCCGCCATTACATCGACGGCCAATGGGTCGACCGGCCCAATGCCGAGCTTATCCCTGTTACCAATCCGGCGACTGAAGAGGTGTTCGGGCAGATCGGTGCAGGTACCTTGGAGGATGTCGACCTGGCTATGGCTGCCGCGCGACGCGCCTTCGACAGTTTCTCGCAAACCAGTGTTGCCGATCGCATTGCCTTGCTTGAACGGATCCGCGACCTGCTGGAAGAACGCACCGAAGAGTTCGCGCAGGCCATAACGCAAGAGATGGGCGCGGCGATCACCTTCTCTCGCGCGGGACAGGTGCATTTCGGTATCGAGCACGTCCGCGCAGCGATCGAAGTGCTGCAGGAGTTCGCCTGGCAGGAAGAGATCCACGGCATCACCGTGCGCAAGGAGCCGATCGGCGTCGTCTCGATGATCACGCCGTGGAACTGGCCGCTCTACCAGATCACCGCCAAGCTGGCCCCGGCGCTGGCAGCGGGCTGCACCATGGTGCTGAAGCCCAGCGAGCTTTCCCCCTTCACCGCGCAACTGTGGGCGCAGGTGGTGCATGATGCGGGCGTTCCCGCGGGCGTGATCAACGTGGTTCACGGAACCGGCGAAGTGGTGGGCGAGGCGCTGGCCGCGCACCCTGAAGCCGACATGGTCAGCTTTACCGGCTCGACCCGCGCAGGCGTGCTGGTGGCGCAGGCTGCCGCGCCGACGGTGAAGCGCGTGGTGCAGGAACTGGGCGGCAAGTCGCCCAACGTCTTCCTCGATGACGCCGATTTCGCCGATGCCGTGCCCAAGGGCGTGCTGGGCGCAATGCGCAATGTCGGCCAATCCTGCGCTGCCCCCACCCGGATGGTGGTTCCCCGATCGCGGCTGGCCGAGGTCGAGGGACTCGCGGCCGCCGCAGCCAACGGCATTGTCGTAACCGATCCGCGGGACGAGAATGCCTTCATCGGACCGCTCGCCAATGCCGCGCAATTCGACAAGGTGCAGGGGCTGATCCAGGTCGGTATGGAGGAAGGGGCCAAGTTGCTGTGTGGTGGCCTTGGGCGCCCGCAGGGCCTCAATCGCGGTTTCTTCGTGCGCCCCACCATCTTCTCCGAAGTGACACCAGACATGCGCATCGCGCAGGAGGAGATCTTCGGGCCGGTGCTGGTGATCCAGGCCTACGAGGACGAGGAAGACGCAATTCGCATCGCCAATGCCACCAGCTATGGCCTCAGCAGCCACGTGCAGTCCGGCGACCACGAACGCGCCCGACGCGTGGCTGGCCGCATCCGGGCGGGGCAGGTGCACATCAACTACCCGGCATGGTCACGGCATGCGCCGTTTGGCGGCTACAAGATGAGCGGCAACGGGCGCGAATACGGCTATTTTGCGGTCGAGGAGTACTGTGAGGTCAAGGCTATCCTCGGCTACTGAACACGGCGCCGAAAGGCACGCTCTGGCGTTCGCTTCGATCCGCTCTTGGTCGTGCAGGAGCAACCAATCCAGCCACCGGGCTGAAGCAATCGCGGCTGCAGATCGCGGTGATGTCCTGCTGAGGGTGCTGGTGCCGCTTACAGGACTCGAACCTGTGACCCCATCATTACGAATGATGTGCTCTACCAACTGAGCTAAAGCGGCGCTTCTGGAGGCCCGAGCCGGAATCGAACCGGCGTGCAAGGATTTGCAGTCCTCTGCGTAACCACTCCGCCATCGGGCCTCGCGAAGGCGCGCCACCTAGCCCAGCATTCGCCGGTGTGCAATGCTAATCCTTGGGCCCTTCCTTGCTGCATGCGCAATGGCACGATAGACCGCCGTCCATGGCGAACGACAAAGTCAAATTGCAGCGCGTCGAGGGGCACCAGGAAGAACGCTTCCTCGGCTCCGATGTATTCTCCAGTGATTCGCGCAACCTGCCACCGCCCAATGGCAGCGGAACCGTGCGCGAAGACGCGCGCGATATCGATATCTACCACAAGTGCGACGTCGCCGTGATCGGGGGCGGTCCGGCAGGCTGCGCGGCGGCATGGGCTGCGGCGAAGGCGGGTGCGGATGTCTGCCTGCTGGAGCGCTACAATTGCCTCGGCGGGCTTTCGACCGGCGGCCTCGTCATGTGGATAGACCGCATGACCGACTGGCAGGGCAACCACGTCATCCAGGGATTCGCGCGCCACTTCATCGACCGCATGCCGCCTGAGGCCGTGGCTGGCCCTCCACGCGAGGATTGGGGCAGCCAGGACCCGGCCAAGTTCGCTTACTGGGGCCAGCGCACCACCGCCTTCCACGGCATCGTGCAATGGGCGCCCACGCTCGATCCGGAGCGGATGAAGCTGAACAACCAGGAGATGCTGTTGGAGGCGGGAGTGCGGATCGTGTTCCACGCCTGGGCCGCGCGGCCGCTGGTGGAAGACGGGCAGGCCAAAGGCGCCATTTTCGAGAGCAAGATGGGCCGCCATGCGCTGATGGCCAAGGTGGTGATCGACACTACCGGTGACGGCGACATGTTCGCGCGCGCCGGGGCGGAGTTCGACACCGATATCGAGGAAGGCGACGTCCACCACTCGATGAACACCGGCTGGGTGCTGGGCGGCGTAAACATGGACCGCTGGATCGACTGGAAGGTGCACCATCCCGACGAGCTGCGCCAGTTCATGGAGCGCGGGCGCGAGGAGCTGGGATACTTCCAGACCCCCTATGTCAGCTGGCGGCCGGATATCGCGCTATTCCTCGGGCCGCGGCAGAGCGGGCTCTCGGCGCTGGACGTCGATGACCAGACCGAGGTCGAGATCCGCAGCCACCGGCTGATGGAAGGCCACTGCCAGTTCTTCCGCAAGCATGCGCCCGGTTTCGAGAACGTCTATTCGCTGCAAAGCGCCAGCCAGCTGGGCGTGCGCCATACGCGGCGGCTGGCGGGTCTCGGGCGGATCGAGCGGAAGGATTGGGGTGATGCCAATCCGGTGGCGGACGAGGTTGGTGTATCACCTTCGCTCAGTCCGAAGTTCCCGGTGGTATCGGTGCCCTATGGTTCGCTGGTCCCGCGAGCGCTCGACGGTCTATTGGTTGGCGGGCGGCACATCTCCTGCGACGCCAACAGCCACGGCTTCATGCGCGAAATCCCGCAATGCTGGCTTACCGGTCAAGCCGCGGGCGTAGGCGCTGCCATCGCTGCCGACCAGGGCGTCCAGCCGCGAGAGGTGGACGTTGATGCCATCCGCAAGGTCCTGCGTGAACAGGGCGCGCACCTGCACGATGATGCGGCCGTGTCCGCCATGCGCGATGCTGTGAAAGTCCCGGCAGAATAGGGTTGCTACCGCGTTAAGCGCGAAAAGCTGCACGTCCTTAGCCGTCGCGGTGAAGGCCTGTTAAACATCTTGCTGCTAAAGGCTCTTGCGAACACGAGGCAAGGGCTCCCCGCAGATGGTCACACAGGTCCAGGAACGGCGCGAATGGGTGCGTGTGAAAGTGCGCGCCAAGACCGGCGGTTCGAGCGATCTCGAAGTTCTCGATATTTCCCAAGGCGGGTGCATGGTCGATTTCCATGGCTCCGCTGCACGACCCGGCGAACGGGTATTGGTGACCTTGCCAGGACTCTCCGCACTCAGCGGGGAGCTGGTCTGGGTCGAGGATGGACGCGC
This sequence comes from Alphaproteobacteria bacterium, assembly GCA_030431875.1. Taxonomy (GTDB): domain Bacteria; phylum Pseudomonadota; class Alphaproteobacteria; order Sphingomonadales; family Sphingomonadaceae; genus Alteraurantiacibacter. The sequence continues at coordinate 158,107 of JAUIIG010000001.1, forward strand.
CGGCATCGCTTTCGAGACCCCGCTGCACGAGACGGTGTTCGATCGGCTGCGCAGCCTTATGGCCGCCTAGCGCAGGCGCGCCGGAACCTACTTCTTTTCCGGAATCAGTACCCCGCCGGTCGGCATGGGTCGCACGGTCTCGCGGAAGTTGCGCAGATAGCCGGTGGCCTCGGTGCGGAAGCCGGGGCTGGTGCGTTGGGCCAGTTCCTCCAGCGGCACGTCGAGATCTATCGAGCGGTTTTCTACCGAAATGCGCACCGTGTCGCCATCGCGTACCAGGCCGATGGGTGAACCCTCCTCGGCCGCTTCAGGGTGGACTTCAGCCACGGTGAGGCCCTTCAGGCACAGGCCCGAAAGCTGGCCGTCAGTGACAAAGGCCGTGGTCTTGGCAAGGCCTGCAGCATCGAGTGCAAACAGGATCAGGCTGGCACCGCCGCCCATGGCCGGGCCGCCGCGCAGGCCCTGGTTGCGGCTGATCACCACGTCACCGTCCTTGATCTCGCCCGCTTCGATGGCCTTCATGCAGCTCTGCGTGTCCTCGAACACGCGTGCGGTACCGGTGAATTCCTCGGGCCGTGATCCGTCGCGAACACCCAGGCGCACGACGGCGGTGTCCGCCAGGCTGCCCTTGAGGATGGCGATGCTCGGCCCCTTGCTGAAGGGCGCGTCGAGCGGCTGGATCACCTCCGGCCCTTCGATCTCATAGTCGGCGAGGTTCTCGCCCAGCGTCTTGCCGGTGCAGGTCATGGCCTCGGGGCTGATGCGGCTTTCGAGGCGCTTGAGCACGGCGCGCGCGCCGCCTGCATCCTCGAACTGTTCGATGCGGATGTTGCCGGTGGGGCGCACCGGACTGAGCACGGGAACGTCGCTCATCTCCTCCCACAGGGCGAAGACATCGACACCGTTCTCGGCTTCGATGGCGGTGGCCTGCAGGTGCTTGATCGCGTTGATACTGCCGCTGACCGCCAGCACAGTGGCGACGGCATTGCGGAAAGCGCCTTCGGTCAAAATGTCCCGCGGCAGGAGCTGCTCGTTCACCATTTCCACGATGCGGTGACCGGCGGCCCTGGCATTGGCCTGCATCTTGGGGCTGTTGCCGCGCACCGGCGCGTGGCCGGGCAGGGCCATGCCCAGCGCCTCGACCACCGAATGCATGGTGTTGGCCGTGGCCATGCCGGCGCAGACACCGGGGCCCATGATGGCGTTCTCTGCCATGTCGGGGATGGGGAACTTGGGTTCCTTACCGAAGATCGCGCCGACCTGTCCGGACCACACGTCTTCAACGTCCACCGGCTCGCCGTCGATCTCGCCCGCCTGCTGGTAGCCGCCAATGACGAGGATCGTCGGGATGTTGAGCCGCGCGGCGGCCATCAGGTGACCCGGCGGGGTCTTGTCGCAGGAGGTAAGGCAGATCATGCCGTCGAGCAGCGCGCCTTCCACCTGCACTTCGATATCGTTGGCGATGATGTCGCGGCCAGCAAGGATATAGCTGCCCGCCTTGGCGGCTCCGGTGATGAAATCGCTCGGGGCAGAGGTGCGCACCTCGAACGGCACGCCGCCTGCTTCACGAATGGCTTCCTTCACCATCTTGGCGATGCCATCGAGGTGGGCATAGCAGATCGCCAGCTCGCTGGAGGAGTTCACCACCGCGATCTTGGGCTTTTCCATGTCCTCTTTCGACAGGCCCAGCGCGCGCCAGTTCGCACGGCGACCGGGATTGTTGGCGGCAAGACTGCGCAGTTTGACCATTGGGGATCTGTTCCTATTCGGCGGGTTGTGCGGCGGGTGCGCTCTGGCTCTGGGGCAGGCGCTTCACGAAGACGGACAGCGCCAGGATGCAGACCACGATCCCCGCCAGGCAGAAAGCGGTGAAGACATAGCCCTCGCGCGCGCCGGACGCGCCTTGCAGGAAGCCCGCGCCGGAGCCGATGAAAGGTGCCGAAACGGCGCCGAACTTGGCCATGAAGCTGGCCCAGCCGCCGCCGAAGCTGCGCACCGCGCTGGGGTAATAGACGCTGGTGATCGAAATCACTGCTGCGTGGCCTGCACCGACGAAGATCGCACCGATCAGCAGGACGGCAGCCAGTTCTGCGCCGCCGGCAACATAGCCGGTGCCTACCAGCAAGGCGATGGGGATGCCGGCCAGCGGTGCCAGCGCAATCCAGCCCGGGCCGCGTTTCTCGGTCATGGCCAGCAGCACCACGCCGCCGATGGCGCCCACGATGCCGCTTGCGCCCGCCAGCCACGCGGCATCCTCGCGAGCGAGGCCGAGTGCTTCCATGAACAGCACGCCGTAAGCGTTCTTCAGGTAGATCGCCACGCTGGAGAAGAAGTAGGCAGCCCAGATCAGCGGGGTGACAAACAGCAGCGCTCCCACGAACAGTTCACGCCACTTCTTGAACGGATTCTCGCTCTTGGTGGTCTCGCGTTCGTCGCTTAGGGCGAAGTGGTCGTAGGCGGCGAGGTCGGCAGACTTGTCGAAGCGCGCCAGGGCCATGCGGATGCGCTCGGGCGACTTGCCCTTGGCGGTCAGCCAACGGCCGCTTTCCGGCAGGGTGAACAGCAGGATCACGGCGAAGACGCCGGTCATGGCGCCGCAGACCCAGAAGATGCCCTGCCAGCCCCAGCCAAGGCCGGTTTCCGGCGCCACCCAGTTGGCGATGGGGGCTGCCGAGGAGGCGCCGAAGCTGAAGCCCAGCATGATGATCGTCACGCTGGTGGCGCGCATGGACTTGGGCATGCCTTCGATACTGAGGGCCCAGACCGGTGCCAGCAGGCCGCCAATGGCAAGGCCTGATACGAAGCGCAGTATTGTCACCATTTCCGGTGTTGTCGCAAAGCCGACCGAGGTGGTGAGGATTGCGCTGCCGAAGGTGCAAGCGATGATCACCGGCCGTCGTCCGATGCGATCCGCGATATAGGCGCCGAAAAGCGATCCGATCATCTGCCCGGCGTTGCCGGCAGCGGCTAGCCAGGCGGTGGCGTCGTCATCCACGCCCCATTCGTCACGAATGTAAGGCAGGGCATAGGGCAGGGCGGTAAAGTCCTGCCCGTCGAAGAATGTCACGAGACTGCACAGGATCAGCAGGTAGACATGATAGCGGTTGAAACCGCGATCTTGCAGGAACTGCGATACGTCCAGCGTGCGTCCAGCCGCTGTGGCCATCGACCCTCTACCTCTCACCCATTTGATTTTGTCCGGCAGAGCCTAGTGCGCATTGGGCCAGCGCGCCAGCCCCTAGCTGGCATCCTCTTCGGCCCAGTTGAGCTCGCGCAGGTAACGATCGAGATTGTCGGCTTTCGGCGCATTTCCGCGGAACATCAGCGGCCGGTCGTCGGCGAGGCGATAGCCGCCCTCGGGAGCCGTTTCGACCAGCGCCTCGCAACCGGCCAGCGCCAGTTTCGAACGCAGGCGCGAGACGTGGACCTCGACGCTGTTCGTCTCCGGCTCATGGTTGATGCGCCAGACATCGGCGAGCAGCTGCTTGCGCGTTACCCGCTCGCCGGGATTGTCCGACAGCCGCCACAGCAGTCCGAACTCGCGCGGGTGCAGGCCCAGCCAGTGTCCGGCGATCCGGGCGTCGCGGTGGAACAGGTCCAGCGTCAGCTCGCCAAGGTCGCGCCAGCGCGGCAGCATGCCGAACATGTCCGCCACCCGCTCGGCGCGGGCGTGCAGCTCACGCAGGCTGGTATCGGCGGACAGGGCCTCGGCCACGCCAAGCGAAAGCAGCTGCGCGCGCTCGGCAGGCTCTTCCACGCCCAGCATCAGCAGGCGCCAGGCGGGACGGTCAGCTTCTGCCAGGGCATGGCGTTCATGTGCGGCAATGTGACGGGTATCGCAGACGAGCACGTGCCGGCATTCAGCACGGCAGCCGCCCTCGCCGCGGCACAGGTCCCAGCCGGTGCGGCGCAAGTCCCACTGCTCGGGAGGCTCCTGTGTGCCGGCAATCCACCCGAAAAACGCCAATAGCGACTCCGTCTCTTTGCCCCTTCGAGACAAGGCAGCAGTATTGGCAGCCCGATGCAATTGCGTAGTCAACACAATACACCGGGCGGCCAATGATGGCGGGCGCTCAGGTTCCGGCGGTATTCACGCCCATGTCCTGCAGGTAGCGCTTCACGTTGCGCGCTGCCTGCCGCAGCCGTTGTTCGTTCTCGACCATGGCGATGCGGACGTATCCTTCGCCATCCTCGCCGTAACCCACGCCCGGTGCCACCGCGACCTCGGCATGGGTAAGCAACTGCTTGGAAAATTCCAGGCTGCCCATCTCCTTGAGCGCGGGCGGCAAGGGTGCCCAGGCGAACATGGAGGCGGGCGGCGGCGGGATGTCCCAACCGGCGCGGCCAAAGGCTTCCACCATCACGTCACGCCGCTTGTGATACATCTGCCGGTTCTGTTCGACATAGTCCTGCGGGCCGTTCAGTGCGGCACAGGCGGCGGCCTGGATGGGCGTGAAGGCGCCATAGTCGATATAGCTCTTCACCCGCGTCATGGCCGCGATCAGCGTCTGGTTGCCCACGGCAAAGCCCATACGCCAGCCGGCCATGCCATAGGTCTTGGAGAGGCTGGTGAACTCGACGGCCACGTCCTTCGCTCCCGGCACCTGCAGGATCGAGGGCGTCGGCTTGCCGTCGTAGTAGAGCTCCGAATAGGCGAGGTCGGACAGGATCCAGACCTTGTGGAACTTGGCCCAGTCGACCAGCTTGGCGTAGAATTCGAGGTCCACCACTTCGGCCGTCGGGTTGCTGGGGAAGTTCACCACCAGCACCGTGGGGCGTGGAACGGTGAAGTTCATCGCCGCTTCCAGCGCTTCCCAGTACTTGTCGTCCGGCGTGGTCGGCACCGAGCGGATCGAGGCCCCGGCGATGATGAAGCCGAAGGTGTGGATCGGGTAGCTGGGATTGGGCGCCATGATCGTGTCGCCCGGCGCAGTGATCGCCGTGGCAAGGCTGGCGAGGCCCTCCTTGGAGCCGAGCGTCACCACCACTTCGTTCTCAGGGTCGAGCTCGACCCCGAAGCGGCGCTCGTAATAGTTGGCCTGGGCCTTGCGCAGGCCGGGGATGCCCTTCGACTGCGAATAGCCGTGGGCGTCGGGCTTCTGTGCCACCTCGCACAATTTGTCGATGACATGCTTGGGCGGCGGCTGGTCGGGATTACCCATGCCAAGGTCGATGATGTCGCGACCTTCCGCTCGCGCGGCCGCTCGCATCGCGTTCACTTCGGCGATGACATAAGGCGGCAGTCGCTTGATGCGGTAAAATTGGTCGTCCATCGTATCCTTCTCTGGTTGATCCCGCATTATTGCAGGCAGGGCCTCTCTGAATGAAACAAAGGCGCAGTGCAACGCGGCATCAACGCATGATCTGCTAAGGGCCTATGAGTTTGCGGCCTCAGGCTCCCAATTGTCACAATTCCGATTATAAGGGCCGCGAGATGGCCAAAGACCCCAAGAACGGCAACGAAGCCGCGGATATCTTCACCGAAATGCTCCGCATGCAGGGCGAGGCCGCGCGTCAGATGATGCAGACCTTCGCCCCGCAGGCTGCCGACAAGGTGCCCGACGAAAGTGCGATCGACGCCATGGGGCAGGCGATGATGGAGTTCCAGCAGACCTGGCTGCAGTTCTGCCTGCCCGAAAACGAACGCCCCGCGCCCATGCTCTCGAGCCCCGCCAATTGGATGGAGGCCATGCGCCAGTGGACCTCTGCCATCCCCATGCTCGATCCGCAGGCGCAGCAGCAGATGTGGGCCGATGGCATGCAGCTATGGCAGGACTTGCTGACGAAATATTCCGAAGCAGGGGAGGGCGAGGAAGCCCAGCTGCCATTCAAGGATCGCCGTTTCGCCGACAAGGCCTGGCGTGACCAGCCGGTCTTCGCGCTGATCCACCAGACCTACTTGTTGTTTGCCGAGCGGCTGGCGCAGAACATCGACCATGCCGAGGGGCTAAGCGAGGAAGACCGCGCCAACCTGCGCTTCGCCACGCAAGGCGTGCTCGATGCGATGAGCCCGGCCAACTTTCCGCTGATGAACCCGGTGGTGCTGGAACGCACGATGGAGACGCGCGGCGAGAACCTGGTGCGCGGGCTGGAACGCCTGACCGCCGATCTCGAGCGCGGCCAGCTCACCCACACCGACACCAGCAAGTTCAAACTTGGAGAGAACGTCGCCACCACGCCCGGCAAGGTGATCTACGAGACCGAGCTATTCCAGCTGATCCAGTATTCGCCCACCACCGAAGAGGTGATGGAGACGCCGCTGCTGATCTTCCCGCCGTGGATCAACCGTTTCTACATCCTCGACCTCAACGAGAAGAAGAGCTTCGTGCGCTGGGCGGTGGACCAGGGCATTACCGTGTGCCTCGTGTCCTGGCGTTCGGTAGACGAAAGCCTGACCCATATTGATTGGGACGACTACTTCCGCGCGCAAATGGAAGCGATCGACGTGGTGATCGAGCGGCTGAAGGTGCCGAGCGTGCACGCCATTGGCTATTGCGTTGCGGGCACCACCTTGGCGGGAACGCTGGCCGTGCTCGCGCGGCGCGGACAGGCGGACAAGGTGAAAAGTGCCACCTTCTTTACCGCACAGGTGGACTTCGAGCACGCGGGCGACCTCAAGCTGTTCGTTGACGACGGGAAGCTGGAATTCATCCGCCAGGCTTCGAAGGGCGGCTACCTCGACGGGCGCTACCTTGCTGCCACCTTCAACATGCTGCGCGGGTCGGACTTGATCTGGAACTACGTGGTCAACCACTACCTGCTGGGCGAGGACTATCCGGCCTTCGACCTGCTGTTCTGGAACGGCGATGTCACCAACCTGCCGGCCAAGTGGCACGCGGCGTACCTGCGCGACCTGTACAAGGACAACCTGATGGTGGTGCCGAATGCGCTGGGCGCGGACGGCACCGAGATCGACCTGCGCCTGATCAAGACGCCGTGCTACATCCAGGCGGGGCGTGAGGATCATATCGCCCCTCCGCAAAGCGTGTTCGAGGCGCTGAAGCATTTCAGCGGCGACAACCGCTTCGTCATGGCCGGCAGCGGCCACATCGCCGGCGTGGTCAATCCGCCTTCCGCCAATAAGTACCAGTACTGGACCAATGACGGCGAGTTCGCCTCGCTGGAAGAATTTGTTGCCGGGGCATCCGAGCATCCCGGCAGCTGGTGGCCAGACTGGCTGGCCTGGCTCGAATCGCAGGATGGCAAGCGCGTCAAAGCCAAGGGGCGGCGCAAGCCGGGCAGCAAGTCCAACCCGGCAATCGAGGATGCTCCGGGCCGCTATGTAAAGACGCGCTAGCCAGCCAAGCTACTGAAAAACAAGCAGGTCACAGCGTTTTGTGCACTGCAACATAATCCTTGACTTCGCATGTGCACAAACATATATTGTGCATCGCAACAAAGGGTCGTGAGTGGTTCATGACCGTAATCGAAGCGTGCAAGCGAGGACATATGGCTACCTCCAAGACCGACAGCGCCGAGAAGGCCTATGCAGATGCTGCGGAAGCAGCGCCTGCCCCGGCTGCCAAGAAGGCACCGGTGAAAAAGGCTGCTCCGGCCAAGAAGGCCCCTGCCAAGAAGGCTCCGGCCAAGAAGCCGGTTGCGAAGAAGCCCGTCGCCCGCAAGCCCGTGGCAAAGAAAACTCCCGCTCCCAAGCCGGCAAAGGCCCCTGCCAAGAGCGAAGCGAGCGTTACCCAACTCAAGGAAAAGATCATGGCTACCAAGACTATGGATTACACCTCCGCCTTCACCGACACGATGTCCGATGCTGTCGCGGAAATGCAGAGCAAGGCCCAGGCCGCTTACGACAAGAGCACCGAAGCGATGACGGAAATGACCGAATTCGCCAAGGGCAACGTCGAAGCTGTCGTCGAAAGCGGCAAGGTCATGGCTGAAGGTGTGCAGGGCATGGGCCAGAGCTTCGCTGACGAAGCCAAGAGCGCCTACGAAACCGCCACGGCCGACCTGAAGGAAATGGCCGCGGTGAAGAGCCCGACCGAACTGTTCCAACTGCAGGGCAAGATCCTGCGTCGCAACTTCGATGCGATGGTCGCCATGACCTCGAAGAGCACCGACGCTTCGATGAAGCTCGCCAACGACGTGTTCGCCCCGATTTCGGGCCGCGTGAACCTGGCCGCCGAAAAGCTGTCCAAGGTCGCCTAAGCGAACCAACAAGTTTCAGATCGCCATCTCCTCCTCTCCCTTGGCGATCAGACAACGGGCCGGGTAGCGCAAGCTGCCCGGCCTGAATGTTATCTGGCATGTTTTTGGCGGATGCTGCGCCGCGCTTAACCAGCCTCGCTAACCCATAATCTGCACCAGCGGTCTTGCAGCCTGCGCATTTGATACGATATTCGGCCCTCGCAATGACCAGACCAATCGCCTCTGCCACCGTCCAGGACTGGACGATCCACGCTGCCGACGAAGACGGCGGGGATAGTGGTGCGGGCGATGACGGTAGCAATGCCGGCGGCCAGGTTGGCGTCGCCACCCGTACCCGCGCCAAGCCGAAGAAGCCCAGCCAGTACAAGGTGCTGCTGCTGAACGACGACTATACCCCGATGGAATTCGTGGTGATGGTGCTGAAGCGCTTCTTCCGCATGGACCTGGAGGAGGCCACGCGGGTGATGCTCCACGTCCACCAGCGCGGCGTCGGCGTCTGCGGCATCTTCCCCTTCGAGGTTGCCGAAACCAAGGTAAACCAGGTGATGGACTGCGCGCGCGAGAACCAGCACCCGCTGCAATGCACGCTGGAAAAGGCGTGAGCGTCCGGCCTAGTCGCTGCCCGAAATAGCCCTCGCCTTGTTGTCTGCGATCAGCACAGCACAGGTGGACGTCTCCACATCTCGACGCGCTTCCGTCATCACAGCCTCGGCAAAGGTGGTGGCAGTCGAGAATGTCTGCCTGAACTGGGCGGGGTCCGCCAGCAGGTCGCGTGAAATCGGTGAGCCATCGAACGGCACGAAGTAGCTTGCGAGCAGCATCAGGATTTCGCGCTGTTCGTCATCCGACAAGACGAGGTCCGTGCTTGTGGTGCCGTCCACCGTTTCTGTCGATGCACTCTCAAACAGCCTCATGAAGGACAGGGCGGCGTTGAAAGCCTGCTGTTCTGCCAGATCACGTTGTTCCGTTGCCAGAGGCAACAGCTCGCACCGGAGATTGGTATCGTCGGCATGCGGCACGTATGATGAATAGAGGTTCGCACGCTCGCTGACGTTGTTCCAAGCTTCTGCCAATTGCGCGTTCCAACTCACGGCGCGGGCATCGACAATCTCGTCCTGGATGCGATCGGCAATGATATTCAGTGGCTGGTCGCGGTTGGATATTGACGCTTCGAAGCTGGTGTTGAACGCATCAAACGAATTGAGGACGTAGTTCGAGGCCTGCGTACCGGCCGGATGCTTGATCACGTTGACCGTGAAGTAGGTATGATCGGCCAAGGCGACAGGCTGGCTGTTCCGCATGAAATACACGCGCCCGGTTTCGTGATCGAGCCGATAGTCATTCCAAGGCAGTTCGGTCGTTCGCGCTTCGTTGCGCATGATGACATAGCGTCCTTCTTCGAACGGCGAAGACGGCTGCTGCGCACCGGTTGTCCCGGGGTCGAGGACCATGCGATATTCGAAGATCATGTCATCGTGGTTTTGCTGCAGCAAGGCAGCGCCCAGATCCAGCAGGGTGTCGGTGGCTCCGCCTGGCAAGAAGTCCCCCGTCGATCCGAGGTCTGCGAGACGTCCGAGGAGCGCCTGCGTTGGGCCACTGGTACGGTCCAGTTCGACGACGATCAGCTGAATCCCGATGGGATTTCCGGAATAGGCCACCGGGGCCTGCAGGGGAATGTTCGAGAAATTGAGGTCTTGATGCTCGAAGACGTCTTCGCTGAAATATACCACCTTTGCCTGGGTAAGATCGGTCGGGTCGAGGAACTGCGGGTTCGCCGAGCCGAACTCGAACACATTGGCGAGGACCACGATCTCGCCGGTTGGCCGGAAAGGATTGCCCGAGCCGCTAGGGCGACTGAAGGGAAATGGAAGCTCCGAAATGTCTGCGATGACGCCGCGGTCGAGCCGGATCGAATAGACATCACCCGTCAGGATAGGACGGCCAAAACCGGAATTTTGGCGATCGAGTCTTGATTCCAGCATCGGCCTGCAGGGCCCTGCTGCTGTCTCTCCAGATGCAACGCCATAGGTGCCGATGCAATTAGCGCTGTAGGTCGCTGCGGCTTGCGCCACATCACCCGCTGGATCGGCCCTGCGGAAAGTTATCTCGCCAGTATTCGTCGCTGCGCATCCTGCCAGGGTTGCCGCCGATACGACACACGCCAGGATTTGTTTGCCAGAAGCCATTGATACCCCCCTATGATCATTGACTATTTCTGTTTCACAGAACTGACTGGCATATGCAAGTTGGGCAGGCTTCGCTTACGGTGTTGTAATCGACCCTACCGAACTTGGAATTTGTGTTGTAGAGGCTCCCCGTGTCTCCCTTCATCACCGCCACAGATCGCTATATCTTCAAGCTTGTGCTGGTGCCGATGATCGGCATCTTCCTGCTCGCCGCAAGTTTGCTGCTATTGGAAAAGATGCTGCGGCTGTTCGATTTCGTGGCGGTCGAGGGCGGGCCCATCGGTGTCGTCTTCGAAATGCTGATGAACCTGGTTCCCGAATATGCGGGGCTTGCCATCCCGCTGGGGCTGATGCTGGGCATCCTGCTCGCCTTCCGCAAACTGGCCATGTCGTCGGAGCTCGACGTGATGCGGGCGGTCGGCTGGTCCTACAACCGGCTGCTGCGCGTGCCCTACCTGATGACGATCGGCCTGATGGCGCTCAACTTCGCCATTGTCGGCTTCATCCAGCCGCAGGCCCGCTTTGCCTACGAGGAAATGGAATTCGAACTGCGCTCGGGGGCGCTGGGCGCTTCCATCAAGGTTGGCGAGTTCAACACCATCGAAGACCGCATGGCCCTGCGCATCGAGGCGAGCGAGGATGATGGCCGCCGACTGATGGGCATATATGCCCGTGTTGCCGATGACGAGGGGCAGGTGCTATCGATCTCCGCGCGCGAAGGCCGCTTCCTCGCCAACCGCGAAGATCGCAACACCATTGTCCTGCGGCTCGTCGACGGAGTGATCGTCCACGACGTGGTGGAAGGCACTCCGCGCGTGCTTAGCTTCAGCCAGCACGACTTGCCCATCGACTTGCCCGCGCTGCAGGAATTCCGCGACCGCGGCGAGGATGAACGCGAATATATCCTGCCCGAACTGCTGGAGATCGGCTGGAGCCCCGAAAGCACCGCCGACGAGCGCGTCGCCAGCCAGGCCAATTTCAACTACCGCATGGTCGAAGTGGTGATGATGATCATGCTGCCGCTGCTGGCCGTGGCGCTGGGCATCCCGCCCAAGCGGTCGACCAGCTCGCTCGGCATCTTCCTGTCGATCGTGATCGTGGTCGCCTATCACAAGATCAACCAGTACGGTGCCGAGGTGGCTGAGATCGGGCGGATCGACCCGTTCCTGGCCTTGTGGGGGCCCTTTGCCGTGTTGTTCTGCCTGATCGCGTGGATGTATTATCAGGTGGCCTATGTGCCTGGCGGACAAGCCATTGGCTATCTGGACGCGCTCTATGCCAAGGTCGCGCGCCGGATCGCCAAGCTGCTGGGCCGGGACAAGCTGCGCGGGATCGTGCCGGACGAGGAACTGGACCTGATGGAAGAAGAGCAGGGGGCGCCCAGTGCTGCTTGATTTCTTCCCGTCGCGCACCCTTACCATCTACCTCGCCAAGATGTTCGTTGTGCGGATTTTCGCATGGCTGGCCGTGCTGGTGCTGGTGCTGATGATGCTCGATCTGCTTGGCAAGACCGGCGACATCCTGGCGGTGGAGGGCAACGGCCAGTCCCAACTGTGGCTCTATGTCAGCCTGCGCGTGCCGCAGTTGATCGCCCGATTCCTGCCCTATTCGGTGCTGCTGGCGACGATCATCATGCTGGCGGGCCTCAACCAGAATTCCGAGGTGATCGCGATGAAGGCCGCCGGGCTTTCCGCGCACCAGATCCTCGCCCCGCTGCTGATGATGGGCCTGCTGGTGGCGGCCGTGTCGTTTGCCTTCAACGAACGGGTGGTGATCCGCGCGACGGCGACGCTGAAGGCGTGGGAAGATGTCGAGTACGCGGCCATTCCCGAAGACCGTGGGGCGCGTACCAATGTTTATTTCAACGACGGCAGCGATGTGTTGATGGGCGGCACGCTGTCCGGATCTGGCGCGGACACGGTGATGGAAAGCGTCGCCTATTACGAGCGTGACGATGGCGGGCTGATCACGCGGCAGGTGACCGCCGACCGTGCGACCTATGCCAATCCCGGCTGGCGGATGGAGAACGCCTCGATCTTCAACGTTGCGACCGCGGTGACCCAGCAGGTGGATAGCGTCGTGGTGGCCCCTGGTGTGGAGCTGTCACAGATTGAACTGCGCCGCGTCGATCCCGATGCAGAACCATTGGCCGAGTTGTCCGACTCCATTGATGCCCTGCAGAGCGCAGGCCGCCGCACGGACGAGCTGGAGGCCAAGTGGTGGCACAAGATATCCGGCCCGCTGTCCGCCGTGCTTATGCCCCTGCTGGGCGCCGTGGCAGGTTTCGGCCTCGCGCGGTCGGGCAACCTGTTCATCCGCGCTGTGATCGGGATGGCGCTGGGCTTTGCCTACTTCGTCGTCGACAACGCTGCGCTGGCGATGAGCAGTTTCGGCGGGTATCCGCCGCTGCTGGCAGCCTGGGCGCCGTTTTTCCTGTTCCTGCTGGTGGGCGAGACCGTGCTCGTCCGCACCGAGGAATAGCGGGCTTACTGCCAGAATCCCTGTGCCATTGCTGTGGTTCTATCCGCTGCTCCTGGCGGCGGGTACTTCGCGGGCCGGTTGGTCTAACCGGTCCGTTGGAGAGCAAATACCATGATTAAGCCGGCGCTAGCCGCACTGGTCGCCCTGCCGCTTCTGGCCATGGCAGGCTGCGAGCGCGAACCCGAGGTCGATGAGGAAATGGTTGCGGCAGCAAACGCGCTGGCGGCCGAGGAGGCGGGCAAGCCCGCCAGCGGCAAGCCCGACTAGGCAAGCTGCGTTACTGCGGACCGCGCCCCATCGTGCTGCGGGCGATGCGGCCCACTAGGCCGATCATGCCCGGGTGGCTGGCTTCGGCGAAGGTCGAGGTCGTGCCCAGGTGCGCGCTGATGCGCTTATGAGCTTCGTGCAGCGAGTGATAGGGCATCGAGGGCACGAGGTGGTGCAGCGCGTGGTAGCGCAGGCCTACGGGCGCCCAGATGCCGGCGATGAAACTCGGCACGTTGACGCTGTCGAGGTACTGCGCGGTCACCGTCATGGCTTCGCCGTCGTTCTCCCACAGGTGCGCCACCAGGGTGCGCAGCTGGTTGAACACAGCCACGGCGGCGGTGACGGCCATCGCCACCAGCAGCGGCTTCCAGCCGAGCCAGAAGGGGGTGGAGATCACCACCAGGGCCCACAGGCTGGCACCGACCTGCTGGAACAGGAACCAGCCGCGTTCCTTGTCGGTCGGCGGCTTGCGGCGGAATTCGGGGTTGATCGATAGCGATGACAGGCGCTGCCACGCGAAACGGCGCAGCGGCGGGATCACCAGGCCCAGCGGGGCGAGCACGCCCCAGCGGATGATAAGCGCGACAGGCGCGAGCGCGGCAATCAGCACGAAGACCGGTAGGCTCCACGGCTTCATCAGCGCCAGCGGCATGTATTCCGGGTCTTCAATCGTGCCATACTTGGTGCGCGCATGGTGCAGTGTGTGCACGCTTTCGTACATCAGGCTGGGGGTGAGCATGGGAATGCCAACGAGCAGGTTCCAGGCGGTGCGGAAGCCCGGCAGGGCGTCGCGGTGCAGGTGGGTGATCTCGTGGATGAACAACAAGGCGCGGTAGAGCGCGAAGACCGATACCACAGCGCAGACCAGCGCCAGCCACAGGTTGTCGAGCATGATGGCACCTGCCAGCGCGCCGTAGCCGATGGCGGTCGATACCAGCATGTCCGGCCAGTAGATCTCGGGCCGTGCCGTGTTGATATCGCGCGTCAGTTCAGCCGCTGCCTTCAGCATGGCCTTGTCGTCGGGAATCTGCGCGTGCACGCGCCGCCGCAGCGGGGTGTTACCGCCGGCCTGATCTTCAGCAGTCTTGGTCGTCGCGTCCATGGGCGTGCTCTATAATGCAAAATGTCCGGTTGTGTAATGCGCGGCTGCAATGTGGCTGCGCGCTTGACACGGCCTTGATGCATATCAAGAGCGAACCCGTAATGAACGAAAGGCCGTTAGCGTGAGCGAGCAGATAGATATTGCCGAAGTTTCGGGCAAGGGTGACCTCAATGCTTTTATCGATCTCGCTTATCGATTGAATGCAGATGATCCCAACTGGGTGCCGCCACTGAAGGCCGACATGGTCGAGCTGCTGACTCCGGGCAAAAACCCGTTCCACGAACATGCCAAGGTGCAGCTGTTTCTCGCGCGGCGCGGCGGCAAGGTGGTGGGACGTATTTCCGCCCACTATGACGAATTGGCGCTGGAACAGCCGCCGGAGCAAGGCATGGGGCCGGGCACTGGCAACTGGGGCCTGCTGGAAGCCGAGGACGAAGAGGTCAGTTCCGCCCTTATCGCCCGCGCCGAACAATGGCTGCGCGAGCAGGGCATGACCCGCGTTCTGGCGCCGATCAGCCTGTCGATCTGGGAAGAGCCCGGCCTGCTGGTGAAAGGCCATGACCATCCGCCCATGATCCTGATGGGTCACCACAAGCCCCACTACGAAGGCTGGATCGAAGGGCAGGGGTACGGCGTCGCCAAGCGATTGTTCACCTATGACCTCGATACAGTTGCCGACGGATTTCCGCCGATCGTCAACCGCATCGTCAAGTCGGGCGAACGCAACAAGGAAATCGTGGTCCGCCCTGTCGACAAGTCGCAGTTCGAGCGGGAAGCGCAGATCATCCTCGGCATCCTCAACGAAGCCTGGTCGAAAAACTGGGGCTTCGTGCCCTTTACCGAAACCGAAAAGGCCTACGGCGCGAAGAAGCTCAAGCCGCTGATCATCGAAGGCGCCAACATGATCGCCGAAATCAACGGCGAACCGGTGGCCTTCATGCTCAGCTGGCCCGACATCAACAGCAAGCTCATCCACATGAAGGGCAAGCTGTTCCCGTTCAACTGGGCGAAGCTGCTGTGGTGGCTTCGCAACCCGCAAAGTCCCGGTTTCCGCGTGCCGCTGATGGGCGTGGTGAAAAAATACCAGAACACCCGCCTCGCCAGCCAGCTGGCCTTCATGATGATCGAGTATATTCGTCGCTATGCTGTCGCCAATCACTCTGCAAAGCGCGCCGAAGTGGGCTGGATCCTTGAGGACAATCAGGGGATGGTGGCGATTGCTGACGCGATCGAGTCAAACCTCAACCGCGAATACCGGATCTACGAAAAGGCGCTGTGACGCGAATTCGGGGAACTGCGAGGGATTTTCTGGCGTTGGCCTGATGGATGCAACTCCTGCATCTGCAGGGAATGCAATGAAGCCAGCAAGCAAAGACCGGGTCCGCAATATCACGCCTGCGCCGCGCAAGGCGTTGGGACGGGTGCTGCTGGTCGAGGATGACCCCGTGCTGGCCTTGGCGCTGGAGGACGCACTGCTGCAAGGCGGGGCGCAGGAAGTGGTGATCTGCCAGACGATGAAGGCCACCATGGCCGAACTGGACAGGGGCGGAAAGTTGAGCGCCATCGTGCTGGATGTCCACCTCGCCGATCGTGACGACGGCTGGGCCCTGGCCGAGCTCGTGGACCTGCTGGGCCCAAAGCGGCCGCGGATCGTCTTCTCTACCGGATCTCCGGGTGATATTCCGCCTGACATTGCTGAAATGGGCCCGATCTTTGAAAAGCCCTATGATCCGGTCCAGCTGGTGGAAGTGCTGGCCGGCAGTCGCAAGCGCGGCCTTTTCTCGCGTCTCCTGCGCTAGAGCAGCACGCGCAATTCTCATCAGAGAAAATCACCAAATAATTGTGATACAAGAAAAAAGGCCCCCGTTCTCTGGAACGGGGGCCTCTCGGGATCGTGTCACCTGCCGCTTGGACGGGAGGGGGGTCTCGGCGGTGACATAGGCTAAATGACCGGCGCGAATTGCGGTTCCCTGCGGGTGAAAAAATTTTTCACGCAGTTCTGGCGGTGGTGATTTGCAATGCCTCGCGCGAGGCGGCATGCGTGCCGGGAAACACGGGTTTCGCCCCTTGGCGGAACCGCGAGCGCGCAAGCGCGTTCATAGGCATCGGACAATCCGGGAAGGACCTTTATGTCGATTGGTGCAGAAGTCGCCGCACACCTACCATTTCTTCGTCGTTACGCCCGCGCCCTGACGGGATCGCAGGCCACTGGTGACGCTTTTGTACAGGCCACCCTCGAAGCCGCCTTGGCGGACGACGAGCTTGCCGACAGCCTGCGTGGCGGCCGCGTGCCGCTGTACCGGGCTTTCAACAAGGTCTGGTCCAGCGCCTACCTCGAAGTCGCTGACGCCGAAGCCGGTGGGACCGGACACGAAGCTGCTGCCCAGAACCAGCTGAAGCGTATCACCCCGCTCAACCGGCAGGCCCTGCTGTTGACCACGGTCGAGGATTTCGCTCCGGCAGAGGCAGCCGCTGTGATGGATATCCCAGAAGCCGATGTCGATGCGCTGGTGGTTGAAGCCATTGCCGAGATCGAGCGCGAGTCTGCCACTAGCGTACTGATCATCGAGGACGAGCCGCTGATTTCGATGCAGCTGGAAGACCTCGTCCGTTCGCTGGGTCATGATATCTGCGGCACCGCTGCCACGCGCACGCAGGCGCAGGAAGTGGTTGCAGAGAAGACGCCCGGTCTGGTGCTCGCCGATATCCAGCTGGCCGACGGGTCATCGGGCCTCGATGCGGTGGACGATATCCTCGCCATCGATTCGATGCCGGTGATCTTCATTACCGCCTATCCCGAACGCCTGCTGACGGGTGACCGGCCGGAGCCGACCTACCTCATCACCAAGCCGTTCCAGGAAGACACGGTGCGCGCGGCGATCAGCCAGGCGTTGTTCTTCGGGTCAAGCCGTCCGCTGGACTAACCGGAGCGCTCGCTGGACGGGTGCCACAGCACCCGCCAGGCGATGACGATGGCAGCGAGGCCGCCCATCCAGTTGGCGGCCAGCTCGCCATAGTAGACGGCCTGGGTGCCAAGGCTTGCGCGGGCAAGCCATGCCACCGGAATCATTACCAGCAGCACGCGGGTAAGCGACAGCGCCAGTGCGTTGCTGGCTCGGTCGATGGCGTTGAGCGCGCCGTTGACCGTGATGAGGATGCCGTACCCGGCATAGCCCCATACCGATATCGCCAGGTATTCGACTGCGGCAGCGGTAACGTCAGCCTCGTCGCTGAACAGTTCGGCAAACCAGCCGCGCGCCATGAACAGCACAAGTGCCGCGGCCGTGCCGTAGGCGACGCAGAACATGCCGGCCTGCACCAGCGCGCGGCGGGCGCGATCATACTCCCGTGCGCCCCAGTTCTGCCCGACGATGGCCCCGATGGAACCCGACAGCGCCAGAAGGGGCACGACGGCGAAGCTCTGCAGCCGTCCACCGACGCCGAACCCCGCCACGGCGGCCGCGCCCTCTGCCGCCAGCAGCGAGGTGAGCACCGCAAGGCCGGCAGGGTTGATCGAATTGGTGAAGGCGGCAGGCCCCGCCACGCGCGAGATCGCCTTGATCTGGGCAGGCCAGTTGCACCCGCGCATGGCGGCAGGGGCGATTGGCAACTGGTGCTTGCCGAGGATCCACCATGCCGCGACGATGGCCACCAGCCAGCCGCCCAGCGTGGCATAGGCTGCCCCTGCTATGCCGAACCCGCCTATGCCGAAGGCGCCGGTGATCAGCAGCGGATCGAGCACCCAGTTGGCAGCCGAGTAGATAATCAGCACGGTGGTATTGCTCTTGGCCGCGCCCTGGCCGCGCAGCACGCCGTTCATGCCCATCATGGTGATCAACAGCGGGAAGCCGAGCGAGAAGGGTGCCATGTAGAGGTCGATCAGCGGCAGGATCTCCGCATCGGCCTGCATCAGCGCGAACAGTGGTCGTCGCAGGGCGAACAGGGCAATGCCGATCACCACGCCGGCGGCCAGTCCCAGCGCCATCCCAAGGTTGGCGCGGGCGAGGGCGCGGTCTTCATCGCCTTCGCCCAGCGCGCGGGCCACAACCGAATTGACGCCCACCATCACGCCCACGCCAAGGCTCTGCAGTGCGGTGATGACGGGGAAGATGAAGCTGATCGCCGCCAGTTCGTTGCCGCCCAGCCGGCCGATGAAATAGGCATCGATGATGCCGACCGACATGATCGCGGCGACCCCGACGATCGCGGGCGTAGTCTGGTGGACGAGGTGGCCGGCAATCGAGCCGGTTACCAGTTTCGCCCTGCCATTCTTGCTGCTCTCCGCCATGCTGTCCCAATCAATCAATTGCCGCGTGGCGGTAAGCTGGACCTAGGGGCCGGTCACGGTGCGATCAACACCTTGCACTGCTGGGTGCGGTGCTTGAGGCTTTCGAAGACCTCGGGCGTGTCCGACAGCGAGATCGTGTCCGTGATGAGGTGGCGCGGTTCGGCAGAGCCTGCCTCCAGCGCGTCAAGTGCGGCCTGGTACTCCGGCACGGTGAAGAAGGCGCTGGTCACCAGCTTCACTTCCTTGGTCAGCATGGGGAAGGTGTGCAGGGTATCGGGCTTGGTGCACAGGCCCAGCAGCAGGATGGTGCCCTGGTTGCGTACCTGACTCACGGCCTGGTCGATCAGGCCGGGAATGCCGACGCATTCGAAGACGATGTCCGCCTTGCCGCCAAGGCCGCGCTCGGCGCTGCCGATGGAGTCTGCCGGATCGACCACGAAAACGTCTGCCCCCATGTCGAGCGCGCGCTGTTCCTGGAAGGTGGAGATGTCCTGTACCGCCACCTTGCTCGCGCCAGCGCGCTTGGCCCAGTAGGCGGTGGCGAGGCCGATTGGGCCGGCACCCAGCACCAGCGCCTTGTCGCCTTTCTGGATGCCTGACAGGTTCACGCCGTGGAGCGCGACGGCCAGCGGTTCGATGATTGCGCCGTCAGCGAGGCTGAGGCCTTGCGGCAGGGGCACGCACTGGTTGGGCCGCGTTACGGCATATTCGGCATAGCCGCCGCCCTGCAGGCCGAAATTGCTGCACCATTGCACCTCGCCCTTCAGGCAATGCTCGCAGGTGCCGCAGCTTTTCAGCGGGATGACCGAGACGAGGTCGCCCACCTTGTGGCCTTCTGTGCCTTTGCCCAAGGCGACGACTTCACCGGCAAATTCGTGCCCCAGCACGTCGCCATGCTGGCAGCCGTAGGCGGCGTCTTCGGTCATGTGGAGGTCACTGCCGCATATTCCGCAGCGCCCCACTTTTACCACCAGCTCCCCCGCGCCGGGCGTCGGATCAGCGATGGTCTCGAAGGCGAGCGGGGTGTGCAGCCCCTGGAAAGTGACCGCGCGCATTATTCCTCCCACATGGGCTGTTCGCCCACGGCCACCTGGGTGGAATTGACGAGGATGAAGTCGTCGAGCACGTCGATGGTGGTGGGGAAAGCCGCCCGGACCATGGCCTGCATCTCAACCGAGTCCATGGCGTTGGCCGCCAGCATGGGCCATGCTTCGAGGTAGGATGCCGTGAATTCCAGCCCGCTGGCATCGTCCGGCAAGCCGGGGCGGGCGTGGCCCGCGACAACGATCTCGGGCTCGAGCGCGGAAAGCTCCTCGATCGAGGCCGCCCATGCTGCCACGCGTGCCTCGTCGTGTTCGCCCAGCCAGAGGTGGACCTCGTTGAACACCAGGTCGCCCGGCAGCAGCGCGCGAATTTCGGGCACCCACAGCGCGGTGGAGTGGACATGGTCGCCCTGCATCGGGCCGAGTACGCGTAGTTCGTGGCCTTCCAGCAGGATCACGTCGCTGGTGAGGGCGTGCGGGGCGCTGGGATAGGCGGGGCCGTTGTCGGCAAGCATGGGGCTCCAGCGCACGACCTTGAACGGCAGCGAGCGCCAGATGTCGGCCACCACGGTTTCGTGGGCCACGATCTCGGCATCGGGGAATGCTTCGGCCAGCACTTCCATGGCGAAGAAGTGGTCCGGGTGGTCGTGGGTGACGAAGATGTGGGTGAGGTTGCGCCCGCTATCGAGCACCATGGCGGCCACGCGGTGGGCATCGGCGAGGGTGAAGGGCGGATCGACCAGCACGGCGTCGCGCTCTCCCATGATCAGCGCGGAGTTCACGTGTAGCGAGCCAGCGCTGGTGCGGAGCACTTCGACGGTGAGCGGCGGGTCTTCCGCGTGATGGTCTGCCAGCGCGGGTGTCGCGCCAAGTGCCAGCCATGCGGTCGCGGCGGCGATCAAAGCCTTCATTGTTGCCTCCTTAGTCGTCGATCGGCTTTACCGGCCCCAGTTGCATGCCGCCGTCGATCATCACGTGGGCGCCAGTCATATAGCTCCCCGCATCGCTGGCGAGCAACAGCGCCAGCGGCTTGATCTGGTAGGTCTCGGCCATGCGTCCCACCGGCACAAGCTTGTCCCACGCCTCCTTCGCGGCGGGGTTCTTCTTCACCCAGCCATCGCCGATGTTGGTGACAAAGGGGCCGGGCGCGATGGCGTTCACGCGGATGCCGAATGCGGCCAGTTCGTAGGCCGAATGGCGCATGAAGTGCTTCACCCCAGCCTTCGCCGCCATGTAGGGCACGCCGACGATGGCCTCGTTCACTTCCGCTGCATTGGAGCTGGTGATGACGATCGAGCCGCCGCGGCGATAGCCGTTGCCTTCGTTCGCTTTCATTACCCGTGCCGCCTCGCGCACGGTGTGGAAGACGCCGGTCAGGTTGATGTCGATCGACTTGTCCCACTTGGCCTTGGAATAGACGTCGATCTGGCCATCGGGATTGCGCTTGTCTTCCGGGCTCCAGAATCCGTCACCGACGTCGAGCCCGGCATTGGCGAAGGCGATATCGCAGCCGCCGTAGGCCTCGACGTGGTCGTTGAAAGCTTGGCTGACTTCCAGCAGGTCGGTGACGTCACAGCTCGCCCAGCGCACTTCGTAGCCCGCCGCATTGAGGCGCGCGGCTTCGCGCTGGACACCGGCGGCGTCAATATCGGTCAGCGTTACCCTGGCCCCGGCCTCGGCCATGCATTCGGCGTAGGCGAGGCCAATCCCGCTGGCGGCACCTGTCACCAGCGCCGAACGGCCACGGATGTCGAACTGCTCAAGCGTTCCAGGCTCGCTCACAGGTAGAGCTGCCGATTGATCGGGATGCCCTGTTGCTTGCAGTAGCTTTCGTAGTGGTTGATGAACCACCAAACGTCGAGCGTTTCGACGTGGTTGCCTTCGTCGTCGTAGAACTCGTTGGCGCCCTGCATCCAGAAGAAGGCTTTCATACCGTCGGGCTCGTCCGTGACGAGCGTGTGCGCGTGGCCGGGGAACTCGGTGATGAAGTCGCCGGGGCCGCAGACCCAGTCGTATTCGAGATAGCGGAAGGTGCCTTCCAGCCCGATCGCCCAGACCATGCCGCGGTGCTTGTGCGTACCGATCACGCCGGCTGACTTGATCCACAGCACGTTGGCATAGACATTGTTGCGCACGTCGAAGGCGAGGTGGCGGATGGCGGCATTGTCGCCGAAGGGAACCCAGGGGCTCTCTTCTTCCGACTGGCCGACATAGGTGCCGTCGCGGACGTATTCGTCGATCACGTGCTTGTAGGTTTCCGGCACGTTGACGATCTTGAAGGCTCCGGCTTCGGCGGCAGTCTTGGCTCCGAGTCCTGACATTTTGCGGGTCTCCTTAGAGGTACAGCTTCTGGTTGAGCGGAATGCCGTTTTCCTTGCAGTAGGTTTCGTAGTGGGTGATCATCCACCAAACGTCGACGGTGTCGGCATAGTTGCCTTCCGCATCGTAGAATTCGATCGGGCCCTGCATCCAGCCGAACAGCTTGCAGCCTTCGGGGTGTTCGGTGACGAGCGTGTGGGCTTCGCCCGGGGTTTCCAGGATCAGGCCGCCCGGCGTGCCGACCCAGTCATATTCCAGGTAACGGACAGACCCTTCGATGGTGACCATGGTCACGTTGCCGCGGTGCAGGTGGGTGCCAATGGTGCCCGGGCCCTTCATCCACAGGATGTTGGAATAGGTGTTGGTGCGCACGTCGAACATCAGGTGCTTGATCGCCGCGCCGTCGCCAAAGGGGACCCAGGGGCTGTCGATGTCGCTCTGCATGTCGACGTAGCGGCCGCCGGGGCTGAGGCGCTCGACTGTTTCGCGGTAGGCCCACGGAACCTCGACGATTTCCTTCGTGTCGGATGCGGGCGCAGTCATCTTGTTGGTGGCCATGGTTGTGCTCTCCTATCGGATCAGGGTGTCGACATAATCGGCGCCGATGCCGACCTTGTCATAGTGTTCGCGGGCCATCGTCATGTAATCGAACACGTCGAAATGGCCGACGGTGTTGCCATGTTCGTCCAGCCACATCAGCGGGCCGGAGACGACGAAGAAGACCTTCATCGGATCGGGGTGTTCATAGGCGACCAGCGTGTGGCTCTCGCCGGGCGTCTCGAAGATGAAGTCGCCGGCCGTGGCGGTCCAGTCATGCTCGAGGTAAGCCCACTTGCCGCTGATGGTGTAGGCCCAGATCGGCTTGGGGTGATAGTGCCGGTTCACGATACAGGGCTTCTTCGCCATCAGCACGTCGGCCCACATGTTCAGCGTGGGGCTGATCCAGACGGGCTTGGAATAGACATCCTCGACGATGGGCACCCAGTACCGCTCGTCCCCTTCGGCGATCTTCGCCATGTAGGCTTCGGGCATTGCGCCCGGGCGCAGCGTGTGGGGGACGGGCGGCGTACCGGCCCAGGGTTCGGTAGTGGGTGCTTCTGGCATCAGTCTCTCCTTGCGGACCCTTTGCGGGACTCGCGCTGGGGTGAGTTTATCCTAACGCGCGTTACGATGCGACAGGCTTTGCGGCCCACCGCATCGGATCAAGGTCAGGCGGCTTGGAAAGTCCGTCCCTGCTTGCGCAGTGCGGCGGGGGCGGTTTCCTGCAGGTACATGGCGACGAAGCCACTAACGACGGCCAGCCCCATCAACACATAAAGGAAAGTATCCGCGCCGAAGGCGTCGTTGAGCATGCCTGCGACAGGCGGGCCGAAGACGCCGCCCAGCACTTCGCAGGCACCCATGGCCAGACCCAGCACGGTGGCGTGGTGGATGGGGCGGAAAGAAAATCGGGATCAGGACCGTGGCATAACCCGACAGGCCGAACACGCCCATGCCTTCGAAGGCGGCCGGATCGAGTAGCAACACGCCAATCGGGCCGACGAGCGACAGGAAAGGCAGGAAGACCATCACCGGCTTGCGGCCGATCTTGTCCGACAGGCCTGCGACAACGAAACTGTAGATCGCCGCGGCGATGCCCAGCGAGCCGACCAGCCAGCTCATCGAGAAGGGGTCCATCCCGCGCGTCTGCACCAGGAAGTTGGGCATGAAAGCCCAGGTGATCACGAAATGGGCGACCATCAGCACGCCAACCACCACGCAGACCCACATGTTACGGACCTTGAAGGCCTCGGCAAAACCGATACTCGCTTCGTGCGCATCTTTGGGCTTGGCGGCGGGCTGCGGTTCCTTGAGCAGGAACCAGATCAGCGCGGCGCTGATCAGACCAGGCAGTGCCGCAAGGTAGAAGGCTTCGCGCCAGCTGAAGGCGGTGGCGAAGGCCACCAGGACCACCGGTGCGGCGAAGCTGCCGAGCAGGTTGGAGCCAAGGTTCTGGGCCACGCCCTGTGCCAGGCCGCGGCGTTCGGGGTCTACCTCGCTGGCCACCATGGCATGGCTGATCGGCATGACGCCGCCTTCAGCTGCACCCATCAACAGGCGCGCAGCAAAAAGGAACAGGAAGCTGGTGGCAAGGCCGGACACGAAGGAGCAGATCGAGAAGGCAATTGTCGCGATGATCAGCAGGATCTTGCGCTTGCCGAGGCTGTCGGACAGTCGCCCCACGAAGAAGGCCGCAATCGCCCAGCTGAAGCTGAGGCCGCCCGCGAGCAGGCCGATTTCCGTCTGCGTCAACTGCAGCTCCGGTTGCACGAAGGGCATCAGCGCGTTGAGCGCCTGCCGATCGAAGAACACGATGCCGAAGTTCAGGCTGAGCAGGAATACCAGCAGGGTCTGGTAGCCCTTGGAATTGGTCACCCAGTTCCCCTTTGGGGCCTCGTCGCCAAAAGTCGATGCGGCGTCAACTGCCATGGTCTTGTCTCTCTCTTATCCGAAGGGCCGTACGGGGTCACTGCCGTCCCAATTGCGGCTCGCTGCCCAGAAGCGGGTGAAGGTTTCGTCCATGCCGGGAGTGACCGGCAGCAATTCGATGAAGCCCAGCTGCGCGCCGGTGCCATTGTCGAGGTAGACCACTTCGCCGCCGGTCGGCACGGCAGCGCGGTAGGCCTCTACGTAGCCGCGTGCCTGGTAGTCCCGGCTGGCCGCGTCCACGTCAGCGCAGGCAATGCCCAGGTGGTGGTAGCCCCAGCCGCGCAGCTCGCGCGTTTCCCGGTAGACGCTGGGCTTGTCGTCGAGCGGCTGGATCAGTTCGATCATCATGTGGCCGGCAAAGCCCATGGCCAGCGTCACGTCGGCGCGGCTTTCCTCGCCGCGGTAGGTTTGACCGGGCGACAGCAGGTGGGGAAGGACGAAGAACGGCCCGGCGCGCATGTCGCGCACCCAGTGAAGGATCGCTTCCTGCAGGTCGGGCACGATAAACGCCGTCTGCGCAATGCCGTCCATCGGCTGGCCATAGCCAAGCTCGCTTGCCATTGATCTCTCCCGTCCCACGCCTGCTATTTTGCCGGTCGCTTGCCAGAAGGCTTGCCAAGACCTGTGACAAAGTCAATCTCGTGATGCTAAGAGCGCGCACGAATTTAGGGAGAATGCCGATGGCCACGCAGTTGAAGCCGCAGATCGATTGCAGCGCAGAGGAATGGCAGGCGCGATTGGACCTCGCTGCCGCCTACCGCATCTTTGCCCACCTGGGCTGGTGCGAGAGCATCTACAACCACATCACCTTGCGCGTGCCGGGGACGGAGAACCACTTCCTCATCAACCCCTACGGCCTGCTGTGGGAAGAAGTGACTGCTTCCAGCCTCGTGAAGATCGACGAGAACGGTCAGAAGGTGGGTGAGAACCCCTATCCGGTGAACCTGGCGGGCTTCACCCAGCACTCGGTGTTCCACAAGAACCTGCCCCACGCCCATGCCATCGTGCACACGCACACGCCGGACACCATGGCCGTGTGTTCCACCGAAGGCGGGCTGCAGGCCTCCAACTTCTATTCGTGCTTCTTTGAAGGCGCGATCGGCTATCATGATTTCGAGGGCATCACCGTGCGCGCCGAGGAGGGCGAGCGGCTGGTGAAGAACGCGGGCAACCACCAGATCCTGATGCTGAAGAACCACGGCCCGGTGGTGATGGGGCGGACCATCTACGAGATGTTCCTGCTCTATTACATGCTCCAGCGTGCCTGCGAGGTGCAGGTAAAGACGGCCAGCCTCGGCGCGCCGATCGTGGTGCCGCCCGAAGTGATCGAAACGCACCAGCGCGACCGCGACAAGCAGTTGACGGACGACTTCGGCAAGCTGGACTTCGCCGCCTGGACGCGCAAGATCGACTCCATCGATCCCTCGTGGCGCAACTAAGGCAGGCCTACCGACCATGACAGCAATGACGGTGAACGGCCGGCCGGTCGATTTCGACATGGATCCGGATACGCCGTTGCTGTTCGCCTTGCGCGAAGCATCCAACCTGACCGGCACCAAGTACGGTTGCGGCACCGGCGACTGTGGCGCCTGCATGGTGCTGGTCGATGGCGAGGCACTGCGCAGCTGCCTCGTGACGATTGCCGAGGCCGAGGGGCGGTTCATCACCACCATCGAGGGGCTGAGCAGGGACAGAAGCCACCCTGTGCAACAGGCTCTGGTGGCCGAACAGGCGATCCAGTGCGGGTTCTGCACGCCCGGCATTGCCATTGCCGCTGCCGCGCTCATCCGCCGCAATCCCGATCCGAGCGAAGCGCAAATTCGCGAGGCGATTCCCAACCTGTGCCGCTGCGGTGTCTATCCGCGGCTTGTGCAGGCAATCCAGCGGGCAGGGCGGGTGGAACGTCGGCGTGAAACAATCAGCGCCGCGCCTGCTCCGGGTATAGACCCTGCAGACGCGGCGCGCGCCGTTCCGGGGATGCGTGTGGAGGGTTCCCCGGACGACTTGGGTTCAGATTAGCCAATCAGAAGCGTAGGCGTGCTCCCACACTGGCGTTAAGCGGAGCGCCCGGCTGGATGTTGTTGTCGCCGTGGGCGCTGGGATAGTAATCCTCATCGAACAGGTTTTCGACATTCAGCTGCAGTGACAGCGTCTCGGTCGCTTCGAAGAACACTGCCGCGTCGACGCGGGTGTAGCTGGGCAGGACCACGTTGTTGCTGTTGCTGGCGAACTGGTCCGACTGGTGCACCAGGCCCGCACCGAAGCCGAGGCGATCGGTGACGTCGTAGCGCGCCCAAGCGGCAATCTGGTGCTCGGGCACCTGCTGCAGCTGCGTGCCGATGTCGGTAGCGTCGGCGCTGTCGGTGATCTCCGCATCGAGGTAGGTATAGCCCAGGCTCAGTGAGAGACCGTCGACCGGCTCGCCCACCAGCCCGACTTCGAAACCTTCGACCGTGCTTTCGCCAACCAGCGTGGTGAGGTTGGTGACCGGATCGACCGAGGGGGTGTTCGACCGGGTCAGGCGGAACACGGCAGCGGTCAGCAGCAGGTTGCGGTGCGGGGCATATTTCACGCCGAGTTCGAGGTTCTCGAAGCTCTCCGGCTCCAGCGCCTGCGACTGCTGGCTCAGTACGGTGAACTGGTTGCCCGAGGAAGGCAGGAAGCTCTCCGCATAGCTGGCGTAGATCGACAGGTTTTCCTGCGGCTTGAGGATCACGCCGAAGCGGGGTGACACTTCCTCGTCGACACGGGCGCCGTCGAAGTTTGCGATGATGTCGGTGCTCTCGAGGTCGAAGCGGTCGTAACGCACGCCGGCGACCAGTTGCAGGATGCCGACGTCGAGCTGTTCCTGGGCATAGAGCGACAGGGTGGACAGCTCGGAGGTGCTGGCGCGCTGCGGCACCAGGGTGAAGGCGGGGACCGAGATTACATCTTCCAGAGCCACGGTGACGCTGGTGTCAGCACCGTTGTTGAAGCGCGCCTGGTTGCGCACCGAATCGGTGTCCGAGCTGCTGGCCTCCGCGCCGATCAGCAGGGTGTGCGACAGGTCGCCGGTGTCGAACTGGCCGACGAGGTTGACCATGCCGATCAGGTTCTGGCGATCGGTACCGCTTTCGTAGCCGGACAGGTTCACGGTCGTGGCGGTGGTGCCGCCACCCGGCACGATGTTGGAATAGAACTTGTCGTAGTCGGCGAACTGCAGGCTGGCGTTGAGGCTCCAACTGTCGTTGAAGCTGTGCTCCAGCCGGGCGCGGGCAATGTGCACTTCGACATCCGACAGGTTGTAGTCGCGGTCACCGAAGAAGGTCTGGTCGAAACCGCGCAGCGGACCGCCGTTGATCGAAGGCAGGCCGCGATCGACCACGCGCTCGTCATCGTCGTAGGTATAGGTCAGGAACAGCCGCGTATCCTCGCCCAGCTGGGCGGAGAGGGTGGGGGTGAAGCCGATGAAGCGACCATCATAGAAGTCGCGGTCGTTGTCGAATTCCTCGTATGTGCCCATGACGCGCAGGGCCACGCCTTCGCCGGCGGGCACATTGGCATCGCCGGTCAGGGCGAAGGCACCGAAGCTGTCGACCTGCGCACCGACACTGTACTGCGGCATGTCGAACACCGCCACGCGGCTGACCCGGTTGACCGCACCGCCGCCAGCACCGCGGCCGAAGATCAGGGCATTGGCACCCTTCAGGACCTCCACGCGCTCCACGTTATAGAGCGAGCGATAGTACTGGGCGTCGTCGCGCAGGCCATCGAGGTAGAAGTCCGCCGTGGTCTCCTGCCCGCGGATGAACACCTCGTCGCGGTGGCCTTCGCCGGTTTCCATGCTGACGCCCGGGATGAAGCGCAGGGCGTCGTTCAGCGTGGTGATGCCCTGGTCTTCCAGCTGGTCCGAGGTGATGACGGTGACCGCCTGCGGCACGTCGATGATCGGCGTGGGCGTGCGGGTGCCCGTGCTGCCATCGTCCGTCGTATAGCTGTCGCGTTCGCCGGTCACCACGATATTGCCGGGCAGGTACTCACGCTGGGGGCTGACAGGTGCCGGTGCAGGCGATTCCTCGGCAAGGGCCGAAACGGGCAGGATGGCAACGCTGGAGAGCAGGGCGGCGGCGGTCACGGTAATACGAATGGGAAATTCCTAGCGAGTCTTGTTGCGATTGATTTGCAAAAGCACCTCTATTGAGAATGATTATCAATGACAACAGCAAATGTGGCATTGGCGGCGGTTTTTTTGCGCGCTAAGGCGCGCAGGACATCATTTTCGAGGAGTAAACCCAATGAAGGCGACGATCTGGCACAACCCCAAATGCGGCACTTCGCGCAAGACGCTGGCGATTCTCGAGAACCTGTCGAAGGTTGAACTGACGGTGGTGGAATACCTGAAGGACCCGCCCAGCCGCGAGAGGCTGGCGCAGCTCTGTGCCGATGCCGGGATGACGCCTTCCGAGGCCCTGCGCCTGCGCGGCACCGATGCAGAGGAGCGCGGCCTGCCTGACGCCGATGCCTACACGGTGCTGGATGCCATGGTGGCCGATCCGATCCTGATCAATCGTCCACTGGTGGAAACCGAAAAAGGCGTGCGCCTCTGCCGCCCGCAGGACACGGTGCTGGAAATCCTCTGACCGCGCGCTGGCGGTCAGCGATCAGCCGAAGGTCATGCCGATATCATGGCCGGTGCCGCCGGACAGCTGCCGGTGCACTGCTGCCAGCACGGAGAGCATCACCAGGTTGTACCCCAGCGTGAGCAGGCTGCCGACGAGCGCGGCGGCGAGCATCAGCGCTGACGGGCCGAGCAGCGAGAACACGCTCACCACCAGTTGCGCCACCAGCCCGATCACCATCACCGCGACAAGGATCAGCGCGTAGAAGGCAAAGAGGCCAAGCGAATTGCCCTTGGTCAGCCGCCACGACCGCGCCAGTGCTGCAACGGGATTCAGCTTGCGCTCGATGGCCATGACCGGTGCCAGCAGCGAGAACTTGACCCACAGGTAAACCGCGACGACCGTGCCGATCATCCCCAGCAACAGGCCGATCCCGACCGCTATAGCTGCTCCTAGAGCAACCGGCACCAGTATGGCTCCGGCCTGTGCCAGTCCGATCAGCAGCTGGCCGACAACATAGGGCACCACCGCCATGGCACCGAATGACAGTGCCTGCCCCACCGTGGGCCGGTTGCTGTCTGACAGCAGCGCCAGCATTCCGAGCATGCCGATGGCCTGCAACAGCGCGAGCAGCAGGTAGATCCACCAGGTGCGGCCAAAGAACTCGCTGAACAGTGCCAGTACGTCGTCCGGATTGGGCGTGGGACCGAGTGCCTCGACCTGGACAAAAACCTCGCCAATCGACGGCATGAACAGCGCGGCCACGGCATTGGGCAGGAAGATGAATACCCCCGCTACCACTAGCAGCACCTGCAGGTTTGCAGACAACATGGCAGTGGCTTCGTTCCATGCCCGGCTCATGTCGAGTTTTGATTGCATAACTTCCCTTGCCTCGCTTTCGCCCTTGATAAGCGCGATCACTATCGCCACGCAATCGGCCAGCGATGAACCACAACCGCATTTCTCTCGATCCGGCAATCGAATGGCACATTTCGCCGGGCCAGGTGCCATACCGCGAGGCACTGGCCGAGCAGGAGGCGCGCAACCAGGCGCTGGCTTCGGGCGAGGAGGTGCGCGAACTGGTCTGGCTGCTGGAGCACCCGCCGGTCTACACCGCCGGGACCAGCGCTGACGTTGCCGAGTTGGTGGACCCGCGCTTCGACGTGGTCGAAACCGGGCGCGGTGGGCGTTACACCTATCACGGGCCGGGTCAGCGCGTTTGTTATGTCCTGCTCGACCTCAAGAAGCGCGCGAAAGACGTGCGCCAGTTCGTCCATTCGCTCGAAGGCTGGGTGATCGCGACGCTGGCCGATTTCGGGGTGGAGGCCTTTGCCGTGCCCGACCGGATCGGCATCTGGACGCACGAGGCCGACGGCAGCGAAGCCAAGATCGGCGCCATCGGCGTGCGCGTGCGGCGCTGGGTCACGATGCACGGCTTCGCGGTAAACCTGTCGCCCGATCTCTCGCATTTTGGCGGCATCGTGCCCTGCGGGATCGCCGAATACGGCGTTACCAGCATGGCAAGGCTCGGAAAGACGGTTGCACCTGCAGAGTGGGATGAGGCATTGCTGGCGCGCGCCGGGGATTTCCTCGCCGCGATTGCTGATCCGGAAGGCCAATGACCATGCGTAGTGTTGCCACCTTGACCCTTGCTGCGCCGCTGCTCTTGCTCGCGGCCTGCAACGACGAGCCCGCAGTTTCGACCGAGGACGACGGGCGCGAGGCCTCGGGCGAGGTGCTGGAAGGCACGATCAGCGATGCCATGTTGCCGGTCGGAGAGGTCCGCTCGCAAGCCCCGCAACGTGCGCCCGATCCGGTAGCACCGGCCAGCGGAGGCGGAGATGCTGCTGCTGCCGAAGATGGCGAGCCAGCCGAGGGTGCAGCGGACCCGGCCCCTGCCGAACCCGCAGAATCGCCTGCCGAATAGGTCCTAGCTAACCCGCGCCAGCAGCTTCCTCGCCTGGTCGAGGTGCGGCTGGTCGATCATCCGTCCGTCCAGTTGCACGGCACCCACACCGGGCGCGGCGGCAAAGGCATCGACGATGGCCTGCGCCTCGGCCAGTTCGGCTTCGCTGGGGGTGAAGGCGGCATTGATGATCGGCACCTGCGCCGGGTGGATCGCCAGCATGCCGGCAAACCCGTCTTCATAGCTTTCGCGCGCCACGCGGCGCAGGCCGTCCTCGTCGCGGAAATCGGCGTGCAATGTATCGATGGCGGCAATGCCCCCTGCATGGGCGGTCAGCAGCACCTGCGCGCGGACCATTCGGAACAGGTCCGTCCACACGCCGTTGCCGTCGCGTTTGCGCGATGCCCCGATGGCAGCGGAAAGGTCTTCTGCGCCCCAGGTCAGCCCCAGCAGGCGCGGCATGGCATTGGTCGGATCGCCATAGGCAGTCAGGGTAAGGGCGGCATGCGCGGTCTCGCTTACCAACGGCAGGATGCGCGTACTGTTGGGCTCGACCCCACTGCGTTGTTCGACCTCGTAGAGTTCGGCTGCCAGCGTGCGGAGCTGCTCCGGTCCGCTGGCCTTGGGCACCATGACGCCGGCAGGCTTGCCCGGCATAACCATGCGCAGGTCATCGCGCCACAGGCCGCCGTCGAGCGGGTTGATCCGCACCCAGCAGGCCTGCTGCGGATAGTGCTGCACCATGTAGTCCAGCCATTCGCGCGCCAGGGTACGGGCGGTTTCCTTGGCCTCGGGCGCGACGGCATCCTCGAGGTCGACGATCAGCACGTCGGCACCCAGTTCAGGGGCCTTGGCCAGCTTCTTCTCGCTATCGCCGGGAACGAACATCCATGATCTGATCGGCACGGGAATTTCTCCGCCTCTTGCGTGGTGGTGCTTTCCTATAGCTAACCACGGCGCGCGCGCTAGAGCGGCAGGGTGGAACATTCCGATGAGGGGATTCGCGCACGGGCGCTGGGCTTCGCTGCCCTGATCGGCGGAAACGTCGCGCTGGCTTGTGGCCCGTGGCTGGTGCGGCTGGCGGACAGCGGGCCGGTGAGCGCGGGTTTCTGGCGACTGGCGCTGGCGCTGCCGTTCCTGTTCCTTTTTGCGCGCCTCAACGGCCAGGCGGTGACCGGCCTGCCGCGCAAGACCTACCTTGCCGTGGCGGCGGCAGGCGTGCTGTTCGGCTTCGACATTGCCAGCTGGCACGTGGGGATCGGTGACACGCGGCTGGCGAACGCGGTGCTGTTCGGCAATTCGGGCAGCATCATCCTGATGGTCTGGGGCTTCGTCATGCTCCGCCGCTTGCCTGCCGGGCGCGAATGGCCCGCGATCCTGGCGGCAATTACCGGGGCGGCGATCCTGCTCGGCCGGTCGCTGGAACTGTCGACCGCCAACCTGATCGGCGACCTGTTCTGCCTGCTCGCGGGTATCCTCTACGCGGGCTACCTGCTGATCCTGCAGGACGCGCGCAAGCAACTGGGCAGCTGGAGCCTGCTGGCGCTGGCGGGCCTGACGAGTGCGCCGGTGCTGCTGGGCGTCGCCTTGCTGCGCGGCGAGCCGGTCTGGCCGACCGACTGGACCCCGCTGTTGGTGCTCGCCTTTTCCAGCCAGATCGTGGGGCAGGGCCTGCTGGTCTATGCCCTGCGCTTGTTCCCGCCGCTGGTGATCGGTATCGGCCTGCTGACCCAGCCTGCCGTGGCCGCGCTGGTGGGCTGGTGGGTGTTCGACGAGCTGCTGGTGCCGCTGGACCTGCTCGGCATCGTACTGGTGGCCAGCGCGCTGGTGCTGGCGAAAGTCGTGACCCCCAGGGTGCGGGCCTAGGAGAAGGCCGCAAACAGAACCTCGAAGCGTTCGTCCACCTCGCGCTTGTCCGGGCCGGACAGGTGGTGGCCTGCCTGTTCGTGCAGGCGTTTCGCCTCGTCCAGCAGCAGCGCGCGGCGCTTGTCCGAAGCCATGGCGCTGGCGGCGTTCTGCAAGACCTCCAGCATGACCTTGGTGGCGATCGGGCTGGTGGCGACGGCGCTGCGAATGCCGCCAAAGCCGCGCCGCAGGTAGTGCGCGAAATCGTCCGGCACGGGATGGACCGGGCAGCTGTCCTCCTCGTCATCGCAGACCTGTTTTACCAGTTTGCGGTTGCCCAGTTCCGCCGTGGCTGCGCCCAGCCAGTGCAGGGCGGTGACGGCGGTGAAGGGATCGTTGATGCCGGGCGAAAGCGCGCGCAGGCCGATCTCCACCAGCTCGTCGATCAGGAACTCCGGGTCCTGTTCGGGCGTGCGATCCGCGCCCTGCGTGATGCAGGCGAGCAGTTGCTCGGTCAGCTCGTCGTCGCAGGGGCCGCCTGCCACCTGCAGGATCGGCAAGCCCTGGTGCACGAAGTCGCCTGTGCGGACGGAGAGGGTAAGCTGGCTGCCGCAGTCGCGGGCAATGCGGGCCAGCTCCTCGAAGTCGATCAGCTGGATGTAACCTGCCTGCTTCGCGCAGAGCGCCTCGCCTTGCGGACGTTCGGCAAGGTCGGCATCCTCTCCGCGTTCGGGATAGGTTTCCGCGATCAGGCCCATCAACCGCTCGCCAATGCCGCGCACCACCTGGTTGATGCGGATGGCGGAGGGCACGTGGTTGAGGAAGAATACCAGCACCGCCACCGAGAGGGCCATCAGCGCGAAGGCAACCAGCAGCGACAGTTGCGGCACGAAGCCGGGCAGGGCCGTGGCTGCAGCGTCGGCTGCCGACCCGCCTTCGTCTGCGGCGCGCACGGTGCGCAGCACGGTCAGCGCATAGACGAAGGTGCCGATGAAGGTGGCGAGGGAGAACTGGTTGCCCTTGTCCTCCATGAAATTGGTGAGCAGGCGCGGGCCGTAATTGCTGCTGGCATAGCTGACCGCGACAATCGTGATGGAAAAGACGGTGGAGGCGACTGCGATCATGCTGCTGGCAATGATCGACAGCATGTCCGCCGCGCCGTCGGGCCGCGCGGGCACCAGCCATTCGACCTCGTTCAGCCGCTCTGCCCAGCCGGCGCGGTCAGCCGCGATGCAGGCGAAGGCGAGTGCCAGCGCCAGCACGGCGAAGAGCGCCGGATAGAACCAGTAATTGGCGTTAAGCCGCCGCCATGCCCACAGGATTTGTGCCCTCATAGAGGGGATAACGCGTGAGAGGGCGATGGGTTGCCTTCCTCCCAAATCGTCATTGCGAGGAGCGAAGCGACGCGGCAATCCAGAGTGGTCAGCCGCACACCTCCGAAAAAAGATCGCGCCATTCCGGATTGATACTCTCGATCAGCGCCAGTTTCTTCTTTCGTGAACCACCCTTGATCTGTTTCTCACGGGCGATCGCGTGTTCGATGGTCGAATGCAGTTCGTACCAGACCAACAGAGTACAACCGTAACGCTTGGTGAATCCTTCAGCCACGCCTTCCTTGTGCTGCCACGCACGGCCGGACAAGTTTGAGGACACGCCACAGTAAAGTGTGCCGTTGCGGGCGCTTGCCATCATGTAGACGGCTGGATTGTAGCTGCGAGCCATTGGACTGGATTGCCGCGTCGCTTCGCTCCTCGCAATGACGATGGTAGAGGTCTAAGCCCGCCCCAAATCACCCTTGCCGACAGTCCCCGCAGCCATTTCCAGCATCTTGTCGAGGCTGGCCTTGGCTTTCAGGCGCAGGTCTTCCTCGATCTCGATGCGCGGTTCGAGATCGCGCAGGCAGAGGTAGAGCTTCTCCATGGTGTTGAGCGCCATGTAGGGGCAGATGTTGCAGTTGCAGTTGCCGTCCGCACCCGGCGCGCCGAGGAAGGTCTTCTCCGGCAGGGCCTTTTCCATCTGGTGAATGATGTGTGGCTCGGTCGCCACGATCAGCGTGTCGCCGGGGAAGGTCTTGGCGAAGTTGAGGATGCCGCTGGTCGAACCGACATAGTCGGCGTGGTCGATGATGTGCGGCGGGCATTCCGGATGCGCGGCGATGGGGGCGTCGGGGTTCTCAGCCTTGAGCTTGATCAGCTCCTTCTCGCTGAACGCCTCGTGCACGATGCACACGCCCGGCCACAGCAGCATGTCGCGGTTGAACTTGCGATTGAGGTAGCCACCCAGGTGCCGGTCAGGCCCGAAGATGATCGGCTGGTCTTCCGGGATCTGGCTGAGGATCGTCTCCGCGCTGGAGCTGGTGACGATCACGTCCGACAGGGCTTTCACCTCGGTCGAACAGTTGATGTAGGTCAGTGCGATGTGATCGGGATGCTTGGCGCGGAAAGCGGCGAACTTGTCCGGCGGGCAGGAATCTTCAAGGCTGCAGCCGGCTTCCATGTCGGGCAGGACGACGATCTTCTCGGGGCTGAGGATCTTGGCAGTATCGGCCATGAACTTCACGCCGCAGAAGGCGATCACGTCGGCGTCGGTCTCGGCGGCCTTCTTGCTGAGCTCCAGCGAGTCACCCACGAAATCGGCGAGGTCCTGCAATTCCGGGCGCTGGTAATAATGCGCCAGGATAACCGCGTTGCGCTCCTTGCGCAGGCGGTTGATCTCTTCGAGCAGGTCGATTCCGGGAGGGATGCTGGTTTCTGCGCTCATGGATGGTCCCCATAGTCTTAGCGGCCGATTGGATTTGCGGCGCTTATAGCCGGAACGGACGCGATGGCGAGGGGGTTCCAAAATCGGCGTCTTGCGGGGCCGTTTGCAATGATGCCCCAGTTCTCTATGCTTCCTGCCATTCCCAGAACTGACGGTTCAGCTTGTAGCGCTTTCGGCGCGGGCGGAGCCATTGCCACCACGGCAGGAGAGACATTCGTGACCGAGCAGATCCCCGCGAGCAAACCGGAGGACGCGCCGATTGACCCGCCGCTGGTGGACCTGCCCATCAAGACCCATGACCGCGGTTTCTATGACGGCTTTAGCCGCGCGGTCACCATTCCTTCCAAGATCATCGTGTCGCTGATCATCATGTGGGCCATCTTCTTCCCCGTCAGCGCCAACGAGACGCTATCGTCTGCAAACTCGACGATCATCGCCAATTTCTCCGGCTGGTACGTCTACCTCGTCGCCGCACTGATGCTGGTGACGCTGGGACTGGCCCTGGTGCCGCAGGCCGGCACGCTGCGAATTGGTGCGCCGGGTGAAAAGCCGGAATTCGGCCGCTTCAGCTGGTTCGCCATGCTGTTTGGCGCGGGCATCGGCATCGGCATGCTGACCTATTCCACCGGCGAGCCGCTGGCGCACTTTGCCAACAACCCGGACATCATCCGCGGCGACGTGGAACCCCTCTCGGCCGAGGCCGTGCGCCCGGCCTTTGTCTATACCTTCCTGCACTGGGGCCTTGCCGCCTGGGCAAGCTATGGGCTGGTCGGGCTGGCAATCGGCTACGTCGCCTATCGCCGCAACCTACCGCTGACGATCCGTTCTGCCTTGGCCCCCTTGTTCGGCAAGGTGATGTCGGGCCGGGCCGGGCACTTGGTGGATATCGTCGCCGTGGTGGCGACCATCCTCGGCGTGGCTGTGACCATGGGCCTGGGCGTCGAACAGTTCGTGGCCGGCCTCAACCGGCTGGGACTGGGAGACTGGCTGGTCGATGCCGAGGGCAGTTCGACTCCGCTGGCGATCATCCTTGCGCTGATCGTGCTGGTCGGGGCTTCCACCCTCAGCGCCCTTTCGGGCGTGGGCAAGGGCATCAAGTGGTTATCCAATATCAATATGGGCCTGTCCTTCGCCCTGCTGCTGCTGTTCCTCGTTGTGGGCTCCGGGCTTTACGGCTTGCAGTTGTTGGGGCTGGGCGTGTTTGACTACCTGCGCACCCTGCCATCGCTGGCGCTGACCCTGTTCCCGCATGACGGCACCGAAGTGGGCGAGGCGCTGGTGCAGTGGCAGCTCGATTGGAGCGTTTTCTACTGGGCCTGGTGGATCGCTTTCGCGCCCTTCGTCGGCATGTTCATCGCCCGCATCTCGCGCGGCCGGACCGTGCGCGAATATGTGCTGGGCGTGCTGCTGGTGCCCTCGCTGATGTGCTTCGTCTGGATGACGCTGGTGGGCGGTACGGCAATCGACCTCGAACTGGGCGGGCTGGCACAGGGCAGCATCGTCGGGGCCGGCATGTCGGACCAGCTCTACGCCACGCTGGCAGTGCTGCTTGATCCCGGCGTCGCATGGCTCGTCTCCGCCCTCGTCGTGGTGCTGCTGATGACATACCTTGTCACCAGCGCCGACAGCGCGATCCTGATCGTGAACACGATCAACGGCGCGGGCGAAACGGAAGGCCAGCGACAAAGGCACATCCTGTTCTGGGGGGCGGCGCTGGCTTTCATGGTCGGCTCGATGCTGATTATCGGCGGGATCGATGCAATCCGGATCACCATGATCATCGGGGCCTTGCCCTTCTCGGTCGTGGTCGCGCTGATGGCGGTCTCGATCGTCAAGGCCGTGGTCTATGACCTCATCCGCAAGCGGCACGGCGTGCCGACTACTGCCGAAGCCTGCGAGGAGTGGGAAGCTGCGCAGTAAAAATGCCAGAAAAAAAGTAGAACGAAGTTGGAAAGCGTAAATAGAGTATAAGATATACTTTCTCAATTCTTCCTACATGACTTTATACTATCGTCTAAAAATAATGTATAGATGATTATTGAGTTATGTAATGAAGTCGCAAGAAACGTATATTTTATCTATGCTTGCGCAAATAGTTTTCTGTTGTTCTTATGCAACATACGAAATTGGACTCCGAAAAAATCCATCGAGTCCGGTGGAATCCTCACAATAGCCCCGCTATTCGCTCGCACCGCGCGCATTTTCTTATTGCGCTTGTCATTTATATGATCGCGCGGCTCGAAATTGCCTTGCGTGATCGCGAATTGCGACTTCAAAGGGGTAATCCACACATGTCGAAACTTACGAGCGGCGCGTCGATTGGCGCGCTGGCCATTGCAATTGCATCGCCCGCCATGGCGCAGGACGCAGCCCCGGCTGCTCCGCAAGCCCGCCAGGGAGGCGTCGGAACCATCCTGGTTACGGCCACCAAGCGCGAAGAAGACCTGCAGGACGTGCCGATTTCGGTCCAGGCGCTGGGTGAAGAGGGGCTGGAAGAGCTCAACATCGACACCTTCGAGGATTATCTCGACCAGTTGCCCACCGTAACCGCAGGCGGCAGCGGCCCCGGCCAGTCGACCATCTACATCCGGGGCCTTGCCTCGACCACGCCGAACCTGACCACGGCCGGTGTTGCCGGCCTCGCGCCGAACGTCGCCATGTACCTCGACGAACAGCCGCTGGCGCAGCCGGGCCGCAACCTCGACGTCTACGCCGCTGACCTGTCGCGCATCGAGGTGCTTTCGGGTCCGCAGGGCACGCTGTTCGGCGCCAGCTCGCAGGCCGGTGTGGTCCGCCTGATCACCAACAAGCCCAGCCTTGCCGGTTTCGATGCCGGCGCCACTGCCGGCGTCAGCTTCACCGACGGCGGCGAGACTTCCTACAAGGCGGAAGTCATGCTGAACGTGCCGGTGACCGATACCCTGGCGCTGCGCGGCGTTGCCTACCTCGACCAGCAGGGCGGCTACATCGACAACGTGCAAGGCACCCGCGACGCCAGCGAAAGCGCGCGCTTCCGCCCGGTGGGCACGGTGCGCGACAACGGTGTGCCCGTGAACGCGCTGCGCGCCGGTTTCCAGAGCACGGCCGACCTCTCGAACGTGAACTTCCTCGCAACCGACAACGCCGGCATGGTTGAAGACAACTTCAACGACACGACCTACGCCGGTTTCCGCGCCACGGCGCTGTGGGAAATCACCCCTGACTGGACCATCACCCTGGCGCACTCGCGCCAGAGCGTGGAGAGCGACGGCGTGTTCTTCGCCGATCCTGAGCTCGGCGGCCTCGACGATCTGGAAATCCAGCGCTTCGAGGAAGACCGGCTGGAGGACGACTTCAGCAACACCAGCTGGACCATCGAGGGCCGTCTGGCCATGCTCGATGTCGTCTATACCGGTGCCTACACCGACCGCGAGACCGAGCAGCGCGTCGACTATTCCGACTATCTCTTCATCGGTCAGTACCTGCCGTATTACATTTGCGATGGCAGCGTGACCTATCCGGGTGCCGCCGATCCCAGCGGCACCTGCCAGCCGCCGAACCTCTATGTCAGCTCGCTGTCGGACACGACCGTGTTCACGCAGGAACTGCGCTTCAGCACGCCGCAGGACTGGCGCGTGCGCGCTACCGCAGGTGGCTTCTATTCGGACCTGGAACTGCAGGAACGCAACGACTTCGCCTATCCGGGCAACGTTGTTGCACAGCCGTTCGGCCCCTTCGCGCCGAACTTCCCGCAGCCCGGTTTCAACACCGACCCGGGTCCGTTCCCGGCTGACACCATCTTTCGTAACGACATCCGTCGTACGGACGAACAGATCGGTATCTTCGGGGAAGTCAGCTTCGACGTGGTGCCGGACCTGCTGACCGTGACACTGGGTGCGCGCTACTACGATATCGAAGTGGACTTCGAAGGGAGCGCCAACGGTTCGTTCTGCAACTCCGGCGCCGCGCAGGATGCCAACGCCTTCGGTACGGACCTGAACGACCTGTATGACGGTGACGGCAGCTACACCTTCATCAACTCGTGTAATGCGAACCTGCGGCAGACCTTCACTACCGCTGACAGCCTGCAGGACATCCAGGATGCCGGTCTTTCCGCGGCACAGGCGCAGCAGGTGTTCAACGCCGTGCGTGCGCCCGATACCGCCCAGACCGATGGTTTCATCTACAAGGGCACGATCCAGGTCACGCCGACGCCGGATACGCTGTTCTATGCGACCTATTCGGAAGGTTTCCGTCCGGGCCTGCTGAACCGTCCGGGCGGTGCTACCAACGGCGCGGGCTTCACTGTGCCGTTCGAACTGCAGACCGACGAAGTGCAGAACTACGAACTGGGCTGGAAGCTCGACCTGATCGACGGCCAGCTGCGGTTCAACGGCAGTGCCTTCTACGTCGACATCAGCCGCCTGCAGACGACCATCTTCGATCCCAGCATCACCAACCTGTTCTTCTCGGACAATGCGGCCAATGCGGAGATCTACGGCGTGGAGGCCGACTTCACCGTCGCGCCCTATTCGCTGCCGGGCTTCACCTTCGCCGGTGCCTTCTCGATCCTCGACACCGAGATCACCGAAGTGCTGACGCCGACCAGCGACGTGATCGTGGGTGAGCCGCTGGCCTTTGCTCCGGAGTTCCAGGGCAATGTCCGCGTGCGCTACGAATGGGACCTGTCGAATACGCTGGGTGCCTATGTCCAGCCGCAGGTGACCTACTCGGCATCGAAGTTCACCGATATCATCGAGATCAACAAGCTGGAGCTGGACAGCTACACTGTCGTCGATCTTGCTGCCGGTATCGAAGCCGACATGTGGCGCTTTGAAATCTTTGGCGAGAACCTGTTCGACGAGCGGGCGCAGATTTCGGGCAACTTCGTCAACGACCGGGCCCGGATCACCACCAACCGTCCGCTGACGGTCGGCTTCCGGGTCTCCTACGACTACTGATCCGCCTTCATGGAATGACATGCGGCGGGGGCGGACCATTGTTCGTCCCCGCCGTTTTGTCTGTGCCGCCGGGCTTTGTTAGGGAGGCCGCATGAGTGACCGGGACGAACAGCTGAAGCTGGCGCAGAAGGCGCTGCAGGCGGGCGATTTCGCACAGGGCCTGGCACTGGTCGAACCGGTGCTGGCAAGCGATCTCGAGGACGGCGAAGCCCTCTACATGGCCGCCGTCGCCCTGCGATATTTGCAGCGGTATCCCGAAGCGGGTGACATGCTGGCGCGCCTGCATGCCGTCATGCCCGAATATGGCCGCGCCTGGCAGGAGAGCGGTCACCTCGCGCGCGCCGAGGGGCGCAATGCCGATGCCGTGGCGGCCTACCAGCGCGCCACCCGGTTCAATCCAGCACTCGATGCCAGCTGGCGTGCACTGGCTGAGCTGCAGTCCGGCGCGGAAGCCCGCGCTGCGCAGGCGCAAGCGGAGCGCATTGCCTCCCTGCCGCGAGAGCTGGTGGCGGTGACCCACCACCTCCACGAAGGCCGCCTGCTGCGCGCCGAAGAGGTGTGCCGGTACTTCCTGCGGAGCAACCCCAAGCACGTCGAAGGCATGCGCCTGCTGGCGCAGATCGGCATCAAGCTGGGCATCCTTGACGATGCCGAGTTCCTGCTGGAAAGCGCGAGCGTCTTCGAACCCGCGAACGTGCAGGTGCGGCTCGACTACATCGACGCGCTGCGCCGCCGCCAGAAGTTCGCCAAGGCGCGCGAGGAGGCCGAGTCGCTGTACGACAGCGATCCCGGCAACCCGCTGTTCCAGTCGCATCTCGCCATCGAATCCATGCAAACCGGCGACTACGACCGGGCCTTTGCGCTGTTCGAGCAGGTGCTGGAAAAGGTGCCCGGCGATCCGGCAACGCTCACCAGCTGCGGCCATGCGCTGAAGACCACGGGCAAGAGCGACGAAGCCGTGGCTAGCTACCGTGCGGCCTTTACTGCCAAGCCCGAACACGGCGATGCCTGGTACGCGCTGGCCAATCTCAAGACCTACGAGTTCACCGATGCCGAAATTTCCACGATGGAGGAGCAAGTAGCGCGTCCGGACCTCGCCTTCATGGACCGCGTCCACCTGTCCTTCGCGCTCGGCAAGGCGCATGAGGATCGCAAGAACTACGAAGCCAGCTTCGGCTGGTACGAACAGGGCAATGCCCTCAAGCGCGCACAGACCCGCTACGACGCGGACACCATGAGCGCAGAACTGGCCAAGCAGGCCGAGTTCTGCACGCCGGAGCTGTTCGCCAAGCATGCAGGTGCTGGCCACGACGCGCCCGATCCGATCTTCATCCTGGGCCTGCCGCGCGCAGGCTCCACGCTCTTGGAACAGATCCTCGCCAGCCATTCGCAGGTCGATGGCACGCTGGAACTGCCCGACATCCTCGCGCTGGCGCACCAACTGCGCGGGCGCAAGGCGGGGCAGTCACGCTACCCGCAGGTGCTGCACGAGCTGTCCGATGAGCAGCTGACGACCTTTGGCGAGCAATTCATCGAGAATACCCGCGTGCACCGGCAGGGCGCGCCGTTCTTCATCGACAAGATGCCGAACAACTTTCGCCACATCGGCCTGATCCACCTGATCCTGCCCAATGCCAAGATCATCGATGCCCGCCGTGCGCCGATGGATTGCTGCTTCTCCGGTTTCAAGCAGCTGTTCGCCGAAGGGCAGGAGTTCACTTACGGACTCACCGAGATCGGCCGCTATTACACCGACTATGTCGACCTGATGCAGCACTGGGACGAGGTGCTACCAGGCAAGGTGCTGCGGGTGCAGCACGAGGACGTGCTCGACGACCCCGAAGGGCAGATCCGCCGCATGCTCGACCATTGCGGCCTGCCGTTCGAAGAGTCTTGCCTCAATTTTCACCAGACCGACCGCGCGGTGCGTACGGCCAGCAGCGAACAGGTACGCCAGCCGATCAACCGCAAGGGGCAGGGGGCCTGGGTACCCTTTGATCCGTGGCTAGGAGACTTGCGCGAGGCGCTTGGGGCCGCCTAGGCCATCCGTGCGCCGTTCGGCGCATCACCGTCGGGGCGTGCCAACAGGATTGCGCCGTCTTCGTCGGGAAAGCCCAGCACCAGCACTTCGGACATGAAGGGCCCGATCTGGCGCGGCGGGAAGTTGACCACGGCCATCACCTTGCTGCCGACCAGCGCCTCGGGCGTGTAGTGATCGGTGATCTGGGCCGAGCTCTTCTTCACGCCCAGTTCCGCACCGAAGTCGACCCACAGCTTGATCGCCGACTTGCGTGCCTCGGGAAAGGGCTGCGCGTCCGTAACCGTGCCGCAGCGGATGTCCACCGCCATGAAGTCTTCGAAGCTGATTTCGTTCATGGGGGCTGCCTATGCGTGGCGCAGCAACAAGTCCACCGCAGCGGCAAGGCTACTCTGGCATAGCCGGAGCAAGACCTTTAGGGCGCAGGTCATGATGGCCTCGCTCAATTCGGTGCGCACCCTGCTGGTGGCGATCTTCATGCTGATGGCAGGCAGCGGCTTTCTCTCCACCCTGATCGCCGTGCGGCTGGAGCAAGCGGGGCAGGGCGCGCTGTTGATCGGGCTGGTGGCCACCAGCTATTTCGGCGGGCTGACGCTGGGTGCGCTCAAGGTCGCGTCGCTTATTGCCCGCGTGGGCCATATCCGTGCCTTCGCGGCTTTCGTTTCCTTCTATTCCGCCAGCTCGCTGTCCTACGCCATCATCGACAACGTGGCGGTGTGGACCGTCCTCCGCTTTGCCGACGGTTTCGTGATGAGCGGCGTTTTCGTCTGCCTGGAATCCTGGCTCAACCGGGTGGCCCGACCGGACAACCGCAGCGCCATCCTCGCGGCATACATGATCGCGCTCTATGCCGGACAAGCGGTGGGGCAGTTCCTGCTCAACCTGGGCGACAATGCCCCGGCGCTGCCGTTCATGGCTTCGGCCGTGCTGCTGTCGCTGTCTGTGCTGCCGGTGGTGCTGACCAAGATCGAACAGCCAACCATAGAAGAGGTCGCGCCGTTCTCGCTCAAGCGGCTCTATGACGCATCTCCGCTCGGCATCCTGGGTACCCTGGCGACGGGCGTGATGCTGGGCGCCTTTTACGCCCTGGGTGCCGTCTTCGTGCAGCGCGTGGGCCTGCCGCTGTCGCAGGTGGCATTGTTCACCTCGTGCGTGATTACCGGTGGCGTGGCAATGCAGTATCCGCTGGGCCGCCTGTCTGACCGGTTCGACCGGCGCAAGGTGATCATCGGGTGCATGGTGGTGGCAGCCGCGCTGAGTGCGGGACTTGCCATGGTGCGCGAACCGCTGGCGATCTTCGCCGTGGGCGCGCTGTTCGGCGGCTTTGCCTTCGCGCTCTACCCGCTGTGCGTGGCGCACTCCAACGACCACCTCGATGAAAGCGAACGC
This sequence comes from Alphaproteobacteria bacterium, assembly GCA_030431875.1. Taxonomy (GTDB): domain Bacteria; phylum Pseudomonadota; class Alphaproteobacteria; order Sphingomonadales; family Sphingomonadaceae; genus Alteraurantiacibacter. Next base: position 201,898 of record JAUIIG010000001.1, read on the forward strand.
GTCGGCGCGAGCAGCGGGCTGGTGCTGGTCTATTCGGTCGGTGCGGCGAGCGGACCGATGCTGGGATCGGTGGCCATGGCGAGCATTGGCCCTGCGGGATTGTTTGGCGCGATCGGTGCTGTGGCGCTGGCAGGCGCCTTGTTCGGCTTCTGGCGTATGGCCGTCAGCAAGCCGGTACCGGAGGCGCAGCAGCAGGATTTCCAGTCGCTGCCGCGCACCACGCCGATGGCTGCCGTACTGGAGGACGAGGGCTAGGCCGCAACCGCGGCCCAGATGTCGCTTTCGCGCGTCACCATCCCCCGCTTCTCCAGATCGAGCAGGTGGGCGAGCACGCTTTGCGCGGCAGCGGGCCAGAGGCGCTCGTCGACGCCCTTGTACATGACAGGGATCAGCGCAGAGACCTCGCAAGGTTCTTCGGCAAGCAACTTCAGTACCTGCCGCTCGCGCGCGCGGCGGTGGCCGATCATCCCGCGCACCAGCTGGCGCGGCTTGGTGATCGCGGGGCCGTGGGCGGGATAATAGATCCGATCCTCCCGCTCGTAGAGGCGGGAAAGGCTGGCCATGTAATCGGCCATGACGCCATCGGGCGGCACGACAACGCTGGTGGACCAGCCCATCACGTGGTCGCCGGTGAACATCGCCCCGCTCTCTTCCAGCGCGTAGCACAGGTGGTTCGAGGTATGACCGGGCGTAGCGATCGCGCGCAGGGTCCAGCCGGTGCCGGCCATGGCCTCACCGTCCTCGAGTACGCGCATCGGGGCGTAATTCTTGTCGAAAGGCGCATCGACGCGAGGTTCGTTGCTCTCGATCACCAGCGGGGCGCAGCCAACAACAGGCGCACCGGTTGCTTCGGCCAAGGGCGCGGCGGCGGGCGAGTGGTCACGGTGCGTGTGGGTGCACATGATCGCGCGCATGGGCCGTCCGGCGATGGCCTTGGTGAGCGCGGCGAGGTGGTCTGCATCGGCGGGGCCGGGGTCGATTACCGCCAGGTCCTCGGTGCCGACGAGGTAGGTCTGTGTACCGGTGTAGGTATAGGGCGAGGCATTGGCTGCCAGCACCCGCGCGACGAGCGGTTCGAGCTGTTCGACTTCACCAGTCGGCCAGGGTTGCGGGGGCAGGGCCATGACGTCCTCCCTAGCCCTTCGCCGCGAGCGAAGTCGAGAGGCGGCTGCGAAGGCCTAGCCGCTGGCGAAAGCGTAGCCCAGCCGTTCGCGCAGCCGGTGGATCGCCGCCGGACGCAGCTCGAAGCGGTCGCGCCAGGCGCGATCGAGCCGCTGGATGCGGGCGTAGAAGGCCACTGACCGGTCGACCAGCTCGACGATATAGGGCGCCATCATCGCGCGCTGCTCAGGATCGGTGTCGGGCTGCGGCGGGGGCAAGCGGCCGTGGTGGCGCAGCTGGAATTCGGTGATCTCGCCGGCGAAATAGGCCTTCTGGTTCAGCAGCCAGGCGATCGCGTGCATCATCCGCGTGGTGGTGCGCAGCGCCTCGCAGCTCATCGCCACGCGGGCATTGCTGGCATCGATGTCGGTCACGTCGAACCGGTCGCCGAAATCGAAGGCCGCGCGGGCTTCGTCAGCCAGCAGCAGCGCATCCTCGTACAGCGTCTCGATAATCGAGGGGGATATGGTCGCAGGTTCCGACATGGGCGGACAGCATTAGCAAGCTCGCATGTGCCGCGCCACGCCTGCCATGGTTAATCTCGACAAGGATTCCGGTCTGTCCCGTTCAGAAACGAAAGTGTTTCTGCCTAGTCAGGCGATGATGTCCGGCGTCAGGTAGTCCTCGATATGCGCGATCTGGTCTTTCAGCAGCAGCTTGCGCTTCTTCAGCCGCGCGACCTGCAACTGGTCCGGCCCGCCGGATTCCACCAGCGCGGAGATCGCAATGTCGAGGTCGCGGTGTTCCACCTGCAGCATGGCCAGCCGCTTGCGCATCTCGTCTTCGGTCATCCAGCCGCAGCCCTTCACCCGTCGCGTTGAGGTCGACGCATCGCCATCGCAAGGCAATTCGTCGCCATGATGGTTGGAGAATTAGGACTATTATGTTTTTATGACAATCACGCGGCGTCCGCCGTTTGCGAGTCGCCGCCCGGGTCACTCTAGAGGCCGGGTCCTCCGGCCTTGACCGAGAAGGAGACTGCACATGGAATCATCGCACGTCCACGCCCTCCAGGCCAAGCACGAAGGTCTTGAAAAGCGTCTGCATGAAGAGATGAACCGGCCCTCTCCCGACAGTGCGAAAATCCAGGAAATCAAGAAGGCAAAGCTGCGCATCAAGGAAGAGATTGCGCTGAATTGATGTCTTTGGCGCGGTGCTTCGGTTGAAGATCGCACCACTCGCGATTTGCAAATGAAGTTCCGTGCTATAGGCGGTCTGCAATGACCGCTGTCGCTTCCGCCCGCCAAATCCTCACCCGCCTGCACGAGGTGATGGCTTCGCGTACCCACGCGCAGGCCAAGCTGAACCAGGTGGTCGAAACGATCGGCGAGGCACTCGATAGCGAGGTCTGCTCGATCTACCTGCTGCGCGAGGGCATGCTGGAGTTGTTTGCGACGCGCGGCCTGAATCAGGCAGCCGTGCACGTCACCCGCCTCGGCGTGGGTGAAGGCCTGACCGGCACCATCGCCCAGAACATCGAGACGCTGAACCTCGACGAGGCGGCGACCCATCCGGAATTCCAGTACAAGTCCGAGACGGGGGAGGAAAAATTCCACTCTTTCGCCGGCGTGCCGATTGTCCGCCGCGAACGCGCCATCGGGGTGCTGACCGTGCAGCATGTCGAGCCGCGCAAATACGCCGAAGTCGAGATTGAGGCGCTGCAGACGGTCGCCATGGTACTGGCCGAACTGATCCACAACGCCGGGCTCGTGGATGCCGAGGCGCTCGGCGAGCGTAGCGAAGCACACAGCGGGCAGGAGGTGATCGAAGGCCTCAAGCTGGTGAAGGGCCTCGCGCTGGGCAAGGCCGTGTTCCACCAGCCGCGCGTGCATATCGAACAGACCGTGGCCGAAGACATCGAGGCAGAGCGCGAGCGCGTCTACCTCGCCTTCGACCGCATGCGCGAACAGATCGACAACATGGCCAAGCAGGCCGAATTCGGCACCGGCGGCGAACACGAGCAGGTGCTCGAGACCTACAAGATGTTCGCCTACGACGAAGGCTGGAGCCGCCGCATCAACGAGGCGATCGATTCCGGCCTGACTGCCGAAGCCGCCATCGAACGCGTGCAGCAGCGTACCCGCATGCGCATGCGCGAGATCCAGGACCCACTGCTGCAGGATCGCATGCACGACCTGGAAGACCTGGCGAACCGCCTGATCCGCATCGTTTCAGGCCAGCTGGAAACTGCGGCGCAGAAGGGCCTGACGCAGGATTCGGTGCTCGTCGCCAAGAACCTCGGCCCTGCCGAGCTGCTCGAATACGACAAGCGCCGGCTCAAGGCCGTGGTGTTGGAGGAAGGCTCGCTCACCGCGCACGTGGTGATCGTCGCCCGCGCCATGGGCGTGCCGGTGATCGGCCGTGTGCGCAATGTCCGTGGCAAGGTCCGCGAAGGCGACGAGATGCTGGTCGACGGCGATGCCGGCAAGGTCACCCTGCGACCTTCGGCTGGCGTGCTGTCCGCCTTCGAGGCGCGGTTCGCCCGCAAGAAGGAAAAGCAGGCGGAATATGCCAAGCTGCGCGATGTCGAACCCTTTACCCGCGATGGCGAGCGGATCGAGGTGATGATGAACGCCGGCCTGCGCGATGACGTCGGCATGCTGGCGATGACCGGGGCGGACGGGATCGGGCTCTACCGCACCGAATTCCAGTTCCTCGTCTCCTCCGCCTTGCCCCAACGCGAGCGGCAGGCGCGCCTCTATCGCGACGTGTTGGAGGCGGCGAAGGGCAAGCCAGTGATCTTCCGCACGGTGGACATCGGCGGCGACAAGTCGCTGCCCTACATCAACAGCGAGACGGCCAAGGAAGACGAAAACCCCGCCATGGGCTGGCGCGCGCTGCGGCTGGCGCTGGAGCGCGAAGGCCTGATGAAGGCGCAAGCGCGCGCTCTGCTGGAAGGGGCTGCGGGTCGCGAGCTCAACGTGATGTTCCCGATGGTTTCCGAACCGTGGGAATTCGACGCCGCGAAAGAGGTGTTCGACCAGCAACTCGCCTACCTCAAGAAGCGCAAGCACCAGCTGCCCAGCGCGATCAATTTCGGCGTCATGCTGGAAGTGCCCTCGCTGGCCGAAACGCTCGACCTGCTGCTGCCGCGCCTCAGCTTCATCTCGATCGGCACCAACGACCTGACGCAGTTCCTGTTCGCGGCGGACCGTGCCAACCCGATGCTGGCGGAACGCTATGACTGGGTCAGCCCGTCGATCCTGCGGTTCCTGCGCCGTGTCGTGCAGACCTGCGTCGGCCACCCGGTCAAGCTGGGGGTCTGCGGCGAGATGGGCGGTCGCCGGTTGGAGGCATTGGCGCTGCTCGGTCTCGGCATCCGCCGACTGTCGATCACACCGGCCGCTGTCGGCCCGATCAAGGAGCTGGTGCGCAAGGTCGACACCCGCGAAATCGGCCAGGCCATGAGCGGCTGGCTGGCATCGCCGCCGCCCGATATGCGCGCTGCCTTGCAGGCATGGGCCGAAGAGCGCGGCATCGAAGTGGAATAGCGCGCCAAAAACGGCGGAATTGCTTGACTCGGCACTAGGCAGGCGATTTCAATTGTCACATAGGGTTCGCACATTTCCCAGCGCCCCCAGCTGGAGCGGTCATGACCGATTCTGAAGACGATATTGATGTAAACGAAGCCGCCGAGGCGCCTCCGCCGCCTCCGGGTGTCGGCCCGCAGCTGCGCGCCGCGCGTGAGAAGAAGGGCCTGACGCTGGACCAGCTGGCGGCTGAAACCCGCATTTCGCGCAACAGCCTCGAACTGATCGAGCAGGGCAATTTCGCTGATCTTGCGGGACGCACCTATGCTGTCGGTTTTGCGAAGACCTTTGCCAAGGCCGTGGGCCTCGACCAGGGCGATGTTGCCGCCATGGTGCGCGCAGAGATGGACGAGGCGGCGACCGAACAGGATTATTCACCCGCCCGCCGCACCTTCGAACCGGGCGATCCGGCACGTTCGCCAGGCGGCGGACTGCTGTGGTTCTCGCTCTTCGCCATCGTCGTGCTGCTGGTGGGCATTTTCTTCGCCGCCCGCGCGCTGTTCTCGCCTGCCGCCGAAATGCCCTCGCTGATCGAGCAGCAGGAGCAGGAAGAAGTCGCAGCAGTGGCAGAAGCCGGAGCGGAAGATACCGAGGCCGCTGCACCGGTCGACGCCAGCGGCGCCGTGGTCTTCACCGCGCAGGGCGAAACCTGGGTGCGCTTTTACGAGGCCGATGGCCGCGTGCTGCAGGAAGGCACCATGCGGCAGGGTGACAGCTTCACGATCCCCGCCGATGCCGTAGCCCCGCAGATCATCACCGGTCGCCCTGACCTGCTGACCATCACTGTCGGCGGCAGCCCGGTGCGCAAGCTCTCCAACGATCCGGAGACGCTGCAGGACGTGGCGATTTCCGCCGAGGCCCTGCTCGCCCGACCGAGCGGTGGCGAGGTGATCGGCTTTGGCCGAGGCACTGGCGGGCCTGTCGTGGCTGAAGAGTCACCGGCTGCTGCGCCGACGCGGGCACCGGCACCGCGTCCGACTGCCACGCCGTCCTCTGCACCGACAGCCACGGCGACGCCTGCAGCGACACCGGCGCACAGGCCCACGACGACCGCGACCCCTGCGCCGACGCCCGAGCCGAGCCCGGCTGGCACGGCTCCGCCCCGCGCCGAACCGGCAGAACCTGCCGAGAACCCGGTCTCGCCGCCGGTTTGACCCGGCGAAAAACCTGCGTTCTTTCGGGGAATACCGGACATTTGGCGGTTTCCCCTTTTGGTTAATCGGCTATCTTGCCTCGCAATGGCAGGGTGTCCCTGTGTGTGCAGCCATTTGCACAGCGTTTTTTGAGGAGAAAGCTGGCGATGAAAGCCCGGTCGATCACCCCCTTTGCAATAGGTCGCGCGGCGATTTTCGCCGGACTGGTGGCCGTGGCCGTTCCCGTGCCCGCCGCCGCCCAGGTGGATTCGCGCCTCGAACGGATCGAGCGCGAGATCAACGCCCTGCAGCGGGTGGTCTTCCCCGGCGGTGACGAGCGCTTCTTCGAACCGGAAATCACCCCGCAGACCGGCAATACCGGCAACGCCAACCCGCAGGCTGCCACCTCGGCACTCACTGACGTGCTCGCGCGGCTCGACGCCATCGAGCAGCAGCTGGCCCGCCTGACTGCCGCGACCGAAGTCAACGAGAACGCGCTGGCGTCGCTGGAGATGCGCGTGATCGAGCTTGAGGGTCGCGCCAGTGCCATGCCCGAAGAGGCCGTTACTACGGCTGCCACCGAAACCGGCGCCAATGCCTCCGGTGTGATCGAGGCGCCGGGTGAAGACACGGTCGAAATCGCAGTTGAAGACGAGGCGGAGGCCGCCGGCCCCAGTGACGAGCGACTTGCCGCCGTGCAGGCCATCGCCAAGCCTGCCACGGGCGACGAAGGCGACGACGAATACGTCTACGGTTTCCGCCTGTGGGATGCCGGTTTCTATCCCGAAGCGCAGCAGCAGCTGGCGCTGTTCGTGGATGCCTATCCCGACCATTGGCGCACTACCTATGGCCGCAACCTGCTGGGCCGCGCCTTCCTCGACGATGGCAACCCGCGCTCCGCAGCCACTCACTTCCTCGAGAACTACCAGGCCGATCCTGCCGGTGCCCGCGCGCCGCACAGCCTGCTCTATCTCGCGGAATCGATGATCGAACTGGGCGATACCCGCCGCGCCTGCATCGCCCTGTCGGTGTTCGGCGAGGAATACCCGGCGCTGGCGGCTGGCGAGATGCTGGGCCAGTACGAAGGCTTGAGTGGCCGCGTCGACTGCAATTGATCCGGCGCTGGTCGCGCGCTTCAAGGCGGCGCTCGACCGGCTGAACCCTGAAGGCGCGAAGATCGGCCTCGCCGTCAGCGGCGGGCCGGACTCCATGGCCATGTTGCTGCTGGCGCAGGCAGCGATTCCCGGTGGGTTCGAGGTGGCGACCGTCGACCACGGCCTGCGTCCCGAAGCCAAGGACGAGTGTGCCTTGGTTGTCGCGGCCTGTGCGGAACTCGGGGTGCCGTGTGAGATGCTGAGCGTGGAGGTCGGCGAGGGCAACTTGCAAGCCAAGGCACGCGAGGCGCGTTACCGGGCGCTCGCCCAATGGGCAAAGCGGCGTGACCTCGCCGCCGTCGCCACTGCCCACCATGTCGATGACCAGGCAGAAACACTGCTGATGCGCCTCAATCGGGGAAGCGGTGTCGCCGGACTGGCTGGCGTGCGCGCGTCGCAATGGCACGACGACCTGCAATTCACGATTGTCCGCCCCTTGCTGGACTTATCACGTGCCGAACTGGCCGCTGTCGTTGCACAAGCCGGACAAGTCGTCGCCGGCGATCCCAGCAATGCCGATCCCCACTTTGATCGGGTACGTATGCGGCAGGCCTTGGCCGACTGCGACTGGCTGGACCGGTCAGCGCTGGCGCAGTCCGCCAGCAATCTCGCAGAAGCTTACGAGGCCTTGCAGGAGTATGCCCGGCTGCTGTGGCCGCAAATGGTGGCGCAGACTGAAGATGGCTTTGTGCTTAGACCCGGATCCTCACGCGAAATGAACCGGCGGCTGCTGGCCAAGGCGATGCAGGAAATGGGCGGTAGGCCTCGCGGCGGGGACGTTGCGCGATTGCTCGCCCGGCTGGAGCAGGGCGAGGGTGGAAATGTCGCTGGGATACTGGCGAAGGTGCAGGGAGGACGCTGGGTATTGACGCCCGAACCGCCGCGCCGGACGGGTTAGGTATCGGTCCGCAGGCTGCCGCCAACGCCCGTCATCACGCCGTCGGTAATAATCACCACGTCGCCGATCTCGGCTTCGTCGAACAGGCGCGAGGCGAATTCGTCGGGTACCGAGATGCAGCCGTGGCTGGCATAGCCGCGCTCGACGGTGGAGCCGCCGTGTACCGCGACGCCGTCCCAGGTCAGCCGCAGCGTCCACGGCATGGGCGCATTGTTGTACTGTTCTGAAACGTTGTCCCGTTCCTTGGTCAGGATCGGGAAGGTGCCGGTGGGCGTCGGGTGCTCGGGCGTGCCGAGCAGGGCCGCCGCCGCGCCGATTTCGTAGCCATTTCGGAACACCGAAATGACGCGCGCTTGCAGGTCCACGGTCATCACCAGCGGGCCATCGGGAACGCCCTCGTCGTCCCAGTGCCATTCGCCGTAGCGGATCGGGCCTTCGATGGGCAGGATACGCTTGATGACGAAGGGATCGTCCGGATCGTATGCCGGGGTGTCCTGAACGACCTCGTTGGAAACGAATTCGATGGCATCGTCGACCGCGGCAGAACCCTGCGCGATCAGGCCGGTGTCGTCGTCGCTCTGGCCGAAAGCCATGGCGCCGCCCGCGAGTGCCGCAACGGCCATCGACAGGCCAGCGATCAGTTTCATGCCCATGTTCATGAAATGCACCATGCGCCAAAATGCCCGCCAGTGCTACTGCGCACGGGCACCGCGTCCAATTTTGGAACGCTGCCTAACGCCGGTTAACCATGCGCCCCGAAGACGTTGGCAATGGCCGTGGTGACGCGCAGCGACAGCCCATAGGCGCGCTCGATCGGGTCGATGAAGTCGCGGTGGATGGCCTCGTAACCCTCGTCGCTGCCGTCGGGCCAGTCGGTGGGTTCGGTCAAGTCAAAGCGGTCGATGCGCGGGAATTGCGTGGGATAGGCGCGCCGCAACTGCGCCAGCGCCTCGTCGATCCGCAAGGTGAAGACCATTTCCAGCACGTCGTCGCGCGACACGTCGTTGGCGCGGCTGAAGGCCGGGACGCTGACGGCGCGAATGAACATGGCCTGGAACAGCGCGATGCGCAGCGCCTGCAGTACACCGATCATGCGCCGCTTGTCCTCGCGGCTGTCGTCGGGCGCTTCGTTGGGGACGAAAGCGAGCAAGCGGTGCAGCTTCATCGCATCGACGCGCAGGCGGCTGGCGAGGCGCCGGAAGACGCCGACGCGGTCATCCTTCACAAGGTACTCGCTCAGGGCCTCGCAGGCTTCGGTCAGGTGCGCTTCGGTGCCGCGATAGGGGCGGCTGGCCCAGTAAGCAGAGTTGAACAACTCGCCATAGGCGGCGACAGTCTTGACGCTGGCGAGCGCATTGGCCGCACGCACCAGTCGCACCAGCTCGCGCCCGCGCGCGCTTTCGGTGAGTAGGGCGCCAATTTCCTCGTACTTGCCTTCTGCCGCATGGCCCAGGCCGGCGATGACGTTCACCGGGTAGCCCAGCTGCTGCAGGATCGCGTTGTGCGGGATGGCACGGATCTGCCGCAGGCTCATTTCGCGGTCGGCGGAAAGGTCGCTCTGGCGGCGCGAGACGCGGCTGCCGGTGGCGTTGAGCAGGCCCAGCCCGAAAGCGGTGATCGCGCGGCTGTAAGTGCGGCTTTCGAGGTGTTCGCGCTGGTGATCCTTCACTGCGCGGTAGAAGTCGAGACTAAGGTCTGTGCGGACGTAGAACTGGTCCTTCGGTACGTCCAAGTCGGTCTCGGCCGGGCGCAGCACGGCGATGCGCGTCAGCATGGCGCGCGCAAGTTCGGGGGTGGAGAACCACAGGTAGCCGTCACCGCCCTGGAAGCTGACTTCGGGCTCCAGCGTGATGCCCGCACGGGCAAAGCGCCGCTTCGACCACGGGCTGAGCGCCCAGTCGAGCCGGTCGGCCATCTTGGTGGGATGCGCGCCGCGTCCCATGGATTCGCCGTGGGTGTTGAAGATCAGCGCAGCGACATCGGTCATGCCGTTGGCCGCCATCGCTTCCGCCAAGCGGCCTTGCAGGCGTTCGATGGCGAGGCTGGCGGGGATCTGGCCCACGAAACGGCCCGCGTCGGAGAAGCCGGTCTGGATCGCCACGCGGCCGCGCTTCTTGGCGTAGTCCTGATACACCGGCTCGGCGAGCAATTCGTCGAGAAAGCGGCCACCGTGTTCCAGCGCGCTCTCGGTCTCGAACAGCGGGGAGACGTCGACCTTGTCGTCTATCCCGAACAGCTTGGCGAAGTAGAGTGCGGCGAGGACCGTGGCGGGCTCCTCGCATTCCGCGATCAGCATGCGGATCGGCGCGTCGGCGTCGATGTGGGCCAGGATCTGCGCCATGGCGAGGAACTGGCGGATGGCCGTGCTGGCCTCGATCGCCAGCGCGCCAAAGTTGCTGCGGCGCGGCTGCAATCCGCTGATCGCGCGGTTGAGGTGCACCACCGCGCCCTTGCTGGCGAGGTCGAGGTTACCTTCCGGGTCGATGCGGCGGCGGATGGCATTGTGCAGCTGCTTGGCGTTCACGCGGAAGTGGATCCAGCCCATGCCAAGCCCGTCGGCGCGCATGGCAGAAGCCAGCGTCTTGAGTGCGACGGCGCGGTCGCCATCGTCGCAGTCCTTCGCCTCGGCTTCCAGCGCGTCGATGTAGCGCGAGAGGCTGAGCAGCTTGCGCGGATCGCTTGCCGTCAGGCGGTTGGCGGCGACGGACAGTGCTGCGGGATCGGACAGATCGGCGGCAAAGTCTTGCGCGCGTTCCTCCGCGTAGGTGGCAGCAGGACGCAGTTCGGCGAGCAAAGGGTGATCGGCGTCGATCCCTGCCAGCGTGGCGACATACCGCGCCAATCGCTCGGCCTTCTCCGACAGGCGGAAGCCGATCGAGTTGGACCAGGTGATGTCGGTCCGCCCGTCCATGTCGTAGCCGACCCAGGAGGCGAAGCGGAACGGCAGCGGCTCGAGCTCGGTCCAGCTGTCTGGCCAGTGGTCGCGCGCATGGCTGAGCAATTGCGCGACGATCTGGCTGCGGGCCTCCTGCGCATTGCCGATAGCGCGCATGGCGCGCTGGTGTTCGTAGGCGAGCGTGACTTGCGGGCGTTCGCCGCCGACACAGCTTTCGTCGACCGGTGCGCCGCCCGAGGCCTGCCGCGCCACGGCATCGGACTGGGCGGGCGTCAGCAGGAAGGTGGGGTGCGCGGTAAAGACCGCGTGCAGTTGCGGACGCTCCCAGCGCTGGCGAAATGCAGCGAAGTCGCCCGTTTCCAGCGTCTCGGCCAGTGCCGCGGCATTGGCGTCGGTGCCGATGGGGGCAACCATGTGTTCCAGCTTGGCCGCACGCTCGCCCAGCGCCGCCACTTCGAGCTCGGCAATCAGCGCCTCGATATCGTCGAGGGTGATTTCGCCGCTCTCCAGCTCGCGCGACAGGTTGTGCGCCAACTGGAAAACAGGGTTGAACAGCGGGGTTTCGGCGGTGCGGCCATGCAGGTCCTGCAGGCGCTGCGAGAGGGCAGCGTAACTCGTCACTTGGCAGCCATGCCGCTTGCGGCGCGGGCCAGGGCGGTAATCTCTTCGGGAGAGGCGCCCTTGGGCGCGACCCACGATCCGCCCACGCAATGGACGAAGGGCAGGGCGAGCCAGTCGGGCGCAGTAGCTTCGCTGATCCCGCCGGTGGGGCAGAACCTGCACTGGTAGAACGGCGCGGCGAGCGCCTTCAGCGCGGGAATGCCGCCTGCGGCCATCGCCGGGAAAAACTTGAAGTGGGTGAGGCCGAGGTCGAGGCCGCGCATGATATCGCCTGCCGTCGCGGTGCCGGGGAGGAAGGGTATTTCGGATTTCACCGCCGCTTCGCCGAGCGGCTGTGTCAGGCCGGGCGAGACGATGAACTCGCTGCCGACATCGAGTGCGGCGTGCAACTGCTTCGGATTGGTGACGGTGCCTGCACCGACGATGGCACCGGGGACGAGGTTCATGCGCTTGATCGCCTCAAGCGCGTCTTCGGTTCGCAGGGTAACTTCGAGCACCTTGAGACCGCCCTCGACCAGCGCTTCGGCCACTTCGCGGGCATGCCCGATATCGTCCACCACCAGCACCGGGATCACCGGCGCGGTCTGCATCACGTCTTCGATGGCATAGAGCATCACTGGTCTCCGTATTGCTGGCAATAGGCGGCAGCCGCGCCGAACAGGCCCGGTTGCGGATGGGTGATAAGCTTTACCGGCAGCTTTTCCATGAGTCCGGCAAAACGTCCCTTGGCGCAGAATCGCGAGGCGAAGCCCGACTTGGGCAAGTGATCGCGCAGGCGGTAGCCAAGGCCGCCTGCGATGACGACGCCCGCCGCGCCCTGCGCCAGTGCGAGATCGCCGGCCACCGAGCCGAGGGACAGGCAGAAGCGGTCGACCGCTGCGGCGGCGAGGCTGTCTTCGCCGCTCATGCCCTTGGTCCAAACTGCCACGTCGTCGAGTTCGGGCACGTTCTTGTGCTCCATCGCGGCGAGCGTTTCGTGGATGTCGACGATGGCCGGACCCGCAACCACGCGCTCGACGGAGACGCGGGTGTGCCGCTTGCGCAGGCGAGCGAGGATGGCGTCCTCGATCGAGTCCAGCGGGGCGAAGTCGATATGCCCGCCTTCGGTGGCCGACACGCGGTATTCGCCCGAAGCCTCACGATAGAGGTGGGCCACGCCGAGCCCGGTGCCCGGCCCCATCACGGTGAGGCGGCCTGTCGCCGGCAGGGGCGTTTGTGGACCGGCAAGGTGGAGGAACTCGTCCTCGCCCGCACGCGCCACGGCATGGGCGACGGCTTCGAAGTCGTTGACCAGCGTGTAGCTGTCGACCCCGAGCTTCTCCTTCACTAGCGCCGGACGGATGATCCACGGGTTGTTGGTGAAGCGGATGACCTCTCCGCCAACTGGCCCGGCAATGGCCATGGCGACGCGCGGGGGCAGGCTGCCGCCCTTGCGCTCGCGGTAGTCTTCCCAGGCGGTCTGGAAGCTGGCGTGATCCTCGGTGTGCAGGGTGACGGGCTCGTCCATGGTGATCGTGCCGTCAGCGGCGCGCGTGGCGATGGCAAAGCGGGCATGGGTGCCGCCGATATCGACTGCGACCAGCTCCATTACAGGCCTGCGCTCGCCAGCATGGCGCTGCCGCCCTTTTCTGCTTCGTCGGCCAGGTGACGGAACATGGCGAACATCTCGCGGCCCGTGCCCATGTCGGGTGCCGGATCGGGTGCGGGCGTGCGTTCGGACAGGTCCGCCGTGGTCGAAAGCTCGCCGGTCTCGGCGCAAAGCCGCACCACGTCGCCATCCTGCAAGCGGGCGAGCGGCCCGCCGCCGAGCGCCTCGGGCGAGCAGTGGATCGCGGCAGGCACCTTGCCCGATGCTCCCGACATGCGGCCATCGGTGACCAGCGCAACCTTGTAACCGCGATCCTGCAAGACGCCGAGCGGCGGGGTCAGGCTGTGCAGTTCGGGCATGCCGTTGGCACGCGGGCCCTGGAAGCGCATGACCACGACCACGTCGCGATCGAGTTCGCCAGCCTTGAAGGCTTCGATAACGTCATGCTGGTCATCGAAGACGCGGCAGGGAGCTTCGACGGTCCAGCGGCTCTTGTCGACGGCGGAAGACTTGAAGCAGGCGCGACCGAGGTTGCCGGTGACCAGCTTCATGCCGCCGTCGGGCTGGAACGGATCGCTCGCCGGTCGCAGCATCTCGGTATCGCCGCTGCCGTCGATATCGCGCCAGTCGAGCCGGTCTTCGTCGAGCCAGGGCTCGCGGCCATAGCCAGCCAGCCCGCGTTCCTCGGCAACGCCAATCACGTCGCCGTGTGCAAGCCCGGCATCGAGCAGTTCGCCGATCACGTAGCCCATGCCGCCTGCATCGTGGAAGTGGTTCACGTCGCCCGAGCCATTGGGATAGACGCGCGCCAGCAGCGGCACGACGCTGGAGAGTTCGGAGAGGTCGGTCCAGTCGATCTGCACGCCTGCCGCGCGGGCGAAGGCAGGGATGTGGATCGCGTGGTTGGTGGAGCCGCCCGTGGCGAGCAGGCCGATGGCGGCGTTGATCACCGCCTTCTCGTCCACGATCTCGCCCAGCGGGCGATAGTCTTTGCCGTGCTTGCCCATGGCGGTGACGCGGTGAACGGCGGCGCGGTCAAAGGCCTGCCGCAGCTTGGTGCCGGGCTGGATGAAGGCCGCGCCGGGCACGTGCAGGCCCATCATCTCCATCATCATCTGGTTGGAATTGGCCGTGCCGTAGAAGGTGCAGGTGCCGGGTGAGTGGTATGAGCCCAACTCGCTGTCGAGCAGTTCCTGCCGCGTTGCCTTGCCCTCGGCATAGAGCTGGCGCACGCGCTGCTTCTCCTTGTTGGACACGCCAGACGGCATCGGCCCGCTGGGAACGAAGACCGCAGGCAGGTGGCCGAAGCGCAGGGCGCCCATCAGCAGGCCTGGAACGATCTTGTCGCAGATGCCCAGCAGCAGCATGCCGTCATACATGGCGTGAGACAGGGCAACGCCGGTCGACAGTGCGATGACATCGCGGCTGAACAGGCTCAGCTCCATGCCCGTCTCGCCCTGCGTCACCCCGTCACACATGGCTGGCGTGCCACCAGCGACCTGTGCCGTGGCGCCGACTTCGCGGGCATAGATCTTCAGCCGTTCCGGATAGCGGCCATAGGGCTGATGCGCCGACAGCATGTCGTTGTAGGCACTGACGATCCCGATGTTCGGGCCGGCATTGGTTTTCAGTGCCTCCTGGTCTTCCTGCGCCCCGGCGAAGGCGTGGGCGAGGTTGGAGCAGGAGACCTGGCTGCGCTCCGGCTGGTTGTCCGCCTCGCGCTTGATCAGGTCGAGATAGGCGTTGCGGCTATCGCGCGAGCGATCGATCACCCGCTGGGTCACGCTGGCGATGGTCGGATGCAGGTTACTCATGCCAGCTCACTCCGTCGCGTTCGGCCAGGGCGATGGCGGCGCTCGGTCCCCAGCTGCCCGCGCTGTAGGTCTTGGGCTCCTTGCCTTCCGCTTCCCAGCCGGCGCGGATGGCGTCGATCCACTTCCACTGTGCTTCCACCTCGTCGCGGCGGACGAACAGCGTCTGGTCGCCGTTGACCAGGTCGAGCAGCAGGCGTTCGTAGGCGATGCG